>DAOTXW010000016.1:0-289627 GCA_034435035.1 Anaerolineae bacterium | reverse complement strand
CTCCGGCGGGGGCCGTTCGGGCGGCGGACGCCCCGGCGGCGGGGGAGGCCGTCCCGGCGGCGGGCGCCCTGGCGGCGGGGGCGATCGCGATCGCTATTAACCTGCCAGCAGAAAGAAACCCTCACGGGCCGCGGCTCTCTCCGCGGCCCGGCGATTCCGGGGGCCGGAGTACGGTATAATCCGGGCAGCGAGCGGATAGGATGGAGGCAGCAGGCAAGGTGCTGGAAGACCTGTCGAGAGGGCTGGCATCGCTGAATCAGGTGGAACTGATCGCGGGGCTGCTGATCGGCGCGGCCGTGGCGCTGCTGCTGCGCGCCCGGCAGGTGTGGGAACAGCGGCGAGCCTTCGGCTACAACGTGTACGCCGCCTACACGCTGCGCCGTCGGCTGAGCCGGCTGGCCCTGGCAGGGCTGGCCGGCTTCACGGCGATGATCGCCTACTATCTATGGCGCAGCTTTCAGGAACCCGCGGCCACGCCGGCGGCGTCGAGCGGGTCGGAGGCGGCCTCCTCAGAGGCTTTCCGGCTGTTCATCCCCCGGCTGGCGATCGAGGCGCCGATGATCGAAGCGCCGTTCGTGGCGCGGCAGTGGGACATCTCGCGGTTGAAGGGCGAGGTTGCCCACCTGGAGGGGACGGCCTACCCCGGCGAACCGGGCAACGCGGTGCTGGCCGGGCATATCACGATCCCCGGGGCGGGCTGGGGTCCGTTCCAGGAACTGCACACGCTGGAGCCGGGCGATCGGGTGTTCATCGAGCACGGCGATGAGAAATTCACGTATGTGGTCTCGGAGGTCAAGGTCGTCGAGTCGGACGCCGTCGAGGTCGCCTTCCCGACACGCGATGCGCGGCTGACGCTGATCACCTGTGCCGGGTGGAATGAGACCTTCCGCGTCTATGCGCAGCGAGTGATCGTGGTGGCGAGCCTGGAGAGCGGCGGCTGACCGCGCTCAGCAGCAGCCAGGAGATGATCTGGCGGGGCGCGGCGGGGCGGAGGAACCAGGAGGGGCTGTTCAGGGCGACCCGCCCCAGGACAGCCTCAAAGGCGAAGAAGCGGTAGAAGCCGTGCGCGCGCGGATCGCGGAGGTACGGCCACGACAGCCACAGCGCCGGGAGGGAAGCCGCCGCGAAGGCCAGCCAGCGCCCCATGGATGACCGCTGCCCGAAGGTCAGCCCTCGTGCAGATAGAAGGCGCGCACTGCGCCACGATGCACGAAGGCCAGCGGCACGCTCAGGCTGACCTCAATGGCCAGCGGGCGGACCGGAAACACCTCGACATCGGAGGCGCCGTAGAAGGGGCCAGCGCCCATATAGAAGACATCGGCGGCGCGCGTCTCCGGGCCGGTGTGGAAATTCCCCCGGATGACATAGGTATCGGTGAAGCAGATCAGGCGGTGGGTGGCGGGCAGAAGCTGCGCCGAGGTCCGCTCGAAACCATGCAGAGCCAGCACATGCACCTCGTCTTTGACCACATAAAGCTCGGACATACTCATCGCAGGGAGGCTCGCGCCCGCCGCCGCCGGGCTGAGGGTCGCTGAGTAGAGGGTGAAGGTGGGATACTGGGAATCGTTGATGTAGATGGTAGGATTGCCCCTCGGGTGCAGCTCGCCGGCGATATGGAAGTTCGGCGTCAGCACTTCGGCCTGATAGGGGGTGAACTGGATTTCCACGAAGTCCTCCTTGTAGGGCCGGGGCGGCGGCCGTGCGCCGCCCCGGCAGAGCATCCGATGCCTGCGATTATGGCAAGATGGTGAACAGCATCCCCTCGCCGCGCCCGTAGACCTCCGGGAAGTAGAACTCGCGGGCAACCGGCGGGATGACGCGATAGGCCCCCGGCAGCCCCAGCCGAACCTGGTAGCGGTGCTGATAGGTGCCCGCAGGCAGGAAGTCGGCGAAGAGGACGGCTTTCTCGTCGCGGAGTTCGGTTTCGGTGAACAGCCACCAGCCCCAGCCCTGCGCGAGCGGATCGGAGGGCTCCACCTGCGGACGCTCGCCGACGACACTCTCCGTGAGCAGGCCGGCATCGACGGCCTCCGCGCCTGCGGGGTAGGGATCCTCAACGACCAGATAGTAGAGATCAGCGGGCGCGATCAGGGTGAGCTCAACGGTGAGGACATCGCCGACGCGGCCCTGCGTGACCGGGCGGCCCTGCGAATCCAGGTAGCGGCGCGTGACGACGATGCCGCGGTTCAGCGGCTCGACCTCCTCGACCGGCAGGTAGGCGGTCAGATGGGCGGTGTAGTACAGGCGGCCGGGTCCCTCAGTGCGCTCGAACAGCAGGCGGTTGACCTCATCGCGCATGAGGTCGCGGACATCGATGGTGATGACCTCGGACTCCGTGACGGAGGCGGGGACAGCCTGACCGCTGGCAAGCGGGGCACCGTTGAAAGTGAACTCCCAGGTGAAGTCCGGCTCCAGCTCGCCGGTGGCGACCATCCAGTGAGAGAGGCCGATGAGCGCCCAGACGGTCTCCTGAGTGGTCTCCCAGTGGCCGCCCTGGCGAGCGATCATGAGCCAGCGGGTGATGTTGGGGGCCAGGTCGCTGTCCGGCCAGAGCAGGGCGAAGGTATCCAGGACGATCGCTGTGGTGCGGGTATCGGTGGCCCAGTTGGCGCGGTCGCGCTCAGGCTCCTCCCAGTGCGCGCCGGTGGCGCTGACGAGGGCGCTGCTGACGAGATCGGACTGGATGTCCTGCAGGCGCGGGTCGGCGGGGTCGATCATCCAGAGGGTCTGGGCCAGCAGCGCGCGCGCCCAGATGGCAAGGGACTGGCGGTTCTCGAACAGCTGAACGGTGCGGCTGGCATCCGGCTGGCCGGCGCGGGCCAGCACATACAGCATGTACGCCTGGCGGTTGAGCAGGCTGTGATCGTCCAGGGTATCGAGGGGGCGAAGCTGCCCCTGCAGGTAGCGAACGGCGTCATTCAGGACGCGATCCTCCACAGCGGCGCCGGTCTCGGAGGCGGCGACCAGCCCCTGCACCACATAGGCGGTGACGGTGGGGTTGCTGGGGCTGTTGACCCACCAGCCCCAGCCGCCATCGATGTGCTGCTGGGCATAGAGACGCTGCAGACCGACGTTCAGGTTGCGCTCCAGAGCCGCCTCCAGCGCGGCGTCCTGCAGGTCAAACTGGCGGAAGGCGAGCAGGGTCATGGCGTTGGGCAGGAAGCGGCTGACGGTCTGCTCGGTGCATTCGTAGGGGTAATGCTCAAGATAGTCGAGGCCCTCCAGCGTGCTGGCGGCCAGCGACGGATCGATCTGGACGCGGACATTGCCCTGTGTCACGTCGTAGGTGGGGGGCAGGACGACGCCCTCGATGCGGGCGGCCTCGCCGACCAGCTGGCCGGCTGTGCCGACCGTCTCCGGCACTTCGTAGCGATAAACGGGCAGCATCTGGCCGTTGGCGGGATCACCCAGGGGGGGCTTAGAGGCATCGGAGAGGCCGCCGCCCCCGGCGGTGAAGGTGAGATCGACCCAGCGGGCCTCGGCATCGACTTCGATCGACCAGCTCACGTCGGCGCGGCCGCCGGCGGGGACGCGCACCTGCTGAGCCGACCGGCCAACGATCTGAGCACCGGATGCCTGGAGCGTCACTGTGACCTCAAGATCATCGGGCGTATTGTTATTGACCACCGCCGAGAGCGCAGACTGATCGCCGGCGACGAAGAAGCGCGGCGTCTGCGGGCGGACCAGCAGCGGGCGAGTCGAGACGATATCGACCTGCGCCTGGCCGACGAGCGTATCGCCGGTGACGGCGCGGGCATCCATGCGCCAGGTGGTGAGGTTGTCCGGCAGGGTGATGGTGACTTCGGCAGCGCCATCCTCACCGGTGCGGACCCGGGCCGACCAGTAGGCCGTGTCACGGAAGTCGCCGCGGACCTCGAAGAAGCCCTCACCGCCGCCGCCACCACCGCCCTTGCCGCGGTCAAACAGCTCCTGATTGCGGCGGTTGACGAGATAGCCGAGCGGAACAGCCGTCCGCACGCCCAGCCCCTGCAGGCCGTAGAAGTGCTCGACGATGGAGCCGCTGTTAGGCGGCGCCAGCGAGAGCGTGGCCAGATCGACCAGCGCCAGCGAGACCTCGGCGTCCACGGGGTTACCCTCGTGGTCGGCAGCGGTGATGGTATAGGTGACCTCCTCGCGGGGGCCGACCTTATCACGGTCGGGGGTGACTTCGAGCCGGATGGACTGCTCGACGGGATCGACGCGGATCTCGACCAGGCCCATGCGGTAGGACGGGACGGGATTGGAGTCAGTGACGCCGCCGACGATCACCACGGAGACGTAGGCGTTGGGGGCGAAGTCGCCGGTGATCGGGAGCCGATAGACGGTCGAGTTGGTGGGAAGGGTGATGACTTCGTGCTGCAGGATGCTGCCGCGCTCGACCGTGACCAGCGCCTGCACGTCCTCCCCCTGGAAAGGCGAGGGGATGAGGATCTCGGCGGTGTCGCCGGGCGCGTAGTCGCGGCGGTCGGCGATGAGGTCGATACGGTCATTGTTGGCCTGGCGCCAGGCCACGAACTCGGTGCCGGAAACCCAGATATAGGCGGCCCCGCGCTGGCGGTTGCCCTGCGGATCGGCGACGGTGGCCACGATGCGGAAGATGCCGCCGCGCGGCGGGGTGAAGGTGACGGAAGCGCGGCCCAGATCATCGGTGGTGACGGTCTGCGGATCGCCGACCGGGATGTCCTCGACGGTCCACGTCCACTGGGTGCGGCCGTACTGGTCACGTTCCTGCACGCTGTTCCAGCGGCGCTCAACGATCTGGACGCTGACGTCCTGATCGGGCACCGGAGCGCTCTCCCAATCGACGACGAGCAGGCGGGCGGACTGGGGCTGACCGGCGACGCCGACGTAGACATCCGGGCTGACGCCGACATAGTAGCGGCCGCGGTGGATGATCACCTCGGCGCGGTTGGAGACCGAGGTCTGGTTGATGTCGGTGACGGTCGCTTCGATCGTGAGACGGCGGGAGGTGGCGCTGTCATCCAGGCTGGCCGGCAGCTGGATGAGCAGGCGCCCCTGATCATCGGTGACGCCGCTGCCCTCGGCGATGACTTCGCCGTAGCCGGGGATGAAATCCGGGCTGAGGGCCTCATCTTCGGGGAAGTCATTGAAGCTGTAAGCGCCCGGCCCCTGATAGTCAAAGAAGTAGGCGTCGGCGAGGACGGTCCAGGTGACCCCGGCGCCGCTGACGGGGCCGCCGAAGAAGAACCGGGTATCCACCGCCACGCGGATGGTATCGCCCTCCACGACGGCGGGCTCCTCCGGCGTGACACTGACGACGAACTCCGGCTTGCGATACTCGGCGACCTGGAAGCCCAGACCCGTCTGGATCTCGTGGTATTCGGCCATGATGCTGTAGTAGCCGAGCGAGGCCTCTTGATCCAGGGTGAGCGAGCCGCTGAAGGTGCCAAACTCGCTGAGAGGCAGGTTGACCGTGCGGATCTCGTCGCCCTGATCATTAAAGACGCGGACGGTGATCTGCTGATCGGGAGGGAGCGCATAGACGACATCGTTCTTGCTGCGCAGGATGCCCTTAAAGAAGACCTCCTGGCCGGGGCGGTACAGGGGACGATCAGTATAGAGATACAGGCTGAAGTCCTGGAAGTCGAAGAAACCGGGCAGGCCGAAGTCCCAGGGATAGATGCCCTCGCCCAGATCGGTGGTGGCGACGGCGAAGACTCCGCCGCCCTCGGCGACGGCATACTGGATCGACCAGAGGTTGGCCCGGTGGGGCGCCTCCAGCTCCAGGACTCCGTCGCGCCCGGTGACTCCATCGGCCACGGCGCCAAAACGCTCGTTGTAAAGGGTGACCGGGATGCCGGACAGCGGCTGCCCGGTGCGCAGGTCGGTGAGCCAAACCAGGGATTCATCGAAGCTGGACTTCAGCGTGAGGTTGGCGTTGGTGACGACGATCAGGTGACGGATGCGCCCGTATTGAACCTCCGGCGCATCGAGGGTGAGCAGATAGGTGCCAGGCTCCAGCGAACGGCCTTCCGGTGTGGTGAGGGGCACCCTGGCATAGACCGCTTCATTGAGCGCGCCCTCGGATGGGATCGACCATTCGCGCAGGGTGTCGCCGGCGGCGGGCGTGTAGGAATCGAAGTAGGAATAAGCGTCCGGGCCGGTCAGGCGGGCGAAATCGCCGAGGGGCAGGCGGGCAAGCTGGAAGTCGAGGCGGCTGACGTTGCGGTAGAGGACGAACAGTTCGGTTTCGACGGCGGAATCGTAGTAGCCTACCAGACCCTGGGCGTTGATCTGCACCCAGGGATCCAGGGGGCCGGTGGTGAAGGAGAACGTGTACGGATCGCTGATACGATTGCCGTAGGGATCGGAGGCGCCGGGCTGCAGGGTGACCGTGTAGGTGGTGGACGGCAGCCACTCGGCGCTGACATTCCAGCTGCGGTCGTAGTCCGAGTAATAGAAGGAGGCAGTATCCGGCAGGGGCGGGTCGGTGACGACCATGTCCTCCGTGAAGCTGTCGGGATCCATCGGCGCGGTGAACAGGAAGCGCACGCCGTAATAGGAGGGGACGCCCTGCTGACCGCCAAAGGGCTCGGTGCTGAGGACCGCCGGAGTCCGGACGGCCTGGAACGTCCAGGTGAAGTCGCGGCTGAGGGTGGCGGCGCCGGTAGCCGCGCGGGCGGATGCGCTCAGGCTGGCCTGGTAGATGGCATCGAGCTGAAGCCCACCAGCCGGGTTGAAGGTCATGATCTGACCGGACTCATCCCACGAGAAGCGGCCGGGGACGGCTTCGACCGCCTGGCGGTCGGTGCGCTCCAGCAAGAAAGCGCGCTCGGTCGAGGCGCGATCCATCGGCTGGTTGAAAGTCACCTGAACGGGCTGGTCGAGGCCCACATCGGAAGCGCTGGAGGCCGGAAGGACCGTTGTGACATCGGGCGGGAGGGTGGTGAACGACCAGCTGTAGGGGGCCTCCATGATGCCGCCGGTCTGGTCGGCGAGATCGCCCTGAACGGTGACGGTATAGGTCTGGCTGCCGGCCAGCGGGGCGGAGGGCGTCCACTGGTAGATGCTGGTATTGATCCACTCCCCCGCGCCGGGGATGTCCGGCGAGAAGGTCAGCGGCTGCGGCAGGCCGGATGCATCCCCGGCGATGCCGAGGGGGACGACCGGGCGGTTGAA
This sequence comes from Anaerolineae bacterium, assembly GCA_034435035.1. Classification (GTDB taxonomy): domain Bacteria; phylum Chloroflexota; class Anaerolineae; order Aggregatilineales; family UBA3940; genus JAHEME01. Next base: position 282,487 of record DAOTXW010000016.1, on the reverse strand, counting down.
GAAGACGGTGATGACCGCATCGGCGGCGACGCCGGCCGCATCCGGGGCGGGGACGGCCTCGCCGACCTGGAGGAAGCCAACGGTCTGGACATCGACGACGAAGGTCTGCTCCATCTGGAGGCCGCGGCGGCTCTCGGCGCCTTCGCCGACGGAGACCCTGTAGCGGGCAGCCCGCTTGAGTTCGCCGGAACGCGGGGTGACGCGGACGGTAGAGTCATCGATCCAGGTGACATCAGCCTGGACGGCCGGCTCGATGCGGAGGGCCCGCTCCACCGAGACGCGATCCATCGGCTGATCGAAGTAGATATCGACGCTGCCATCCAGGGGCAACTCCTCGCCGGGATAGGGGCGCTGCGCGACGATGCGGGGGTTGGTGGGCGGCAGGGAGGCCGGATCGACGGTGGGCGGGATAGCGGTGCCGCCCGGAGGGGTCGGGCCGGGCTGCGGGGCGCAGCCGGGGATATTGCAGGCCATCAGCGCCAGCACGAAAGCCAGCAGGGTCACAGAGAACGCTCTGCGGTAAGCCAGAGTCTGCCGGTTCATAGATACAATCCTTTACGATGCTGATCATCGCCGGCGATGAGGATGCCGCGGCCGGCGATGTACAGATAGGTGTCCTGAGCGCCGACCCGGCCATCGAGGTAGATGAGGTCTACATCGGCGGGCTCGAGGCTGAAGACTTCGACGGCAATGAAGCTGAGGGCCCAGTCACGCAGCTGATCATCTTCGGCCAGGATGGCGCTCCCTGAGCTGCCCCGGACGTACAGCACGGCTTCATCGGGGGTCACCTGGAGGCTGACATGAACCGGGTCGGGGTGGTAGTGCTCCCGCACAACCCCTTTGACGAAGCTCTCAAAGACCAGGCTGGTGAAGGCCCGGTACCAGACTTCGTATGGGAGGAGATGGGCAGGAATGGGTTCACGAGGGCCAGATGCCATACCGGGACTCCTGGGGCGGGGAACTGCCCCGCCAGCCCCTTCCATTATAGAGCACAGCCAGCCCCGCGCAATGGATGCAGAGCCAGCCCGGGAGGGGATCGGGCTGGCAGGATGAAAGTGACGCGTGTACAGTAGCAGCGGACACTCCCCTACCCAAGGAGGCAGCATGGACACCTCTCTGCTGGACGCGACGCCGCTGGCCGAGTCCGTAGGCTACGCGGCGGGATCGGTGGTCAGCAAGATCCTCATCAAGAAGACGACGGGGACGGTCACTTTGTTCGCTTTTGACGCCGGGCAGGAGCTGAGCGAGCACAGCGCCCCGTTCGATGCGCTGGTGCAGGTACTGGACGGCGAGGCGGACTGGACGGTGGGCGGCCGGGCGATCCTGGCAAAGGCCGGCGAGGCGCTGCTGCTGCCCGCGAACGTGCCGCACGGGGTGAAGGCGCGGGTGCGGTTCAAGATGCTGCTGACGATGATCCGGGAGCAGGCCGGGGTCTGACGCCGCCATCCCGGCGCCGGGAAAAAGCTGCCGCGCCAGGACCCGCCCGGCGCGGCAGAGAGTCAGCGTCTCAAGATGGCGCTAGGGAGCAACCACGATGAAGGTCGAGGGGATGGCCCCTTCGGCATCCAGGTAGAACTGGTTGTAGCTCTGAGTGCCCAGGCGCAGGAGCAGATTGACCGCGTACACGGAGCCGCCGGTGGGCGCGCTGGAGGCAGCGCCAGCACAGACGGTGATGGTCGCGTTCTGGCAGGTCTTATCCGAGTCGCGGCAGTCGCCGGGGCGGACGTTGCCCTGAGCCTTAACGTCGATGAATTCGGGCACCTGGCCGCGGTCGAGCAGGAAGACTTTTTCGCTGACCTCATCTTCGGGGGAGAGCGTATCGAAGGGCGGGATCTCGGCGGTGATGCTGACCACCGGGAAGCGGTTGGCCATGCGCCAGGTGAAGGTCTCGCAGACCGGCGCGGCGCCGGCTACCACACGGAAATCGATCGTGCCGGACGCCGAGGGCGTGCCAGACGCACCGGGAGCCTGGGTGCCCGTCACGGCGGCGCGGGTCGGCGTGGCGGGGGTCCGGGTAATCAGCGCCGGATCCGGGGTGGGGATGCTGGCGGCCAGCGGGAGGCGAGCCACATCGACCGGGCCCTGAAGCTGGCGCAGAGCCACCCAGCCCTCGGTGGTGGCTGTGGTACGAACATAGATCCACCCGCCGTTGAGGTCGCGTCCCAGCAGGACGAGCGGCTCACCGGCCGGCAGCTCCTCGATGATGTCGAAGGTGGTGCCGGGGCCCTCGCGCAGGTTGGCGCCATAGGCCAGCACGCCCTGAGCCTGGGAGCTGGTCGCCGTAGGTGGGATGGTGGGGGTGGGCTGCGGCCCCTCCGGGGTAGCTGTGGCGGTGGGCAGGGCCGTGGGCGACGGCAGGAAAGTCGCGGTCGCGGTAGGCGGCGGCGTATAGGTCGGCAGGGGCGTGTAGGTGGGCAGCGGGGTGTAGGTGGCGGGGGGCGCACCGATTCCCAGGGCACTGCAACCCGTCACAGCCAGCGCCGCCACGATCAGGGCAGCCATCAGCATTTGTTTCACAGGTCGTACCTCGGTCTTTCGAATCTTACAGGCCGGCCAGGGGCCGGGGTCAAAGCCGGAGCAGATTGTATCGTGGACTCGCGGACTCGCAAGCCGCCGGGGGGATCGGCGGAGCGGGCGGTCCCGAGCCAGCCTGTAAGCCGCGTTCTGTCCGGCGGAGCGGTCTCCGCCGGGGCGATCATCTCTCTGGGACGCCTGTTGCCAGACGCCTCGTGCAGCCTACCCGGGACTCAAACGGTACGGGCCGCCCCTCGTCCCTGCTTGGCCTTGCTCCCGGTGGGGTTTGCCTGGCCGCCCCTGTCGCCAGAGGCGCCGGTGCGCTCTTACCGCACCGTTTCACCCTCGCGCAGCGCGGAGCCAGGCTCCGGCCACGCACTCTGCCTCTCTGTTGCACTTTGCCGTCGGGTCGCCCCGCCTGGCTGTTAGCCAGCACCGTGCCCTGTGGAGCGCGGACTTTCCTCAGCCCGGAACGCGCCGGGCCGCGATCGCCCGGCCAGCTCGGGGTCCGTCCGCTCACGCCGGGGACTATTATAACGCAAACCCGGACAGGCGGCCTCAGTTGACCGGGGGTAGATGATCAAGGGTGTGAGTGTAGGTGAACTCGCGGACGGCCCGATCGCGCACATAGCGAGCCGGGTTGCCGGCGACGATGGTGAAGGGATCGACATCGCGGGTGACGACTGATCCGGCTGCCACCACCGCCCCTTCCCCGATGGTGACGCCAGGCAGGATGATCGCCCGCGAGCCGATGAAAGCGCGGCTGCCGATGGTGATGGGCGCGTTGCGGCGGGTGAAAGCCGGGTCATCGGGATCATGATCGGAGGTGTAGAGGGCGACATCGTGGCCGAAAACGACATAGTCGCCGATGGTGATGCGCTCGCCGGCGACGAAGTGGGTGCGCGGGATGGAGCAGCCGCGGCCGATGACGATCTGATCGACCGCGGCGCCGACGAACCAGCAGCCCAGCCAGAGGGCGGTATCGGGGCCGATGGTCATGCCGCAGATACGGCGGTAGTATCCCAGACGCAGCCGCACAAATGGCAGCCAGCTCAGGATGTAGTTCGGCACGTAAACCCGGAAGAACAGGTATACGCGGGTGCTCAGCCAGTCACGCAGAGTCCTCACCGCTTGCCTTCTCCGGTGTCAACAAATTGGCGGTGACCAGCGCCACCGCTTCGGCCACGCGGCGGCGCTCGAGCAGGAGGATCGCCGCCGCAAAGAGGCTGCCGCCGAGCAGCCCCTTGACCAGCAGGGAAACGATCAGGCCGGCCTCCAGCCAGCGCCCCAGCCCGATCAAGGCGGGAGTCAGGGTGAGGCCAAGCAGGACGGGCAGCGCGTAATCGCGCAGGCCAGCGACCCCGACCCGTTGGGAAGTATACCACTCACTGACCGCCAGACCGACCCCCATCATCAGGCTGACGACCACCGAGATGCCCGCCTCGCCCCAGCGCAGGACGACGGGCGGCCCCAGGACGAGGAGGAGGACAGCCTGGAGGAGCGTCAGGCGGCGGAAGGGTTTTTCCTCACGGAGGGCGGTGAGCAGGATGCCGTTGTTCTGGAACAGGGGCCGCCCCAGGACGAAGAGCGACATGAGGCGCAGCAGCGGCGCGACCGGCAGCCAGGTGCGCCCCAGCATGAGGACAATCAGCTCGTCGGACGCAGCCAGCATGATCGTGCCGGTGAGAAAGACCACCCGCGCAAGCAGCCAGGTCGTCAGGCGGTAAGCCTGCGCGAGCGCCCCGGCCCCGGCCGCCATGCTGCGAGCATACAGCGGCATGCTGACCGCGGCGATGACTCCGCCGAAGACATCAAGGGGCAGCTTGGCGAGATTGTAAGCCCGCGAATAGAAGCCGAGCGCCGCCTCACCCCGGAAGGTGCCGATCAGCCAGTCGTCAAACTCATAGACGATCTTGCCCAGCAGGCCGGTCGTCCACAGGGTCATCCCGAAGGCCCAGATGTCCTGCGAGACAGCGCGGTCCCAGCGCAGGGCGGGCCGCCAGCGGGTGATCAGCCAGGCGCCCAGGCCGGGCACGATCAGCAGGGCGGCGGCATCGGCCAGCAGGGCCGCCAGGGGCAGGCGCAGAGCCGCCAGAGTCACACTGGAGAGCAGGCCGAGGGCCGCGCCGATGACCGTCAGGCGGCTGATCACATCGTGGCGCAGATCGCGCTCCAGCAGATAGAGCGGTGTGGAGGTGAGCGCACCGACGATGCGGGCGGCCATCAGAGCGGCGATGGCCGCCCAGCAGGCCGGCGAGCACAGCCCCGGGGCGACCGCGTAAGCCAGCATGGCCAGCAGAGCGCCCGCGAGCGCGCTGGCCAGTTCCAGCGCAAACTGGGTGGACAGCCGGGCCGGCGACGTATCGCCGGTCACGACGACCGGGCGAAGGTCGAGGCGGAAGATCGACAGAAAGGAGACGTAGGTGGCAGCGAGCGCCACCACGCCGAAGATCGCCGGATCGACCAGGCGGCTGAGGATGACCATCTTGCCCAGCCCGATGGCGACGGTGGCATACTGAGCCACGCCGAGCATCGCCACGCCGCGGATAACACGGCGTGCGATCTGAGCGGGAGCGAGATCGGGCGTCTGCACGGGTCAGGGGGTCTCCGGCGCAGGGTCCGCGGCGCGGGCGACACGGCGCAGCGCCCGCAGACGATCCAGCAGGCGGCGGCGGGCCAGGATCAGCAGCAGGCCGCCGTAGACAGCGAAAAACAGGGCTGTCTTCAGCAGCAGGAGCTGCCAGCGCTCCGGGGGCGCCCAGGCCCGAAAGACCAGCAGGGTGGCCGCCGAAGCCACCGCGGTAACCAGCAGCGGGGCACCGAACACGGCGCCGTAGCGCACATCGACATGGGGGCGCAGCAGGTCCCGGTAGAATATCACGAAGCCGATGATCACGACCAGGCCGGCGCTGACCGCCGCACCGGCAGCTCCGAAGCGCCAGGTGAGCAGGCTGGCCAGGACGATCATGGCGACGGACTGGGCGATGCCGTAGCGCATCTTGACGTGCAGGAGGCCGAGCGGCTGGGCGAGCGAGCCGATGCTGTCCACCAGAGGACGAAAGAGCGAATAGACCAGCAGAAGGCGCAGAAGCGGCACAGCCGGCAGCCATTTCTCGCCGTAGACGACGGCGACGAACTCCGGGGCCATCAGGGCCAGGCTGCAGGAGACAGGCAGCGCGATCAGGGCCACCACGTCCAGGATCGAGGTGACGGCGGCCGTGAGCGCGGCGCGATCGTCCCGGACACGGGCGTAGGTCGCGCCGGAGACGCCCAGGATGCCCCCAATGATGGACATGGGCAGAAGCGACCAGTCGTAAGCGCGGCGATACAGCCCGAGGGCGACATCGCCGGCCAGCGTGCCGACGGCGATGTCATCATACTGGTAGGCGATGAAGGTTCCCATGCCGCCCCACAGCAGGAAACGGCCGCGGCGGAGCAGGCCCCGCGCACGGGCCAGCGAAAAGAGCAGGCGCGGGCGCCGGGGGGCCAGCAGCCACACGCCGGCGCAGTAAGCCAGCGTCCTGACTCCATAGCCGCCGGCCAGCGCCCAGGCCCGCCAGCCAGCCAGGGCCATGCCGATGCTGGCGGCAAGTCCCAGGATGGAGGCTACCAGCAGCGCACCAGAGATGGCCCGGTAGTTCAGGTCGCGGGCGAGCATGGTTTCGAGCGTCGAGGCGACGCCATCGCTCTCAAAGACCGCCAGGCCAGCCAGCACGAGGGCCATGAGCACCTGCGGGGCAGAATAGATCCGGCGCAGCAGCGGCCCGGCGGCGGCCAGCAGGACGACAACCAGCAGGCTGAACGCAATGCTGAGCCAGAACTGCGTGGAAATCTCGTGATCATCGGGGTCGGGATCGGCCAGGATCAGCGAATTGAAGCCCCAGACGCGCACGCGGGAAAACAGGAGCATCAGGGCCATGCCGATCCCGTACAGGCCGTAGTCCTCCGGATCGAGCAGGCGGGCGAGCACGACACCTGCCGAGAACCCGAGTAGCTGGGTGGCGTAGGTGAAGACCGTGTTAAAGAACGCTCCCCGCACGGCCCGCCTGGCGACGGCGCCGCTCGATGCCTCTGAGGCCGGCGCAGGCAACCCCGTCACTCCATGTAACCCAGATCGCGGAGGCGCTCGTAGACCAGCTCCTCCTCGCGGGCGGACAGGCCGCTGCCGGAGTCGGGTTCCGGCTTGAGAGCCAGGTCGGGGGCGATGCGGATGGGCTGGCGGTCCCGGAAGGCCGGGTCAAACGCTTCCTCGATCACCCGGCCGGTCATGCCAGAGGGAACCGGCAAACCGAGGGCGTAGAGGAGGGTGGGCGCGACATCCTGCAGATGGGCTCCGGGGAGAGCCGCCCCGGCGCGGAACGGCGCACCCTCCAGCAGGAGGATGCCGCTGCGGTGATGGTTGCCCCTGCCCCACGGGCTGGGACGACGGAAGGGGCTCAGGCCGTGGCGCAGCCCGAAGTCATGCGGCACGAAGAAGAAGCGATCGGCGGCCCAGGCGTCGCTGCGGAAGTCGATGATGAGGTCAGGGGTGTGCTCCAGGCGGGGGCCTTCATAGACCTCCTCACGGCGATAGACGCGCTCCACGACCGGCTCGCCGGTCTGCGGATCAACCAGACGCAGCAGGTCGCCGGCGATCTGGCGGCTCAGGCGATCGGCATCGGGGCCCGGGCGGACCGTCCCCTGCCGGAAGCGGCCCACCGTGTTGAGGTAGATGCCATTGTAGGAATTGGAGAAGGCGCGGGTGCGCGACCAGTCGATGCGCTGGCCGAGATGGCGGCCCGCGTCAAAGAGTCCGGCGGCCAGCTCATCGCTGATGCCGGTCTCGGCGTCATCCACGGATCCGGCGATCTGCTGGTTGCGGCGGCGGGAGAACGCGCCGGATACGTAGGCGAGACTCGCCTTGAGGCGGCTAAGGGGGAAGGTCGCCAGATAACCGCGGCGCAGCAGCCACTCGTTGAGATGGAGGATGCTGCGCAGGCGGGTGAAACCGTGGTCGGAGACGACGGCCAGCAGACCGCCGGGCGCGAGGCGATCGAGCAGGGCCCCGATATGGCCGTCGAGAGCGCGGTAGTAGCGGACGATGGCGGCCTGATCGGGCGGGAGGCGATCGAAGTCAGCCGAGGAGAAATCAGCGCGGTGGCCCAGAAAATGGCCGACGCGATCGACGCCGGTGAAGACCACGACCAGATCGTCGGGGTTGAAGCGGTCGAGGGCAGCCAGCAGCACGCGCGTCCGGACCTGCTCGCCGGCGATGAGATCGTCCACCAGACGGTCATACTCATCGGCGGCATAGGCCACCAGCTGGAAGTTGAAGCTGTAATCCGGTGGGAGGGTCTGCTCGATCTCAGGCTGCCAGTCGGGGGGATAAGCCCACTGGAAGCGGCGGCCGGGCGTGCCCATGCCGCAGACCATGAACCCGTTGAGGGGCTCCGGGGGATAGGTGAAGGGGAAGTCGAACACGCCCACGCACCGGCCAGCATCGCTGAGGCGAGCCCAGAACGGCTGATCGCGGACCTGGCGGGCGCTCCACATGTGGAGGCGGTAATCCTCGGACAGGATGCCCCAGTCGAAGAAGCCGTGGTGGCCGGGGTTCTTGCCGGTGGCCAGCGTCGTCCAGGCAGGGCCGGTGAGCGGGGGAATGGTGGAGTGGAGGACGCTGCGTGCGCCAGAGGCAATCCGGGCGGCGAGGTGCGGCATGACGCCACGCTCGGCCAGGGGAAGCAGGAGATCCCAGGTCGCGCCATCGAGGCCCAGAACCAGCGAGTGGAGGGGATGCGTCATGAGGTCCCTTTCCAGCAGGTGAAATCACGCCACGACTATACCCGGGGCAGGCAAACCTGCCCACCCGCATTGACGGGCGGAGCGGCAGCCCCTGGATCGAAAGGAAGGCGGGGAGAGCGGGCAGACCGTCAGGACTGAAGGAGCTCCCTGATGCGATCGACCAGCTGGCGGGGGGTAACGGGCTTGGTCAGGTAGAGATTCGCGCCCAGCTCCTCGGCATAGGCACGCATGACGGGCTGCTCATGCGCGGTGAGGACGATGATAGGAATGTGCGAATCCTGTTCGCTCTCGCGAATCTGGGAGACGACCTGATAGCCGTCAATACCAGGCATGGCGATATCGACAATGACGAGATCGGGATGATCATCACGGAAGCGGCGCAGGCCAAGCTCACCATCCACCGCGTTGATGACTTCAAAATCAGCCTTGCTGAGGGCAAGGTTCAACATGTCAAGGATGATGCGATCGTCGTCAATCACCAAGATTCGGGCCTGTGCCATGTGCGCCTGCTCCTTGCGCAGAGGTATCCGCCAACAGGATACGATCAGTCCACTGGAAATGCAAGCACGCCCTGGCGGGGGTCTCACTCCCGCCAGGCGGCCAGGGTCAGGTACCAGATTCCAAGCAGCAGCATGTAGGTATTGCCGGCCCACAGCACGATGCGCCAGGCCGGGCGCAGAGCGAACGGCAGGAACAGCAGCGCCACAGCCAGCAGAGCGAACGGGATCACACACATCAGGCCGGCGAACAGCCAGGCGGCCCGGCCAGCCTCTCCGCGGCGGATCAGGCTGGCCTGCCAGGCGGCGAAGAGAAGGAATGCCCCCCCGATGAGGCGGTAGGCGGGGGCCGGCAGCAGGGGGGCGCTGCCCAGGGCGCGATCCACGGCAGCCGGGGCGAGCATCAGCACGCCGCCCAGCAGCCAGTTCAGGATCATGTCGCCGAAGAGGATGCGGGTGAGGGTCAGGCGAGCCAGCGCGTCATGCGCCATGGCGGCGGTGCTCCAGCGCGGGGTGACCGTTGAGGAGCTCGCGCAGATGAGCCAGCTGGCTGGCGGCGGTCTCGCGCCAGGTCTCCTCGCCGAGGTCCAGATAGGCGGCCAGATCGTCCATGGCCGCGCCGAAATTGCCGGCGGCCTGATGCGCCAGACCCCGGTTGAAAAGCGCCTCGGCCCAGCCGGGGCGGAGCGCCAGCGCGGTGGTGAGATCACGGATGGCGTGCGGGGCGCGACCGAGCTCGCGCCACTGGAGGATGCCGCGCTCCAGGTAGGCATCGGCGAGCAGCGGGTTGAGCGAAGTCGCCTCGCCGTACTGCTCGACGGCGCTGATGAACTCGCGGGTATCATAGTGAACGATGCCGTAGTGGCGATGCACGCGGCCAGACCACAGGTGATACGCAGCCCGGATGCGGCGCCAGATTCCGGGGCGGCGGCGAACGGCGCTCATGGCACAGCCTCCTCAACTGATCGTGAGGGAACTATAGCGTAGGGCGATGAGGCAGGCAAGCGAGGAAGCCGCGCAGGATCGGGTGCACCTGCGAAAATCCGGGCAGGCATGGCTCGACAAGCGGGACAGGGATGTGGTACAATCCGCCCCCATTGTGACCCGGACTGACATTCTGAGGGAGGTGCTGCTTTGGCGAATACAAAGGCAGCCCAGAAGCGCATCAAGCAGATCGAGAAGCGCCGCATCCGCAACCGCATCCACCGCGCCCGCGCCCGCACCGAGGTGAAGCAGGCCCGCCAGGCTATCGCCACCGGAGATATGGAAGCGTCGTCGGAAGCGGTGCGCGAGGCTGTGCGGTGGCTCGATCACGCGGCCAGCAAGGGTGTGATTCATCCGAACAATGCCGCCCGCCGCAAGTCACGCCTGATGAAGCATCTGGCCGCGCTGCAGGCCAAGAATCAATAGACGGAGCGGGCCCGCGGGGGTCCGCTCCAAGATGGTCCGTATGATCGACCGCACCGGCTGGCCGCAGCCGGTGCTTTTTGCGTCAGGCAGGCTCAGGCTCCAGCGCCGGGGCCAGCTCAAAACGGTAGCCCTGTCCGCGGACCGTGACGATATAGCGAGGATGGCGCGGGTCCGGCTCGACAGCCTCACGCACCCAGCGGACATGCACATCCAGGGTGCGGGTATCGCCCAGGTAATCAGTATTCCAGACCTGGCGCATGAGATAGCTGCGGTCGAGAGTCTCGCCGGGATGGCAGAGAAAGACGTTCAGGAGGCTGGCGGCCTTGGGCGTGAGGCGCCGCTCACGACCATGGGCTTCGACGATGCGGACGGCCGGCACCAGCCGGATCGGGCCGACCACGACCGCCTCCTTACGGGCGCCGGGCAGCAGACGAGTGACCCGGTTGATGAGCTTGCGCGGGGTGAACGGGAGGATCAGGGTCACCTCGGCGCTGGAGTCGCCCGCCGGGTCCGGCACGACGCCGGCAGCAAGGATGCGCACGATGGGCACTCCGTCCATGCCATCGCGCAGGTTGCGGCAGATGCGGAGCCCATTACTGCCCAGGGACGCGGCGTTGACGACGACCAGCGCCGGGCGCAGGGCCGCCGCACGCCTGAGGGCCTGGTGTCCGGTGGAAACGACTTCCACCGTGAAGCCCTTGCGCGCCAGGGCCGCCGCGAAGGTCTGCTCCTTCTTGCCCGGCCGCTCAATCAGCAGGATGGTCTCGTCTGAACTCACGGGTAGCATTATAGGCCGAGCGGGCAGGCCGCACAACTGCGGTCAGGGCCGGCCTGCCGGGCGGAAGCAGGCTTGCCGGAGCCAGCACAACGCCTACAATAGCGGACAGCACGCACGGGAGAAACCGCCGGTGAACATCGCAAAAGCCATGCGCGCCCTGGCCACGCGACCCGAGGTCGCGGCCCTGCTGGCCCACTGGCAGGCGGGCGCACCCGGAGTGGCCGCCGAGGCCGAGACGATCCAGCAGATCGCCGCGCCGACCTTTGCCGAAGCGGAGCGCGGGAGCTACACAGCCCGGCGGCTGTCGGCGCTGGGCGCCGTGGACATTGATCGGGATGCCGTCGGGAACATCTACGGGCGGCTGCCGGGCCGGCAGACAGGACCCGGCGTGCTGCTCAGCGCTCACCTGGACACTGTCTTCCCGGCAGACACGGACCTATCACTGACGCACAGCCCGGGGGGGCGGCAGATCAGCGGGCCAGGGATCGGGGACAACAGCCTGGGGGTGGCGGCGATCCTGGCGCTGAGCGCGGCGCTGCGTGAGCGGGCGATCGGGCTGCCTGCCGACCTGTGGGTGGTAGCGACCACCGGCGAGGAAGGGCTGGGCGATTTACGCGGGATGCGAGCGGCCTGCGACCGGCTGTCGGGGCGGATCGGCCTGGCGGTGATCGTGGAGGGAATGGGGCTGGGCCGGGTCTATGACGCCGGGCTGGCCGTGCGCCGCCTGGAGGTGGCCGCGGAGGGGCCGGGCGGGCACAGCTGGCTGCAGGCCAGCGCGCCCAGCGCGATCCATGCGCTGCTGCCGATCGGGGCGGCGCTGGTTGAGCGCATCGTCCCGCCGGCGACGCCGCGCTCCAGTTTCAACATCGGGTTGATCCGCGGGGGGATGTCGATCAACACCCGCGCCGCGCAGGCCAGCCTGGCGATCGATCTGCGGTCGGAGGACAGCCGGGCGCTGAGCGCGCTGGAGAACGCGGTGCGGACCATCATCAGCGGGCAGGCGATCCCGGCGGGGGTGGAGGTGGAAACCCGCGTGATCGGCGACCGTCCGGGGGGCGCCCTGCCAGCGGGGCATCCGCTGGCGCAGGCCGCACTGTGCGCCCTGGAGCTGACCGGTGGGGGGCCGGGCCGCCGCGAGATCGGCTCCACGGATGCCAACATCCCGCTGGCGCGGGGGATCCCCGCCGTTTGCGTCGGGATCACAACCGGGAGCGGCGCCCACACGCTGCAGGAGTCCATCGACACAGGGCCGATCGCGGCCGGGATGCGGCAGCTCTCGCTGCTGACGCTGGCCGCGCTGGAGCACGCGGCGGCGTGGTCCAGCTGGGAGGTCTGAGCCCCATCGGCCCATTGAGGGGAGCACCAGAGTATGCCAGCCTTGACCATCGGCACAGCCACCGCCAGGCCGGGGAAGATCACGATCGGGGAGTTCACAGCCGTGTCGCTGCCCAGCGGAGGCAGCGATTCGTTCCCGGTGATGATCGCCCAGGGGAAGCAGGCAGACGGGCCGGTGCTGTGGCTGACAACCGGCATTCACGGGGGCGAGCAGACCGGACTGATCGTCCTGCACCACCTGATGACCGAGGCGCTGGTGAGCGCGCTGCGTGGGACGGTGGTGGCGATCCCCACGCTGAATCCCGGCGGGCTGCGGACGCGCCAGCGCCAGCCTTACTATTTACAGGGCGATCCCAACCGCTACTTCCCCCCACCCAACCGGCCCAGCCGGCCAGCGGGCGAAGACGGCGCCCGGCCCCGGCCTGAGATCGAGGACGCCTACCGGCGGCTGTATGACGCCATCGTGGAGAGCGGAGCGGCCTGCCTGCTGGACCTGCACAATGCCTGGGTCGGCTCGATCCCGTTCGCGTTCCGCGACCCGGTTTTCTACCGGCGCGGGCGCGGCGGCGGGCTGACGCGAAATGAGGCGCGGCGCCTGCAGGATCGGGTGGGTGAGATGCTGGGCGCGCTGGGGCTGACGGTGATCAACGAGTTCGCCGCCGATGACTACGTGAACAAGAACCTGCACCGGTCGGTAAGCGGGTCGGTGCTGAACGGGGCGGCGATCCCGGCAGCCACGCTGGAGCTGGGATCGTGGATGCACGTCGATGCGGGGGTGGTGGAGGCGGCCCTGGGCGGGCTGCGCAACGTGATGCGCTGGCTGGGAATGCTGGCGGGGGAGCGGGAGGCCATCACGGGGATTCCGGCGCCGCAGCCCGGTTACCCGGTGCGCCGGCACGTATTCCCGTATGCCCCGCAGACGGGGATCGCGCACCGGCTGGTGCGCCCCGGCGAACCGATCGCGACCGGGCAACCGCTGGTGCGCATGACCGACATCACCGGGCGAGCACTGGGACCGGATGACGGCATCATCGCCAGCGAACACGATGGGTTCGTCATCGCGTGGCATCACGGGGTGGTGTTCTACCAGGGCGAGCCGATGATGGATCTGGCGATCCGCGACGACAGCGAGCTGATCATCCCGTACCCGGATTAAGCACCCCTGCTGACTGCGAATATCGCTATAATAAGCCTTCACCGCCGCCGGGCGCTAACCTGCCCGTGCGGCGAGACATCATGCCCGGAGGGGATCAAGCACATCCGATGCGTATTGCCGTACTCGCCAACCTGAAGCAGAACGCTCCCACCTGGAAGGGGATGCCGCCCGATCAATGGGACGATCTGGACAGTGAGAAGACTGTCGATGCGATTCTGGCCGCGCTGGAGGCGGGTGGACACCAGGCGGAGTTCGTCGAGGCGCAGTTTGCGGCCCCTTATAATCTGGTGGCGCGTCTGAAGGAGTACCGGCCCGATCTGTGCTTCAACATCGCGGAGGGGCACTTCGGAGATGGGCGGGAAGCGCAGGTGCCGGCGGTGCTGGAGGGACTCCGAATCCCGTACACCGGCAGCAAGGTCATGACGCTGGCGCTGGCGCTGGACAAGCCGATGACCAAGCGGATCCTGACCTACCACGACCTGCCGACGCCGGAGTTCCAGGTATTCGAGGATCCGGACGAGCTGGTGGACGCGGATCTGCTGAACGAAGGGCGTGAGCTGAAGTTCCCGCTGTTCGTCAAGCCCAGCCGGGAGGGGACCAGCGTGGGCGTGAGCGCCCGCAGCATCGTGCGGACGGTGGCGGAGCTGCGCGGGCAGATCGCCGAGCAGCTGGCGCGCTACAACCAGCCGATCATGGCCGAACACTACATCGAGGGGCGCGAGATCACGATCGGGATGGTCGGGAATCTCAAGCCGAGCGCGGCGCGGCGGATCAACGACCGGGCGGCGCTGGCGGTCCTGCCGGACAGCCTGACCTTCCTGCCGCCGCTGGAGGTCGATATGGCCGCCTACGATGAATCGGAAGCCGGTCTGTACACCAACCGGATGAAAGTCGAGCTGGCCGATGACTTCCGCTATCTGTGCCCGGCGCCGGTGAACCGCGACCTGCTGCACGAGCTGCAGATGTTCTCCGCCGGGGTATTCCGGGTGCTGGGATGCAAGGACGTGGCGCGGGTGGACTTCCGGTTGGATGCGGCAAACCACCACAAGCCGTATATTCTGGAGATCAACCCGCTGCCGGGGCTGTCGCCGGGGGTGAGCGATCTCTGCCTGCAAGCAGAAGCGCTGGGCTGGACCTATCAGGAGCTGATCAACCGGATCGTGGACACCGCGATCGAGCGCTACCGCGCTACCGGGGTGATGCAGCCCCTCTGACGCCGCCCCCTGAGAGGACCCATCCCCCTCACACCGGCCCGGCGGACCACGCCCAGCACGGTGCGAGGGGGATGTCCGCTATCTGGCGAGTGTGTGTCCGTGCGCCGACGCCCGTCAGCCGGACAGGCGGACGCGCACATCGACGGCGGACGCGCCCGCGCCTTTCTCCATGACCATCAGCGGGTTGATCTCGATCTCCGAGATAGCCGGCCAGTCGAGCGCGATCTGCGCCAGACGCAGGATGACATCGACCACGGCCCTGCGGTCGGCGGGCGGCGCGCCGCGGAAGCCGGCCAGCAGGCGCCCGGCTGCCGTGCGGTCGAGCAGGGCGTCGGCCTGGTGATGGTTCAGCGGGGCGAGCTCGAAGGCGACATCGCGCTTGAGCTCAACCTGCGTGCCGCCTGTGCCAGCCATCACCAGGGGGCCGAACTGAGCATCGCGCACCACGCCGACGATCAGCTCGGCCTGTCCCGCGATCATATGCTGCACATAGACTCCCTGAACCCCTGCACCGGGCGCGAGCTTCCTGACCCGGGCCATCATCTCGCGGAAAGCAGCACGCAGGTCACCCGGCGAGCGGATGTTGAGCACCACACCGCCGACATCGGTCTTATGCGAGATCTCGGAGGAGGCGAGCTTGAGAGCGATCGGATACCCCACCGTCTCAGCAAGCGAGAGGGCCTGCTCAACATCCGGGGCGAGGCCGCTGCCGGGAGTCGGGATGCTGTAGGCAGCCAGGAGCGCCTCGACCTGATGGGGCGCCATCCAGGCGGAGAGAGGCTCAGCCTGCCCGGCGCCGGCCTGGAGGCGGATCGTCTCGAGGCCGGCCTCGACGGCCATGCGGGCGGTCTCGCGGTCGATGCTGCGGAAGCGAACGGCCCGGGCCGGGCGGTGGTGAACATCGAGCCAGTGCTTGCGCTGCCACATGGCTGCCAGGGTGCTGCCGACACGCTCCGGGAACGCGAAGTTCGGGATGCGACGGCGGTGCAGGATCTGGGTGGCGTCGCTGGTGGAAGCCAGGCCCATGATCGCGGCCAGGACGGGCTTCTGCCGCCCCAGCATGCTGTTGGCGACCTCGCCCACGACCTCGGCCAGGCTGACGGGGTCGAACCAGTCCTGCGGAGCCTGCATGACGACCACGGCATCGACCGTTTCATCGGTCAGGAGAGCATCGAGGCACAGGGCGTAGGTGGCAGGGCCGGCCCCGGCCAGGATATCGACGGGATTCTGTACGCTGGCAGCCGGGAAGACCCGCTGACGCAGGAAGGCCTTCGTGGCATCGGTCAGGGGGGCGATCTGCATGCCCGCTTCAATCAGGGAGTCCACGGCGAGGATAGCGGGGCCTCCGGCATTGGTCAGGATGGCGACGCGGTTGCCCGCCGGGAGAGGCTGCCAGGCAAGCGCCCTGCCCCAATCGAACAGCTCCTCCATAGTATGGGCCCACAGGACCCCGGCGCGGCGGAAAGCGGCTTCGTAGGCGGCCTTGTCGCCAGCCAGCGCACCGGTATGGCTGGAGACGGCCCGCGCGCCGCGCTCGCTGCGCCCCGCCTTGAGCATCACGATGGGTAGATCCTGCGCAGCGCGGGTGGCGGCCTGAATGAAGGCGCGGCCATCGGAGACACCCTCAAGGTACCCGGTGATGACGCGGGTGCGGCCATCGCGGCCGATGGCGGAGAGGATATCGGCCTCGGTGACATCGACCTGGTTGCCCAGGCTGACGATGCGGCTGAAGCCCACCCCGGAGCCAACCGCCCAGTCCATGACGGCCGCTGCGACCGCACCGGACTGAGACAGGAAGGCGATATCGCCGGCACGCGGCATGCCGACGACAAAGGTGGTATTGAGCGGCGTATGGGCATCGATGGTGCCGATGCAGTTGGGGCCGAGGATGCGCATCCCGTAGCGGCGAGCGAGTCGGCGCACCGCCTGTTCGCGAGCCTCGCCCTCAGGGCCCACCTCGCGGAAGCCGCCGCTGATGATGATGGCAGCCGCCACGCCGCGCCGTCCGCAGGCCTCAATCTGGGCAGCGACCAGCGGCGCGGGGACGGCCACCACGGCCAGTTCCAGCGGATCGGGCACGTCAGCGATCGACGGATAGGCTCTGAGATTGAGGATCTCATCCTCGCGCGGGTTGACCGGATAGATCGGGCCCGTGTAGTGGTTGTTGATCAGGTTTCTCACGACGCCGTGACCGAGCTTCTGCGGATCGCGCGAGGCCCCGATCACCGCCACGCCGGCAGGTCGAAAGAACACAGAAATGTCGGTAGCAGCCATGCCAGCATCCCCCTCCATGACTCAGCAGCCTGCGGACCTGCCACCAGTATAAAGGATTCAGGCCGACAGGAGAATGCAGGGAAGCTCACAGGCCGACCGGGAACGGATCACAACGGCTCCAGCTCCCGCTCGACCAGGGCGTCGTAGCGCTCACGGAGGGCGCGGTAGATCGGGCCGGGGACGCCGCCGCCGATGACCGCCTCGCCGATCTGGACGATCGGGACAATGCCCCGCGAGGCGCTGGTGAGCATGGCTTCGGAGAGCCGGGGGGCATCGGCGCAGCGGACGGCGGTCAGCCCCAGCGGGAGGACGGCCGGGGCCACCTCCAGCAGGATGCTGCGAGCAACTCCCTCCAGGACGCCCTCGCCGGCGGTGTAGAGCACGCCATCGAGCAGCCCATAGAAGTTGCTGCTGGTGCCTTCCAGCAGCAGGCCATCGCTGCACAGCAGGGTCTCGTAGACCCCGGCGGCGCGGGCGGCCTCGATGCGCTGGCGCTGCTCGATGAAGCGCGAGTTCTTGGCGCGCGGCGAGTCGCGGTGGGCCTCCACCAGAGCCACGCGGACGCCCTGCTCGTAGAGGGCGGCGGGCGGCGGGCTGAACGGCTCCAGAGCGATCAGGGCGCTGTCGGGCGCGTCGAAGGGGACGGTCAGGCGCAGGCGCGGGGCTTCCAGCCCGCCGGCCTGAACGGCGCGGCGCAGGGCCGCCCGGAGCCACCCATCGGCCAGGGGATAGGGCGCATCCAGCACGGCCGCGGAGCGGCGCATCCGGTCGAGATGGCGGTCCAGGCGCAGGACGCGCCCGCCGGGATAGACTCGCAGGACCGAATAGACGCCGTGGCCAGTCCTGAGCGTGGCTTCATCCAGCGTGTCGGCCTCGACAGGCAGGCGCTCCAGACGGTCGCCGCAGGCGCGGAAGATCACGATACGTCCCATACTCCCTCACAGGTGGCAGAACGAAAAGAAATCGGCGGGCCTTCCGCCGAATCTAACGGATGCAGGCTGAGACCTGCGCGGCGAAAGCATCGTCGATGCGCGCCGTGTGGTGAACCAGCAGGTCCAGGGCGGCGATCTCCTGGCGGGAGAAGTAGCCGATGGCGGTCGTCTCCGGGCTGAGGCGCTGCTGACCGCCGATGACCTCGCACTCAAAGCACAGGCCGACAAACTGGTAGCGGCCCCCATCGCGGTACTCCACGACCATGTCCGGGCTGGAGTAGACACCGATCAGGCGGAGGACGCGGGTTTCCAGCCCGGTCTCCTCGTAGACCTCGCGCACACAGCACTCGGCGGCGCTCTCGCCGGGCTCCATCTGGCCGCCGGGCAGGCACCACTGGCCGTTATCTTCGCGGCGGGTGAGCAGCAGGCGGCGGGAGGCATCGAAGATCGCCGCGGTGCAGCCGTTCCGCAGGGCCGCCTGGCGACCCACACGGTTGCCGATAATGATCCTGACCATCCGACTCACTCTCCTGTTCCCGGCGCAGACCGGGGATAGGCGGCCACTGCCGTCGCCACCTCCCACCACGAATCAATGAGCAGATCGCGCCCGCCCGCCCGCAGCGCCAGCCCGGTAGAGCCGCCCCCATCGAGGTTGAAAGCCGCGCTGATGTTCAGTTCCGGCGTGGCCGCCAGCCAGTCGCGCAGGGCGTAGAGGGAAACCGCGCCGTAGTCATTAACCATGAACAGGATGCGGCCTTCACGATCCTGTGCGATGACGGTGCGGCGGCTGGCCTCGGGCGAGAGATCGAAATCCGCCGGGAAGCCGCCGGGCTTCAGGAGCATGGGGCGACCCTGAATGGCGTAATCCAGCGGCTCGCCGGGCTGGAAGGGCCAATCCTCCAGCGCCCGCACCATCGGCACACCGGCATAAACGGACAGCATGCCGCCGTGATCGTCCAGCGGCTCGCCATAAGCATGCCCGTCCTCAACCAGCAGGCCGATCACACGCTTTCCCGGCTCGAAGAAGGCGCCGTTGATCAGGACGGCGGCGCCGGTGCGATCCGCCCAGCCTGCCACGGTGGCGGGGCGATCCAGCCCATAATGCGCGCGCAGATCGTAGCGAGTCGGGTCGATGCGCACAACTGTCAGTTCGACGGGATCGCTCACCCCGCTGATCCACATCCAGGCGACGCGCAGATCAAGACCGGGGGCCACAACCTCCCAGCCAGGCTCGGCGGCAGGCAGCGGGGCGGCGGCTGGAGACTCCGCCGCTGGCGGTGGGATGGCAGGGGTCGGCGATGACGGGGTCGGCGGGGCGGTCGGCAGAGAGGTGGGCGGGGCGGCAGGCACACGCCCGGGCGCCCCGCAGGCCAGCAGAGCCAGCAGCAGGGCCGCCGCCATGACGAAGAAGCGCGGAAGCCGCGTCATGACCGGGCGATCACCGTCCCGCCTCATCATCCTGACCGCGGCGCTGGCGCTTGCGCTGCAGCAGCGTGGAGGCCGTCGAGCCGCCTTCCGGTCGAGGCCGCGATGCAGGCAGGGGTGCGGGCGATGGCGGCGCAGACGCAGGCGGCGGGGCGGGGGCTAAAGGTGGGGCGGGCGGAGGCTCGCCGCCGCGGGACTGGCGGAGGCGAGCGACCGTCGCACCGGGCGAGGGCCTCTGCGGGGCATCCGCAGGGCGCGCGCGCTCCTTGACCTCCAGCAGAGCGCCGACCCGCGACAGGCCGGACGCCGGGGCACGCTCCGGGCGGCGGGGGCGCAGGCGGGCTGCCAGCTTATCGAAATCGGCGCGGGACAGGGCCAGGCGGCGCACCGCGATATCGACGGGGAGCAGCAGGACAGCCGCCAGCAGAAGCCACGGCCAGACCGGCTGCGCAACGCGATCGACGGGAAGATTGTGGGCGAAGACGCCCTCAGTGCTGGCGAGCAGGGATCCACCGGTGAGGCCGGCCAGACGGGCCAGGTAGTCCGGATCGCCTTCCAGCGAGCGGTACTCTGGCGAGTAAGCCAGCACCCAGCCCGCCGTCTGAGCGACGCCGCCGCCCTGCTCCATGCTGCCGGCCACCCGGACAAAATAGGCCCCTTCCTGTGTGGGGGTGAACACCCCCTCATAGCGGCCGGGGGCTACCTGGCGCAGCACCAGCGGCGTGGCAGCCAGATCGGGGGCGACGATGCTGGCATCCAGCGCCAGGCCGTTGAGATAATCCCCGGCGTCGTCCACCGCATCGACGGTGATGCGGGCCTCCTCGCCTTCGCGAGTCACCCGCACCTCGACGTTCTGGCGGGCGCCTTCGGTGATCGTCCAGCGAACGGCCTGCGACCAGAAACGGGCGAAGTCCGGCCAGGCCACCCAGGCTGCCGCCCAGCGGCCGGTGGCATCGGAAGTCCAGGCGACGGCGCGGCCCAGCCCGTACTGCCAGGCCGCCAGCAGAGGATCGTCCTGCGCGGTGACGAGGATCTGCTGGGCGGTGGGCTTGATCGAAGTGCCGACATAGCCAAGCAGCGGCGGCGTCCCGCTGATACCCTGCAGGATGGGGCTGCTGGAAGCCAGGGCCGGGAAGAACTCGCCTTCGATGATGTAGGCGCGGGTGGCGATCAGGGTTTCCTCGGTGAAGATCTCGGGGATAGTATCGACGTTGTAGGCATAATGGAAGCGCCCATCGGCCAGATCGGGCAGGGTTTCGATCCAGGGAGCATAGCCCTGGCCGATGGCGATCACGGAAAAGGTGATGCCTTCCTGATCATACATGTCGCGCACCAGGTCGGGCACGCCCGTCTCGTCCGCGCCGCCGTCGGTGAGCAGCACCACGTGGCGGAGCTGGCCGGGGTCATCGGGCAGCACGCGGCTGACCGCCAGCACGCCGGCGTAGATATCGGTGCCGCCGCTAGCCCGCAGGCCGCCCACCAGCCGCCCGATCTGCTGGCGATCATCGGCGGAGCCGAGCGGCACCACCCAGGAGGCGTTCTCGTCGAAAGCCACCACGCCGACGCGGTCAAGCGGGCCGAGCAGGTTGATCGAGCGCAGGATGGCCTCCTTGGCCAGCTCAATCTTGGGGAAGCCGCCGACGCTGGTATCCGACATGGAGCCGGACTTGTCGATGACGTAGACCACCGTCAGCTGGGGGAGGCGCTCCTGATCCTTGAGCTGCATATCGACAGGCAGCGTCTCTTCGAGGGGGGTCTGGAAGTAGCCGCCCACGCCGTAGGCGTTCGGGCCGCCCACCACCACCAGCCCGCCGCCGAGGTCGCGGACGTAGGTCTGAAGGGTAAGCATCCCCCGCGGGCCGAGATCGCTGGCGGGGACATTGACCAGCACAACGCTCTGATAGGCAGACAGGGTGGCCAGATCGAGGGGCAGGCTGCCAGCCGCAACCTGATCGACGCTGAAATCCTGGGCCAGGAGGGCCTGCGCCAGATTGACCGGTTCGCGCTCGTCGCCGGACACTATCAATACGCGCGGCGGGCCGACGATCTGGCTGAAGGCGGACAGCTCGTTGTTCTGGTAGAAGACATCATCGCCCGCCGGGATGATCTGCACGCGGAAGGAGGTCAGGCCAGCCTCGCCGGCGGTGAGGGTAAAAGAGAAGCGGTTAGGGCCTTCAACCAGGCTGACCGTCTGCTCGACCAGGACGCGGCCTGCGCCGATGACGCGCAGCAGGGCGGCGGCCTCCACGCTGGATTCCAGCGTCACCACCAGATCGAAGGACTGGCCCTCATTGAGCCGGGTGGGGACATCCAGGCCGGTGACCAGGACCTCAGGGCCGGCGGGCAAAGCCATCGGCAGGCCGACAATCTGCACGCCGGCCGCCCCGGCCAGGCGGGCCGCGCCCTCCGCATCGCCGACGTTGGCGAGGCCGTCGGAGAGGATCACCATGCGGCGGGCCGCGCCGGGCGGGAAAAGCGCCATGCCGAGCCGGATCGCCTCAGCAAGGTCGGTATTGAGAGGCAGCGGGCGGGATTCCAGAGGGCCCAGTTCACGGACGGGCGACATGGGACGTTCCACCAGCGCATCGGCGCCGAAGACGATCACGGCGGCCTCGTCATCGGGGCCCATGCGGCGCATGGCATCGGCGGCGGCCTGACGGGCAGCCTGCACCGCGGCTTCCGGCATCGAGTCCGAGGCATCGATGAGGAAGACCACGGCCAGGCGGTCGCCGCCGCGCACAACCTGAAGGCCGGCCAGCGCCAGCACCAGCAGGGTGACGATCACGGCCCGCAGGATCAGCGCCGCCCAGACTCGCCTCCGTTCCCAGGCACCGCGCGGGCGGCCCAGCCACAGGAGGTAGGGCAGCAGCAGCAGCCCCAGCAGCGCCAGCGGATACGCCAGAGTCATCGGATCAGCTCCATGCCGTCCTCAGATCACGTGACTGCTCAGGTATGACGAAGCACGAGAATCGAACCACCAATGGCCGCCGCCAGCTGTTCGGGGATGCGTCCGAGGGTGGAGCGAAAACGCGCCTCGCTGCCCGCGGTGGCGACCACCAGCAGGTCATCGCGCACGTCGGGGAAGTCCCGCACGGCGCGGACGATGTCGCCGGACACCTCCACCACCTCAAAGGGATGATCGGAGCCGAAGGACTCAAACTCCTTGCGCATGAAAGGCGCATGACCGGGCGACGCCATGACCGTGAGAGTCACGTTGATCTCCTCGGCAATGGCGAGCACCAGCCGGAGGGCCTGACGGGCCGCGGCAGCGCTGAACGCATCGGGCGGCACCACGATGGTAACCCGATCCAGGGCGTTGATGGGCATGGTAATGCGGCCCACCAGCACCGGGATGGGCGAATCCACGGCCACCCGATCATGGACGGTGCCGAGCCGGTTCCAGCGAACACTGGGGCGACCGTCCCAGCCCAGGACGATCAGGGTCGCCTCCTGCTCAATAGCCGCCCGCAGGATGCCCCTGGCGACGGAGCTGTCAATCCGCCCGATGGGGACGATGTCCGTATCCGGATCGGTGAACAGGCGGTGTTTGAGCACCCGATCGCGGTTCTGCAGGCCGGGGACCCGGCCATCAACTTCCGGGATGACGTGGACAGGCAGCAGGCTGCCGTGATCGGAGCGGGCCAGCAAGGCGGCGAGCGTGATCAAATGTTCCTGCTGCTCAGGATCCCGCACAGCCAGGAGAATGCGCTTGAACGGCTCAGACCGGGCAGGAGGCGGAAGAGCCGGGTTGAGGCGAGCCCCGAAGCGCTGGACGATCAGCGGCGAGGTGATCGAGGTCAAAAGGATCATCATCATACCGGCGTTGAAGATCGAAGCCGGGAACAATCCCAGTTCGACACCGATGATGAGAGTCGGGATCGTGACAGCAGCCTGAGCCTGAGACAGGCCGAAGACCGTCCACGTCTCGGCGCGGGTATAGCCGAACAGCCGGCCCGCCAGCCACGCCGCGATGAACTTACTGACATAGGCGATAGCCGTCACCGCCAGACCCAGCAGGAGGGTTGAGGGGGTGCGGATGAACGCCGCGGGGTCGGTGATCATGCCACTGTACATGAGGAAAAGCGGGATGAAGAACGCCTCACCGATGAACAGAACACGGCCCAGCACCGCACTGTGATGAGGGAGAATCGAGTTGATGGCGAGGCCAGCCAGAAAGGCGCCCACGACCGCATGGATGCCGATCTCCTCGGCCATCATGGCCGATACGAAAAGCACCACCAGCACGAACTGGAACTCGACCGCGTGCCCGGTGAAGCGGGCAAAGAACCATTTGCCGAAGCGGGGCAGCAGGACCAGCACAAACGCGGCGAAGGCGGCTGATAATACGGCGAGCAGGAGGAAGAAGCCCACCGACACCTCGCCGCCCCGTGCGCCCATGACCACCGCCAGCACCACAAAGGCTGTGATATCGGTCAGGACAGTCGCCCCAATGGTCACGGCAGCAGCCTCATTGGCGATCAGGCCCAGGCGGCTCAGAATGGGCAGCGCGATCAGAGTATGAGAGGAGAAGGCCGATCCCAGCAGGATAGCGCCGAGCCAGTCCAGGCCGATGGCGCGTCCGAAGACCATGCCGCCGATCTGTGGGATCAGATAGGTGAGCGCCCCGAAGGCGATGGCCCTGCCCCGCACCCGGTTGAACTGCGCAAGATCAATCTCCAGGCCGGCCCCAAACATGAGATACAGCAGGCCGACGGTGGCAAACAGCTCGATGGCGCCGCTCTCTGAGAGAAGGCGCAGCCCGTGCGGGCCGATCAGCATCCCACCCAGGATGATTCCAACAATGCCGGGCAGGTGCACACGCTCGGAAAGCAGCGGCGTGACGAGCAGCACCGTCAGGATGGTCAGGAAGATCGGGACCGGCTCGTGCAGCAAAAATCCCGTCTGCGTCATCAGCGACCTCCAAAAAGGAAGACCTGTGTGGTCTCTGTATACTACTTCAGAGCCTGGCGGGCCGAAACTGCCCGGCCCCTCAGGCCCGATTCCGGCGCACGGGCCGAGCAGGTACAGGCCGCGGTATCATGGTGCCCCGATGATACACCCACCACTCAAGGGCCAGCACGGCGAGCGCCGCCGCGGCAAACCACGGCCACAGGGGGCGCTGCCCGGATTCCTGCTCGCGGGCGGCAGGGGAAACCGCCGACTGGCCGATCTGGATGGCCTCCGCCGGGGCGATGCGGCTCTCCTGCGATGAGAACAGATTGACGACAAAACGGCCAGAACGTACCACCTGATCGCCTTCCAGCAGATCAACCGTATAGACCCCCAACTGCTCCGTGCCGGTAAAGGTCAGGCTGCCCCCGGCGACCGGGATAACCTGCCGGGTGCCATCGGGCCGGGTGATGCGGTAGGCAGTGGCAGCGGCCTGCGGGCGGATCAGAACAGGCGCACCGGGCGTCGAGGAGGCCGCAGCCTCAACCACGCTGGCTGGAGCGAACCAGTCGAGCAGATTCGCCATCAGGATCGGGTAGCTGATCTTGAGGGGGAGGTTCGAAGCATGGAGATCGAATGTCAGGATGGCGACGCGCCGCCCGCCGGTCTGGCCGGCGATCAGCAGCGGGCCGCCCTCAGCCTCGATGACGGCCTCAGCCCAGCCGGGCGTTTCGACGCGGGCCGCCTCGCGGATGGCGACATCGGAGAAATCCACGAAGGCCAGCAGCGGGTCATTTGCCTGGCGGGCCAGGCGCGTCTGCTGAAAAACGCCGGATACGGTGAACAGGGCGCTGCTGGAAGGCGGCGCGACGATCAGCAGGTTGGTCTGCGGCAGCTGCTGTGGGAGCCAGCCATCAAGCACCACCAGGTCATAGCGCTCCTGTGGGAGGTCGCCGGGCGTGATCCGGAAGGCCTCGACGCCGGGCAGGGCGCTGAAGATCTGCTCCAGGAAGCGGTTGCCTTCCGTGACCAGCAGGACACGGCCGCCCGCCGGCGGCGCATAGACCGTGTAGGCCACATCATCGAGGGGCAGGGGATCGGGCAGGCCGCCCTGCGCGGGCAGGGTCAGCGCGGCGCGGATCACCTGCCCCTCAGGGGGCAGATCCGTCAGAGTCACATCAGTCGTCTGCCCTGCGGGCACGGTGAGGCGCTCGGCGCTGAGCAGCTCGCCATCGGCCTCCAGGCTGAGGATGACATCGGCATCCTGCGGCCCGTAGTTGGCGACCGAGGCAAACAGCTGGGGGCGGTCATCCAGCGGGCGGGCCGCCAGCGCCGCGATCGCCAGGTTGCCGTCAGCGCGGCCCACCGGCAGATAACGCACCTCGACGGGGAGCGGCGGCAGATCGGCGGGCAGGCCGCCATCCGAGACGATGACCAGCACGGCCCGGTCGTTGCCGGCGATGCTGGCCGAAGCCAGCGCCAGCGCGGACTCCCAGTCGGCGGGGGCAGCGGTCGGCACGGCGCGGGCGATGGCCTCGCGCAGGGCGGCACGATCGGCGGTGGGCGGGATCAGCACCTGCGGGGCCGGGCCGGCAGAGATGACGGTCATCACCTCGCCGGCGGCCAGGTCGGCGACGACGCCGCGGGCAACTGCCTGGGCCGCCTCGAAGCGGGTCTGGCCGCCGGGGCCATCCCGGGTGTTCATGCTGGCGGAGGCATCCAGCAGCAGGGCCACCGATCCGGAGGCCACCGCCGGGACGGGCAGATAGGGGCGGCCCAGCGCAAAGACCAGCACGGCCAGGATGAGAAGCTGGAGCAGCAGGAGGAGGCTGCGGCGCAGCTTCTGCCAGGGCGCATTGGCCTCACGATCCTGAAGCAGGCGCTGCCAGAGCAGCGTGCTGCTGACGGTGACCTCCCGGCGGCGCAGGCGCAGCATGTACAGCAGCAGGATAGGCGCAGCCAGCGCCGTCAGGGCCAGAAAACCGGGAGTCAGGAAGCGCATAAGAAAAGCTCCAACACAGCGAATAGCTGCTGGCTGATGGCTGGCGGTCGTCTCTGGCCGGCGTATGTGATCATGAGCGACTCTGTCTCATCCCGGAGCACTCAGGGCGCAGGCGGCAGCAGCGATCTCTCGCGCAGGGCGGCGAAGACCGTCTGCGCGGCAAGCGCATGGCCGTCCGGGTTCCAGTGGCGATCCTGGCGGTAGAACGGGTCGATGCCCTCTTGCAGCAGGGCCTCCCGGAAGGCCGGGAGCAGATCGACAGCCGGGATGCCTTCCGCCCCTGCGATGGACAGCAGGCCGGCGCTGCCCGCCGACTCCTCAAAACAGAAGGCGGCGGGGTCGGCGGCGCGGGCCAGCACGCGATCCCGATACACCGGGCTGACCTCAGCCCGTGAAGGGACGGTAAAGACGACCAGGTGCGCCCCGGCCCCGGCAGCGGTTTCGTTCAGGCGGGCCAGGATGCGCCGGGTCAGGGCCCAGCCTTCGGCATAGGCCGGCGGCGGATCGCATAGAAAAGCGCCGGACCACAGCTCCGGGCCGCCGGAGCCGCCTTCCTCCGCTGCGCGGGCTGCGGTCTGCAGGAAGGCTGCCAGCGCGGTCTGCTGCCACCAGGGGCGATCGGCGCGGCGCTGCGCCTCCGCAACCGCGCGCGCATAATCCGGCGGCTGGATGTCCCACTCCTCCACCGGGCCGGGGAGCAGAAACGGGCGGCTGTAATAGTTCGGATCCTCCGGCCCCCAGAGCGCCAGCGACAGGGCGGCCGAGTTGTTATGAACATCATTATCGGCATAGAAAGCCAGCAGGACGAGGTCAGGCCGGTAGCGCAGACCATATTCCACAAAAGCCAGGTACTCCTGGAGTGTTCCGTAACCGCCGACGCCGAGATTGATGACCTCGACCTGCGGCAGGCCGGCGGCATGGGCCAGTGCCTCCAGCCGGCGGGGGAAGGACTCCTCGAGGTCGATCATGTAGGCTTCCATGTACGAGTCGCCGAGCACCAGAATGCGAAATGCATCCGGGGTCGGATCGGGCGTATGGGGGACATCGCGCCAGCCGTCGGCGTTGATCTGAACAGAGACGACATACTCCGGGCGGCGGAGGCGGGTCTGAGCGCCCGGCTCCAGCCGCCAGCCGAGGATCGGGTCGGGCAGGCGGTAGTTCCTGGCAAGCGCCGGCGGCGGATAGAACAGCCGCAGGGCCCCCTCGGCGGCGGCCAGCAGGACGATCACGGCCAGCAGGCTGACGGCCAGATTGATCAGCCAGGCCGCCCGGCGCGGTGGGCGCCCGGCCATCAGGGCACCTCCGGCGGCAGGCGGCCCTGCTCGATGAGCGCGGCCAGCACCTGTTCAGCCGCCAGCGCGTGGCCCCCGGGATTCCAGTGCGGATCGCGCTCATAGAAGAGGACCTGGCCGCCGCTACGGGCCGCCGCGCGAAACGCCGGCAGAAGGTCAATCGACGGGATGCCGGCCTCCTCCAGAATGGACAGCAGGCGGGCATTGGCCGGGGAATCCTCAAAGCAGAAGGCCGGGCCGGGGCCGGCCTGCTCCACGATGCGCACCGCGAAGGCCGGATCGACCTCGGCGCGGGATGGCACACTGAAGACCACCAGGCCGGCGCCATGCGCCCGGACCGCCGAGTCCAGGCGGTGCAGGATGCGGGCTGTCAGCGCCCAGGCGGCGGCGTAGTCCGGGGATTCCTCGCACAGAAACGCGCCGTAGGTGATGCGCAGATCAGCGGTTGCATCGAGCTGGCGCTGGAGCAGAAGCCGATCGATGACCGCGGCCAGCGCCGTGCGCTGCCACCAGGCGCGGTTCTCCGAGCGCTGCGCGGCTGCCTGCGCCCGCGCATAGTCCGGTGGGATGATGACCCACTCGTCATCAGCGCCGGGGGCGAGATAGGGCCGCCCGTAGGAATTGGGGTTGACGCTGCTCCA
Organism: Anaerolineae bacterium; assembly: GCA_034435035.1. Taxonomy (GTDB): domain Bacteria; phylum Chloroflexota; class Anaerolineae; order Aggregatilineales; family UBA3940; genus JAHEME01. Next base: position 254,346 of record DAOTXW010000016.1, on the reverse strand, counting down.
GATCAGGGAAGAAAGGACCTGCGAGTTGTTGCCGGGGTCATTCTCCGCATAGAAGGCCAGCAGCACAAGATCGGGGTCGTAGCGCAGCCCTTCCTCGACCAGCAGCAGGTACTGCTGAAGCGTGCCGTAGCCGCTGACGCCCAGATTGATCACCTCCACCTGCGGATAGCCGGCGGCGTGAGCTGCCGCCTCCAGCCGGCGGGAGAATACCTCCTCCAGGTTGACCCCGTTGCCGTACATGAAGGAGTCGCCCAGAACCAGGATGCGAAAGGCGCCGGGCGGCGGAGCGAGCGCATGCTCCACATCCCGCCAGCCGCGCGCATTCAGAGTCACCGAGACGGTGTACTCCGGACGGCGGCGATTGACCTGGCCGCCGGGGTCGAGCCGCCAGCCGAGCACCGGATCAGGGGTACGGACGCGCTCCAGGGAGAGAGGGGGGTAAAAGAGGCGCAGCGCGATCTCCAGACCCGCCAGACCCAGCAGCAGGCCGAACAGCACCGCAGCCAGCCGGGCGGCGATCCGGCGGCGAGCGGGAGGCGAAGGCGGGGCTACAGCCATGCTAACGCACCACCCCGGCGCGGCGCAGGGCATACAGGATGACATGCTCCCACGGGCTGCCCGTATCGACGGCGACATAATGCACATCCCGCTTGAGGCAGGCGGCGGCGATCTCCTCGCGCCACTCACGCAGGCGGCGGGTGTAGAGGTCGCGCATGGCGCCATCCACGGTGACATCCCGGGCGTCGCCGGTCTCGGAATCGATCAGGCGCAGATCGCCGGCCAGCGGCGGCGCGATCTCATCGGGGGCGAGCAGATGCAGGATGGCGACCTCATGGCCGCGCCCCTGCAGCGCTGAGAGACCCTCCAGATAGCCGGAGGGGGAAAGCAGATCGGTGATGAGCAAGGTGAGGCCAGCGCGTCCGCCGCGCACGGCATAGTCGCGCAGGGCGGCATTGAGGTCGGTCAGGCCGCCGGTGCGACGCAGCTCGAGCCAGGCCAGCAGACGCAGCGTCTGGCCCAGGCCGCGCACCGGCCCCCAGCGCTCCGCGAGCCGGCTGCCTGCCAGCAGGCCCAGGCTGACCCGATCGCCGGTGCTGAGGCCGATGTGCGCCAGGGCGGCCCCCAGCCGCCGCGCATAGCCGAACTTATGCTCGCCGGCGGGAGACTCGGCGCCGGCGCCTGCGGGGGGCGGCCAGTTCATCGACTCGCTGGCATCAATGAGGACGTGAACAGCGAGGTCTTCCTCCTCCTCCAGCAGCTTGATGAAGGGCTTCTCCAGGCGGGCGTAAACGTTCCAGTCCAGACGGCGCAGATCATCGCCGCGGGTGTAGTCGCGGTAGTCGGCAAACTCGATGGACGTACCGCGGCGGGTAGAACGGCGCTCACCCTTGAGCACTCCGGCGCGGACGCGGTGCGCGATCAGCGCTAACTGCTCCAGGCGGCGCAGCGTGCGCTCATCGAAGAGACGTTCGGGGGGCATGGCAGGGCAGCCGTCAGCGGGCGCGCCGGATCAGGTCGGCGATGATGTCGTCAGGGCGCACCCCCTCAGCCTGACCTTCGAAGTTGAGGAGCAGGCGGTGGCGCAGGGCCGCCGGGGCGATGGCGTCGATATCATCGAGGGCGACATTGAAGCGGTTGTCGAACAGGGCGGCGATCTTGGCGCCGAGGATCAGCGCCTGGGCGCCGCGCGGACTGGAACCGTAGCGCACATAGCGGTTGACCATCTCCGTGGCCCCGGTCGAGCCGGGATGGGTGGCCACCACCAGCCGGGCGGCATACTCGCTGACGTGGGTAGCGATGGGCACACGGCGGGCCAGGTCGCCCATACGGAGGATATCCGGGCCGGCAGCGGCTACCTGTGGGCGGGCAACCGCTGCGCCCGTCGTGCGGGCAAGGATCTCAACCAGTTCAGCGGAGGAAGGGAACTGCACATCGATCTTGAACAGGAAGCGATCCAGCTGCGCCTCCGGCAGCGGGTATGTCCCCTCCATCTCCAGGGGATTCTGGGTTGCCAGCACGAAGAACGGCTCTTCGAGGCGGTAGGTCTGCTCGCCGACCGTCACGGAATGCTCCTGCATGGCCTCAAGCAGGGCAGACTGGGTCTTGGGAGTGGCACGGTTGATCTCGTCGGCCAGCACCAGGTTGGCGAAGACAGGGCCGGGCTGGAAGCGGAACTCGCGGCGGCCGTCCTGGGCTTCTTCGAGCACCTCGGTGCCGGTGATGTCGGCAGGCATCAGGTCGGGGGTGAACTGGATGCGGGAGAAGCGCAGATCCAGCACATCGGCCAGGGTCCGGATGAGCATCGTCTTGCCGAGGCCGGGGACACCCTCCAGCAGGGCGTGGCCGCCTGCAATGATCGCGATCAAGACATGGCGCACGACATCGGTCTGCCCGACGATGACCTGGCCCACCTGCGCCTCGATGGCGGCGCCGATCTGACGGAACTCGGCGGGAGTCAGCTCTGCCTGCATGGTTATATCAGCCATTGGATCTGTCCTCAGAAAGCCGGATCGGCGCGCCGGTGCCGGTCACTGGCCGGCCGCCGGATCGAGCCGGGTGAAGTACGCCTGAATGACGTCGCGCAGGCCCAGTGGCACGTAGCCGGTATCCAGCGCCTCGTTGACCGCACCGGCATAGTCGCCGTAGACCTCGTTATAGGGGACGGCGGCGCTGCCGGAGGGGTTGGCGGCAAAGTCGCCCTCTACGCCGGTAGGCGCGCCCGCACCGGGATCGCCCGGGATATCGACCTGTTCACCGCCCTCGCCACCGATGCGCTGCGGGTCGTAAATATCGTCAAAGGTCTGCTCACCGCCGTCACCGGGATCGTTATCGGTATCCATCGGGCCGGCCTGGCCGCCCGTCTCAGGGCCATCGCCCTCGCCGCGGCCTGCGCCGTGCGATCCCTGCCCCTGCCCCTGCCCCTGGCCCTGGCCCTGGCCCTGCTGCCCGCCGGGCTGCGCCTGACCCATGCCGCCCTGGCCAGGCTGATCCGCCTGATCGCTACCTGCGCCGGCCACCGCCTCCTGGCCCTTCTGGACCTTGTCGGCGTATTCCTGCGCCTGACCGGCGGCGGATCCCGCCCCGCCGCCGCTCTGCTGAACCACCTCCGCCGCTTCCCCAACTGCCCGGGCGGCCTCGTCAAGGGCCTGATCAGCGCCGGCTGTGTCGCCCTGCTGGAGGGCTTCGGCGGCCTCGCCGAGGGCCTCGGCGGCCTCCGGATTCGTCCCTTCCAGAGCCTCCGCCGCCCCGGCCAGCGCCCCGGCGAGCGCCTGCTGCTCCTCCGGGGTGAGATTATCGAGGTCGAGATTCTGCAGGGCTTCCACCGCGGCGGCCAGATCGCCCTCAGCCAGCGCCCCGGCGGCCTCCTGCGCAGCCGTGCCATCCAGGAGGCCGCTGGCCTGCTGCAGGGCTTCCTGCTGCTGCGCGGCAAACTGCTCGCTGAGGTCGCGCAGGTCCTGCTGAGCCGCCTGCAGCGCGGCGACAGCTTCCTGCTGCGTCACGCCGGGCTGCTCCAGGGTCTGGATCGCCTCGTCGAGCGCGGCCACCACCGCCGCCTGCTGATCCGGCGCGAGCTGCTCATCGGCAAGCGCCTCCTCGCGCAGGTCGCGCAGGGCTTCGACCTGACGGTCGATGGCTTCCTGGATGGCGACACGCTCCTCGACCGCGGCCTGCTGCGGATTGGGAAGCCCGATCGCCAGCAGGACGGCAGCCAGCCCGACAGCAGGCAGAAGCCAGGCGCGCCAGTCGAGCCGGAGGGGCTGACCCTCGGCGGGATGCACCCGCCCGGCGACGCGCAGCGCCTGCTCGATCTGGCGAGCAGCCAGGGCAGGCGATTCGACCGGGAGCCGGCCTTCGACCAGCTCGAGGGCGGTGGACATGCGCTCTTTGAGGCCGTAGACGCGGTCGAAGCGTCGGGCCATCTCCAGAGGGGTGCGCCGCCACAGCCAGACTCCGAGAAGGGCGGCCACGCCGCCGATCAGGGTCAGGAGGGCCGCCAGCGTCAGCAGCAGGGAGACCTGCATCAGCGGACGCAGGCGGGCGGCCAGCGCGAGCAGGAGCGCCGCCGCCAGCCCGACCGCCAGCCCGCGCGGCAGCCAGATCAGGCTCTGCAGCAGCCGGTGGCGAGCATCCCAGCCGGCAAGCGCACGCTCCAGGGCAGCCCGATGGGCCGCCGGGGATAATGATGCCATAGCTACACCTCGATCTGCCGAATGCGGCGCACGCTCCACAGGACGAGCGCCAGCGACAGGGCTGCGTACAGGAGCGTGAACACCAGCCACGGCGACACCAGAGGAATCTGTGTGCCGTTTGAGAGCGAGACGGTGAAGAAGAACACCGTGCCCTTTTCCAGTAAGACGATCTCCGTCAGCACTGCCGTCGCAATGGGATTGGTGCAGCCAAGCAGGCCCAGCCCATAGATGAGAACCGCCTCGGTGACGGGATTATTCATGCTGGACAGCAGGGCGCTGCCAAAACCCAGGAAGGTCAGCCCGGCCATTGGCAGGGCGAGGGTGACCAGCAGGACGACCACATAAGTCAGGACGCTGGCGCCCAGCGTGCGCGAGGTCAGGGTGGAAAAGAAGATACCCGCCACCCCGTAGCCGACGGCGGTGACCAGGAGCAGCTCGATGGACAGCAGCACCTCGGGCAGGGTGACGCCGCCCATCAGGAAAGCCAGGCTCTGCAGGGGGACGGCGACCAGCAGCAGGAGCACGACATACGCCAGGGCCGCCACCAGCTTACCGGTGATCAGACGGCGGGCCGGCAGGAGCGTGGTGCGCAGGATATGAAAAGTGCGGCGCTCGCGCTCACCGGTGATGGCGCCGGAGGTGAACGCCGGGGCGATGAAGCAGACCAGGAACAGCTCGATGGCGACGAGACCGCCGAAGATCAGCTTGCCGATGGTGCCGCCGCTGGTCGCCGCCGTGACCTGCGACTGGAGCGTGTAGATCAGGTACAGGGCGGTGGCGAAGCCGCCCATCAGAGCCACGTAAAGGGTGAGCACCACGAAGGCGCGCGCTCCGCGCATGCGCCCGCGCAGCTCTTTGAGGGCGACGGGGTTGCGGCGAATCCACGCGCCGAGCGCGGAAGGCGGTCTTTCGTAACCAGGAGCGATCTGCTGAGAATCCATGATCTGATCCGGTCTCCATCACTCAGACGCAGGCGGCGGAGCGGGAGTTCCCGCACCCGGCGGAGCGGGAGTTCCCGCAGGCGGCGGAGCGGGAGTTCCCGCACCCGGCGGAGCATCCGCCAGCAGCGACGCATTATAGCGATTCATCAGGATGGCCGCGCCGAGCAGCCCACCGAGGACGGCCAGCAACAGGATGGCTCGCAGCGCTTCCAGCGAACCGGCCAGCAGCGGGGTGCGAGCGAAGAATCCCCAGACCCACAGAACCAGCGCCGCCAGCAGCGCCGCGCTGAGCAGCGCCGCCAGCGGGCTGAGGCTGACATCGCGCACCAGCAGCGCCGCGGAAACCCCCAGGGCGGCCAGAGCCGGCAGCCCGGCCCACGGCAGCAGCGCCGCCGTGATGGCGTGGAGCACCAGCCGGAAATACGGGATGCCGCCATCCGGGCGTAGAAAGGGCGCACGGCCGGCTTCTGTCGCCTCACCGAGCACCTGCGCCGAACTCTGCCAGGCGGTGAAATCGGCGACATCCAGGCGCAGGATGCCGACGACCAGGGCAGGCGTCAGCGCCAGGGCCAGGGCGAGGGGCCAGCGCAGCCGCCAGAGCGTCACGAGCGAGAGGCCCCAGGCTACATCGCCGGGATGCAGATCGGTCAGCAGGCGCGGGTTGTGCCGCGAAGATCGCATCTGGCGGGCCACGCGGTCGGCGCTGGCGACCGGAGCAGCCAGCAGAGGAGCCAGCACCCCGGCCAGGCTAAGCCCCATCAGCGCCGCGCCGAGAGGCCGCCACGACGCGGCCCAGGCGGCGACCGAGAGCAGCACGAATACGATGGCGGCCAACCCGACCCCCTGCCCCGCGCGATGCAGGGGCATCGGCTTCTGGCGGCGGGCATGACGCAGCAGCGGATTGGCCCATAACTGGTTCACCAGCAGCGCGAGGCGGCGCGAGACCACCCCCTGAACCGCCGAAAGCAGCCCGCGGGTGGATTGAGTCATCGGCGCTGCACCGAGCGACAGCCGGGGAAGCCAGCCATCAGGACACAATCCCGCGGGTGGCGCGCATGAACACCGATTCCAGATCACGGGTCTCCTCGGTGAAGTGCATGACCGGGATGCCCGCCCCCACCATCCCGGCCAGCAGACGGGCGACATCCTCATCCTCGCCAACCAGACTGACGTGCAGGCGGGCGCGGCCGTTTTCAGGCTTGAGGTCCTCAACCGCCTCCACACCGGGCATGGTCAGCAGCGACTCGCGGGCCGAGGCCGGGTCGCCGAGCAGGGTCACGATGATCTCGCGGTGGGGCACCAGCTGGCGCAGCATTTCCTCAACGCTGCCCTGCATGACCAGGCGGCCCGCCTCGATGATGCCGACCTGAGTGCAGATCTCAGCCACGTCCGCCAGGATGTGGGTGGAGAAGAAGATCGTCTTGCCCATGCCGGCTAACTCGACGAGCAGCTGCCGGATCTCGATGCGGGCGCGGGGATCGAGGCCGGAAGCCGGCTCGTCGAGGATGAGCACCTGCGGATCGTGGGCCAGGGTACGGGCCAGGCACAGGCGCTGCTTCATGCCCCGCGAAAGGGTATCCACCATATCATCGGCGCGGTGGCTGAGATCGACCAGTTCGAGCAGGTCGCGGATCAGGGGGGGACGCTCGGCTTCGGGGATCTCGTAGCAGGCAGCGAAGAAGTCCAGGTACTCCCAGACTTTCATATCGTCATAGACGCCGAAGAAATCGGGCATGTAGCCAATGACGCGGCGCACCTCGCGGGGGGACCGGATGACAGAATGACCGGCCACCCAGGCTTCACCGGCGGTAGGCTGGAGCAGCGTGGTAAGGATGTGCATGGTGGTGGTCTTACCCGCCCCGTTGGGGCCGACGAAGCCGTAGATGGCCCCTTCCTCGACCGTCAGCGAGAGATCGTCCACGGCCAGCACGTTCTTATAGCGCTTGGTCAGCCCGCGGGTTTCGATAATCGCCGTCATAGTCCTCTCCAGCGCCGCTACTGCCCGAGCAGCGTGATATCAAAACGTGAGATAGAGACATCGCCCTGGGGGCCGGGGCGGAGCGCCAGATCGACGCCGCCGGCGGCATCCACAAAGCGGGCGGCCTCGTCGATGGCGGTATCCCCCCAGCCGACACCGTCCAGCACCTCCCACTGACCGGTCGTGATGTTACGAGCTGACACCTGCGGGACAGGGATGCCAGGATCGGGGTTGTAGTAGGTTTCCAGGTGGATGACCAGCTGCCGGATGTCCGGCAGCTGCACGGGGATCAGCGGTTCAAAGCGCAGCACCACCGGCTCACCGGCAGCGGCATAGAAATCGTAGGGGCTGGTGAAATAGCCCGCTGACAACGGCTCGCGGAGGAACCAGGTCATCAGCCCCGGCTCGATGGCGGACATCCGGGCCGGCGACTCGAAAGCCGGCAGGCCGAGATTGGCGATAATCAGCGCCAGGTCCTCGCTGCGGGAGGCGGCATTGAGCACCTGAATATCCGGCGCGGCATGGTCGGCCCAGGCGAACAGCACAGCGCCGGCTCCGCGAGCGCTGCTGTTGAGCATGCTGAGGACCAGGTTGCACTGGCGTTGGCTGGCCGGGGTAGCATAGCAGTCTCCGATGCCGGTGATGTCGATCACCAGCGGATCGTAGAAATAGGGATAGTAGTAGCCTGCCGTACCGGGGAACGGGTCCAGCGGCGGGCCCGGCGAGGGGGTAGCCTGGCCGCCGGACAGGGCGACGGACACCGGCGCGACCGATCCGGCCGGCAGGTCGCCAATCTCCACTGCCGACCCGGCCACCATCAAGGTGACGCGGTGGAGATCGAAGTCGTTGTGGTTGGCCACCGTGCCGGTGATGTCAAAGCCCGTCTGCGTGGGGGTGAAGTTCAGGCTGCCCTCGATGCGCGGAGCGTCATCGATGTAACCCTCTGCGACGAAGGTCTGCACGGATCCCACATCGACCTGGACGCGGCGCAGGCTCGACGGATCGCCGGTTTCGATGATCGTATCCCCGACGGCGGCCAGCCCACCGCCCAGCCCGGCCGGGACAGGGCGGGCCAGAAAGCCCGGGGCAAGCTCGATATCATAGCGAGCGCGGCGCGGCGACCAGACCCCGATCAGGGCATGGGCGCGGGCACGATCCTGGCCCGGCCAGGATTCTATGACGGCCAAGCGATGGACGATGACCTGAGATCCGCGGAGCTGAAAGCCGGTGACGTAGGCGATCACTGAGAAGAGGATCACCAGCACCGGGATGGTCAGCCAGGCCAGCTCGCGGCGACGGAGGCGCGCCAGGATCAGGTAGTTGGCCGGCCCGATCAGAGCCGTATACAGGCCAAGGAAGCCGCACAGCGCCAGCACCGAGGGCAGGCGCACGCCAGGTATGGCGGCCGCCGCCTGGCGGGCGGCATCCCACTGGGTGCTGTTGAAGCCGTAGGCCCAGCCGGGGCGGGCGCGGCCGGCGCCGAGCACCAGGTGCCAGAGGTCGGCGGCGGCGCCCCATGAGCGCAGAGGCTCCAGGGCTGGATCGACCGCCAGGAACTCCACGCGGCCATCACCCAAATCGCTGCCCACCAGCAGCGGGGTTTCGCCGCTGCGCACGCGCACCCGGGCGCCGGGGGCCAGGTCGCCGACGGCAGCGATAGCCGGCGGCGCCTGAACGCTGAGGGGGGCGCCTGCCGCCGCGGCCAGCGCATCAACCGGGACGTTGGCCGTGCTGTCCGCGATCAGCGGGGTCACATCGCGCAGGCCGGCGAGCGTCCGCTGGAAGCCGGGGCCGCCAACAATGATCAGCCTTCCCCCGCCGGTGACCCAGTCGCGCAGGGCCTGGCGCTGAGAATCGCTGAGCACGCCCGTATCGACATCGGCGATGACCAGGACATCGAGCGCCGACCAGCCGCGGCTCACGGCCGGCAGGTCGGCGGGGCCGAGCAGGGCGACGCGCGTCTCGCCCGAGGAGGGCGTGACCTGGCCGATGCCGGCTGCGCCGGCCGGGGAACTGGCCCACACGCCCACCAGGAGGGTCGTGGCGGGGACAAACTGCACCCGCTGCTCCTGGCTGGCCAGCACGCGGCCCCCGCGCACCAGTTCCACGGTGAGCGATCCGGAGAAGGTGGGCAGATCGGCTGGATAGAGCGCTACCTGCTTACGGGAGCCGCGGGGGAGGTCCAGGGGGCGGGTATAGACGACACGGCCGCCGGCAAGCGCCTCGACGGTGACGCGCAGCTCGCCGTCCACATCGGGGCCGGCATTGGCGGCCGTCACCGTGACGGGAACCCAGGTATCAGCCTGGACATAGCCATCAAAGCCGGCCCGCACCTCCAGGGTGAGCGGATCGGCAGGCTGCGCCGCCACAGCGGGCGCATTCCCCAGTGCCAGCGCCAGCGCGGCAGCCAGCGCCATCAGGGCAGATCGTCGGGTCACAGCTCCCTCACCATCGCATTGCAGCGGCGGCAGACCACGGAACGCGAGGCATTGTAGCACAGCCGCCGGCATCGCGCCGACCTTCCGCAGCAAGCCCCCCCAACAGCGAAAGCCCTGCCGGAGGCGGCAGGGCGGCACGCATCTGTCTGCCGGGCGGATCATGGCGTGCCGGTCGGAGCCGGTGTCGATGCGCCCGGTGATCGTCCGGGCGCTCCCTGCAAGGGCAGGTACGCATCCAGGGGCGGGCTGCCGGGCGGGCACGTCACCTGATCGGCGGCAATCCAGCCCTGGACTGCCAATGAGTCCGGATCGTTGTAGGCGATGCGCAGCCAGCGGGAATCGGATGTGCGGCCCACGATGATCACCTGATCGGACTCGAACGGCAGCGCCAGAGCCGCCGCTTCGTCCGGCTGGGTGAATGCCTGAGCGGTGGATGAAACCGAGCAGATCCGAGCCGAGACGGGCACATCCAGGGTGCGGGTGCGCTCCTGCCCGTCCTCGCCGATCACAGTCAGCGTGAACCGGGCCTGGCCGAGCGGCAGATCGCCGATGCTCATGACGTACTGGCCGGTGCTGATCTCGACGGCACTCAACGGCAGCGGCGCCCCGTCGGCGCCGATGAGGATGATCTCACGCGCGCCGGACGCTTTCCAGTTCAGCCGCAGCATTTCATCGGTGCGGTAGATAACTTCCGGTGGGTCCGCGGTGAAGGACTCGATGCTGGCGACCGGGGTCGGCAGGAGGGTGGGAACGTCAGCCGGGGCCAGCGTCATGGCCGGCAGACTGTCGGTCATGACGACAGCAGGCGCAACCGGTCGATCGGGCATCAGCAAGCCAAAGGGCCAGGGCAACACTTTGAGGTAGATGAGCACAGCGACCAGGCCGATGACGACGGCGGCTGCGCCCAGAAGTATCGGCGCGCCGATGCCCGCCAGCCAGGCCGGCCAGGAAGGGCGCAGCGTGTAGGACAGGCTGATCGGGGCACGGTAGCCGGCCCGGTCGAGCGACCGGGCTACAACCGCAAACCGGACTTCGCGGGCGCGGCCAAAGGGGCGGCCGCCAACGGGCTGCACCGTCAGGGCTACCTGGCGGGTTTCGCCGGGCGGCAGTGAGAGGCGATGGGGCTGGAAGCGGAAGCGCAGGGTCCGTCCGTGCTGAAAGCCTTCGAGCATGATGCTGGCGGGCACGTTGCCCTGGTTCTGCACCGCGATCTGGAAGGCGCCGGGCGCGCGACCGGGCTGCACAGCCATCCCCAGCCCGGCATAACCGACGATATCGATCTCACGCACCGCCTCGAGCGCCTGCGACGGATCATCGCGGTGGGCCACCCTCACGGTGAGGGGATAGATCCCCGGGCTGGTCGCGCTGGTGCGGGGGGGCCGCACGGAAATGATAGCCTGGGTCTGTTCGTGCGGCTCCAGCGCCGCCTCGCTGCGGTTGAGTTTGACCCAGTCGGGGTTCAGGCCGCCAACAGCGATGGTGACGGGATACTCATGATCGGCCAGGTTTTCGATGATCAGAGCCAGCTGCAGGCGGGCCCCGGGAGCTACTGACTGCTGCGGCTCATCGAGAATAAGGCGGAAAGGCAGGCCGGCAGCCTCGACGGGGCGAGCCTCTGTCTCCAGGCTGAGCGCCGCCCTTTTGGACCCGGAGCGCGCTTCCGGACCGCTGAAGCGGATGCGCATGTCGCCAATCTGAATCAGGTCGCCATCCTCCAGGGCGACCCGGCTGCCCGGCTCCATCATGCGATCATTAACGAAAGTCCCATTGACGGTGCCCAGATCTACCAGAAAAATGCGCCCTTCGGCGACATCGAACTGGGCATGATAGCGGGAGACCGATGAGGTCGGCAACACGATATCGTTGCCGGGCTGGCGTCCAATCGAAGTGGTTGGGCGAGTCAGCTCGTACTCCACAACCTCGCCACCGGCATCCTGCACGGCAACTTTCCCAAAAGCCATGACGCGCCTCCCTACCGGCTGACAGGCAGTTGCGCTCAGTCTAGCATTGAGAGGGGCACGCTACAAGTGCGCGGCAGCCAGACACCGGGGTATCGCCGGGAGGGGAAGGAGGATAGAATCGACGGCAACTGAGCAGCAGCCGGCGCGGAAAAACCTGTGGCAGCTGTACGGGCATGATTTCACAGCGTTGATCGGCGAGCGGATCGGCGGTGACGGACGGTAGGCGCTGGACTTTGACTCCGGCGCTACTTCGGGCAGCCAGGGTGTCGTGTCTACCGGGGACACGGCATGGGCCGGATGCTGGCCGGCCTGACCTTCGATACCCACTGCGGCTGCGGCAGCCGGTATGAGGAAGCCATCGGGCCGGGAAGGGAAGTCTGGCAGATGTTAGACAGCACGGAGGAAGCCGATGCCTGATATACAGCTCCAGCCTGCCATGCACAGCGAGCAGCCGATCCTGAATGCGCTGATGCAGCTGTATCTGCACGACTTCAGCAGCTTCGACGGGGCGAAGGTTGATGAACGCGGCCTGTTCCACTACGGCAGCGATCTGAGTGAGTACTGGACTCCCGGCCACTGGCCGTACCTGGCACGAGTCGATGGCCAGCTGGCCGGATTCGCGCTGGTGGATGACCGGATCGAGCATCGGCGCGGGCCGGGCCGGATGGTAGTGGAGTTCTTTGTGCTGCGGTCCCACCGACGGCAGGGAATAGGCCGGACGATGGCGCGGGCGATGTTCGACGCATACCGGGGATACTGGGAGGTCGCGGAGATCAAGGCTAACACGCCGGCGCAGGCCTTCTGGCGGCGGGTAATAGACGAGTACACCGCCGGGCGCTACCGGGAGTTCGAGACCGTGGAAGGCGAGCGCCGGATCGTGTGGCAGGTCTTTGACAGCGCAGCGTGGGCCTCCGCAACAGGGGCCTAGCCCACATCCGGGAAGACTACCTGCTCCCGTCCGGCCAATTTCTGCTGGATGCGATCGATGATGATCGCGATGTGCTCCTCATTGGTGACGAAATTGAGGTTGTCGGCAGGGATCGTCAGCACAGGGCACAGGTCAAAGGCGGCAATCCACTCGCGGTAGAACGAGTCAAGCAGGGCCAGATAGTCGGCGCTGATGCCCGACTCGATCTCGCGGCCACGCGAGCGGATGCGCTCCACCAGCACCGGCACGCTGGCATCCAGATACAGCAGGAGATCAGGAGCCGGCAGCCCCCCCACGACCAGATCGTAGACGCGCCGGTAGGCCAGGTATTCGGGCTCGGACATGTTCCCCAGGTCAAAGAGCGCCCGGGCGAAGATGTGCGCATCCTCGTAGATGCTGCGGTCGATGATGGCCGACCGACCCAGCGAGGCCAGCCGGCGGTGCTGCTCGGCCCTGTCGCCCAGAAAATATACCTGAAGATGAAAGGACCACTGCTTCATATCGCGGTAGAAGTCGGCCAGAAAGGGGTTAGTGGATACCGTCTCATAAGCGGCCTGCCAGCCAAGACGGCCCGCTAACCGGTCGGTAAGAGTCGTCTTGCCCGCGCCAATATTGCCTGCGACCAGCACAAAATGGGTCTTCATAATGTTCGCACCCGGTGGGTCCTTTCACTCAGCCCATCTCTGCCTGAGGATCAGCCAGATGGCGACGAGCAGAGCCGGCACGCCGATCGCAGCCAGGCAGCCCAACACCAGGAATATGATTGCCAGGGCAGCCATCTGCCGCCTCCTCAGTAGCCATACGATCCCAGGAAGGCGGCCCGTGCTGCTGGCGTGGAAGCAGAAAGTACGAAGACCCAGTCGCCGTTGCCCCAGGCGGCATGATATTCATCCCCAAAGGTGAAAAAGACACCCTGACGCTGGCCGAGGGCCTCGTCGTAGCCAACCGCGGTGGCCGTGAGAGGCAATCCCTCGAGTGCCGGGGAGACATTCTCCGCCCCGACGCGGCGGACGTTAAGCGTCACCGCGCCGGATGGCCCCTGATAGGTGGCCTGATCGACATCCTGCACATCCACGCGGGGGGATGGCCCACCGGTGCGCAGGAACTCACCCACCTGCCCGGGGAACAGATCGGCAGGGGTCGATTCATCAACCACACAGCCTATCAACAGGGCGACGGTGAGCACCAGGCATGCAGAGACGGATCGCTTCATCACGCGGGTGGCTCTCCAAACAGCCGGGATGAGCAGCAGACGCCAGGCAGCGAGTCAGTGTTCAAGGTCAACACCTCAGGCCAGCGGGGATCAACGCGCCCGCCACCAGATGCCCGTGCACTCCGGCAGCAGCATCTGCTGGCTGCGGGCCACCCGGTCAGCCAGGGAGTCGCCAAAGAAGAAGCGGGTCAGCTCGATCGCCTCGGCAGGGGACGCGAAACGGTAATCCGTGCGAATCCAGCGGGACGCAAAGCCGTGCTCGCGCTCCAGGCAGGCATAGAAGTCGGCCAGGCCAGCGGTGGGTGGCTGCGGCGTCTCGCAGCCCGTGCCGAGAGTCTCCACCACCACCGCGGTGCCGCCGGGGCGCAGCACGCGCAGCATCTCATCGACCGCGCGAGCCGCATCAGACAGATCGCCGTCGTCGCCGACCAGATGACCGAAGCTCCATCCCTCGATGCACAGGTCCGCGATCCCGTCGGGGACGGGCAGGCAGCGGTTATCGGCGATCACCGGATTCCAGCCTGCGAGGCCAGCCGCGCCCAGCCCCCGCACCGCCTCCCCCAGCATGTGGCCAGATGCATCGACAGCCAGCACCCGGCGGGCTGAGCGAGCCAGCCAGCGAGTCAGCCGCCCCGTACCGGCGCCCATCTCAACGACGACCGCGCCATCGGGGGGTGCCAGCTCATGCAGGGCAGAAAACAGGTTGCCGGAATGGTCCTCGCGTTCGATCAGGCGCTGGTAGGTGGCAGCCTGCCGGGCGTAAATGGCCTGGAAGTGGGCATCCATGATCGTGCGCTCCGCCCCCAGTATAGCCGGGCAGCGGCAGGCGGCACAACCCACAGCAGGCCAGCAGGGTAATACTTACAGCAGCAGGCTAATACCGACTGCGTTTTACAATCGGACGCGGCCTCCCTACAATAGGGAGCAGCGGGCAGTGCAGCCAGAGAGGGAACCCGTGATTCCAGGCATCATCCGGCGGCTGGGGCTGTTCGCTGCCGTCCTGGCGGCGATCAATGTGATCACCTTCGTCAGCGTATTCTACGTGCGGCACCTGTGGCCGACGGTATTCAACATCGTCACGGAGCCGCTCCCGCTGCTGACCCCTCTGCAGGAGTATGTCCACTATCTGACGGGCAGCCCGGTGGCGGCTGCACCGGACTCCATACCGGGCATGTCGCCGGAGGCGATCCAGCGGGAGATTCTGGCCGCGATCCCCAAGAGTCTGGTGCTGCTGGGACTCTCGCTGGTGTTCTCCAGCGTGGCCGGGATCGGGCTGGGGCTGGCGTCAGTGGATACACGGACGCATCAGATCAGTTCACTGGCACTGCTGGCCTCGCTGGCCGGCTTTTCGATGCCGGGCTTCTACATGGCGATCGTGCTGACCTACACGCTGATCCAGCTCTCGTTCCGCAGCGGGCAGCCGATGCCGCTGCCGGTGACGGGCTACGGGATCGACGCCCACCTGATCCTGCCGGTGCTGGCGCTGTCAGTACGGCCAGCCGCCGAGGTGGCCCGGCTGACCGCTGAGATGCTCGGCGAGGAGCTGCCCAAAGAATATGTGAGGGCGGCTCGCGCCAAGGGGCTGCCGTGGCGGCTGGTGGTGCTGCGGCATGCCTTCCGAAATGTGCTGGTCACGGTGATCGTGGCGCTGGGCAACAATCTGCGCAGCCTGGTCAGCAGCCTGATCCTGATCGAGTACTTCTTCCAGTGGCCGGGGCTGGGCCGGGCACTGGTCGCCACGCTGATCCCTGCCGGAACTTACACAAGCGCCGGCTTTGATCCCTCCTACGCGGCGGGGCTGGTGACGGTGGTGGGCGCGATCTTCCTGCTCTCCAGCGCGGCGACGGATCTGCTGACCGCCGCGGTCGATCCGCGGGTGCGGCAGCATCGGGCCAGCGCATAGAACGGGAACGGCTCATGGACGATCCAGCTGTACGCGAGGCAATTGCCCTGGCGAAGGCGGGCCAGCGTGGCGCAGCCCGCCGCCTGATCCTGAATCATCTGCGGCATCACCGGGCGAGCGCGGAAAGCTGGGTGGTGCTGGCTCAACTGGTGGACGACCACCGCGAGGCCGTGTACTGCATGCGGCAGGCAGTGCGCCTGCGACCGGGGGATGAGAAAACCCGCGCTCTGCTGGAGCGAATGGAGCGCGGCGATCGGCTGTTCAGGCCGGAGGCTGCCCCCCGCCCGGGCCCGCGCCCGACTCCGCGGCACGTCCCGGCGGCCGCGCCCTCCGCCCGCCCCACCCTGCCGGCGCCGGCCCGGGAGACTCAGCGCAAACGCCCGCCCCTGAACCTGCCGCTGGCGATCGGCGTGCCGCTGGTGGCCGCCCTGATGCTGATCGCCGTGTTCGGCCCGTGGATAGCACCGCAGGATCCGGTGGGACGCACCACCCTGGCCGAGGTCACGCCCGGCGAGTTCCGCTCGCCGCCATTCCGGCCCGGCGAAGTGCCCGGCTTCCCGCTGGGAGCCGATCACATCGGCCGGGATATCCTGAGCCGGCTGCTGTGGGCCGCCCAGCCCACCTTTGTGCTGGCGGTGGGCGTCGCAGCAGCGCGGATGCTGATCGGCGGCGGGCTGGGCTTCCTGGAAGGCTGGTACAGCGGGCGCTTCGGCGATTTCCTGGCGAGCGTCATCAACGTGGCCGCCGCGCTGCCGGTGCTGCTGGTAGCGATCGTCGTGCTGCTGCTGCTGCGGCTGGCGGGGGTGGGAGAGAGCACATCCGCGTTCCTGGTCGCGCTGAGTGTAACCGGATGGGCATCGGCGGCGCGGCTGGCGGCCGAGCGGGTGCGGCTGATCCGCACGGAGCCTTACATCGAGGCGGCGCGGGCACTGGGCTCCAGCGACGGGCGGATCATGTTCAAGCACGTGCTGCCGCAGGTGGTCACGCTGCTGCCGGTCGTCTTCTCGTTCGAGATGAGCGCCACGCTGCTGCTGACCGCCGAGCTGGGCTTCCTGGGGTTCTTCATCGGCGGATCGGAGATGTTCGCGCTGCCGAATGCACAGGATCCCGGCTTCACTCTGGTGCCCGTGCCCGGCATGCCAGAGCTGGGGCAGATGCTGTCAATGGGCTGGGATAACTTCTTCCTGGAACCGTGGCTGTCGGTCTACGTTGGGGCGGCATTCTTCGTCTCGGTGCTGGCATTCATGCTGCTGGGCGAAGGTCTGAAGCGGCGGGCAGCGCGGCTGAGCGCCTACCCTCCCCCCCTGGCCACTATGACCCGGCGGGTACTGGCCCGTGCTGGCACGCTGATTCCGGGGAAGACGATATGGGGGTAAGTATGTATTGCCGCCGCTCGGCGGCCGGCATAAACTGATCCATGAAGCCTACTCATTAACGGCTTGCAGCATTAAGTCCTCTCCTCCTTGCGAAACGGGGCAGCCAGCGGCGAACTGGGGGCCCTGTTTCGCTTTCCACGGCAGCATGCCGCGGCCCGGCGAGGTGGGGAATCCCCCCATTGAGGCAGCCCGGGAAGGGGATTACCCTAAGCACACATCAAGCGGACTCATGGCAAGGGAGCAAAGCAGCATGGCTATCATGGTCGATCGATGGGTGGCGGCAGGGATCGCCGCGGTGCAGTGGAGCGGGCTGGCCGATCTGGAGGATCCGGACGCCGTGGCTGACGCCTGCGGGCGGCTGGGGTTCGACCTGGCGGAGGTATGGGTGCTGAACAACCCGGAGGGCTACCGGCAGGGGCTGCAGGACGGCTTCAGCACAGCAACGCCCTGGAGCCGGGATATCAAGGCGCACGCCCTGGAGCATGCCGCCCGCGTGCTGGGGACGCAGGGCGCCCGTAAGGAGCGAAACGGCTCCCGGATTCGCATCGTGCCGGCGCAGCCATCCTGGAGCGCAGCCACCGACTGACAGCCCGGGCCGATCCGGATGCAGCTTCTGGAAAGTCGCGATGAAGCCGGGGGGCCCGCAGCGCCCGCCGATGGGACAGCCGTGCAGCGGGCGGCGGCAGACTCATGCGACGCCGGGGCCGAGCACCAGGCGCCACTGCGCCAGCGCCGCCTCGATCTTGCCGGACGCAGTCAGCGGCTCGGCGGCGGCCAGAGCGAAGGCTGCCTTCTCCGCCGCGTCGATGGCCTGCTCGCGGGGGTTGCCGTCCCGGGGCCGATCGCCCAGGTAGTGATCGATGACCTGATCGTGAATCGGCTCCTGGCAGGGGTCGCAGAGAAGGTCCGGCAGCACAGTCATGAAACGCACCAGGCCGGCGCGGAGGCTGTCAAAGCGGCTGTTAGGGTAGCCCATTGCGGTCAGGTGGCGCTCGATCAGGCACTCGATATGGAAGCCAGTGAGCAGGCCGCCCGCCTGGCGATTCCAGGCGCGCACCAGCCGGATGAGGGGGTAGACCAGCCTTTCATGCTGATAGTCGAGCTGGCGCATGAGGCCGGCGAACTGCTCGGGATCGGCATGCAGCCAGGCCAACCGCGCGCCATCGGTGAATACATAGCCGCCGGTATGCCAGGCATAGGCGGGATAGACGCACAGGCGGATATCCTTGAAGGGCACCAGGATGGCCTGGTTGAGGCGCTGCACCGGCTGCCGCGGGAAGGCCGCCGCCAGCAGCCGGTGATAGCGGCTGAGGACCAGGTCCACGCCCTCTGTGTTGTGCCAGACTGAATGCTGGCGATGATTCATGACGGCCAGCACGTCCACCGCGCCCGCGCTGAGCGGCGCGATGAGCGTCTGGCGCTGGTACGAACCGATGAGGTGCAGGTCGTCCAGCTTGAGAGAGCCGGCGAGCGCCCTGCCCACCGCGTCCACACGTTTGCGCACGGCCCCTTCGGCCCAGTCCCGGATCTCGAGCGCGGCGGCGTAGCGGCGAATAGCCTCATCAACCGGTGTGGTCATCTCCCTGCCCCTGCAGAACTGTCAACACGGATCGTATGAAGGCCCGGATCTATGCCCTATTATACGATCATCCCGACGGCAGGCGGAAGTCCGAAACACAACGGGGCGGCCCGGCGGCCGCCCCGTCCCGCTTACAGCAGGCGCGATCAGCATTCGCTGAAGCCGCACGAATAGCATTTGCGGCAGCCTTCCTCGTTCACGACCGATGCCTGACCGCATTCCGGGCAGAGATCGCCCCGGACGGTGGGGAGCGGCAGCTGGCCCGGCGGCGGCTCGGGGGCGAGCGGAGCCAGGTCATCGATGGCCACCCCCTCCTCGTCGTCCGCCGCGCCGACGTGCTGCCCGCGGCCCGGCTCCAGGTAGTGAGCGAGATATTCGCCCAGGACCTGCGCCACGCCATCCGGCAGCGAGCGCACGCGCTTGGGGCCCAGGCCCATCGAGCGCCCACCGCCGATGCCGCTCAACTGGCGAACGACTTCCTGCAGGCGCTTGCGCGGCTCGATGGGCGAGTTCATCCGCAGGATGTAGCTGATCAGGCGGCCCATTGCCTCGCTGACGGCAGCGGTCTCGCTGCCGGCCTTGGAGGTATGCAGGAAGACCTCGAAAGGCTGGTCGCCCCCGTTCTCATTGACGGTCACGAAGGTCGTGCCCAGAGGGGTCTCGACGCGATAGGTCTCTCCCCGGAGCCTGCGCGCACGCGGCTTCTTCAGCTCGTCCCGGAACAGAGGGAGCGGCCTGGGGGCCGGCTCCGGCGCGGGGTCAGCCGACGGGGCGGCAGCCTCCTGCTTGCTCCGGGAGGTCTGGACCGTCTCCAGCACCACTTTGTCCCGCGAGCCCGCAACATAGACCGTCAGGCCCTTGCAGCCCAGCTCCCACGCCAGCTGGTAGGCGCGGGCGACATCCTCTTCGGTAGCGGTAGACGGGAAGTTACAGGTCTTACTGATGGCATTCGAGCAGAACCGCTGCATCGCCGCCTGCATCCTCACATGCTCCTCAGCGGAGATATCGGACGCGACGACGAAGACGCGGCGGATGTGCTCAGGGACTTCCGGGATATCTGCGCACGAGCCGGTCAGGTTGACACGCTCGATGATCTGGCGGCGGGTTGCCTCATCCAGATGGGCCTCAACCAGCGCGCGCTCAAACAGCGGGCTGGCATACTGAAGGACCACATCCTTGCCGCCGTCGTTGAAGTGGCGGAGGTAGGCCAGCGCAAAGACCGGCTCACAACCGTAGCCTTCACAGCCGGCGACGGTGGAGATGGTGCCGGTCGGGGCGATGGTGGTCTGCGCCCCGTTGCGGATGCCATGCGTGAGGATGCCGCTGCGGATAGCATCCCAGTCCAGCGCGGGGCATCCCCAGTCCGTGGTGTGGGGCACAAGCGGCCGGGGGATCTCCCACTTCAGGTCATCGGGATCGAAGCGGCTGCCGCGAATGGCCAGGAACGGGCCGCGCTCGCGGGCCAGCTCAATGCTGGCCTGCATGGCATGATAATGAACGAACTCCATGACCTGCGAGGCAAACTCCTGGCCTTCTGGCGAGCCGTAGCGTACGCCGGCGTGATACATCAGATCGGCCAGGCCCATGATGCCCAGGCCGATGCGGCGTACACGCCGGGCAGCCACTTCAAGCTGCGGCACAGAGGGCACATAGGTGTTGGCATCGACCACATCATCCAGGAAGCGAGTAGCCAGCACCACGCTCTGGCGCAGGGCTTCCCAGTCCACGCGGCCATCCGGCGCGACATGGCGGGCCAGATTCACTGAACCCAGGCAGCAGTTCTCAAACGGGCCCAGGAACTGCTCCCCGCAGGGGTTCGTCGATTCGAGCGTATACAGATTCGGGACCGGATTGTCGCGGTTGGCGGCGTCGAGGAACAGGATGCCCGGCTCGCCGTTATGATGAGCCTGGCGCACCATCAGATCGAACACGTCGCGGGCCCGGACCGTCTCCCAGACACTGCCATCCTGCGGGTTGACCAGGTCATAAGAGGCGTCATCGCGAACAGCCCGCATGAAGTCGTCAGTGACGCCAACGGAGATATTGAAATTGGTGATGGCGTGCTCGGCAGTCTTGCAGGTGATGAATTCCCGGATATCGGGGTGATCGACGCGAAGCACGCCCATGTTCGCGCCGCGGCGCGATCCGCCCTGGCTGACTTCGCCAAATGCCTGATCATAGACACGCAGGAAGCCCACCGGCCCGGTGGCGGTCCCTTCGCTGCTCCTGACGCGAGCCCCTCTGGGGCGCAGATTGCTGAAGGCGAAGCCGTTGCCGCCGCCGGTTTGCTGGATGAGGGCGGCATTGCGCAGGGTCTGGAAGATGCCGCCTTCGGAGCGGCCCATATCGTCTTCGATCGGCAGCACAAAACAGGCCGCGAGCTGGCCCAGCGGCGTCCCTGCCCCGGTGAAGGTTGGAGAATTGGGGAAGAAACGGCGCGATGTGAGCAGATCGTAAAACTGCTCCGCGATCGCCTGCCGGTCAGCGCCGGCGGCCTCCTCCGGGGCGGCCACATGCCACGCCACCCGCCAGAACATCTCCTCAATGGTCTCGGCGGGCTGGCCGTCCGGGCCGCGCCGGAGGTAGCGGCGAGTCAGGACGGTGCGCGCATTCTCGCTCAGCTCGATGGCATGCGGGCGAGTCGGGCGATGGCCGTTGGTCGAAGTGTGCAGTCCCTGCCGAGCCTGATCCACCATGGTACAAACTCCTCTGAGCAATAAGCGGCCGATGGCCAGCGGTCGTCGATGGGCGGCCCGGCCGGCGATCGATCTCGCCCTACACCGCCGGCAGATCCTCCAGGCCGAGGAAAACGATGGCGCAGCGCCGATAGACGATCGGGTCCCGCTCAGCCAGGCCAGCGATGACCCTGCAGCCGATGTCATGGCTGGAGAGCCCGGGCGCCGCTGGCTCGATCATCCGGGCCTCCATGCCGACGCCCGGTTGTCGCAGCCCCGCCAGCGCCCGTTCCAGGGTGGTGAAGCGGCGGCGGGTGCCGGCGTGCGTTGAATCGGGTGTCGTCTCCACGGCGCACGAATCCATCGCGCCGGAGTAAGGGCACTTCATCAAACTCCCCTGTTCGAGATTGCTGACTGGTCTGGCCGGGCACCTACCCAGGGCGCCTGACCAGCTGATTGAAGGTGCCAATATCCTAGCATGGAAGCCATCCCTGCGCCATCGCGGCCATGCGGGGGAACCTTAAAACGTTCGCAGGTGGGGAAATCTTTAAGGTGCACACCAACCGGCGCACAACCCGGCGGGCGGCGAACCGGGAATCCAGCAGAGCGCAGCGGAGGGCCTCCTGCGGAGGGGTCTCCTGTGCCTGGCTTGCGGGCGCATCAGCATTGGTCTATTATATTAGAGGAGTGATGTCCTAATACCGTTTTAGTGATGTATCGCCAGAGGTTGAGGAGGAAACATGTCAGACCTGGATATTGAGAAACTGGAAGGGCAGCAGGATCCCGAGGATGAACGGAAGCGCCCCGTACTGCTGATCCCGCTGATCCTGGTGCTGCTGTGCCTGCTGCTGGGCGCCGGGCTGGCAGTGGCCGGGGTGATCCCGATCCCCGGAGCGCCCACCGAGGAGCCCACCGAGGAAGCCACTGAGGAGGCAACGGTCGAGGTCACCGAGCCGCCGGTGGTGGAGACCGAGCCGCCGACGCAGGAGGTCACCGACGAGCCGACCGACGAGCCGACTGACGAACCGACCGACGAACCGACTGACGAACCGACCGACGAACCGACCGACGAACCGACCGACGAACCCACCCGTGAGCCGCAGACCACGCCGGTGGTCACCGTGGTCGTCACCGACCCGCCGCCGTTCTGCGGCAACAACGTCTGCGACCCGAATGAGAACAGCGACCTGTGCCCGCAGGACTGCCTGTGCCTGGACAACGGCCAGGCAGACCCGGGCGAGGGCTGCAGCTGCACCGACGTGGTGTGCGACAATGAGAACGTGTCCAGCGCCTGCGGCTCTCCCTGCGGGCCGGGCGGCGTGTGCAGCAACGGGCTGTCCTGCGCAGGGGGCGTGTGCTGGGATGCCTTCATCTGCCAGGGCATCGTCCCCACCGAGGAGCCGGGCGGCGGCGGCAAGAGCTGCAAGTGCGGTCCCTCGACTTACTACTACGAGGTTTGCGACGGGTACCACACAGGCAACACCTGCTTCCCGTAGCCCCGTCTGCCTGCCCCTGTGAGAAGAACCCCGGCGCCCTGCCGGGGTTTGCTTTTTGCGGCCTGTGCTACAATCGCGGCAAAGTGGCGACCGACTCGGATGTCAGGAAGGACGCGTGGACATTCCCACCCTGCATGAGGCACTGCGGCGCATCGAGACGCTGATCACCCGTGAGGCCGAGTCGTATGCCGACCCGGAGGAGCGGCTGGCCGAGTTCACCCAGCGGCTGGAGCGCACGCGCCGGCTGATGGAATATCTGGGCGATCCCCAGCAGGCATTTGACACGATACACATCGGGGGTACATCGGGCAAAGGGTCAGTGGCCATGCTGTGCGAGGCGATGCTGCTGGCCGGCGGGCTGCGCACCGGGACGCACACCTCGCCGTATCTCCAGACTCCGCTAGAAAAGGTGCGGGTGAACGGAGCGCTGATCCGCGGCGATGAGGTGCCAGCGCTGATCGACCGCGTCATGGCGGCCATCGCCCGGCTGCAGGCTGATCACCCCGCGCTGGGGCGCCCGCACTACGCCGAGGCCTGGCTGGGGCTGGCGCTGCGGCACTTCGCCGACCGGGGCTGCCGGATCGGGGTGGTAGAAGTGGGGATGGGCGGACGCTACGATGCGACGAACGTGCTGACGCCCCGGGTGAGCGTGATCAGCACCGTGCACTACGATCATGTGCGGGTGCTGGGCGACACGCTGGGCGAGATCGCGTACCACAAGGCCGGCATCATCAAGCCAGGCGTGCCAGCCGTGGTGGGCGATCTGCCGCCGGAGGCGATGGCGGTGATCGCCGACGAGGCCAGCCGCTGCGGCGCCCGGCTGGTACGGATCGGGCGCGAGGTCACCTACCAGCCGATCAGCCTGAGCGACCGGGGCGGGCGGCTCTCCTACCACGGCCCCGCCCTGCGGCTGGAGGATCTGGAGGTCGGGCTGCTGGGCGCGCATCAACTGGGCAACGCGGCCCTGGCGCTGGCCGCGCTGGAGGTGTACGCCGAGGCGGAAGGGCTGGCGCTGGACGAGGCGGGGCTGCGCCGCGGGCTGGCCGATGTGCGGTTCGCCGGGCGGATCGAGATGATGCAGCGTGAGCCGGCTGTGATCCTGGATGGGGCGCACAACGAGGAAAAGATCGGGGCGCTGGTCGCCGCGCTGCAGACGATCTTCCACTACCGGCGGCTGATCCTGGTGCTGGGCATGCTGGAGACCAAGACGGCCACGCCGATCGTGCAGCGGCTGGCCGGGCTGGCCGACACGGTGATCACGACGGCGCCGCATGTCCGGGGCAAGCCGGCGATTCAGGCCGGGGAACTGGCGGCGCTGGTTCGTCAGGCGGGCGTGCCGGAGGTGATCGCAGAGGGCAGCCCGGCAGAGGCGCTGGCGCACGCGCTGCGGATGGCCGCGCCGGATGATCTGATCGTCTGCACCGGCTCGCTGTACCTGATCGGCGAGCTGCGTTCACACTGGCACGACGAGGCGGCGATCGTCGCCCGTCAGACCACATTTCCCAACCACGGCGCCGGAACGGACTGATATCTTCACACAATTTTCATAAATGCCGCGAGGCTGGGTCGCTATAATGCGTCTGGTGCGGATCCCCTGGACGGACCATTATGCACGAACCTCCTCCGCGATCAGACGACGAAGACGCCGCCAACGATGCCCCCTACCCGGTGTCACCGGCTGCAGGCTCGCTGCTGCGCCGCGTACAGCGCGAACGCCCGGAGCCGAATGAGCCTCCGGAATCGCCTGATGCCCAGCCTGAGAACGACGTGCCGCTGACGCCAGCAGAACGCAAGCTCATGGAGCAGCTGGCGGCCCGGCGGCAGGCGCTTCAAAGGCGGATGGACGGCCCCCACCTGCTGGGGACGCAGCACAGCGCTCCTCCCCCCCCGCCGCGAGACGAGGACTCGGCGCTGTACTTCCCGGACCTGCCGCCTGATCTGATCCCCCAGCGGGCGGATGGCACCGGCGTGCTGACCTACCGTGATATCAACGAGATGGAGAAGCGAGGCACAACCCCGCTGCTGACCAAGATCGCCGCCCGGCAGGCAGCGATCGCGGCGCAGCACCTGCAGCACAAGATGGCGCTGGTCGCAGCGGAATTCTCCGAGGGATTGATCAATCATGCGCAGTTCGAGGCCATCTACACCCGCTATGCCGAGCAGCGAGCGCTGATCGAGCGCATCCGGTCGACCGATCCACGCTCGACCGCCTGGCAGGTCGGCATGACCGCCAGCGGAGACACCGGATACCTGCGACAGCAATATGCGGCACACATTGTCGGAGCCGTACTGGTCGATAACCACAGGGGGAGCTTCATCCGGCAGTTGGGGAGCTTCAACCTGGAGCAGGAGCTGCTGATACCGATTCTGCGGAGCCTGGCACAACCCCGGCTGCGAGCCAGCGAGCTGCGCGAGCGCAGCACACAGATCGAAGGGAATCGGTGGCTGAGCATCGTGCCGGGCGATTATACGACGACCATCGCACTGTATACGCAGGAGCCTTCCGCCGCGCAGCGGACGCTGCTGGCCGACCTGCACCGCGACTTTGAACGGGCGAACCATCGGGTGCTGAAGCTGGGATCCTACCGGCCCGAGCGGCTGGTGTACCCCCAGCGCATGTTGTTCGAGAACGAATAGCGGCTGGTGGAAAAAAATCAGCGCCCCCAGGAACGCCGGGGGCGCAAAAGTTCTGGCAGTCCGGCGAGGCTACTGACTGTCACGGCTGCGACGGCGCAGGAATGCCGGCACTTCGAGATTGCTCTCCTCGTAGGCGCCCGAGGCGGGCGGCGAGGTCGGGGACTCGTCGTCCCCTCCGAGGGGACGTTGAAGCTGCTGAGGCGCGACGGTCGGGACACCTGCGGCATAGCGAGGCCGGGCGGTGCGGATCTGGCCGAAGCCGGTGGCGATGACGGTGACACGCATGTTGTCACCCATCGTCTCATCCACAACGGCGCCGAAGATGAGGTTGGCGTTGGGATCGGCGGTCTCGCGGATGATCTCGGCGGCCTGGTTGACCTCGAACAGGCTCATATCGGGGCCGCCGGTGACATTGAACAGGATGCCGCTGGCGCCGTTAATGGTGACATCGAGCAGCTCGTTGGTGATAGCCATCTGGGCAGCTTTACGGGCCCGCTCCTCGCCGGCGGCCACGCCGACCGCCATCAGCGCCGCGCCGCCCTCAGCCATGATGGCCCGCACGTCGGCGAAGTCGAGGTTGATCAGACCGGGCACCGTGATCAGCTCACTGATGCCCTGGATCCCCTGCCGGAGCACATCGTCGGCCATGCTGAAGGCTTCCTGCAGGCTGGCCCGCTTGTCCACGATCTTGAGCAGGCGGTCATTCTGGATGACGATGAGCGTATCGACGGCATTCTTGAGGCGCTCGGTGCCTTCGGCGGCGGTGCGCTCGCGGTGGCGGCCCTCAAAGCTGAAGGGCCGGGTCACCACGCCGATGGTGAGCGCGCCGGCCTTCTTGCAGATGTCCGCGATGATGGGAGCCGCCCCGGTGCCGGTGCCGCCGCCCAGGCCGGCGGTGATGAAGACCATATCGGGCTGGGCAATAGCCTGCGCCAGCTCCTCGCGCGATTCTTCGGCGGCCTTGCGGCCCATCTCCGGATCGCCGCCGGCGCCAAGCCCGCGGGTGAGCTTCTTGCCGATCTGGACTTTGCCGCGGGAGAGGGACGTATCAAGCGCCTGGGCATCGGTATTGATGGTCAAAAACTCGACGCCGGGCATCCCTTCCTGGATCATCCGGTTGACGGCATTGCTGCCGCCTCCGCCGACGCCGATCACCTTAATGCTGGCGTAAGAGCCCTTGCCGGGCAGGTGGTTGGTCATGGGCCGGTCTCCTGAGTCGTCCCCGGGCTGAGCAGCCGGGGCCGGGCGCATGGGCTGTGCCGAAGCTGAATCATCGATCATGAATCCATCATCCCGATAGTGAAGTGGCCCGGCCTTGCCGCCGAGCATTCACCAGTGTATGAGAAAGACACAAATCGCGCAACTGCCCGTCAGTACTGCTCTCAATCGGGCAGCAGGCGCGACAGGAAATCCGTGACCATCTTGCCGACCGCGGGGCCGCCCTCCCGACGGCGGCGCCCCCCGGATTCGCCGGAGCCGCCGAGCGCATCGATGCGGTGCGCGAAGCGGAGCAGACCGACGGCAGTGGCATAAGCCGGGCTGTTGAGCCGATCGGTCAGGCCGGTGATGCCCTCCGGGACGGCGACACGGGCGGGCAGATTCATGACGCGGCTGGCCGAGTGGCGGATATTGCGAAGGGCGGCCGTGCCGCCGGTGAGCACCACCCCGGCCGGCAGCAGCCCGTCATAGCCCGACCGCTTGAGCTCCTGGGTGACCAGGGTGAAGATCTCCTCGACACGGGCTTCGATGATGCGGGCCAGATCATGGCGCAGGATCTGGGTGGGCATGTCCTCGCCGAACGGCTGCACCGTCAGGATGTCGTCGCGGCTGATCTCCTCCGGCAGGGCGTTACCGTCATCGATCTTGATGCGCTCGGCCTCAGCAGTCGGCAGATGGAGGACATGGGCGATATCGCTGGTGATGTGATTGCCACCCACCTCGATGACAGCGGTATGCCAGACCGTGCCCTCGATGAAGACGGCGAGGTCGGTGGTGCCTCCGCCGATATCGACCACCAGGACGCCTGACTCGCGCTCGGCATCAGTCAGGACGACCTCGGCGCTGGCGAGCGGGTTCAGGACGAAGCGATCGACGCCCAGGCCGGCATCCGCGACGCATTTTTCCAGGTTGCGGACGGCGGAAGAGGCGGCTGTGATGATATGCGCCTCTACCTCCAGCCGGTAGGCGTGCAGACCCAGAGGGTTGTGGATGCCTTCCTGGCCATCCAGCGTGAAGGTGCGCGGGATCACGTGCAGCACCTCGCGGTTGTGAGGCAAACTGACAGCGCGCGCCGCTTCGAGGGCGCGTTCAACATCCTCCGGGGAGACCACGCCCCGGTTGGGGTTCAGGCCGGTGACGCCCTGGCTGTTGATCGAGGTGATGTGCTTGCCGGCAATGCTGACAAACGCGCGCCCAATCTCGTAACCGGAGGTGCGCTCCGCCTGGCGCTTGGAAGCACGCAGCGCCTCGGTGGCCAGGGCAACATCGACGACCGTGCCCTTGTGCATACCCTGCGAGGGCTCGATGCCGATGCCCAGGATGCGGGTGCGCCCCTCGCCGACCTCGCCGACCAGGGTGCAGACCTTGGTTGTGCCAACATCCAGCCCCACCACAATGCGTTCAGCGCTCACCGGTGCGATCCCATACAGAAGGTGTCAGCGGGTAGATAGCCCATAGTATAGCCAGAGTCGGCGCATTTGAGCCAGCAGGCACTGCCGGGGGTGTATTTCAACCCGGGGCGCGATCGGCTGCGAGCCTGCTCATCTGGAGGGGGTGATGGGCCTCATCCGCCGGAGGGCATCGCAGGCTCTAGCGAGCGACCCGGTAGAAAGGCGCATCGGGATTGCTGACATCGATGTAGACGGGGCGGATGCCGCGGGACTCCAGCGAGGCCACCAGCGTCTCATAGACCACCAGCCTGACGTCCATTGTGGCGCCGATGCCGAAATAAGCGCGCCAGCCCCGGCCATCCTGGTAGCTCAGCCCGTGAACGGGGTCGTAGTACAGGAAGTCGATATTGGCGCGCAGGGTCTTGAGGTGCTGAGCGCCGCGCACCACTTCCGGATCGATCGTGATGGCATCCTGATCGGCGCAGGCCGGTCCGGGGCACTGAAAGGGGATCGCCTGCCCCTCATTGACGACCCGCAGCAGGCCGGGCACATCACGGCGCTCGGCCATCAGATGCCCGTTCAGATCGACCCAGTAGCGCTGCCCCCCCTGCTCCCAGATCAATGCCGGCTCGCGCTCGCGGACGCGGATAATCACGCGGGCGGGCCACTGCACCGTCACCCGGGCGGACTCCAGGCTGGGGGAAGTCTCGAGCCGCTCCTCAACTACCTGCGGATCGATGAACAGCACCCGCTGACCTGCGACGCCGCTGTCGGCAAAGACCTCCTCAGCGGGCACGTAGCGCAGCCCGCCGATCTCGGCGGACGAGACGACGAAGACATCCAGCAGCATCAGGGCAGCGATGGCGCCGCTGATCAGCAGGGCCAGGATCAGGCTGAGCAGGCGCTGCGAGCCGCGCGGGCGCGGCCTGGTGCGTCCGGCACGCCCTCGCCGACGCACCGCCGGCTCGGCGTCAGCAGCCCGGCGCGGGCTGTGGATCGTCCGGCCCACGAAATCAGGCCTCCGGCTTGTAGGAGGTGCGGTTGCGGGCGCGGTCCGCATGGCGCTGCAAGGCCAGCTGAATCAGCCGGTCGATCAGCTCCGGGTAGGGGATGCCGCTGGCTTCCCACAGCTTGGGGTACATGCTGATCGAGGTGAAACCGGGGATCGTGTTCAGCTCGTTGACAAAGATGGCGCCACTGCTGCGGTCGAGAAAGAAATCCGCGCGGGCCAGCCCGGCGCAGTCGATGGCGCGGTAGGCGGCCACCGCCAGCCGCTGGAACTCGGCGATCTGATCGGGCTCCAGCGGGGCCGGGATGAGCAGGCGCGCATCATCGTTCAGATATTTATCGACGTAGGAATAGAAGGTGTCGCCGGGGATGATCTCGCCGGGCAGCGAGGCAACCGGATCGTCGTTGCCCAGCACGCTGACCTCGATCTCGCGGGCATCGGCGCCCTGCTCCACCACCAGGCGCCGGTCATAGCAGGCCGCCTCATCCAGGGCATCAGCGAGCGCAGCCCGGTCGGCAGCACGGCTGATGCCGACGCTGCTGCCGAGATTGGCCGGCTTCACGAAGACCGGATAACTCATCTCCCCCTCAATGCGAGCCAGGACGGCGGTGGGGTCGGCTTCCCATTCGGAACGCAGCACCAGTGTGTAGGGCAGGATCGGCAGGCCGTGGGCAGTCATGACCGCCTTGAACAGTGCCTTGTCCATCCCCACCGCCGAGCCAGCCACCCCCGCGCCCACATAAGGAATATCGGCCAGCTCCAGCAGACCCTGGATGGTGCCGTCTTCACCGAAGGGGCCGTGCAGCACCGGGAACACAACATCCACGGTGGCGACATCGCGCAGGCTGAGGCCCCGGTCGCCTGTCGGCTCGATGGCCCGCAGGGTGCGCTGA
Source organism: Anaerolineae bacterium (assembly GCA_034435035.1). Lineage (GTDB taxonomy): Bacteria > Chloroflexota > Anaerolineae > Aggregatilineales > UBA3940 > JAHEME01. The sequence goes on along the minus strand of DAOTXW010000016.1, from coordinate 224,520 downwards.
TCCGGCTCGCCGAGCAGGGCCACCGGCGTTGCCTCGGCGCCCGACTGGAGGGCGGTCAGCGGATCGCCGCCAGCGATCCAGCGGCCCTCGCGGGTGATGCCGACGGGCACGACCTCATACCGATCGCGGTCGATGGCATCCATGATCGAGCGAGCCGAGCGGAGCGAGACTTCATGCTCGCCGCTGCGCCCGCCAAAGATAACGGCAACCCGGATTCGCCTGCGACTGGTTGACACTTATACCCCCTTAACCGCCGGTCAGGGCCAGCGGCATGCGTAAACGATCTGCGATCCGTAGACGGCGCTTTCGACGGCCCGGACGGAGTGGCAGCTTCGAGCGACCTCCGCGCGGGCGGCCTCCCCCAGAGCTGTCTCCGCGCTCAGACAGCCCAGATAGGCATCCTGGACGACATAGTCCGGGCGGGACGCCTCCGCCAGCTGCTGCCCGGCCAGCGCTGCCGCCCGGGCAGCCGACGGCAGACTGGGAACGATCGGGATCAAAGCCGGCGCAGCGGCATCCGCCGATTCAGCGGGGACGCTGTTCCACCACAGGATGCTGTAGCGGGGCGCGATCTGCGTCTCATCCAGAAAGACCACGCGATCGCCGATAGCATACCACCAGATCGGGCTGGAAAGCACGCTGCGTCCGGCGGGGATGGCAGCGGCAAGCGCCTGCCCCACGCGGCGATACTCAGCCGGGGGGTAGGTGCGCAGCAGGTAGGCCGCCCCGGCCAGATACAGCGCCAGCAGCCCGGCCAGCCCAAAGCTGTCCCACGCGATCCGCAGGCGCGGCGGCGGGCGAAAACGGCGGCTCAGCCCAGTGAGCGCCTGCACGCTCAGCACGGCATAACCCGGCATCCACTGCACCGCGTAGCCGGGGGGAGCAGTATAGCCCGCATTGATCAGAGCGAACAGGAGAGATCCGAGCAGGCACGTCCAGGTCAGGGCGCGAAGACGAGGCTCCGGGCCGGCCACCCCGTAGGCCAGCCCTCCCAGGAACAGGGCCGCCTGCGGAAGCGCGATGATCGGCACTGACCAGGCATAACTGCTCCACCAGAACCCGGCATACCAGCGCACCGCCGCGGCAGCAGCCGGCAGCGGGCCAGGAGGCGCCCCCGCGGCCCCGGCCAGATTGTAGCGGCGCAGGAAACCCACCGGATCGGCGAGCGCCCCGGCGGCCAGCGGACCGGCTGCCGCGCCGAGATGCCACCAGCCGATGAGGAGGGCGCCCAGGGCAAAGGCCAGCGCCAGCGCGCCCATCCCGGCAAGCTGACGAGCGCGGAGCAGCTGAATCGACCACACCACAACCGCCGCGCCAGCCAGGTAGGCAGCCACGGGATGGAACAGGAGGCCGCCGGCCAGCAGCAGGCCGCCGCCGGCCAGCCGCCACACACCCGGAGACTCATCGGGAGCAGGCAGGCAAGAGATCGCCAGCGCCGCGGCCGCCGCCGCCCAGACATCGGGCCGAACGCGGTGACCGGCAAACCACGGCAGCCACGCCACGGCGATCAGCGCCGCCGCCCACCGGCTGGCGGCCAGACTCGCGCCGCTGCGTCGGGCCAGTCGGTACGCGGCGGCGATCAGCGCACCCCAGCCCAGCAGGGATACCGCCCGCGCCGCGAACAGGTCGGGGCCCGCCAGGCGCAGAACAGCACCCAGCAGCAGCCAGTAGGCGCGGCCATAGGGGAGATAGAAGTTAAGTCCGGCAGCCGGCCAGGAGGCGCCTGCCAGCGCCGCCTGCACATAGGCCAGCGCCGAGCGCCCGTAGAATGCCTCGTCACAGGTGGCCGCAGGGTAACGCGTCAGTGTCGCCAGGTTGACGAGCAGCCACACGCCCGCCAGCATGACAAAGGCGAGCTCCTGGCGGCTATGTGCCCGATCGACAGCAGCGAGTCCGGTCACCGATCAATAGCCCTGTGATGGTGGCAGGCCGCCGGGGCTGGTATACTTCCGGCCTGACCATCCCCCGGCGAGACGGCGCGGCTCATTCTAGCCTACCCGCTCTGGCCTGTCTAGCATGGGCAGGCGCACTGCCGGGAGCCACGGGGAGAACGCCTTGCGAGGATCGCTGCTGCTGGGCGTCACCGCCGCTGTCATCGCGGCGGCGGGGCAGGTGCTGCTGAAGCGGCTGATGGGATCGGTGGGACCGGTGGGGCTGCAGAGCCTGGCCGATCTGCCGGCGCTGATCGGGAGCCTGGCGCGGCAGCCGGCGCTGTACGCCGCGATCGCGGTGTACATACTGGGCTTCAGCCTGTGGCTGGTGGTGCTGTCACGGCTGCAGCTCAGCGTAGCCTACCCGATCCTGGCGCTGACGTACATCCTGGTGCCCGCTGCCTCGCAGATCTTCTTCGGCGAGTCGATCCCGGCGCTGCGCTGGGCCGGGACGATTGTGATCATGGTTGGCATCGTGCTGGTGGGCCTGAGCTACTACCGGCAGTAGCGCATTCACTCTGCGCCGGGGGCGCGGCAGATATACACAAGGGTCGGGCCGCCCTGCCCGATCTGGCCGCCGGCCCCGAACCAGGGGTCATCCACCTGACCGACCTGCCGGCAGGCATCGCGCAGATAGGCGCTGTAAGCCGCTGCCAGCGGATCGACATCCACCGAGCAGCCCACCGATCCATCATCCACCACATAGACAGGATCCACCGCCTCGACAAACGCCGCCGCTACGGTATCCCATGAGGGCTGCGGTCCAAGCAGGCGGCTGGTCTGCGCCAGCGCCCAGTCAGCGGTGAAGGGGTTGCGATCCCGGAAGGCGTACCACAACGTGACGTCAGCCAGCACAGGCTCGCCGGGGGCGATCAACGCCCGCACCTCCTGGTAGTAGCTGCCGGTGTCGCGCCCGGCGAAGCGGACGGCCAGCCAGCCCTGCACCGCCAGATGCAGAGCGATCAGGGGCGCGGCGATCAGCCAGGGCGCGCGATGCGTCAGCCGCACCGGCAGATGCGCCTCCAGCCGCGGCGCCAGGCGGACGACCGCCGCCGCGATCAGCAGGGCCGCCAGCGGATCCCAGAGCACGCCATAACGGGGATTCTTGTGCGGCATCGCCAGAGCAAAGAGGGTCATCGATGCCGCCAGCATGAACAGCAGCAGCCGGTCGGACGGGCCGCGGCGCTGCGCCGCCGCGACAACCCCGGCGATGGCTGCCAGGGTGAAGGGCAGTACAGTGAAATTGAGGCCGGCAACGTACACCTGCTTCAGGTAGGCAAGCTGACCGGCCAGCCCGGCCAGTGCTGGCAGGCCGATCAGTTCGTTGTTTCCCGCTGAGAGGGCCAGGCTGCGGATCGCCGCTGCCGGATCGGGCAGCAGGTGGACGATCACGAGGGCAGCCAGCGCCGCTGCGCCGGCTCCTGCCCCCGCCAGCAGCCCCCGACGCCCCGGGCCGGAGCGGGCATGATCGTGGACGGCGAGCGCTGCCAGCGGAAGCGTCAGCCAGACGGTGACGGGGTGGACATCCAGCGCGACAACGCCAAGCAGGCCGAACCGAGCGAAGCGGCCCGGCGTCGGGCGCTCACTCAGAGCGAGATATGCCAGCAGGACCACCAGCACGGCGGCAGCGGCCCATGTCTCCTCCCGTGCGAGGTGGCTGGCATAGAAGACGTTGAGGCTGGTTGCGAATAATGCTGCTGCCAGCAGCCCGGTGACCTGATCATACAGACGCCGCCCGGCGTGGTAGACCAGAGCCGCCGCCACGAGCCAGCCCAGGGTGGAGAACAGGCGGCCCGCCAGCAGCCCCGGTCCAAAAGCCGCCTGCCAGATCGCCCGCGCCGCCTGGTACAGCCGCCCCTGCATGACCACGGTCTCGCTGAGCGGGTTCATCGGCCCCATAAACACGCGGCTGAAGCGCCCGGTCTGGAGGAACTGATCGCTGATGTGGATATGCGACGCCTCATCGCAGTAAGACATCGGGTAGTGCGGCAGGCTGGCGACATTCGCGATCAGCAGGATGGCGGCCGCCAGGATCGGCGGCAGAAGACGCTTGATCATGCAGAGCTCACCGGGTCAGGATCAGGCCGGATGCCGGAAACGACACCGCCTCACCCGGAGGCGAGGCGGCCCATCTTCTTCTCCCCAGTGCCGAGGGCCAGACTTGAACTGGCGACCCTGCGATTTTCAGTCGCATGCTCTACCAACTGAGCTACCTCGGCGGACGCGACTTATTGTACCGCCCCAAACCGGAAAGTCAACCCTTATCACCAGGCCACGATCAGGCGGGTGCCGGGCTGGCCGGCGTCGGGATCGGCCCGGGTCTGGAAGTCCCAGTAGTTCGCCGCCGGCGTCGTCCAGCGGAAGACCCACTTGGCCGCCTCCGGTGGGAGATTCACACAGCCGTTGCTGTGGCGGCGCCCGTAGTCGTTATGCCAGTAGCAGCCATGAGTGGCAGCCCAGCTCAGGCTGAAGTAGCACACCCACGGGATCCCGGCGAGGTTGTAGGCGCCGGCCCCCAGCCCGCCGGTCATGCGCTGGCCATGCCGCTTGTTGAGGATGCGGTGCTCGCCGTGCGGTGTAGGGGTTTCGGCAACACCGGTGGAAACGCGAGAGGCGAACACCTCAGTTTCGCCTTCGAAGGCACGCAGCATCTGCTCGCGAATGCTGATCTCGAGCCGCTTCTCTTCCGGCGGGACGTGGGCCGAGATCGGCGCGACTTCCTCCGGAGGGATGACGCGCATATGCGCCGCCTTCACCCAGTACTCGTAGCCATAGATCTCGCGGATCAGATAGTAGTCGTTCTGCGCAGCCAGGATCCGGTTGACGGTGCTGTAGTAGAGCGTCTGACGGCGGGGCTGATCATCGCCCGGGCCGGCACGCACATCGGTGACTGGCACGCTGACCATCGCCCACAGGCCGCCATCCGGCACCCCAACGGTGGGGTTGGTGGGCAGATCGTTGACGGGCTGCACCCACGACGAGTAGATATAGCCGGTGGGGGTCTGCAGCCAGGTGCTGTTGGAGGAATACAGCCCCTCGCCGGACACCGCGCCCAGCACCGGCACCACGTTGTTCCAGTAATAGAATGTACCCGAGGGCGTGCCGCGCCAGGTCGGTTCGGTATATTCGGTCATCACATTGAGCAGGATGCGGCCCAGCGGCGAACCGTCCCAGTTCTGGATCGGGGCGGGCGCAGGCGGCGGATCGCCCTCCTGTGCGCGGGCATGACGGGCCACGCCAGCGGCCAGACCGGCCAGGCCGGCGGCGCGCAGAAAGCTGCGTCGTGAGAGGGGTGCTGTCATAAGCGAAAACTCCTTACCGCCATAAACTCAGGTCCGCGGACCCGCGTCGCCCGGCAGGGGCAGGGTGAAGATGAAGCGCGCGCCCTGCCCACCGGGGGCATCTTCGATCCAGATACGGCCGCCGTGGGCGGCCACCGCCGACCGGCAGTAAGCCAGCCCGAGCCCAAAGCCACGCCGGGCCTGCACATCGTGTTCCGCCTGAGCGAAGCGCGCGAACAGGCGCTCACGCTGCTCGGGGGCGACGCCAGGCCCCTGATCATCAACCGCGACCACGAGATCGCCAGCATCGGCCCAGGCGCTGATCGCCACGCGGCCGCCCGGTGGGGTGTACTTGAACGCATTGTCAAGCAGATTGGTAAGTACGCGCTCGACGCGCGCGGGGTCTGCATGCAGTGTCGGCAATGGCGTATCCGGCAGATTGAGTTCGAGCGCGATGCCGGCCGCACGGGTCGCCGCTGTGGCGTGATAAACCAGGTGATGCAGCAGCGCCGCTGCATCCACCGGCTCGTAATTCAGGGTGTTTTCGCCTTCATCGAGCCGATCGAGATCGAGCAGGCTCTCGATCAGGGCCAGCACCCGATCCAGCGCGCCTCGCGATGCTTGCAAGAATGGAGCCAGCTTGACGTTGGCTTCAAGCTCCGGCTCCAGGAAATTGAGCGTCATCATGATCGTGTTGAGGGGGTTGCGCAGGTCATGAACGATGAACTGCATCGTTTCGTGGCGGAGCTGCATGAGCTCGGCCAGGCGCTCGTGCTCGGAGGAGAGGGACGACAGCCGATCGAACAGGTCCCGCTCCTGGGTAGCAGCCGTGACGCGGCTCTGGTCAGCAGCCAGCAGACTGCCGATCAGGGTGGACAGGACCATGTGGCGGAAATCCGGCTCACCGTCAATAAGGTCCCAGAAGCGATCGCGGGCGAGCGCCAGCAGGGTGCTACGCTCGATCGCCATCACGGAAGCCGTGCGAGGCACTTCCTGGATGAGGCTGATCTCGCCGAGCATGTCGCCAGGGCCCCGGTAGCCAAGCACCAGCGGCGCCGCCTGGCTGCCTCCCTTGACGATGGCCACCCGGCCGGAGACGATCACATAGAATGCATCGCCGGGATCGCCCTCCTGAAAGACATATTCGCCGGGGTGGTAGACCCGGCGCACCATATAGCTTTCCCAGCTTGAAACAGCGGCCATAACGATGCTCCCATCCGCGCTTCAGTGATTGTAGCACGTCTGCACCCGTTCTACTTGCCCACCCGACCGGAGAGGCTACAATCGTCAGGCAGTGCTGCGGAAGGCCAGCATACCCAGGTGGGGGGGGAACCGATGGCCAGCTTAACCGAGAGACGCCAGCCCATGACATGGCTGATCGCCGAAGACGATCCGGGCATCCGGAACCTGCTGCTGGAGTCATGCAGGCTGCACCAGGTCACGCCCCTGATGTTTGAGGACGGCCAGCAGGTGCTGGACTACCTGCAGGCGATCCCGCCGGGCAGCGGTCTGCCGGAACTGGCTCTGCTGGACATCGTCATGCCGGTGGTGGAAGGCAGGGCGGTTTGCAGCGCTATCCGGGCGCACCCGCAGCTGGGAAATATCGGTATCCTGATGATGACTGCGTTCAAGATGTCGCTGGCGGAGAAGCACCGCATCCTGACCGATCTGGGGGCAGACGGGGTGGTGCTCAAGCCGCTGCCGCCAATGAAGCTGCTGGTCAGCATGGCACAGGACGTGATCGAGCAGCGGCGCACCGCCCCCCGGCGGCCGGGCTGAGGGCAGCGATGCGCCTCCGCACTGCCCCGTGGCCGGGCGTGATCGCAGCCTACCGGGATCACCTGAGACTCGCCCCGGAAGCTGAGCCGATCAGCCTGCTGGAAGGGAACACCCCGCTGATCGCGGCTCCCCGGCTGGCTGCGGCACTGGCCCCGGGGCAGCCATTCGAGCTATGGCTGAAATATGAGGGCCTGAATCCTACCGGCTCCTTCAAGGATCGCGGGATGACGGCTGCGATCACCCAGGCTGTGTACGAAGGCGCACGGGCGGTGATCTGCGCCAGCACGGGCAATACCGCCGCATCGGCGGCAGCCTACGCGGCGCGGGCAGGGCTGCGCTGCATCGTGGTGGTGCCGGAGGGCAAGATCGCGCAGGGCAAGCTGGCGGGGGCGCTGGCCTATGGCGCCGAGGTGGTCAACATCAACGGCAACTTTGACGACGGGCTGGCGCTGGTACGAGAGGCCAGCGAGCGCTTGCCCATCACGCTGGTCAACTCGGTCAACCCGCACCGGATCGAGGGGCAGAAAACCGCCGCCTTCGAGATCGTCGAGGCGCTGGGCGACGCGCCGGACTGGCTGTGCCTGCCGGTGGGCAACGCCGGCAACATCACCGCCTACTGGCAGGGATTCACCGAATATGCAGCCAGCGGCGAGGCCGCCCATACGCCGCGCCTGCTGGGCGCTCAGGCCGCCGGGGCCGCGCCGATCGTGCGCGGTGAGGTGGTGGCGCAGCCGGAGACGGTCGCGACCGCGATCCGCATCGGCAACCCGGCCCGCTGGCGCGAGGCTGTGCAGGCGCTGAACGGATCAGGCGGCCATATCCTGGCTGTGAGCGATGATGAGATCCTGGACGCATGGCGGATGCTGAGCCGGCTGGAAGGGGTCTTCGTGGAGCCGGCTTCGGCGGCGGGGGTGGCCGGGCTGCGCGCGCACCTCGCCGCCGGGGGGATGGCCGTGCGCGGCCAGCAGGTGGTGTGCGTGCTGACCGGGCACGGGCTGAAAGATCCAACCACGGCGCTGCAGAGCGCGGCGGAGCCGGTCACGCTGGCGCCTTCGCTGGAGGCGCTGGCCGAGTACCTGCGAATCGAAACAACATGAGGCAGAAGCCGGGGACTCCTGCTACAATGGAGCCAGATTCGAGTAAGGAGAGTGACGATGAGTCTCAACAGACACCTGACCCTGCTGCTGGCCGTGCTGGCGGGAATCCTGCTGGCAGCATGCGGCGGCGGTTCTGAGCCGGCGCCGGCAGGCGGCGGAGCGCCCGCCGCCCCGGCTGAATTCCGGATTCTACCGGACGCAGAAGCCGCCCCCTACCTGGAGATCATCGGCCCGCTGGGCACCAAGCCGTGCGGCGTCTTTGACGTGGGCGGGCAGGGTGCGAAGTCGGTGAAGGCCGGGGACTTCCCCGGCTGCGCCGGGCGGCCTATCGGCGGGGTAGCCTGCCTGAACGCCTCGGCGCAGTGGACGACTGACACGGTCAGCGGGCTGGCGATCTCAGGCCAGACGATCGAGTTCACGTCCGCCCAGGAAGGGCTGTGCGCGATCTTCCCGGCCCCGTAGCCCGATCGCTGCACCGCAAACAGCCCGGTGAAAGCCCCACCGGGCTGTTTGTTTGCGGGCACAGCCCCGCGCAACGCATGCTATAATGCAGCGAAGCTCGCCATTGGCGACAGCGGGCGAGGCAGTGATGCTGACCAAAGAAGAGCGGCAGCAGGTCGAGCGGTTAATCAAGAAGATGGAGGGCATCACCCCCGCCCAACAGCAGGCGGTGGCGGCCCTTGGCCTGCCGGCCTACGAGAGTCTGGTGCTGGCCTACCTGCAGCTGGCGCGGCACCTGCTGACCGAGGACAGCACACACAGCTGGAAACAGCGCGAAAGCGCCTGGCATCTGTGGCGGGCGAACATCGTGAGCGCCCTGGAAGGATGCCTGCGCTACCGGGAAAATGAGCCGCTGGTGCTGACGGTCGGCGTGTGCGCGGCGCTGTTCCCGCTGGTGCATCGCGGGGCCGGGCTGCTGGCCTACAAGGTGCTGGATGACGTGATCGCCGCCGCGCAGCGGCGCGGCTATACACCGAAAAGGGAACGCACGCAGCATCTGCTGCGTGTGCGCGATGTGGTGCGGCGCATCAGCGTGTGGCGGTGTCCGTCCGGCAGGCTGGCGCTGGAAGCCGAGCTGACGGAAACGGAGCGCAGCAGCGGGGAGTGCGTCGAATCCGCCGGCCTGCTGCTGGAATACTACGATCCGGCGGCAGTGATGGCGCTGGTGGCCTGCATCGTGCCAGTCGCGTGGCAGCCCCAGCCCGATGGGGCGCTGATCGTGCCCGCCACAGCGGGCGATCTTCCCTGATCCTCTGACCTATCAGGAGGTTGAAATGGCGGACGGGGATCTGCTGGCCCGCCTTGACAGCTATATCGACGAGCATGTAGAGGACTTCATCCAGGCGCTGGGGCGTCTGGTGGCCCAGCCCAGCGTGGCCGCGCAGAACGCGGGCATCGCCGAATGTGCCGACCTGGTTGCATCACTGCTGGGCGAGCACGGCCACCGGGCGGAGATCATGCCGTCTGATGGAAATCCGGTCGTGTACGGCGAAAGCGACGGGCGCGGGGAACGGACTCTGCTGTTCTATCTGCACTACGATGTGCAGCCCGCCGAGCCGCTGGATCTGTGGGAGTCGCCACCTTTCACGCTGGCGCGGCGCGGCGACCGGCTGTTTGCTCGCGGCGTGGGCGACGATAAGGGGCATATCATCGCCCGGCTGGCAGCGGCAAGCGCAGTGAGGCACGTCATGGGCGAGCTGCCCTGCCGGATTAAATGGATCATCGAGGGCGAGGAGGAGATCGGCAGCGTCAATCTGCCGCCGTTTATCGAGAAGCACCGCGAGAAGCTGGCCGCGGACGCCTGTGTGTGGGAGTTCGGAAGCGTCGATCACGACGGCGCGCCCGTGCAGTACCTGGGCATGCGCGGCATCTGCTATGTGGAGCTATCGGTGCAGACTCTGAGCCGGGACGGGCACTCCGGGATGGTCGGATCGATCCTGCCCAACGCCGCGTGGCGGCTGGTGTGGGCGCTGAGCACGCTGAAGGACCGACAGGAGCGCATCCAGATCGCGGGGCACACCGACAGCGTGCGGCCGCCCTCCGAGCGCGACCTGGCGCTGCTGGCGGCCCTGCCCGACCAGTCGACGGCGCTTCTGGAGATGTTCGGGGCGCCGGGATTCCTGAACGGGATGGTCGGCGGGCCGGAACTGCGGCGGGCGGAGGTCTTTGTGCCGACCTGCACGATCTGCGGGCTGGAGTCGGGCTACCAGGGGGCCGGCTCCAAGACGGTGCTGCCCGCGGCAGCCCGGGCCAAGATCGACTTCCGGCTGGTGCCCGACCAGACGCCGGAGGAGGTGCTCAGCAACCTGCGCCGCCACCTGGATGCCCAGGGATTCGAGGACATCGAGATCACCTACCTGGGAGGCGGGCGCCCTGCCAAGTGCGATCCGGATGATCCGTTCATCCAGCTGGTCAACCGGACCGCTGAGGACACCTACGGCCGGCCACCGGTGATCTGGCCAATGGCGGGCGGAAGCGGCCCGAACTATCCCTTTGTCCATGTGCTGAACGTGCCAGTGGCTATGGCGGGGATCAGCTACCCCGGCGGGCAGGCCCACGCGCCCAATGAGCACATCCGGCTGGATGACTTCGTGAAGGGCATCAAGCACACCGCCCGCATCATCGAAGCCTTCGGGCGGGAAGGATAGAGCCGGCGATGGCCAGGCTGCGCGTGCGCGTACCCGCCACCTCGGCCAACCTCGGCCCCGGCTTCGACTGCCTGGGGCTGGCAGTCAGCCTGCACAACGTGGTGGAGATGGCAACAGCCGACCACGGGCTGGAAATCGCCATCACGGGTGAAGGGGTCAACGTGCTGCCCGCTGATGCCTCTAACGCCGTCGCGCGTGCTGCAGAGGCTGTGTTTGCACGGGCGGGGCGGCGGCCTGCGGGGCTGCGGATCGGGTGTACCAACGGCATCCCGCCGGGGAGCGGGCTGGGGAGCAGCGCGGCTGCGCTGGCAGCGGGCGCAGCCGGGGCCAACGCCCTGATCGGCGAGCCGCTGACCCGCGACGAAGTGCTGCAGATCGCCGCCGAGCTGGAAGGGCACCCCGACAACGTCTCGGCGGCGCTGCTGGGCGGGCTGACGGCCAGCGCGGCGACGGCAGACGGATTCGCCGCCCGGCGACTGCCGATCGCCGCGCGGCAGGTTGCGGTGGCACTGCCGGACGTGCAGGTGTCCACGCGGGCGATGCGCGCCGCCCTGCCCCCCGAGGTGCCGCTGAGCGAGGCCGCCGGGAACATCGGGCGGGCGGTGCTGGTGGCTCAGGCGCTGGCCAGCGGTGACTTCGATCTGCTGCGGCAGGTGATGTTCGACCGGCTGCATGAGCCAATCCGCCGCCGGGCCATCCCGGGGTTCGCGCAGGCAGCCGGGGCGGCCCGCCTGGCCGGGGCAGCGGCGGTAGCGATCAGCGGAGCCGGGCCGGCGCTGATCGCCTTCCCCATGAACGGCCATGCCGACCGGATCGCGGACGCCATGGTGCAGGCATTCCAGGAACATGGCGGGGTGGCTGCGCGGGGATGGGCTCTGACCATCGACACACAGGGTGCGCAGATCGAGTGGATCGAAAGGCCGTGACCCGGCCAGGGGGTATGTTGATGAGAGAAAAGCACCAGCTAGTCGCGACAGCGGCGCTCGCAGCCCTGCTGGTCGGCTGCTCGCTGGGCGGGGGGCGTGGGCAGGCGCCAGCGGAGGGATCGCCAGGCGGAGGGCGCGGCCCCGCCGGGCCGGTGGGCGAGTCGCCCATAGCCGAAGGCAGCCCGGAGGCCTCCGCCGCTGTGCCAGCCGCGCCGGAGGCGATGGCCGCCACCGGGCCGGCGGGCGAGCCGACGGCTGAGCCAACTGCCACACCGGAGCCGACGGCTGCCCCAGCCACCGAGGCGCCGCCAGAACCGACCAGTACGCCGAAGCCCACCAATGCGCCGCCGGAAGCCACGCCGGTCGTCATCGACGCGCGGGGCGGCGGGGCGGAGTCGCTGGCGGGTGCGTGGGAGCAGGCGTATGACCTGCCGGCGGGCGTCCCCTTCCGCATCACTGTCAGCGAGGATGAGGTCGAAGCGATGATCAGCCAGCGGATGGCCGAAAGCGGCTATGGCGGCGCGATCAGCGAGATCAAGGTGAGGCTGGATGACGGCCAGATCCGGGTGCGCTTCACGCTGACGATCACCCAGCCGCGCACGATCAGCGTTGAGGGAGAAGTCGTGTTTACCGCTGAGATCGACGGGGACGGCAACCTGGCGCTGACGGTCACCAGCGCAGAGTTCGGTCGGATCAGCCTGCCGCCGGAGATGCTTGACGCGCTGTCGGCGGCGCTGGCGGCGGCGATCACCGGGGCGGCCAGCAGCGCCGAGGCCGAAGTGACGCTCACCGAGCTGATCATCGACGACGGGCTGATGACGGTCAGCGGGACCGTCAGGTAGCGGATGAAGCCGTCAGAATCGATCCCTTTACCACCGGAGGAAAGACCTATGCTGGTCGGCATCATCCACTGTCACGTCAAGCCGGAGGCGGTTGAGGCGTTCAAGGCCGCCTGCATCGACAACGCGCGCGCAAGCCTGAAGGAGCCGGGCATCCTGCGCTTCGACATCCTGCAGCTGCATGACGATCCGACGCGGTTCACGTTCTACGAGGTGTACCGGACGCCGGACGACCCGGCGCGCCACCGCGAGACGGCGCACTTCAAGGCGTGGATGGAGGCGACCGCCGACATGTTCGTGGAGCCGCGCACACCGGTGCGCTACACGAACATCTTCCCGACCGACGACGACTGGCGCTGAACGAGCCCAGACGGTGCAAGCTCAGGAGCCTCCTATCCTCTGACGGAGAGGCCGGTGAAAAAAACACCCCACATCCTGCGCAGCCACCCGGTGGCCAGCCCCGCTCCCCTGGAGACGCCCTGAGATGCCGGCGCCGGGTCTGCTGCGAGCCGCCGCCTTCGTGATGGGCCTGCTGGTGGTGATCCCGACTCTGCTGTCGGCGATCCGCACCTTCGTGCTGCCGCGCAGCGCCCATGACCCAATCACTCAGGGGGTGTTCCGGGGGGTGCGCCGCCTGTTCGACCTGCGGATGCGGCGCGCGGCCACGTACCGGGAGCGCGATCAGGTGATGGCGCTCTACGCGCCGATCGGGCTGCTGCTGCTCGTCCCCGCCTGGCTGACGCTGGTGCTGGCCGGGTTCGGGATGATGTTCTGGGCCGCGGGCGCAGCGCCGCTGGCGGCCCTCATGCTGAGCGGGTCCTCACTCCTGACGTTAGGGGTGGTCGCGCCACAGGGAGCTGTGCAGTCGGCGCTGGCAGTGACCGAAGCCGCCATCGGGCTGATCCTGGTCGCCCTGCTGATCGCCTACCTGCCGACAATGTACAGCGCATTCTCGCAGCGGGAAGCCGCCGTCAATCTGCTGGAAGTGCGGGCGGGGTCGCCGCCGTCCGCGGTGACGATGATCAGCCGGCTGCATCGCATTGGGCGGATCGATCACTTCCCGGAGCTGTGGGAGCAATGGGAAAAGTGGTTCGCCTACGTGGAGGAGACGCACACTTCCCTGGCGGCGCTGGCGTTCTTCCGATCGCCGCTGCCGGATCGTTCGTGGGTGACGGCAGCAGGGGCGCTGCTGGATGCGACGGCGCTGGTAAGATCGGTGGTGGATACCCCGCAGGACCCGCGAGCCGATCTGTGCATCCGGGCAGGCTACCTGTGCCTGCGGCAGATCGCCGGGTACTTCCGCCTGCCGGTTGAGCCGATCCCGCCGCCAGGCGACCCCAACAGCCCCCGACGCATCAGCATCGCACGGCACGAATTCGACGAGGCCTGCCGCGAACTGGCCGAAGCCGGCGTCCCGCTGAAGGCGGATCGAGAGCAGGCATGGCAGGACTTCGCCGGGTGGCGGATCACCTACGATACGCCGCTGCTGGGGCTGGCCGCGCTGATCATGGCGCCCTATGCGCCGTGGTCATCGGATCGGTCGCTGGCAGGGGTGCCCTCCGACGACCAGCCGAAGGGGAGTGCGCATCACTATAGATGAGCCGACACTGCAGCGGCGATCCGGGCCGCCGGCCTGTCAGGCGTGGCGCCCCAGCCAGAAGCGGCGCCAGTCGCCGCCGCTGGCATTCAGCGCCAGAAAGACATACAGGCAGGTGATCGCGTTGCCGAGCACCAGGATGGCCACTGCCCACAGCGCAGAGCGCCACCAGGACTGCTCGCGGAAGATGACCCACCCGAGGAAAACCAGGAATCCGATATAGACATCGACCAGGGAGAGCTGGCCCCATGCCCCGGCCAGCATCGCCCCGCCCTCGGCGTTGAAGTCGCCGGCGACAAACGCCCGCACAATCATGAAGGTCATGATCACGAAACCCGCCGCAGACAGCACCTTGGCCAGCCGCATCGCATTGCCTCCAGAATGAGAAGCCGATTCCAGAAGGGATTGTAGTGCGGGCCGGGGAGAGTTTCAACGCACCCGGAGGCCGATCCGTGCTACACTTGCCGCACCCGCATCAACCGTCAAGAGCAGGGAAACCACATGGAGCCGATACACTCCACGATCGACACGCACAGCCCGGCATTCCGTGACAACGCCGCCTACCATCGGGCGCTGGCCGCTGAACTCCGGACGCGGCTGGCGGAGGCACGCCGGGGCGGCGGCGAACCCTACCAGCAGCGGCAGCGCGAGCAGGGAAAGCTGCTGGCGCGCGAGCGCATCGACCGGCTGCTGGATGCCGGGTCCCCGTTCCTGGAGCTGTCTCCGCTGGCCGCGTGCGACCAGTATGACGGCGAGGCGCCCGGCGCCGGGCTGGTGACGGGGATCGGGCGGGTCTCCGGGCGCGAGTGTCTGATCCTCGCCAATGACGCGACGGTCAAAGGGGGCAGCTACTACCCGCTGACAGTCAAGAAGCATCTGCGGGCGCAGCAGGTGGCGCTGGAGAACCGCCTGCCCTGCCTGTACCTGGTGGACTCAGGCGGGGCATTTCTGCCAATGCAGGATGAGGTGTTTCCGGACGCAGACGATTTCGGGCGCATTTTCTACAACCAGGCCGTCATGAGCGCGGAGGGCATCCCGCAGATCAGCGCAGTGATGGGGAGCTGCACAGCAGGCGGCGCGTATGTCCCCGCGATGAGCGACGAGACGGTGATTGTGAAAGGGACGGGGACGATCTTCCTCGGCGGGCCGCCGCTGGTGAAGGCGGCCACCGGCGAGGAGGTCAGCGCCGAGGAGCTGGGTGGCGCCTATGTCCATACGCATATCTCCGGGGTGGCCGATCACTTCGCGGAGGATGACGACCACGCGATCGCGATCCTGCGGGCGATCGCGGCCACGCTGAATACGCGCAAATCCGTCGCGCTCGACATCACGCCGCCGGAGGAGCCGCTGTATGATGGGGACGATCTGTACGGGATCCTGCCCACCACGTTCCGCGAGGCCTACGACGTGCGGGAGGTCATCGCCCGGCTGGTGGACGGGAGCCGCCTGCGGGAGTTCAAAGCCAACTATGGGACAACGCTGGTGACCGGGTTTGCGCGGCTGGAAGGCTATCCAATCGGCATCGTGGCAAACAACGGTGTGTTGTTCGGCGAGAGCGCGCTGAAGGGTGCGCACTTCATCGAGCTGTGCTGCGCCCGGCGCCTGCCGCTGCTGTTCCTGCAGAACATCACCGGCTTCATGGTGGGCAAGGCCGCCGAGCGGGGCGGGATCGCGCGGGATGGGGCCAAGATGGTGCACGCGGTGGCTAATGCCCGCGTGCCGAAGCTGACGGTGATCATCGGGGGGAGCTTCGGGGCCGGCAATTACGGGATGTGCGGGCGGGCCTACGGCCCCCGTTTCCTGTGGATGTGGCCGAATGCCCGCATCAGCGTCATGGGCGGCGAGCAGGCAGCAGCCGTGCTGGCGACGATCAAACAGGATCAACTGGCCCGGAGCGGCCAGCCGCCGATGACCCCGGAGGAGGTGGCCGCCTTCAAGCAGCCGATTCTCGACCGGTACGAGCGTGAAGGCAGCCCATACTACTCCACATCGCGGCTGTGGGATGATGGCATCCTGGATCCCGCAGAGACGCGGCGGACGCTGGGGCTGGCCCTGAGCGCGTGCCTCAACGCACCTGTGGAGGAAAGCCGTTTCGGGGTATTCAGGATGTAGAGGAGGGGCCGCCGTGACTGATAACCTGGCCGGGCTTGCCTGCACTCCCTGCCGACGGGGTGATCCCCCCGCAAGCGACGCGGAGATCGCAGACTGGCTTCAACAGCTTCCGGACTGGGCGATGGTCGAAGAAGCCGGAATCCGGCGGCTGGAACGCGCCTTCCGGTTCGCTGACTGGGCCGAGGCGCTGGCCTTCACCAATCGGGTAGGCGCGCTGGCCGAGGAGGCAGATCACCATCCCGCCATCCTGATCGAATGGGGCCGGGCGACGGTTCGGTGGTGGACGCACGTCATCGGCGGGCTGCACCGCAACGATTTCATCCTGGCGGCCCGCACAGATCGTCTCTATCAGCAGGGGAAGGCGCGCTAGAGCATCACCTGATCGATATAGCACCACTCCCAGTCTTCGCCGGGCGGGGTGAGCGCGCGGATGATCGGGTGACCGGTGGCGCGGAAGTGGGCTGAGGCGTGTTTGTTCTTCGAGTCATCGCAGCAGCCGACATGCCCACAGATCAGGCACAGACGCAGGTTGACCCAGGTGTCACCCATCTGAAGGCATTCCTCGCACCCATCCGTGCGCGGCTCAACCGGCTGGATGAGACTCTGGTGGCGACAGGTTGTCTGCATGGGGTTTCCTCCTGCGGCGCGGCGAGCGGCATCAGAAGATGTTCATCAGCCCGTGGCCGCCCAGCACAAACAGGGCCGTGCCGATCAGCGTGGGGATGGCCGCAGTCCACAGATAGCGGCCCATCGGCACGTGATACATGCCGGCAATGACGCTCACCATCTTGCCGCCAAAGCCCGGCACGATGCGGGCGATCAGCAGGAACCACACCGAATCGGCGGGAAAGCGGCCCAGCCCGAAGGGCAGATGCTGCTTCTTCTGCTTGAAATCCGTGGCTCCGCGGATACCCGCGCCGATGTAGTATTCGATCATAGCGGAGGCCATGTTGCCGGTGAAGCCGATGGCCGTGCCAGCCACCGGCCCGTAAATGGCTCCGTTGATCATGCTGAGGGATTCGGAAGGTACCGGTGAGAGGCCGAGCAGGGCGTACAGGCCGACGATCACCACCGGCCCGGCCAGCCCGGCGTGACGGACAAATGCCTCGACAACCAGGGGGTGATTGGCGACATAGGTCACCAGCGCCAGCGAGGCAGCCACGCTGAGCAGGATCACCGTGCCGGTCTGCAGGCGGTTCTGCTGAACCGCCCGTGTCATTGTGTTCAAACCGTGTTGAAGTCGTTCGCGCATCTGGACCTGTTCGTGCAGCATCACTTCCCCGATCGGGGCGATTTCTCTTATACTACGCCGGTATCCGCCGTCTGTTGCAGATTGCACACAGCATGCTGCCAACAATACCGCGCCCGCCGCAGCCCGGCAACACGCCGATCGGCGGATAGGCGAGAGAGGATGTATGTTCACGCGAATCCTGATCGCCAACCGGGGCGAGATCGCCGTGCGGCTGATCCGGGCCTGCCACGACCTGGGCATCCAGGCCGTGGCCGTCTACTCCGAAGCGGATACGGGGGCGCTGCACACCCGGCTGGCGGACGAGGCGCTGCTGATCGGCGGCGCAGCGCCGGGCGACTCGTATCTGCGGGGCGAACGGCTGATCGCCGCAGCGCAGCAGTCCGGCTGCCAGGCCATCCACCCGGGCTACGGATTCCTGTCTGAGGCTCCGGACTTCGCGGCGGCCGTTCAGGCTGCGGGGCTGGTCTTCATCGGGCCGCCACCGGAGGCGATCCGGGTGATGGGCGTCAAGACCGAAGCGCGGGCGCTGATGGAAGCAGCCGGCGTGCCGGTGGTGCCGGGGTTCCAGGCCGACGGGGCCGACGATAGGGCTTTCCTGGCCGCGGCGGATCGGATCGGGTACCCGGTGATGGTCAAGGCCAGCGGGGGCGGCGGCGGCAAGGGCATCCGGATCGTTGAGGCGGCGGCCGATCTGCCGGAGGCGCTGGCGGCGGCCCGCCGCGAGGCCGATCACGCCTTCGGAGATGCGCGGGTATTCCTGGAGCGGTATATCGCGCGGGGGCGGCACATTGAAGTGCAGGTGCTGGCCGACCAGCACGGTCAGACGGTGCACCTGTTCGAACGCGAGTGCTCGATCCAGCGGCGGCACCAGAAGATCATCGAGGAGACGCCCTCGCCGATGCTCACCCCGGCGCTGAGGACGCGCATGGGCGAGGCCGCCGCTGCCGCCGCCCGCGCAGTCGGGTATGTTAATGCGGGCACGGTCGAGTTCATCGCCGACGAGGCGGGAGCCTTTTATTTCCTGGAGATGAACACCCGTCTGCAGGTGGAGCATCCGGTGACCGAGCTGGTCACGGGGGTCGATCTGGCGCAGCTGCAGATCCGGATCGCGGCGGGAGAGCCGCTGCCCTTCGCGCAGGACGATCTGCGGCAGCACGGGCACGCCATCGAGTGCCGCGTGTATGCCGAGGACCCCACCAGCGGGTTCCTGCCATCCACCGGGCCGCTGGCGCTGGCAGTAGAGCCAGAAGGGCCGGGGGTGCGCGTCGATGCCGGGGTGGTCAGCGGCGACTCGGTCAGCCTGCACTATGATCCGCTGATCGCGAAGCTGATCGTGCATGCGGGCGACCGGCAGGCAGCCATCGCGCGGATGGATCGGGCGCTCGGCGAATACGTGATCCTCGGTGTGACGACCAATCTGCCGTTCCTGCGGCAGGTGATCCGGCACCCGGCTTTCGCCGCGGGGGCGCTGTCCACCCATTTCATCGACGATCACCTGGCCGAGTGGCAGCCCCCGGAGGGCGAGCTGCCGGACGCCGCGCTGATCGCCGCCGCGCTGAGCGACCTGGCGGACCGCATCAGCGCCGAGGAGCCGGGGGCGCCGTCCGACGCCGACCGCTTCAGCCCGTGGGCGCGTGGGGACGGGTTCCGGATGGGGGGCCGCTGAGATGGAGCTGCGCTACCGCTACAGGGGAGCGATTTACCGCATCCAGATAGAGGCCGCAGCGGACGGCAGCCTGATCGCCCGGATCGGGGATCGGACGCATCGGGTGGAGGTGGAGCACCAGCGCGGCGGCCATCTGATCATGCGGATCGACGGGCAGCGGGTGCGGGCGTTCAGCGCAGCCTGGCATTCGGCCCACCGGGAGCAGCACCGGCACGTGGCCCTGATGAACGGCGGCGCACAGGTCTATGAGCTGGAGCGCGCGCCCGTGGAATCGGCGCGGGGACGCAGCGCCAGCGGGGGAACCGACAGCCTGGAAGCACCCATGCCGGGGCAGGTGCGTCAGGTGGAGGTGATCGAGGGCGACGCCGTCAGCGCCGGGCAGACGCTGCTGATCCTGGAGGCGATGAAGATGGAGATCCGGATCAGCGCCCCGCACGCGGGGATTGTGTCGCGCCTGCTGGCGCAGGTTGGCCAGACCGTTGAGCGAGGACAGATGCTGGCGGAGGTCACGCCGGCGGAAGGATAGATGTAACCGCCAGGAGGAGATGTCGATGAACATACAGGATGCCGCTGCACTGCGAGAGATTCCCCTGTTCCGGCTGCTGGACGAGGGGGAGCTGACGGTGCTGGCCGAGCGGCTGGAGCGCCGCCGCGCCCTGCGGGGCCAGATGATTTTTCGGCACGGGGATGACGAGCAGACCATGTACGTCATCCTTACCGGGCGGATCGAGCTGTACCTGGAAGAGCCATCGGGGGAGCACCTGGTGCTGCGGACGGCCGAGCCAGGTGAGATATTCGGCGAGATGGCGCTGCTGGAGCATCAGCCGCGCTCGGCTAACGCGCGAGCCCTGGACGACGTGGAACTAATTACCATCGACCGGGACGATCTGGAGGCGCTGTTCCAGGTGCACCCCGGCGCGGCCTTTGACATCATGGCGATGCTCTCTCAGCGGCTGCGCGACCAGACAGTACGGCTGGCGGAAGCCGTGATCCGCAACCCGAACGAGGTGGCGGAAGCCCTGGAGACCGCCAGCACGCTGCCGGAGCGGATCGCCGATCAGCTGACAGCCTGGGCCAGCAGCATCCCGTTCACCTATCTGAACGGGATACTGTTTGCGATCTGGATCATCATCAACGTCGGGCTGCTGCCGTTTGTGCGCCCCTTTGACCCCTACCCATTTGGATTCCTGACCATGTCGGTCTCGCTGGAGGCGATCTTCCTGTCGCTGTTCGTGCTGATCAGCCAGAACCGCCAGGCCGCACGGGACAAGGTGCGCAACGACATCGAGTACGAGGTCAACATCCGGGCCGAACAGGAGATCCGCGGGCTGCACCGGCGGATCGAGGAGCTGGAGCAGATCATGCTGGAGCACCTCGCACGGCTCCAAGCCCCGGCGCAGCGCCGGGGATCAGAAGGGGGCTGAGGTCGGCGCAGGCTGACGGCGGGCGATCACCAGCGCGCCGACGCCCAGCGCCGTGAGCACAGCCGCGACCGGAAAGATGGTCAGCACACCGTAGCGGGTCAGCAGGCTGCCGATGGCCGGGCCGACAACCAGGCCGAGCATGGTCGGCAGGTAGGAGAAGGACATCACGCGGCCCCGCGCCGAGTCGGGGGCTTCACCGGCCAGCACGGAAAATGAGATGGCGAACACCCCGGTGACCACCGCGTTGAGGATCACCCAGGTCGTGGTGAAAGCCGGCAGCGATCGGGCCAGCATGGGCAGCGGCCACAGGAAGACCGACACACCGGCGCCGATCGTCAGCACCTGCCAGCGGCCAAAGCGGTCGGCCAGCGCGCCGAGCAGCGGGGAAAGCAGCATCCCGCTGAGACCGCCCAGGCCCATCACCAGCCCCACCGCCGCGGCGGGGCGGTCGCCCGTGTAGAGCGATGTGATCGCCAGCGCGGCATACGTGAAAGCCAGCATCCAGCCCGCGAACAGCAGAAAGAGCGCGACAAAGAGCAAACGCAGGCGGAGCGTGCTCCAGATGAGGCGCACCGAGTCGAGCGCCATGGTCAGGATCGGCTGGCGGACCGCCGGGCGGAACGTATCGCGGTAGCCGACCGACATGGCGATCACCACGCCCAGCATCAGCGCGGAGACGATCCCGAGCAGGGCGCGGAAGCCATAGCGATCGACGAGCGCGCCGCCGAGCAGCGGCCCTAAAAAGGCGCCCATCGGGGAGGAGCCGTTCATGATCGCCAGGGCAACGCCCGTGCGGTGGCGCGGAGCGCGTTCGGCCAGCGTGGTCATCATGAGGCCGGAGTTGCCGAGCGAGAAGCTGGTGATGGCCCGGCCCGCCACAAACAGCCAGACATTCCCGGACAGCACCATCACCACCCCGGAGAGCATATGCGCGACGAATGAGCGCACGATCACCGGCTGGCGGGAGAAGCGATCGGCCAGGGCGCCCCACAGAGGGATCAGCGGGATGCCCACCACGTTGGCGATGGCGGCCACGCGCCCCACCCAGATGCCGACCTCGGCGGGTGGGATGCCCAGCTCTGGAAGAAACAGAGGGGTGAAGGCCGCCAGCTGCCCGTAGAACATGGCCTCGATGAAGCTGGCGACCGAGAACAGGATCAGCAGCCACAGCCACGATCCATCGCGGTGAGGCGCAGCAGGAGCTATCTCAGCCGTGCGCATCTGCGGCGCGTCAGGGGGCGATCTCGGCGACTGAGCCGACGATGCGGCCAGGCTGATAGGGGAAGCGTTCGACCTGATCGCGGTGGGTCACGCCGCTCAGGACCAGAATGGTATCCAGGCCG
This sequence comes from Anaerolineae bacterium, assembly GCA_034435035.1. GTDB lineage: Bacteria > Chloroflexota > Anaerolineae > Aggregatilineales > UBA3940 > JAHEME01. The sequence goes on along the minus strand of DAOTXW010000016.1, from coordinate 202,625 downwards.
CTCTCGATGCCGGCGACGATGTCGGTATCCATCCGGTCACCGATCATGACAGCATTCTCCGAATGGGTATCGATCTGGCGCAGCGCCCAGCGCATCATCTGAGGGTTGGGCTTGCCGACGAAGTAGGCCTTGACGCCAGTGGCGGCGGCGATCATGGCGGCGACCGCGCCGCAGGCAGGCACCTTGCCCTGCTCAGCCGGGCCGGTGACATCGGGATTGGTGGCGATGAAGCGCGCGCCCGCCGCTACCAGCCGGAGCGCGATGGACAGGCTTTCGAAGCTGTAGGACGTCGTTTCGCCCAGCACGACGTAATCCGGCTGATGCTCGGTGAGCGAATAGCCGATCTCGTGGAGAGCGGTGGTGAGGCCGGCCTCGCCGATGACATAGGCGGAGCCGCCGGGGCGCTGCTGGTTGAGGAAGCGTGCCGTCGCCAGGGCCGACGTGAAGATCTGGTCGGCCTGGATATCCAGCCCGGCCGCCTTGAGGCGGGCCTCGTGGTCACGCGGGGTGTAGCGCGAGTTGTTGGTCAGCACCATAAACGGCGCCCGGGCGGCCCGCAGCCGCTGGATGAACTCCGGCGCACCGGGGATGGGCACACTGCCGGTGAGCAGCACGCCGTCCATGTCGATCAGGTAGGCTTTCCTGCGCATGTTTTCCTTCTCCAGAGGAGACGAATGATTCCGGCGGGTTGCGACTCCGATTCTACTCTCCCCGTGCGGCGCGCGCCCGCGCCAGCACCCGCTCGGCAGCCCGGATGACGGGCATATCGACCATGCGACCCTCGAAGGCAAAGGCGCCACGTCCCTGCGCCTGGTGCTCCCGGTGCGCCTCCACCAGGCGGCGCGCGCGTTCGACAGCATCCGCCGGAGGCGTAAACACCTCCGCAACCGGGGCGATATGCGACGGATGGATCAGGGTGCGGCCCTGAAAACCCAGGCGCATGGCAGCCAGCGTATCGGCACGCAGCCCATCCAGATCGTGGATCGCCACCCAGGGTGTGTCCAGCGGCTGGAGGGCGGCGGCGGCGGCATGCAGGACAAACAGGCCGCGCGCGGCTGCCAGCTCCGGATCGCCGGGGGAGCGGGTCGCGCCGAGGCTGGCGGCCAGATCATCGGCGCCGAACACCAGCGCCACCAGCCGTGGATCGGCGGCGGCGATGGCCGGCAGGTTGATGAGGCCGCGGGCCGTTTCCACCAGGGCCAGCAGGCGGATCGCGCCGGGGTCAAGGTTGTGGGCAGACTCGTAGCGGGAGAGCCGGTCGGCCACCGCCTGCACTTCCGCAGCGTCTTCGACTTTGGGCAGCATGATGGCGTCGGGTTGTGCCTGCAGGGCGGCTAAGAGATCGTCCTCCTGCAGGCCGGTTGCCGCCGGGTTGATGCGCACGATGCGCTCCGAGTGCCCGAAGTCGAAACTGCCAGAAGTGAGGGCCTGCACCACGACGCTGCGGGCGGCAGCCTTGCTGCTGATCCCTACCCCATCCTCGAGATCGAGGATAACCGAATCGGCGCGCGAAGCGGCGGCCCTGGCGATCTTCTTCAGGTCATCGCCGGGCACAAACAGCAGTGTGCGGCGCAGGCGGCCATCGTCAGGCATCGGCGGATGCTCCCGGTCGCCTGAGGAACAGCACGCTGCGCTCAACCTCGCAGACCACCTCGCCGCGCTGGTTACGTCCGGTGTGTTTGAGGCGCACGATGCCGCGATCCGGGCGGGAGGCCGACTCCCGGCGCTGGAGCACCTCGGTTTCCACATACAGCGTGTCGCCATGAAAGACCGGCGCGGGGTGCTGCACCTGCTCATAGCCCAGGTTAGCGACAATCGTCCCTTCGGTCAGATCGGCAACCGTGAGGCCGATCACCAGCCCCAGCGTGAGGATGCCGTTGACGATGCGCTGGCCGAACTCCGTGCCGGCGGCGAAATCCTCGTTGAGGTGCAGGGGCTGGGTGTTCATGGTGAGCGCGCAAAACAGGACATTGTCGGCCTCGGTGATGGTGCGCCCATTCGGGTGGCGCAGCCTCATGCCGACTTCGAGGTCCTCAAAATACCGGCCAGGCATGCCAGCACTCACCCCCCGCTAGAGCTTGAAGTAAGGCACCAGATCGGGCGCCCAACCCTGCGCATGATACTCACCGGTAGCGACATCCTGCACATAGGTGCCCCGGTAGCCGCCGGCTGCAATGGTGGCCAGCGCCTCGATGAGCCAGTCCACTTCCTCCGGGGTGTTATACATGCCAAAGCTGACGCGCACCATGCCCGGCATCTCCCCGCGCTGATGAGTCAGGATGCGCTGGCGCACCGCGCGGGACTCGGCTTCATCGATGCCGAGGAGATGGATCAGGTAGGGATGGGCGCAGAAGCAGCCGTTGCGAACCCCGATGCCATACTCGGTGCCGAGAATAGCCGCCAGCTTGAAATGGGACATATCGCTCAGATTGAAGGGGATGACGCCGAGACGGGCGTCAGCCGCCGCCGGGTCGGGGTCGCCGAAGATGCGGACGCCGGGCACGCGGGCAAGGCGCTCCAGCGTGTAGGCAGTTAGTTCGGCTTCGTGGCGGGCGATGGCCTCCATGCCGATGGCACGCAGGGCCTTGACCGCAGCAGCCAGCGCCACAGCCCCCACCACATTGGGCGAGCCAGCCTCGTCGCGGTCGGGCGTCCCGGCCCAGGCGACTTCCTTCACGGTCACATAGTCGATGGTGCCCCCGCCGCGGTATTCCGGCTCGCCGCGCGTGAAGGTATCGCGGCGGCCGATCAGCGCGCCGGTGCCAAACGGGGCGTACATCTTGTGCGCCGAGATGGCCACATAGTCCAGGTGCGCGGGGTCAGCCAGGGGACGCATCTCGACGGCGCGGTGCGGCGCGAGCTGGGCGCAGTCCACCATGATCTGTGCGCCGGCGGCGTGCGCTTTTTCGGCCAGGCGGTGGATGGGAGGCACGTGACCGGTGACATTGGCCGCGCCAGTGACCGCCACCAGCTTCACCCGGCCAGCGTGCCGGGAGAGGAGACGGTCGAAATCATCCTCATCCAGACGGCCGAGCGAGTCAGCGCCGATGTGCTCGACGTGCGCGCGCGCACGCCAGGGGAGATCGTTGCTGTGATGGTCGAGCAGCGAAACAAGCACCACGTCGTCGGGCTGCAGGGGAAAGCGGTAGGAGAGTTTATTAATGGCTTCCGTGGTGTTCTTGCCGAAGATGACGGTATGCTCGCGCGGGTCGGCCCCGACGAAGTCTGCCACAATCTCGCGGGCATCATCATAGGCGCGGGTGGCAACGCGGCTTTTGAAGCCGGTGCCGCGATGCACCGACGAATACCAGGCCAGGAAGTCATTGACGGTATCCAGCACATCGCGCAGGGCGGGCGTGCTGGCGGCATTATCAAAGTTGACGTAGGGGCGCAGCGATCCGTCCAGCACCGGCACCTGCTGGTCGATTCCCACGATCCGGGCGCGTACATCGCCGAGAGTCATCGCGGCGGCAGGGTGAGCAGCGGTCATGAAAGCCTCCGTTGAAGAGTCGTCAGCCCGGCGCGCAGGGGCACGCGCTGGCAGCCGCAGCGCCGCCCAGTATAACCCAGATCGGCAGAGCTGACAGGGGCCGCGTCGCGCGGGGAGCAGAGGTATACTACGGGCAGGATGTCCCGCAAGATCCTGCACCTGGATTTGGACGCCTTCTTCTGCGCCGTGGAGGAGCAGCGCGACCCCGATCTGCGCGGCCGACCGTTTGCCGTGGGCGGGCGGCCGGAGGAGCGCGGGGTGGTGGCCTCCTGCTCCTACGCGGCACGAGCGTTCGGTGTGCGCTCGGCGATGCCGATGTCGCGTGCGCTGCGCCTGTGCCCCGGGCTGATCATCGTGCCGGCGCGGCACCGCGCCTACTCGGAGGTATCTGACCGGGTGATGGCGCGGCTGCACAGTCTGACGCCGCTGGTGGAGCAGATCTCAATCGATGAGGCTTTTCTGGATGTCACACTGCTGCCGGAGGCTGGAGAGGCGATCGCCAGACGGCTGCAGACGGACATCCGCGCTGAACCGGGGCTGCCCTGCTCGCTGGGGGTAGCCAGCAACAAGCTGGTGGCGAAGATCGCCAACAACGTCGGCAAGGACAGCGCCCGGAAGCGCCCCGGCTACGACGGCGGCCCGCCCAACGCGATCACCGTGGTGCCGCCGGGCGAGGAAGCGACCTTCCTGGCCCCGCTGCCCGTGGACGAGCTGTGGGGCGTGGGGCCAAAGACGGCCGAGCGGCTGCGTTCGATCGGCCTCCACACCATCGGGGATATCGCCCGCTGGCCGGAGGCCGATCTGATCCGGCGCTTCGGCAAGCAGGGGGCCGATCTCTCGCGTCATGCCCGCGGGATCGACGACCGTCCGATCCAGACAGAGCACGAGACGCGATCGATCAGCCGCGAGACCACCTTTGCGCAGGATATCAGCGACGGCGATACGCTGCGGCGGGCTCTGCGCGGCCTCTGCGAGAGCGTGGGACGGCGGGCGCGGCGCGCTGAGCTGGCCGGGATCACCGTCCATCTGAAGCTGCGCTGGGCAGACTTCACCACCTTGACGCGGCAGGTGACTCTGCCACACCCCACCAACCTGGACAGTGTGCTGATCGCGGCGGCGGAGGGGCTGTTCGATGCCAACTGGCCGCCGGGCAAGAAGGTGCGGCTGATCGGGGCCGGGCTGAGCGGCTTTGATGCGCCGCCTCAGCAGCTCGGGCTGTGGGATGATGCCCCGCAGGCCGAGGAGGATCGCCGGCTGCAGGAAACGCTGGACCGGCTGCGGGATCGCTTCGGCGACCGGGCGCTGCGCCGCGCCAGCGACCTGCTGGACGAAGAAAATGCGGATTAGCAGCTGAAGGCAGGCAGCGGGCCGGTTTGTGCGCGGCGGCGCTCCGGTGCACAATGTCCGGCAATATCGCAGGAGGAGATCGCATCCCGTGGCTGAATTGAGCCCAACCGCCAGCGCGTCCGGATGGCAGCGCCTGCGCACCCATCTGCGCTGGACACGTTCCAGCAGCATTCTGCTGGGGACCTTCGCGCTGACGATCGCGCTGATCGTGGCAATCTGGTGGAACCTGGCCGCCGACCTGCTGCTGACCATCGACTGGAGCGGGAAGTGGTGGCTGGCGATGGACTGGCTGCTGCTGGGCATCTTCGCCTTCATGACGCTGCTGATCGCCGCGGGGGCCGATGTGCGGGCCGATGCGCTGATTGTGCTGGTCGGGACGTTCGGCGGGCTGGTGATCGAAAGCTGGGGCACCCAGACTGCCCTGTGGACGTACTACACGCTGGAGCGCCCGCCGCTGTGGATCATCCCGGCCTGGCCGGTGGCCTCGCTGAGCATCGACCGGCTGGTGCGGCTGCTGGCCGAAGTGTCGCCGCACCGGGAGCAGGCGTTCCGGATCGCCTACTGGGCCGTGTTCGCCGGCTTCAGCGCCCTGATGCTGGCCTTCGTCGCACCGACGCTGCACCGGCCAATGACCCTCGGCGCGCTGGTCCTGTGCGGGCTGCTGATCGCCACGCCGACCGATCACCGGCTGGCGGTGCTGACCTTCGCTGCCGGGAGCGGGCTGGGCTACTTCCTGGAGCGCTGGGGGACAACCCGGCTGTGCTGGACGTACTACACGCTGCAGACTCCGCCGCTGTTCGCGGTGCTGGCGCACGGGATGGCCGCGGTCGCCTTCTGGCGAGCCGGGCTGATCCTGCGGCGCTTCTGGGCGGCCCGGAGCGCCCTGACTCACCTTGACACACCGGGGTATAATAATCCGCAGTGACCGGAGGATTCCGAATGCCTACCCGATCCTGCAGCGCATACCAGCCAGCTTATCTGATCAGCCACCCGGGGGGTGGCTTTTTTTTGCCACGGAGGGAGCATGTCTCAGAACCCTGGCGCTACCGGTGATCTGCGCCCGCTGCGCCGCTACCTGGAAGTCTACCAGCCGGTGCCCATCGAAGGGGACTTCACGGGCAAGCATATCGTGTCGGTCGATCAGTTCGACCGGCGCGACCTAGAGATCCTGTTCGACGCGACGGCCTCGATCAAGCGGCGGGCAGCGCAGGGCGACCGCGGGCTGCTGCAGATCGCAGCCGGCAAGATCATGGCATCGCTGTTCTACGAGGCGAGCACGCGGACCGATATGTCCTTCCAGGCAGCTATGCGGCGGCTGGGCGGCGAGATCATCGCCGCCAGTAACGGCGTGCAGTTCAGCTCAGTGTACAAGGGTGAAAACCTGGCGGACACGATCCGCGCAGCAGGCTGCTATGCGGACGTGATCGTGCTGCGCCACCCGGAGGAGGGATCGTCGTATGAGGCGGCCTACTATCTGGACCAGCTCAGCAAGCAGACGGGCAAACAGACCGCGGTGATTTCGGGTGGGGACGGCATCGGCGAGCATCCTTCCCAGGCCCTGCTGGATATGTACACTATCTTCGATCTGAAGAAGACCTTCGATGGGCTGACCATCACCATGGTGGGCGATCTCAAGCACGGGCGCACCGTACATTCGCTGGCCAAGCTGCTGGCCCGCTACGGAGTCAGCGGCACGCGGCTGGCGCTGGTCTCACCGGAATCGCTGCGGATGCCGGACGGGGTGCTGCGCTTCCTGACAGCGCGCGGCATCCCCTTCATAGAGACTGATAACCTGCTGGATGTGCTGGGCATGACGCATGTCATCTACTGGACGCGGGTGCAGGAGGAACGCTTCGCCAACCGCGCCGATTATGAGGCGATCAAGGATGGGTTCATCATGACACCGGAGTTGCTGGCGCAGGCGCGCAGCGATGCCATCCTGCTGCACCCGCTGCCACGCAAGAACGAGATGGGCACGCCTGACGATCACGACCGGCTGGATGCCGACCCACGCTCATTCTACTTCCACCAGATGCAGAACGGGATGTTCGTGCGGATGGCGCTGCTGGCCAAGGTGCTGGGTGGCTTCTGGGTTTGACAGGAGGCGGAATGGGCGTCATCCGCATCCCCGGCATGCTGGATCCGCATGTGCATCTGCGGGGCATGGAATGGTCGCACAAGGGCACATTCGCCAGCGAGACTGCCGCTGCGCTGGCGGGGGGCTATCCGGCAGTGCTGGACATGCCCAATACCCCGCCCGCCACCATCAGCCGGGACGCGCTGGATCGCAAACGGGCCGAGATCGGCGCGCAGGCGCACTGTGACTGGGGGCTTTACTTCGGGGCCAGCCAGGATGACAACAGCGGCGCGTTCGCCGGGGCTGCCCCGGACACCTGCGGGCTGAAAATCTACTGCAATGCCACCACTGGCAGCCTGCTGGTGGCCGATCCGGCGCTGCGCGATCGTCTGTTTGCCGCATGGCCGCGGAGCCGCGTCATCGCCGTGCATGCTGAAGGGCGCACCGTTGCGGAGATCCTCACATTGGTCCGTGCGCACCGCCGAGCCGTCCACTTCTGCCATATCAGCACTGCCGAGGAGATCGATCTGCTGAGAGCAGCAAAGGCCGACGGCCTGCCGGTGAGCCTCGGGGTGTGTCCCCATCACCTGTATCTGACCGAAGACGATCTGCCAGCGATCGGCTGGCGGGGGTTGATGAAGCCGGGCCTCAAGACCCGCGCCGATCGGGATGCACTGTGGCAGGCGGTCGCGGAGGGGCTGGTGGATGTGATCGAATCCGATCATGCGCCCCACACGATCGCTGAGAAGGCATCGGGGACGCCTCATTACGGCGTACCGGGGCTTGAAACAACCCTGCCGCTGCTGCTGCTGGCTGTGCGCGAAGGCCGCGTGAGTCTGAATCAGGCGATCGGCATGGTCAGCAGCGCACCGCGGCGGATATTCTCCATACCGCTCCACGCTGATACCTACACGGTCATTGACGCAGATCAGCGCTATGAGATCCGGGATGCCGATCTGCTGACCGCGGCGCGGTGGTCACCCTATGCAGGGATGCAGGTCGTCGGGCGCGTGCTGGAAGTCTGGGTGCGTGGGCGGCGGGCTTACCATCATGAGCGCGGGGTCGAGTCGATGCCGGGCAGCGGGCGCTGCCTGCTGGCGGAGCCGGTATGAGGGCGCTCCTGCTGGCGGCCTACCGCGCCGGCTACGAAGGACTGGCGCGCCCGCTGATCTTCCGGGGAGATGCCGACCGCGCCCACGCTCAGGCGCTGGCCTGGCTGCGACGGCTGGATGCGGCCCTGCCGACAGCGGCGCTGCAGGCCATCGAGCGAACGGTCAGCGCGGCTCATCCCACCCGCGCGGGCGGCGTGACGCTGCCGGGGCCGCTGATCCTGGCAGCGGGCTGGGTGAAGGGCGACGGCTATGCCTCTGAGGCCGAGGCGTTGGACGCTGTGCGGGCGGGGCGGAATATCATGCCGGGCTGGCGCGGCCTGCCGGCCCTGGTGGGGCCGGTGGAGTTCGGGTCGTTCACGCGCTGGCCGCGAATCGGGAACTCCGGGCGGGTGATCTGGCGGGACGCGGCGACGCGCTCAACGCAGAACCGCATCGGGCTGCGGAACCCCGGCGCGGCGGCGGCGGCGGCCTTCCTGGCAGCCCGGCACGATCATCTGCCAGCCTGCTGGGGGATCAACCTGGCGACCAGCCCCGGCGTGGACGACCCGGCACAGGAAGAACAGGAAATCGCTGCGGCGCTGGCGGCCTTCCTGCATGTGAAGATCATCCCGACGTGGCTGACGCTCAACCTGTCGTGCCCCAACACGGAGGACGATCCGGGGGCGAACCAGACAGCTGGCAAGGCCCGGCGGCTGTGCGAAGCCCTGCTGGAGGGGCTGAGCCGGGCAGGCGCCGCCGTGCCGCTGTGGGTGAAAGTGGGGCCCGATCTGGCCGAGGAACAGTACCGGGCGCTGGCGCGGGCGCTGATCGGCGCAGGGGCGCAGGCGGTGATCGCCACCAACACGCTGGCACAGCCTGCGCCGGACGATCCGAGGCTGAACGCGGGGGTCGGCGGGGGACGGCTGTTCAGACACGCCCGGCGGGCCGCAGCCTGGCTGGCCGACGAGGCAGGCGGGGCGCTGGATGTGATCGCCTGCGGAGGCGTGCTGGACGGCGCATCGCTGCGGGAGACGCTTGCGCAGCCCGGCATCGCGGCGGCACAATATGCCAGCGCGCTGGTATTCCGCGGGCCGCTGGCCGCGGCGCTGATCGCGCAGGAGGCAGGACTGTGAGCAACCTGAGCCTGCGAATCGCCCGGGCGCTGATCGAGATCGGCGCAGTACGCTTCACGCCCCGGGAGCCGGTGATGTTCAAGTCCGGGCTGCTGTCACCGGTGTATGTGGACAACCGCTGCCTGCCCTTCTGGCCGGAGCCGTGGCATCTGGTGATTCTGGGGTTGGAGGGGCTGATCACGACGCACAGGCTGCGCTACGACGTGATCGCAGGCATCGAGACGGCAGGCATCCCACACAGCGCCGCGCTGGCCTACCGGCTGCAGGCGCCCTCGGTGTTCGTGCGCAAGGCGACTAAAGAGCATGGAGCGCGCCGACGTGTGGAAGGCGGCGATGTGACAGGCAGGCGCGTCCTGCTGATCGAGGATCATGTGACCACGGGCGGCAGCAGCCTGGCCGGGGTGTTCGCGCTGCGCGAAGAAGGGGCTGAGATCCCTGACTGCCTGGCGATCACCAGCTACGGGTTCCCCGAAGCGGGGGCCGCTTTCGACGCCGCCGGGGTGAACCTGCGGGTGCTGGTACCTTTCGACGAGCTGGCAGGCGAGGCGTACCGGCTGGGCGCGTTCGACGCGGACGATCTGGCTGTCCTGGCGGACTGGTCGGCCGATCCGCATGGCTGGGCGGCCAGGCAGGGGCTGACATGAGCATTTTCGTCGATCGGCTGAACGCGCGCATGACGCGCACCGACTCGCTGCTGTGTGTGGGGTTGGACAGCCGCCTGGATCTGCTGCCACCGGAGTTCCGCACCAACAGCCAGCCACAGTTCGACTTCAACCGCTGGATCATCCGGCAGACCCACCCTTACGCAGCGGCATACAAGCTGAACATGGCCTTCTACGAAGCCCGCGGCGACGCCGGTCTGCGCGATCTGAAAAGCACGCTTGACTACCTGCGCGACCGCCACCCGGATATCCTGACCCTCTGCGATGCCAAGCGGGCGGACATCGGATCGACCAATGATGGCTACGTCGAGGCGATCTTCAACTGGCTGGGGTTCGATGCGGTGACCCTGAATCCCTACCTGGGGGGCGAGGCACTCGCGCCGTTTCTGCGCCGCACGGAGAAGGGCTGCATCATCCTGTGCCGAACCTCGAACCCGGGCGCAGGCGAGCTGCAGGATCTGCTTGTGGAGGGCCGGCCGCTATGGCAGGCAGTGGCCGCGAAGGTGCGCGATGAGTGGAACGTCCACGGCAACTGCATGCTGGTGATGGGAGCCACCTACCCCGATGAGCTGCGCCAGGCGCGGGCGCTGGTCGGCGAGATGCCGATGCTGGTGCCGGGGGTGGGCGCACAGGGCGGTGATCCAACAGAGGCCACCCTGGCAGGGCAAGACACGCATGGGCGCGGGCTGATCCTCAACGCCTCGCGGGCGGTGATCTTCGCGCCGGATCCGGCGGCCGCCGCGCGCGATCTGCGCGACGCCATCAACCGGGGCCGCCGCACCGGGGATCGATGAACGCCCGCCCGCGCGCGCAGCCCAGCCTGTCAGCGCGGCTGATCGCCACCCTGGTGGGGTTGATCCTGATCACCACAGCCGCCACCGGCGTGCCCGCTTACTGGCTGATCCGAACCGAGCTGGAAAAGCAGGCGCGCGCACGGGTGCTGGACGCCGGCCACACCACGCAGGCGCTGCTGGAGATCGAACGGGCGCGGCTGGCCAGCCTGGCCACGCTGATTGCACAGCGCCCGACGCTGCAACGACTCCTGCGGGAAGGCGATCAGCAGGCCCTGCCGGACTTCCTGCGAACGCTTCAGGGAAGCGTCGGGCTGGATGTGCTGGCTGTGACCAACGCAGCCGGACAGCAAACCGGAGCGAATCCGCCCCTGCCACCTCAGTCCATCGAGTTCCCGGCGGGTTTCTCCCGGCTGGCATGGCCGTCTGATGAACCCCAGATCCTGCTGCTGGCCAGCCAGCCAGTCATCGACGAGGTATCCGGCGAATGGCTGGGCATGGTCACGGTTGGCATCGTCATGGACAGCGCCTTTGCAAGGCAGCTCGCCGAGCAGACCGGAGCTGAGCAGAGCATCACAATAAACGGGCGATGGGTCGCTACCAGCCTGGCCGGAGCGGAGAACAGCCCTGCGACGGCGCGGGCCGGCGAAGTTACATCGATGCAGGTTAGCGGGAGCAATTATTACGCCACAGCCAGCGATCTGCGGGGAACGCGCGGGGAGATCATCGGACAGATCGAAGCGGCGCTCCCCGTCGATGCGCTGCTGACCGTTGAGCGGGATGCCCTGCTGGCTCTGGCGATCAGCACGCTGAGCATCGCGAGCCTGGGATCGCTGGCGGGAGCGGCGCTGGCACGCCGGATCATTGCACCGCTGCGAGTGCTGACGGCGGCGGCGCTGAACATGGGGCGGGGCGACCTGGCCACACCGATCCCGGTGCCGCCGCAGCCCGCCGAGATCGCCACCCTGGCGGCGGCGCTGGAGAACAGCCGCGCCCGTATCCAGCTTTCGCTGGAGGAGATCTCACAGGCGCGCGAATGGTCGGAGGGGCTGATCCAGTCGCTGGTGGAGGGCGTGGTCACCTTCGATACGGCGGGGCGGATCACCTTCTTCAGCCAGGGGGCGGAGCACATCACCGGCTGGGAGAGCGATCAGGCAACAGGCCAGCTACTTAACGCCGTCTTCAAGCTGAGCGACTGTGCAGAAGGCCAGTTCCTGGACCAGATCCCGCCGCGCGGAGGCAAGCGGGAGATCCGCGTCCTGGCGCGGGGCGGGCGGCCGGTGACGCTGGCCATCACCGGAGCGCGGCTGATCCCGCCGGCGGGCGATCAACCGCAGGTGGCGCTGGTGCTGCGCGACGTGACAGAAGAGGAAGCGGGGCGGCAGTTGCGGGCGTATTTCCTGGCCAACATCACGCATGAGTTCCGCACACCGCTCTCAGCGCTGAGCGCGTCGATGGAGCTGCTGGCCGACGAGGCAGAGGCGCTGGATGCCCCCGGTCTGCGCGAGCTGGTAGGATCGGTGCAACTGAGTGTGATCAACCTCCAGACGCTGATCGACAACCTGCTGGAGAGCAGCAGCATCGCAGCGGGGCGGTTCACGGTACGGCCGCACCCCTGCGAACTCAACTCGATCGCCGCGCGGGCGATCCAGATGGTGCAGCCGCTGCTGGCGCGGCGCGGCCAGTCGCTGTCGATGTCCGAGCCGACTCGCTTACCGCCCCTGTACGCCGATTCCACCCGGCTGACGCAGGTGCTGGTGAACCTGATCTCGAACGCCAGCAAGTACAGCCCGCCGGGGCAGCCGATCGACCTGATGATCGAAGCCGGGGAGAGCGACGTGCGGATCGCCGTGGCCGACCGCGGGCCGGGTATCCCGGCGGCAGAGCGCGCGGGCCTGTTCCAGCGGTTCGTGCGGCTGGGGACCGGCGGATCGGAGCAGTACGGGATCGGGCTGGGCCTGTCGGTTGTCAAGGCCATCATTGAGGGGCATGGCGGGCAGGTCGGGGTGAGCGATCGCGCCGGCGGCGGCTCGGTCTTCTGGGTCAGCCTGCCACTGCGGCCCGAAGGCAACCTATGAAGATCCTGATCGTTGAGGACGACCTGCCGCTGGCGGATGTGCTGTCGTTCACGCTGCGGCGCTCCGGATATGAGGTCATCGCCGCCCATGACGGGCTGTCGGCGCTGGAGCTGTGGGAGAGCGAAGCGCCGGCGCTCATCCTGCTGGATCTGAACCTGCCGCGGCTGGGTGGACTGGCGGTCTGCCAGCGCATCCGGGCGGTGGATCAGACGCCGATCATCATCCTGAGCGTGCGGGGAGAAGAAGACGATGTCGTGCGCGGGCTGGAGCTGGGAGCGGATGACTACATCGCGAAGCCGTTCAGTCCGCGGCAGCTGGTAGCCCGGATGCAGGCCGTGCTGCGGCGAGCCGGGATCGCAGCCAAACCGGGGCAGATAACCGTGTTCGGCGTCACCCTCGACCCGTCGCGGCGGGAGATTCACCTGCCGGGTCAGCCTGCTGTCTCGTTGACAGCGCTGGAGTGCCGCCTGCTGGAAGTGCTGATGATCAACAGCGGGCATGTGCTGCCCGCAGACAGCCTGATCACCGCCGTGTGGGGCCCCTCCGGGGGTGACCGGGCGATGCTCAAGCAGCTGGTATATCGGCTGCGGCGCAAGCTGGAGACCGACCCACAGCAAACGCCCTACCTGGAGACCGTCCCGGGAGTGGGCTACGCCTTCGTAATCCCCGGCAGCGAGGAATAAAGACGCGCCCCATCCCCTGACATCTGTTACCGGCCTGTTACCACCCGGCGACCGCGCCTGTGACCCTTCCGGGTTATCACTATGCTCAGGAGGGTATGCCCGGTGGCAACACAACATCCTCACCTCTCACTGAACAGCATCCGGGTGGATCGGGGAGCAGCCCGGCAGCTGCCATACGGGCTGGCGGTCTACTACCAGGCGATCCCCGTGGCACGCAGCCGGAACGCCTACAGCGTGGCGATGGCTCATCCAGACGATCGAGCGGCCCGCTCGGTGCTGCAGAGCTTGCTGGGCGCCCGCATCGTGCCGGTGCAGGCCGCCGCCGCCGAGATCCGCGCCGCCATTGACGCGGTATGGAAGGGTGACGACCAGCCCGCCGTACCGCGCATCCTGTGCTGGGGGGCGGCGGAGGAACTGGCGCAGCTGATCGCCGGGGCCCTGGGAGCACAGGTGATGTGGCTGGATGCCGCCCATACCCCCCCCGAAACGGCCCTGACAGTTGCCCGTGAGGGGGGATATCGGCTGACGATCCTGGAGCGGGGCCAGGCCGATCGCCCGGGTCAGTTGATCTGCGAGAGCGCCACCCCGCTTATGCTGGCGGCGGGCGAGATCCATACGGTGCGGCGAATCCTGCTGGTGCTGCGCGGCCATTCGCCTGACGCCAGCGCCCTGGAGTGGATTATCACGCTGGGGCAGGCAACCGGCGCCTCGGTGACGCTGCTGGCTGTGGCTCCCCCTACCCTGCCCCTGCACAACGCCGAAACGCGGCGCCTGCAAGGGCTGGCGGTGCTGCTGTCGCCCGAGTGCGAACCCGGCGGGCACATCTACGAGTGCGCCCGCCGGCTGAACGAGGCCGGTATCTCAGGGCGGCTGAACCTGCGTCAGGGACCCGCGCCGCGCCAGATCGCCGACGAGATTGTTGAGGGGAACTACGACCTGATCGCCATCGCAGCCGAGTCAAAGGGCGAGTTTGTGCAGGCCATCCTGGACGAAGTTGACCATCGTCAGACCCGGCGGCCTGTGCTGGTGCTCAAGCCGCTGGCGGTCTGATACCGTTTGAATGGAGAACCCGATGAAACCATCACGCGAGGAATGGATACGGGCGACAGCAGCGGCGGCGCTCATCGCCGCGCTGGTCAGCGGGTGCGCGAGCGCATCCGGCGGGGCGGGGCCGACCACGATCACGCTGTCCGGCGCCTTCGCGCTGTATCCGATGGTCGTGAAGTGGACGGAAGAATATGCCGACAGCCACCCGGATGTGGCCTTTGACATCCAGGCGGGGGGAGCCGGCAAGGGCATGAGCGACATGCTGGCCGGCGCCGCGGACATCGCCATGGTTTCGCGCGAGGTCAAGCCGGAAGAAATTGCGCAGGGCGCGTTCCCGATCGCGGTGACGAAGGACGCCGTCGTGGCGACCCTGAACGCGAATAACCCCGCCCTGAATGCAGTGCTGGCCCGCGGTCTGACGCCTGAGGCTGCCGCCGCCATCTGGCTGAGCGGCGAAGCCATCACCTGGGGCGAGATCGCAGGGACGGACGATCTCACACCAATCAACGTGTACACGCGCTCCGATTCAGCGGGGGCCGCCGAGATGTGGGCGAAGTTCGCGGGCGGGGAAGCACAGGAAGACCTGAAGGGGACAGGCGTCAACGGTGACCCTGCGCTGGCCGAGGCGGTGCGGCAGGATGTGCAGGGGATTGGCTTCAACAACATCGGCTTTGCCTATGATCCGGGCAGCCTGGAGCAGGTCGCGGGCATCCGGGTGATCCCGCTTGATCTGAACGGAGATGGCCGGATCACGCCAGATGAGGATTTTTATGCCCGGCGCGGCGACCTGGTGGCGGCGATCGCGGATGGGCGCTACCCATCGCCGCCGGCCCGCGTGCTGTACCTGGTCACGAAAGGGCAGCCCACGCCGGCGGTTGAGGAGTTCCTGCGCTGGGTGCTAACCGAAGGGCAGCAGTTTGTGGGCGACGCGGGCTACGTGCAGCTGCCGGAGGCCGTTATCACGCAGAGCCTGGGATTGCTCGATCCGTAGCGGCGCCGGAAAGCGACGCAGGGAGGTCGGCGATGGAAACCGCTCAACAGCAGCGTCTGATTGACAGACTGGCAGCGGCCCCGGGGCCAGCCGGCTCGCAGCGGCTGAACTGGCGGCTGTTCAAGGAGCGCGCCGCCGGGCGCAGCATGGCCGTCATCACCGCGCTGGTCAGCGCCCTGGCGCTGATCATGGGCATCGCGCTGCTGATCCGGTCCTGGCCGCTGCTGGCGGCCAAGCCCCTGCCGGCGCTGCTGTTCTCAACGGCCTGGCACCCTACCCAGGGCCGGTTCGGGTTCTGGCCGTTCATCATGGGCAGCGCCGCCGTGACGGTGCTGGCGCTGGCGCTGGCGGTGCCCGTGTCGCTGCTGGTCGCTATTTACATGTCGGAGTACACCTGGCGGGTGCGGGCGCTGGTCAAGCCGGTGGTGGATGTGATGGCCAGCATCCCATCGGTTGTGTATGGCGTGTGGGGCATCCTGTTCGTTGTGCCCGCCATCCGGACGACGATCGGCCCGCTGGTGGGCAGCACGATCGGGCAGGCGATCCCGCTGTTTGCCCATACGAATTCAACCGGCTTCGGCATGATAGCCGGGGCGATCGTGCTGGCGATCATGGTATTCCCGATCATCGTCTCGGTGACCGAGGAGGTGCTGCGCAGCGTGCCGCACGGCATACGCGAGGCGTCACTATCGCTGGGAGCGACCAAGTGGGAGACGACCAAGTACGTCGTGCTGCGCAAGGCCCTGCCGGGGGTGGTGGCCGCCGTGGTGCTGGGCTTTTCGCGGGCCTTCGGGGAGACGCTGGCCGTGCTGATGGTGGTAGGCAACGTGGTGCAGATTCCGCACTCGATCTTCGACGCGGCCTACCCGCTGCCGGCGCTGATCGCCAACAACTACGGGGAGCTGATGTCCATCCCGATGTATGACGCGGCGCTGATGTTCGCGGCGCTGCTGCTGATGGCCGTAGTGCTGCTGTTCAACGTCGCGGCCCAGCTCACGCTGGCCCGCTTCGCCCGGGAGAAGTAGCCATGCTCAGCCGAAAGAAAAGAAGGCTGCTGGAAGAGAAGCTCTTCAAGATGCTGATGCGCGGCTCGGTGATGCTGGCGGGCGGGGTGCTGGCGGCGATTGTATTCACAATCACCGTCCGCGGCATAGATGCCATGAGCTGGGACATGCTGACCCGGACTTCGGAAGGCGGGTTCTATCTGGGCAAAGAGGGCGGCATTCTGAACGCCATCGCGGGATCGTTCTACCTGTCGATCGGGGCGACCGCGCTGGCGCTGGCGCTGGCGCTGCCCGTGGTGCTGTACCTGCACACCTACACCAACCGCACCGGGATGGCGCGCACAGTCCGGCTGGCGCTGGATGTGCTGTGGGGCATCCCCAGCATCGTGTACGGCGCGTTCGGCTTCACGCTGATGCTGCTGCTGGGGCTGCGCGCCTCGCTGCTGGGCGGGATCATCGCGCTGGCGCTGGTCGTGCTGCCGATCATGGCTCGCACGATGGATGAGGTAATGCGGCTGGTGCCCCACGATCTGCGCGAATCGGCCTATGCGCTGGGCATCACCCGGCTGGAGATGGCCTGGGTGCTGGTGCGCCAGACGCTGCCCGGGCTGTTCACCGCACTCCTGCTGGCCTTCGGGCGCGGGATCGGGGATGCGGCCTCGGTGCTGTTTACCGCCGGCTACACCGACAACATGCCCCAGTCGCTGCTGCGACCGGTGGCTTCCCTGCCGCTGGCCGTGTTCTTCCAGCTGGGGACGCCATTCCCCGAGGTGCAGGAGCGCGCTTACGCCTCGGCGCTGATCCTGATGCTGATCGTGCTGGCTGTCAGCCTGCTGGCGCGGCTGGTACTGCACGTGACGGGCCGCTACATCATCCGCTGAGGATGATCGACGAGACAAGGGAGCCCTGACCATGGAACTGACCCCTCACCTCGCTATCCGGGACCTGGACGTATGGTACGGCGAACGCCATGCGCTGAAGAGTATCTCGCTGGATATCCCACGCCGGCAGATCACTGCGATCGTCGGCCCGTCTGGCTGTGGCAAAACGACTCTGCTGAAGTGCTTGAACCGGCTGGCGGAGTTGAATGCCGAGATGCGCATCAAGGGGCAGGTGCTGCTGTCCGGCGAGGACATCTACGGCCCCGGGGTGGAAGTGACCGCCGTGCGCACGCGGATCGGGCTGCTGGCGCAGAAGCCGTTCCCGCTGCCGATGTCGATCTACGACAACGTGGCCTACGGGCCGCGCATCCACGGCACCGGCCATGACAATCTGGATCGGATCGTCGAATCCAATCTGCGGGCTGCCGGGCTGTGGGACGAGGTGAAGGATCGGCTGAGCACGCCGGCGGCAAGCCTTTCGCTGGGCCAGCAGCAGCGCCTCTGCCTGGCAAGGGCGCTGGCCGTCGGGCCGGAAGTGCTGCTGTGCGATGAATCGACTTCAGCGCTGGACCCGCTCTCGGCGCGGGCTATCGAGGACCTGCTGCGCAGCCTGAAACGCAGCTACACAGTCGTGATGGTCACGCACGACCTGGACCAGGCGCGGCGGCTGGCGGACAACGTCGTATTTTTGTGGCTGGGCGAGCTGATCGAGCAGGGGGCTGCCGCTCAGGTCTTTGAGCACCCGCGCGAGCAACTGACGCAGGCCTACGTCGCCCGCGAGATCGGGTAGTCGGCCCGTTCAGAAGGCCAGCAGACGCTCCATCCGCTCGCGGATGCGGGCGACCGTCGGGACGACTGAATCCATCAGGCCGGTGTTGAACGGCACCGGCACCGGCGGGGCGCCGAGACGCTCAACCGGGGCATCCAGGTACAGAAAGACTTCCTGCACCACCGCAGCAGCGATCTCCGCACCGAAGCCGCCCACCTCAATATCCTCGTGAACGATCAGACAGCGGGATGTCCGGCGAACGGACTCCAGCACCATCTCCCGATCCCAGGGGATGATCGTGCGGAGATCGATGATCTCGATGGAGGCGGCCAGCTCACGGGCGGCGGTCTCACAGCGATCGACCATAGCGCCCCAGGTCACCACCGTGAGATCATCGCCGGGGGCGACGATGCGCCCCTGCCCGAAGGGGATAGCGTAGTCATCGCCGGGATAGGGACGGCGCGCCCAGGGTGCGTCCAGCACAGCCCGGTGCTCGAAGAAGATGACCGGGTCATGGCCGCGCAGCGCCGTCCTCAGCAGGCCAACCGCGTCCTCAGCGTTGGAGGGGAAGGCCAGCTTCCAGCCGACAGCGTGGGCGAAGATGATCTCGCCGGTGACGCTGTGCCAGGGATCGCCGATTTTGCGAAAGCCGCCGGGCATGCGGATGACGAGGGGGGCCGCGAACTGATTTTCGGTGCGCCAGCGGATCGTGCCGCAGTTGTTGATCTGCTCCGTAGCCGGATCGGCATACTTGCGAAACTGGATCTCGGGGCACGGCAGCAGGCCCGCATAGGCCATCCCGACTGCCCGGCCGATGATCCCTTCTTCGGACAGGCTGGTGTCGAAGACGCGGTCAGCTCCGTGCCGGCGGGCGAGGCCGTCGGTGGCGGCATGAACTCCCCCCTTCTCGCCCACGTCCTCGCCGAAGACCAGGAGACGCGGGTTGGCCGCCAGCTCCGCATCGAGCGTGCGCCGCACGGCCTCCACGAAGCTGATGCGGGCGGGGGTCGGCGGGTGGGGCACGTCAGAACCGGGCGGCAGGGAGACGCCCTCCGGCAGCAGGCCGCCCACGCTCTGAGGGCTGCCCGGCTCATACCAGGCAAAGCGGACGACCGCCGCCGGATCGGGCTGCGGGCGGGCCAGCGCCTGCTCCGCTGCCGCGCGCACCCCGGCGCGGACTTCCTCCAGCAGAGACTCCCACCCCGCTTCGGTATAGAGAGCAGGCACCAGATAATCACGCAGGGCGATCACCGGATCCCGGGACTGTTCCTCGGCCAGGACTTCCGGCGGTTTGTAAGCCTGCGTATCGATGCCGGTGTGACCGGAGAGGCGCGGCACGGTCAGGCGCAGCAGGGCCGGCCCCTGCCACTGGCGCACGTAAGCGACCGCCTCGCGTACCAGAGCGGCTGTTTCGTGGGGCTGCGTGCCGCTGCCGTTGAAGATGCGCAGGCTGCCAAATGCGGCCAGGTTAGCGGCGATGTTCGCGCCGGGGGTCTGAGCCGGGCCAGTGACCGAGATCGCATAGCCGTTATCCTCAATTACGAAGAGAAGCGGCAGCCTCTGAGTGGTCGCGATGGTGAGGGCCGACCAGAATCCATTGGCCGCCACGGAGCCATCGCCGCCGAAGGCCACGGCGATGCTACCGCGACGGTCCGACTCGCCCAGACGGGTAGCCCGGTAGATCAGGGCGCTGGCCCAGCCTGCCGCCGGTGTGTAGCCGGAACCCACATCGCCGGCCATCGGCAGGACCATGGCACGACCCCGACGGGGCAGGCTGAAGGTGACTCCGACATCCCGCCCGCCGCTCATTGTCCCGGCGCGGGCCATCTGCGCAGCGAACCCTTCCTCCGGCGTGAGGCCCGAGCCGAGCATGAAGGGGCGAGATCGGTAGTACACAGTGGCCGCGTCATGAGGGTGATCCAGACACTGGCTGATCAGAATCTGACCCAGTTCGTGGCCGCGGGCGGAGAACTGATAGGTGACATGGCCGGCGGGCGCCAGCTCAGCTTCCTCCAGATCATCCATCAGACGGGAAGTGAGCACGAGACGGGCGATCTCGGACCAGTCGAAGGCCGGGTGCAGCGACTCAGACACAGGGCACTCTCCGGTAATCGGGATGGAGCCAGCAACCTTGCAGCGGCTGGCGAGGCCGCCAGGACTGCGCTGCATTATACCCTGCCCACGCGGACAGACAGAAGCCATCCACCCCTGTTGTCAGGGTTCGGATACCCCCATCAGGCCAAATAGGGGTATCATTAGATCTGCGCCGGGCCGCGGGTCGGCGTCTTTGATTCGGGCGGCCGGGCCGCCCGGCGGCGATCACCCGGCGAGAGGTCAGAGAATGCCCCAATTGTCAGCCGATCAACCTGGCAGCGGATCCATGGGAGCCGTCAACCCACTGGCACGACAGTATCTGGAATACACTGCCCTGTTCGACGCTCAGCCGGTGATGGTGCAGCGATTTCTGGAAGGTCAGGCGCGCCCGCTGGCAGAAGCGATCGTGCAGCGCGCCGCGCAGATCCGCTTCCGGCTCCCCCCGGCTGTGGTGACCGAAATCCCGGCTGGCGGAGGCGCCGGTCAGCCCTCGCCCATCGCGCAGGGCCAGCAGAATCAAGCCGTCGGCAGCATGCTGAGCGGCCTGTCGCGGGCTGACAGCCGCAAGCTGCTGCGCGACCGGCTGGCGCAGATGGAAGGCTCAGCCGACCGGGCGGTGGCCGTCGGCGCCGGGCTGCTGCGCTACGCGACCGCGTACTATATGGTGCACCAGATGCTGCCTTCAGGGCGCACGGTGGTCTATCACGCCCCGGAGGACGAAGATATCCCCTGCCTGCCGGCGGAGCACACAGAGGGCCCGGAATCAGCGCTGACCGCCCAGACCGACGCCATCGTGGAAGAAGGGGGCGCCGACCGGGCTCGCGGTGAGCTGCCGGTGCCCTATGTGCCGTATGCGCGGCGGTTCTACCTGCCGCAGTGGGTGGCACTGGATGACTCCGGCCACCTGCTGGTCAACACCGCTCAGGAGGCAGAGGCACATCTAGCATCGATGCAGCGCTTCATCGGGGTACTGCACTCAGCCGTGGGGCTGGCCGGCTACATGGTGGAGGATGATGAATATCAGCGCAAGCGCTATGGCATCCTGGGGCAGCTCGTGAACCAGGGGCGGGCCCTGGCGATGCACCAGACCCGCGCGATCATCGCCCGGATCCAGCAACGGGCCGCCGCCAACAGCCTGAACCGCGGCCTCTCCGTGAGCCTGCCTTACTTCGACGACCAGGATCTGGCCATGCGCACGTATCACTTTGTGATCATCCCGGCAGGGAGGATCATGTTCGTGCCGGGGCTGGTGGTGCGGGCGGCCCGCGAGGAGTACGCGCGCGTTGCGCAGGACACCCGGATGAGCCCATCCACGCGTAAATACCTGCTGCTGGAGCTGGAGATGCTGCGCCAGGCTTTCGGCTCTACCGGCAGCCTGAACTAAGAAACCGGAACTGTCAGATTATGATTCTCTCCATTGTGTTGTTAGCGGTATTCGCCTTTGTTTCGTGGCGAATCTCTCCACGCGAGCGTGAAGAGGACGCACATGTCCACGGCGCCGGGCAGATCGGGCTGCTGGCGGCGATAGCGCTGTTCGGGGTGGATTACTTCACGTCCTATTTCTACGCCACGGGCGAGATGATGCACGCCCTGCACCCCTACGGGCTGCAGAAGTACAGCTACATCGCGGTCGTCGTGATCGGCCTGGCCAACTTCGTGTTCGGGGCGCTGTACATGTACTCGCTGGGCATCTTCAACGAGGGCGGCGGCTCGTACACCGCTTCCATGCGCTACCTGGTGCCCACGCTGAGCCTGATCGTGGCGGTGACGCTGATCCAGGACTATATCCTGACCATCGTGGTTTCGGCGCTGTCCGGCAGCGACCAGCTGCTGTCGATTCTGAACGCCTACGGGGCCAACTGGATCTGGCACTTCGCGATCGGCGTCGGGCTGGCGTCGATCACCTGGTATCTGACCATCCGCGGGCGCGGGGAGTCAGCGCAGGTGGTCTTCATCATGCTGGGCATCTTTGCCCTGATGACGATCACCATGGCGATCGGGCTGATCGTCGCCCACGTTCGCGGCGTGCCGCCGATCCCGGCTACGGAGGCACCTGAGACCGTATCGCTGGGCCAGGCGCTGATGCACCTGCTGACCGCGTCGATGAAAGGGATGGTCGCGCTGACCGGGCTGGAGGCTATGAGCAATGGCATCCAGTTTGTGAAGAATGAGGATGCCGAGATCGTCAGGTGGGGCAAGAAGCATCTGCCCCGGCTGGGCTGGCTGTGGCATTTTTACAGCGGCAAGTCAGGCGTTGGCCGGTTTGTGCAGACCTCGTTCCTGTTCTACGGCGGGCTGACCACGCTGCTGCTCACCTTCTTCGCCATCCGGTTTAACGTGTTTGACGGGACGCTGGGCCGAACGCTGGTGGGCAACCTGGCATTTATAGGGTTCACCCAGATTCCCGGCGGGACGCTGCTGTTCTGGTTCTACCAGGGGCTGGCCGTGGCGCTGCTGGCGGCGGCCTCGATGACCGCGTTCCAGGATCTGCAGGCAACTGCGTGGCGCAATGTCGCGGTGGGCGAAGTGCCGGAGTACATCGCCTATCGCGATACGCGCGGGACATTCACCCGGTCGGTCAACATCTCCTACCTCATCGCCGCCCTGATCATGCTGCTGGTGCGCGGGAAGACCTCGGTGGCTGTGCCGTTTTATGGAGTAGGGGTGTTCATGCCGATCACCGTCATGGCGCTCGCCATCCGCCGACACGTCCAGGTGACCTATACCGGGCGCACCCGGACATGGGCTACCGCGGCGGCGACAGTCGCCGTGATCACCGCCGTGACGATCTTTGTCGGGCAGATCGTGGGCAAGTGGGAAGAAGGTGGCTGGGTGGTGCTGATCGCTTTCGGCGTGCTATCGCTGCTGGCCCACGCCATCCTGCTGTCGCCAGCCGGCTACCGCGACTCCGCTCAGATACACCGCATCGTGCGGGAGAAAGCGCAGGCCAGAGGCGCCATGGCTTCGATTGTCGAGTGGCAGTCGCTCAAGATCCAGGAGTACCGCTATACCCTCCTGATGGGAATCGCCAGGTTCTTCGGCCTGTTCGGCGTCTGGAAGCCGCTGAGCTTTGAGCAGATCCCGGTTCCCGATGCCGCGGGGGACTATGATCACGCGCTGCACATCGATCACCCGGAGGCGCCATCGATCCTGGCCCAGTATCTGGAAGGGGAGAATGCCTCTCCGACCAATACTGAACCCCCTCCCTCCCCCCCGCCAGCCGCCGAGCCACCACCGGCAGCCGCGAACTGACGACAGGCAGAAGACCCGGGATGCAGAAGACCTGTGCTTCCCGGGTGGAGACCCGCTCGATGAACGCTCACCGCCTCCAGGGAGCCCGCTAGATGCCCTCCGCTGCCCTGTATTCGCTGCGAGTCCGCGATGTCTATGCGGCGCTGGATTCAGCGCCGGGGGGGCTAAGCCCGGCTGAGGCGGAGACCCGGCGTCTGCTGTACGGCGACAACATGATCCCACCGCCACCGCCACTTCCGTTCTGGCGGCGGATCGGCGCGCATCTGGTCCATCCGATGGCGCTGCTGCTGTGGGCCGCCGGCGCGGTCGCGCTGGTCGCCGGACAGCGGGCCCTGCCCCTGGTGATCTGGGCGGTGGTGCTGCTGAATGCCGCGTTCTCTTACTGGCAGGAGTATCGGGCGGAGCAGGCTGTGGCGGCGCTCTCCCACCTGCTGCCGCGCTATGCGCGGGTGATGCGCGGTGGACAGGAAACCCATATTGACTCGTCCGCCATCGTCCCCGGCGACGTGCTTATGCTGGCACAGGGAGACAACATCCCGGCGGATGCGCGGTTGGTGGAGTGCTTCGGGCTGCGAACGAACCAATCCACCCTGACAGGCGAGGCAATGGCCTCTGCGAAGACCGCCGACGCCTCGCTGCGGCCTGAGCTTTCCGAGCTGGAGCGCCCCAACCTGGTGTTTGCCGGCACATCGGTCATAGCGGGGACCGGCCGGGCGGTGGTGTTTGCCACCGGCGGGATGACGCAGTTCGGGCGGATCGCCAGCCTGACTCAGGCCGTGGAGGAGGAGCCCAGCCCACTGGAGCGCGAGCTGGAGCGGTTCACACGCATTCTGACCTACATCGCGGTGAGTCTGGGCGCAGTGGTTTTTTCCGTAGGGATGCTGGACGTGGGCCTGCCGCAGATACAGGCGCTGGTGCTGGGAGTGGGGATCGTGGTAGCCACCATCCCGGAGGGTCTACGCCCGACCGTGACGCTCTCGCTGGCGATCGCGGTGCAGCGGCTGGCGCGGCGGGGGGTGCTGGTCAAGAAGCTCGCGATGATGGAGACGCTGGGCAAGATCTCCGTCATCTGCACCGACAAGAGCGGGACGCTGACGCTGAACCAGATGGCCGTCCGCGAGGTGTGGGTGTCGGGTCAGCGGCTGAGCGTGAGCGGGGCGGGCTACGAGCCAACAGGCACGTTTCACCCTGCCCCGGCTGAAGCCGACGTGGCGAGCGATCTGAGCCTGATGCTGACAGCGGCGCTGCTGTGCAACAACGCCCGCCTGCTGCCCCCCAATGAGGATCGCCCACGCTGGGCAGCGCTGGGTGATCAGACTGAGGCGGCGTTGAAGGCGATGGCGCTGAAAGGCGGCCTGAATGAGGCTGCCACGCACCGGGAGTATCCGCGAGTGCATGAGCTGCCCTTTGACGCCAGCCGCAAGCGCATGAGCACCATTCACCGTAACGCCCGCGGCGAATTTGCCTTCGTCAAAGGCGCGCCCAAAGAAGTGCTGGCGTATTGCACACAGCTGCAGATCGACGGGCAGGTGAGGCCGCTGCTGCAGGAGGATCGGGTTGCGATCGCGGCGGCGATCGATGATTATGCCCGCCGGGCGCTGCGGGTGCTGGCTATGGCTACCCGGGAGCTGCCGCCCCGCGAAGGCAGCTACACCCCGGAAAAAGTGGAGCGCGAACTGACGTTCCTGGGGCTGGCTGCCATGATGGATCCGCCCCGCGAGGAAGTGATGCAGGCGATGGCAACCTGCCGGAGCGCGGGCATCCGGGTGGTGATGGTGACCGGTGACTACGGCCTGACCGCCGAATCGGTAGCGCGGCGCGTCGGCATGCTGGGGGACCGGCCACCCCGGATCCTGACCGGTGGCGACCTCGACGCGATGACCGATTTCGAGCTGGAGTCGGTGCTGAGTGAGGATGTCATCTTCGCACGGGTGGCTCCGGAGCACAAGCTGCGGGTGGTCTCGGCCTTCCAGAACCGCGGCGATATCGTCGCCATGAGCGGAGACGGCGTGAACGACGGCCCGGCCCTGCGTAAGGCCGATGTCGGGGTGTCGATGGGTGTGACGGGTACAGACGTGGCTCGCGAGGCGGCTGACATCGTACTGACCGACGACAACTTCGCCGCCATCATCAATGCGGTTGAGGAAGGGCGCGGCGTCTACGACAACATCCGCAACTTCATCACCTACATCCTGGCCAGCAACATCCCGGAGGTGCTGCCGTTCGCGCTGGCGTCGCTGCTGAATATCCCGCTGGCGCTGACGGTAGCCCAGATCCTGGCGATCGACCTGGGGACGGACCTGCTGCCGGGGCTGGCGCTGGGCGCCGAAGCCCCTGAGCCGGCGATCATGGAGCGGCCCCCGCGGGCGCGCAGCCAGCCGCTGATCGATCGGCGGCTGATCGAGCGCTCGCTGTGGCTCGGCGGGATCGAAGTGCTGTTATGCTATGCAGGGTTCTTCGCCGTATACTACACAGCAGGCTATACCGATCTGCTCGATCTACCGCGGCGCGATTGGATACCCTTCGAGGCCCGCCTGGCGACTCCGGCCGGGCAGGTGTATGCGCTGGCCACCACGGTCTTCTTCGCGGGTGTGGTGGCGGCACAGATCGGCAACGTGCTGACCTGCCGTAAAGAGACTGCTGGCGTGCACCGGCTGGGATGGCTGAGCAACCGGCTGCTGCTGGGGGCTATCGCGGTGGAAGTGCTGCTGGCAGTCGCGCTGATCTATCTGCCGCCGCTGGCCCGGTTGTTCGAGCATCTGCCTCTGCCGGCTGACTACTGGATCGGGCTGGGCGCCTTTGGGCCCATTCTGTACGTCCTGGATCGTATTCGCAAGAGCCTGGTGAGCCGGCACAGCAGCCGGCCCGTGCGAAAGGAGGGATCTGCCGCATGATGCTGATCATCATGGGCTGCGGCCGGGTAGGCGAGCAGCTGGCCAACTTCATGCTAACCGAAGGGCACGAGGTCATTATCGTCGACCATGATCGGGATGCACTGGAGCGCCTGGGGCCGGACTTCCGCGGGCGGCGGGTGCGCGGTGTAGGCTTCGACCTGCACGTACTGGAGGAAGCTGGCATCCGGAGCACGGAGGCTTTTGTAGCGACCAGCTCGTCGGATAACGCCAACATCGTGGCCGCGCGCATCGCCCGCAACAAATACCACGTTCCGCGGGTAGTGGCGCGGCTGCAGGATCCACGGCGGGCGGAGATCTACCGACGGCTGGGGCTGATCACCATCTCACCGACCGACTGGGGGGCGCAGCGCATCCGCGAATTGCTGTCGCACAGCGACATGGCCACCGTGATGAGCTACGGCAACGGCGAGGTGGTACTGGTGGACATTGAGACGCCGCTGCATCTGGTGGGGCGTGAGGTAATGTACTTGACCATCCCCGGCGAGGTGATGGTCGTCGCCATTACACGCGATCAGCAGGCAATCCTGCCGACCATGGGCACCCAGTTCGGCCCGCAGGATGTTATCCACCTGGCGGTCCTGTCCACCGCCCTGCCCCGGGTAGAGGCGCTGCTCGGGCTCAGTGCAGGAGGATACTAGGCCATGTTCGTCATGATCGTCGGTGGTGGCAAGATCGGATCGTACCTGGCCAATCTGCTGTTGAGCGAGGGTCACCGGGTGCGGGTGGTGGACTGCCGGCCCGATGTCCTGGAAAGACTGCGTGAAGAGATTCCGGCGGAGTGCATCGTTGCGGGCGACGGCAGCGATCCTAACGTGCTGGAGCACGCCGGCGTGCGCGAGGCTAACGTGCTGGCAGCCGTCACCGGAGAAGATGAGACCAACCTGGTAGTGACGACGCTGGCCCGCTTCGAGTTTGATGTGGCGCGGGTGATCGCGCGGGTCAACAACCCCAAGAATGCATCAACCTTCAACGCGGAGATGGGCGTCGATGTAGCACTCAACCAGGCGGAGATCCTGGCCAAGCTGATCGCGGAAGAGATGTCGCTGGGCGATATGATGACCCTGCTCAAGCTGCGCAAGGGTGAGTTCTCGCTGGTGGAGGAGAAGGTGCACCCGGAGTCGATGGCAGCAGGCCGGGCGGTGCGCGATCTGGGGCTGCCAGCCGAGTGCAACCTGGTGGCAGTGCTGCGCAAGGGTCAGCTGATCGTGCCTAATGGTGATACAGTGCTGCAGGCCGCCGATGAGGTGCTGGCCGTGGTGCATCAAACCAGGCTGGCGCAGCTGGCGGCCTGTCTCGGCATCGACGCCTGACAGCGAGCCTGGCCCCCAAGAGCAAGCGCCCGGTCTGTGTGACCGGGCGCTGCGCTGTCAGGAGATGGCGCTACCGATCCCGACGCGGGGCCTCCTGATCGGACTCCACGCGGAAGGGATCATAAATCCGCTTCTCGCCAAAGAGCGGCGCAAGCAGCTGAAATGCCCACCAGATCACCACAAAGGCCAGCACCATGAATACAATCGCGTCTCCCATTCGGTCATTCCTTCCTTTACAACGGCCCGCGGCAGCGCCGTGCGCCGGTAAGCTGGATTCCCGCGCACCGCACCGGCACGCAGTTAAGAGGGAGATGATAATGTCCGCGCTGAAATCTGGCAACTATCCCAGCAGGGACTTTAGTACTCCGGGTACCAGCGGGCTATGGAGCACAGGCCCGGTCAGCCCGATAATGAGAGCAGACACAGAGGAATCCCAGGCTGCCGTAGAGGTATCGCCGATTAATGGTAGAGCAAGCAGCCGGATCCGCGGGAGGAAAAACGGGAATGTCGCAAGGATATTCGTATAGACTGCTGTTGGGTGGGGCGGCCCTGGCCCTGCTGGCTGCACTGATCCCGGCAGGCTCGCTGCTGGCAAGCCCGGCCGGGCAGGCGGATCCATGCCCGGCAACTTCGGGGAACAGCTATCAGTCAGGGGCCGTGTACCAGTACGATCTGGATAACCCGGTACGCCCCGCCTGGAACCATGCCGACAAGAACCTGGCGCTGCGCTCCTATTCACTCACCGACGCCAGTCGGGACTTCGTGGTCTATGGGAGTGATGATCCGGTGCAGCCGCCGCAGTTCGCCACGCTGTTCAACCCCGATCGCACGCCGGTGTTCAGCGCGGTCTATCGCGCCAACCACTGGAACTGGGCAACTTCGCCCAACCCCGGCACCCAGGCCGGGCCGATCACCAGCCCGCCGGTTACCGTGCTGGGCCTGCAGACCACACCAGGAGAGCCGCTGCAAAGCCCCACCCATGGGCGCAATCTGGGCAGCCCCTTTGGCACCGGTGGCGCCATCGTGATCTTCGCTGACGCTGACAGCATTACGCTGAAGTTCACCCGCGAGGATTCGGCGGCCACAGGGTACACCATGCATATTGACAACATCTGCGTGGACCCCAACCTGCTGGCGCTGTATAACACACGGGATAATGCAGCCCGCAACACCTTCTACAGTTCCACGCGGGACAACCAAACCGATTACAACCTGCCGGGCCTGACAGCCGGTCAGGTGTTCGGCACAGCGCGAGGCACAGAGATCCGTGTCGCCATCGTCGATACCGGGACCTTCCAGGATCCGCGGTCGCGGGATGAGTGGTGGCAGGTCCGGCCTGCGCCCCCGGCCATCGATGCGCCGATACTGGTCAGCCCGGGGTCCGGCACCGACGCGGATAACCCGATAACCTTTAGCTGGAACCCGGTGGAGGGGGCCGCCTCATACCGGATTCGGGTGGATGACAGCGCCAACTTCGGAAGCCCCGCGGTCAACACATCTGTCACGGACACCCGCTTCACGGCAGCCGGGCTGGCCGCCGGCAGGCTCTACTACTGGAAGGTGCAGGCCGTGAACGGGGCCGGAGCCAAGTCAGCCTGGAGCACGGTTTGGACCGTGCAGATCAACCCGGCGCCTCCTCCCACCCTGATCGCGCCAGACGAGGGGGCCGTCACCGGCAGCCAACCTGTGTTCACGTGGGAGCCGCTGGCGGGGGCAGAGAAGTACCAGATCCGCATCTCGACCCGCCCGGACTTCAGCAGCACGGCCAGCAAGGCCAAGATCGAAGCCACCAGCTACCAGCCATCCTCGCCGCTGGCGGGCGGCAGACTGTATTACTGGCGTGTGCGCGCGCGGGATACCTCCGGCGTATGGGGCGAGTGGAGCGAGACACGAACCTTCAGCGTACCGTAAGCCGCAGGGCGCAGAACGCCGGGGGCAGGGTTATGATGACGCCCTGCCCCCGGTTGATTCCCGACGCCAGGCACGATCAGGCCTCGCTGCGAACGCGCTGGCGGGGCGAGGCAGCCAGCTCACGGGCCCGCTTCTCGAGCAGGTCCAGCTCGCGCAGCGCCTCCTCGCTTAACGGCAGGGGCTGGTGCGTGGAAAGAATGTGCTCCACCTTCTCCCGCGCCGAGTCCAGCAGACGCGGGCTGCCGGCGGCTTCCCAGGCCTCGAAGGTATCATGGAATCCCAGCTCGGTGATGTACCACTCGCCGCTGCGGATGCCGTCGGCGGTCGAGCGCTGCCCCAGGAAGTGCCCCCCCGGGCCCACCTCATCAATGACATCCCCCAGCCAGCGATGCGGGGCGCTGTCAATGCCGGCAACCGCCCGGGTGAAAAGCCGGAACATCTCGGTATCGATCAGGAGCTGCTCGAAGCTGAGGGTCATCGAGCCGCCCAGCAGGCCGGGCCCGACCAGGATATCGGGCCAGGAAAGGGCTGGAAGCAGGCCGTTGATCGCCCGCTCGTAGCCCGCCTGGATGCCGGGCACCTGATGGTTGGTGCCGATGCCGGGGGCCTCAACCGGCAGGCCGTAGTAGCGGCCCATCTCAGTCGCCGCAGCGCTGAGTAATCCCTGCTCGACTGCGCCGCCGCTGTACTGGCCGGTGCGCGGATCCATCACCGCGAGCGCCGGGGCATAGATAAAGGGGGTTCCGGGCGATGCGGCCTGAACCAGGCACAGCAGACCCAGCACCTCACAGTTGCCGATCACAATGGTGGAGATCAGGCTGCCGGGGGCGGTTGCGCCCATCAGCGGCATGGGCATCGCCGCCACAGGAATGTCCCAGCCAAGCGTTGCGAGATAGGCATCCGTATGCGGCCCTTCGATGGTCAGGGGCGACTGCGGGCAGAGCAAATACGAAATCGGGTGGCGCTGGCGGATCGTCTCGCGGTCGCCGAAGATGATTGTCAGCACCTCCAGCAGCCAGGGAGCCTGCGCCTGCGAAGGGAGACTCTCCTGGATATGCTTGGAGAAGTTGCCGAACAGGTGACGCCAGTAGGCGATCGGCGGAGTCTCCTTACGCTCTGCATCATCGGCGATGACCATGCGCCAGTACACACCGATATCATCGAGGGCGTCGATCAGGCGCGTCGCCTCCAGCCAGTCAGCGAACGTGCTGAGGCGCCGCCGACCCGTATTGCGATCCAGCACAAAGCGGGCTTCGCCATCCACCAGCAGGATGCAGTCGCCGCTGTTCATGGGCAAATCCCACTCCGGTCGGCGCGCGCCAAGCACAAACTGCCGGGGAGCCAGACGCAGCGCCTCCTCAACCAGGGCGCGTGGAAAGCGCACCATGAAGTTCGTCTCATCGACCTGGGCTCCGGCGACAGCCAGTATGCGGCGCCCCATCCCGGTATTGACTCTCATGCCGGTCGTTGACAGTATCCTGAGGCTCTCCTCGTGGATGCGATCACGCTCTTCAGACGATAGTACTTGTAAGAATGTCCTCATACCGCCAGACTCCTTCTCTGCTCACCCTCCCGATCGGCGGCCGCCAGCAGCCGCGCGATCTCGGCCTGCCGGGCCATATCGAGCGGCTCCGGGACGTGATTGCTCAGAATCCACTCGACCTGTTCGCGGGCGACCTCGATCGGGTCTCGATACGCGCCTCCGCCCCCGGGCTGGGCGGTCAGCGGGGAAAACTGGCGGCGGCGCAGGTGAGCCCGGGTGTGCTGTTGAGCCAGGTAGTGCCCTCGGGGGCCAACCGCCCGGATGACATCCAGGGCCATAGCCTCCCGGCTGGTATCCAACCCGGCCGCGTCCATCCGCACACGATGATAGATGTCGGTGTCCAGAATCAGCGCTTCAGGATACAGCAACGTTGAGCCCGCCAGCAGCCCGAGTCCGCTGCCGGTCTCCGCGCCACACAGGGCGCACAGCAACAGGCATGAAACCGCCTCCGCACCGGACTGCCAGCCCGGGGCCGGGGCATCGGTGGCGACAATGCCCGCCAGCGCGGGAACTCCCCAGTAGTGAGCCAGCTCAACCGCCGCAACGTACAGCAGCTCGCCCTCCCAGGCGGTGCTGAGATAAGCCCCCGTATGTGGATGCATCACCCCCGGCATCTGCGAGTAGTAGGTAGGTGCGCCGGGGAAGGCCAGCTGGATCAGGGTCATGGCCGCCACAACCTCTGCATCGCCGATCAGCAGGGTGCCGGCGGCGGTGGCCGGGGCCGTCGAGGCCAGGTTAGCCATCGACATGAAGCCGACAGGCAGGCCGGCCTGCGCGAAGACCAGAGCCGCTTCCATACCTGCGCCATCCTGTGCCAGCGGCGCGATGGTGCAGATCAGCAGCGAGAGAGGCGGCCGCGCCCGCATGGATGCGGCATCACCGGCGATCACCGCAGCCATCTCCACAGCATAGCGGGCCGTCCATTCGTCCGTCACGGTTTCGCTCTGGATGTGCTTAACCGTGTTGCTGAACGACGCCTCCAGCTCGTGCAGCGGCGCTGTGGCCGGAAAGTCCTGCGCACTGACGATCGGCCAGTAGAACCCCATCGACGACAGGTAGTCGGCAATGCGGGCCATCCGCGCGACATCTTCCTTGACCGAGGCGCGCCGCTGGCGGGTGACAAAATCGATCGTTTCTACACCGCTGCCATCGGTGGCACAGTACATCGCCGTCCCGTCAAGCTGCAGATCGAAGTCCGGCACGCGGGCGCCCATCGTGTAGAAGCGTGGCGCATGAGACATGGCGCCCAGCACCAGATCCGGCGGGAGCCGGACGATCTGGCTGTCGAAGTCAACCCGGGCGCCGTGCGCCGCATAGATATCCAGCGCCCGGCGGGAAGGGCAGTGAACACCGGTATCATCAAGAAGCTCCAGCGTGGCTGCCTGCAAGCCCGCCAGCTGATCATCAGATAGAAGACGCAGATGAGAGCCGGGCACAATCGGCTGCAGGGGAGGGGTCCGGGTGGGCATCATAAACACTTCACTTTCACCTGTTCGTCTGCGCCGGCGCCGATCACCTGAGGGTTCGTCGGCAGCGCAGCGCAGCCTACGACTCCAGCTCCCGGCCAGCCGCGGCCAGGATGCGCGACAGTTCAGCCTGCACGGCCGGCTCCAGCGGCTCGGGGTGGTGATGCTCCAGGATCCAGGCGACCTTCTCACGGGCCACTGCGACGGGATCCGCGTAGCCGCCATCACCGGGGTGATGGGTCAGGCCGGCCTCCATAGCAGTGGGCATGTGGACGCGGGTATGCCGCTGAGCCAGGAAGTGACTGCCCGGCCCGACGGTATTGATCACATCCAGCGCCAGCGTCTCAGCATCAATATCGATGCGAGTCAGCGCATGACGCGCCCGGTGGTACAGCTCATCGTCCAGGATGATGGCCTCGGGGTACAGCAGGGTGTAGGAGCGATTCAGCCCGAGGCCGGTGACCATCTCGGCGCCGGCCAGCCCGACCAGCAGCGGGTCGAGCGCCACCTCGGCAGCCGACTGCCAGGTGCCAGGCTCCAGGCTTTCGGTGCCGAAGGCGCCGCCCAGCACCGGCATCCCCCAGTGATGGGCCAGCTCGATAGGCGCATAGCGGGCCTGGACGTTGATGGGGTAGCTGACATACGCGCCGGAGCGCGGGTCGGCCCAGGCATGCATGACCGAATGCAGCACAGGGGCACCGGGGAAGGCCAGCTGGATCAGCACCGCGGCGCTGATCACTTCGGCATCTGCCACAGCCAGCGCCCCGGCCAGTGTCGCCGGCGCCGTCGTGCCGATGGTCGGCATGGCGAGAATCCCGACCGGGATGCCGGCTTCGGCCAGAACCAGCGCGCCGTCAATTGATTCGCCATCCTGCACCAGCGGGGCAACCGTGCAGATCAACCCTGAAAACGGCGGCCGCCGACGAAGGGTGTCCGAATCGCCGCTGATCACCAGCGCCATTTCGATGGCGTTGCGAGCCAGAACCGGGCCAATGCAGGTGACACTCTGGATGTGCTTGACGGTGTTGTTCCAGGCGGCATCCAGCTCGTGGAGAGGCGCCGCGCG
This sequence comes from Anaerolineae bacterium, assembly GCA_034435035.1. Taxonomy (GTDB): domain Bacteria; phylum Chloroflexota; class Anaerolineae; order Aggregatilineales; family UBA3940; genus JAHEME01. The sequence goes on along the minus strand of DAOTXW010000016.1, from coordinate 169,024 downwards.
GCCATAATCCTGGGCGCTGACCATCGGCCAGTAGAACGCGATCGAGGGCAGATAGTCGGCAATGCGGGCCATCAGGGCCACGTCGGCCTTGCAGGAGGGCCGGCGCTCGCGGGTGTGGAAGTCCACAGCCTCAACCCCGCAGCCATCCGTGGTGAAGTAGGTGACGCCGTCTTGAAGCATCAGATCGTACTGTGGGTCGCGGGCGCCGACACAGTAGTAGCGCGGCACTGAGCGCATGGCCTTGATGACCAGATCGCGCGGGAAGCGGACGATCTGCCGTTCATGATCCACCTGCGCACCGTGATCAGCCAGGATCGCCAGCGCCCTTTCCGAGGGAAAAAGCACGCCCGTGTTTTCCAGAATGGTCAGAGTCGCTTCCTGAAGCTGATCAAGCTGCTGATCGGTCAGGGTGTTGGCCCGGAAGGCCGGGCGGATTGGCTGGATGGGCAGTCGTTCGGCTGTCATCGTGGCATCGCCTCCTCTCATGCTTCCCCGACTTTCTGAAGCACCTTGTAGGGATCAAACGAATCGCGCAGACCATCGCCGATGTAGTTCACCGAGATCAGGGTGAGGAAGATCAGCAGGCCGGGAAAGATCGCCAGCCAGGGATAGGTCGTCATGTGGTCCTGAGCGCTGCCCAGCAGGTTGCCCCAGCTGGGGGTAGGCGGCTGGATGCCAAACCCCAGGAAGCTGAGGCCCGACTCTTCCATAATGGCGTAGCCCATCTCCAGGGTGGACTCGATGATGATGGGGCCGATGGCATTGGGCAGAATGTGGCCAAAGGCGACGCGCAGGTGTGACGCCCCCAGGCTGCGGGAGGCCAGCACGAACTCCATCCTGCTCAGGGTCAGGAACATGGCGCGCACCAGCCGCGCCACGGTCATCCACGACAGCAGGCCGATCACCATGGCAATGGTGAGCACACTGTTGCGCTGAACGAAGGGCAGATCCGTCTCGCGCAGGATGGCGCTCAGCAGGATCAGCACCATCAGGGAAGGCAGCGAGAGCGAGGCATCGGTGATGCGCATCAGGACGCTGTCCACCCAGCCGCCGAAATAGCCCGCCGCTGCGCCGATGGGCACGCCGATGACCAGAGTCGTGACCACCACCAGAACACCGACGGTCAGAGAGATACGTCCACCATACAGGACGCGAGTGAGCATGTCGCGCCCCAGCTGATCGGTGCCGAAGGGGTGCTCCCAGGAGGGGGACTGGAGACGATTGGAGAGATCGGACTGCTCCGGATCGTAAGGTGAGAGATCAGCCAGGAGAGTGCCCAACAGGATCATACCCAGCACCACCGCGCCTGCGATCGCTCCCGGGTGGCGGCGGAACTTCTTCCACACCAGGGCTGTCTGGCTCTGATCGCGGCGCGGCTGGCCGGCCCCACGCGCAGGCTCAGCCAGCCGATGTGCTGTGTGAGCGTTCTGTTCCATGGTGTCCTTTGCTAGTCGTACCTGACCCGCGGGTCGAGATAGGCATAGGCAACGTCCGCCAGCAGATTGCTGAACAGGATCAGCCCGGCGCCGATGGTGAGCACAGCCATCAGGATAGGGTAATCCCGCTGAAGGGCCGCCTGATAGAACAGCCGGCCCATCCCGGGCCAGGCGAAGATCAGCTCGACATAGATCGAGCCGGCAAAGACATAGTGCAGATCGAGAGCCATCAGGGTGACGAGCGGGATCAGGGCATTCCGCAGAGCGTGCCTGAAGATCACCCTGAACTCCGGCACACCCTTGGCCCGGGCCGCCCGCAGGAAGTCCTGGTGAATCACATCCAGCATGCTGGAGCGCAGGAAGCGCGAGTACCAGGCAAGCCAGCCCATCGCTCCCATCAGGACGGGGAGGATCAGGTGCCGGATGCGGTCGATCAGCGAGAATTCCATTCCGACGGTGTACATCCCCCCAATCGGCAGCAGCGGCTCACCGGTCAGCGGGTTTCTCAGCCAGACGTAGAAGGCCAGAATCAGCAGCAGGCCAAGCCAGAACTCCGGGATGGCCTGCCCCATGAAGGAGAAAGTCGTGGCGAGAATATCGAAAACGGAGTACTGGCGAACTGCTGACAACACGCCGATAGGAACAGCGATGATGGGTACCAGGATCAACGTCGCCCCCATCAGGAGCATGGTGTTAGGCAGGCGGGTGGCGATCTCATCCAGCACCGGCTGCCGGGTCTGGAATGAGAACCCGAAGTCTCCGCGCAGGATGCCGCGCCGCTCGCCACGGCTGTCAGGCACGCCGTCTCCATTGTTATCCACCTGCATCCAGTCATTACCGATCAGCCAGATGACATACTGTACAGGAAGTGGCTGATCAAGGCCGAGCTGGCGCTTGAGGATCTCGGCTCGCTGAGGGTTCACGTGCCGGGATCGGCTGTGCCCGGCCAGCGGCCCGCCCGGCGCGAGGTTGACCAGGCCAAAGAGCACAATGCTGACCAGCAACATCAGGGGGACAGCCTGGAGCAGGCGCCTGAACACATAGTGAACCACAGTGCCCTCCACTCAGCGGCACCCCGGGGGCGACCAGCCGCACTGGCCCCATCGCCCCCGGAGCCAAAGAACGATCAAAGCGCCGGGGCCGCGCTACGGCTCAGCCAGAGTCCAGTCGGCGACATTCCAGGTGACCAGATCATTGGCTGTGGACTGGATCCCCTGAACCCTGGCAGTGTGGGCATCCGCAGTGATGGTGGTGAACAGCAACACCTGCGGCAGTTCCTCATCCAAGATCTGCGCCATCTGGCAGAACAGATCCTTGCGGTACTCCTCGTCCAGTGTATAAGACTCATCCAGCAACGCGTCAAACTCTTCGTTAGCCCAGTGGCTGACATTCCAGCCGGTATCTGGCTCGGCGGCCGCCGAATAATAGAGCTCCCACAGGAAGTCGGTCGGGTCGATGCCGCCGTAACCATCATCCCACAGATCAATATCGAAGTTTCCGTTCTGCTCAATGCCGCCGCTGGCCGAGTCAGCCCACAGCACGCTGCCTTCAACCATCGTCAGCTGAATCTCCATGCCAACTGCCTCCAACATCTCGGCGATGAGCTGCTGGGTCAGCTCCAGGGCCTCGCCATATTCGGAGTAGGTTATCAGCTCCATGCTCATGCGATAACCTTCTTCGGCGTTCAGGCAGCCATGACATTCCCGCACACCATCACCATCCTGATCGATCCAGCCCGCCTCTTCGAGCAGCGCGCTGGCGCCTTCTGGATCGTAGGCCGGGCGGGGCACATCACACCGGTAAGGTTCACGGAACATCTCGGTCCATACCGGGGTCGAGTAGCCCAGGAAGATCTCCTGCGAGATAGTATCCACATCGATAGCCATGCGAATTGCGCGGCGCACCCGCACATCAGAGAGGATTGGGTGCGGGCTGGCAACCGGATCGGTCGTACCCCGGGCTGCCAGGTTGAAGAACAGACGCATCACCCAGCGGTTGGTGGGGCTGATGCTGACCACGACGTTCGGCTCGTCCTTAAGCGCCTCGATAACCGGCTCGGTGGCCCACATCAGGACATCGGCATCGCCTTCGGCCAGCATGGTGCGGCGGACCGAGTCGTCCGGCACGATGCGCACGACGATCTGCTCGATGGCGGGTTTGCCCGGCTGGTAATAGTTCGGGTTGCGGCTGAACGTCATATGATCGCCGACCTGCCATTCATCCAGCACGTACGGGCCGCTGCTGAGCGGCTGGCGGCCGCAGTCCCAGGCCATGAAGCCCTGCGAGGCATCACAGGCATGCTCCGGCCAGATGGCAAGCTGCTCACCCCCGAATTGTGTCAGATAGGCGGGGTAGATTGTATTGTACTGAACCCGGAAGGTGTAATCGTCGATCTTCTCAACCGAATCAGTGTAGTCGAGGCCGGCCACCCAGGTGCCCAGCTCAGGGTCCGTGATGGCGTTCCAGGTGAAGACCACGTCATCCACTGTAACCGGCTCGCCATCAGCCCATTTGATGTCATCGCGCAGCTTCCAGGTGACTGACATGGTCCAGGCGTCTTCATCGATCACGACGCCGCCGTTCTCGACAGTGGGCAGCTCAGCCGCCAGTTCCGGAACGACGTTGCCCTCCGCATCAACGTCAGTCACTGCAAGCAGAACGAGCTCCATCACCAGAGCGTCATAACCCGTATCGGCAACCACGGCATTGAAATTCGGCGGGTCCTCCGGGATGGCGATGACAATGCTGCTGGCGGGCGCCGGCTGCCCGGCCCCGCCTGCAGCGCAGCTGACCTGAGACAGAGTCAGCAGCCCGATGCTCAGCATCAGCAGCAGCGCCCTGCCTGGCCTGCCGCTGCAGCCACGAGTTGACCCTCGCATCTTCGTTCTCTCCTATTCTGGCAGCTCCCTATCGGCTGTCCGCAGAATGTGATCCAGCTCGTCCGAGACACGGTCAGGCAGCGCATCCGTCACCGGCGCATCGAGAATGCCCTGGACTCGCTGCCGGGCGGTGGCATACATAGTGGGCGAGCCCAGACTCACCCAGGCCTCGTAGGACGAACGGTCGATCAGCCCGGATCGGTAGAACTCGCTGCTGCGAGTAGCGGCGCGGGTGCGCTTGGAGCGGAGAAAGTGCCCGCCCGGCCCCACAGCGGCAATATCCGCATACAGATCCTTCTCCTGGCCGGAATCGACCCCCTCACGCAGGCGCTGGCACAGATGCCCGATCTCATTGTCAACGATAATCTGCTCCAGCACCAGCGTCTGGCTGGCTTCGATCTCGCCGAAACCGACGATCAGGTCGGCGCCGGCCAGCACATTGGGCAGCGCGGTGATCAGCTTCTCAAGCACCGACTCAGGGCCCGGCTGCCTGGCATCGGTGAGGCAGCCGGTGGCCGTATTGGGCAAGCCATAGTGCCGCGCCATATCCATCATGGCCGCCGACATCAGCCCGGACTCGGCAGTGCCGGCCATGAAAGCGCCGCTGCTAAAATCCACCGAGCCGGCGGCGCAGCTGTAGATCAGCGAGCGGCCGGGGTCGTGGAGCTGGAAGAGCACCAGCGCCGACAGGGCTTCGGTGTTGGCCAGCGTCACGTTGGAGAACAGGCTGGCCGGCCCGGTGGTCCCGGTAACCGGCATGGGGAGGATGGTGATCGGGATATCGTAGCGGCCCAGATCGAGGTAGGCATCGCACATTGGGCCATCATGGGAAAGCGGCGCAAGGGTACAGTAGGTCACCGAGGCGATCTTCCGCTCACGGATCGCTGCCTCGCCGCCCAGCAGGGCGCTGAGGCCCGCGATGAAGTAAGGGACTTCCTCCGGGCGATGCAGCTCATGCTCGGCATGCTTGGAGCAGAAACGCAGAACCGTGAAGAACTCGTGGAGAACACGCGAGTTAGCGGGCGCGTCCGAGGCAGCGGTCGGCGGCCAGGCCGTGATCCCCAGATCCATCTGCTGGAAGACACGGACGGCCCGGGCGATATCCTCCCGGACGCCGTAGCGCCGCTCACCGGACTGAAAGTCCAGGACAAACGCGCCGGTACCGTCCAGAGCATAGCGGCTCACCGCCGAGGGCATCGGGTAGTCGAAAGCCGGATTGCGGGCCCCGATCACGACCGACTTCGGCGCCGATTCAAGGGCCTGTTCCACCAGCGCAGCCGGGATGCGGGCGATCCGGTTATCCCAATCGACCCGGGCGCCGTGCTTCTCCAGCAGGCGCAGCGCCCGGTCGCTGTGAAAACAGACCCCCACCTCCTGCAGGACACGCAGGCTGTCCCGGTGGACGCGAAGCCGCTCATCTTCCGACAGCACATCTGCCTGTAATTGCATAGCCTCTCTTCCTGCTGCTGTACGGCGGATCGCGGTCAGGCCGCGCCCACCAGCTTCCTGGCAACAGCCACGGCGGCAATAGCATCTTCGGCGTAGGCATCTGCGCCGATCTTATCGGCCCAGACCTGTGTCACTGGCGCGCCGCCGATCAGAATCTTGACCGAGCTGCGCAGGCCAGCGGCCTGGAAGGCCTCAATGACCTTCTGCTGCTCCGGCATGGTTGTCGTTAGCAGAGCAGAGATACCCACCAGGGTGGCGCCGGTTTCCCGGACTGCGGCGACGAAGGCATCGGCAGGCTGATCGACCCCAATGTCGGTGACCACGAACCCGTGGGCTGTGAGCATCGTGCCAACCAGCGTTTTACCGATCTCATGCACATCACCTTTAACCGTGCCCAGCACCGCGTGGCCCAGCACCTGGCGCTCCTGATCGTCCAGCAGCGCCGGCTCCAGCACGGCCAGGGCCGCCTTCATCGCATCCGCGCCGATGATCAGATCGGGCAGGAATGCGTCACCGCAGGAGAAATCCTCGCCAACCTGCTGGATCCCCCTGGTCAGCCCTTCGTTGATACACTCCAGCGGATCAAGCCCCATCTCCAGCGCCTGCCGGGCCAGCGCTTCAGCTTCATCCGGCTCCCCGGCGAGGACTGCCTGAGCCAGTTTCTGATACATTTCTTCAGACATGATGTGCCTCCCGTCATCTCGCGAACGTTGCCCGGCATCGCCCACCATGGCCGACATGCCACCATGGCCGTTGATCAACACAAGCAGGCGGCCGCATCTCCGGGTGATGGTGTCAACCAGCCGCCCTTCCCCGGAACCCGCCGCGGAAAGGAGAGCCAGTGCGCCCTGCCGGGCGCTTCTGGCCGCTGACCGCCGGAGGCCGCCAACTCTGACTCACTGGAAATGTTCAGCCGCTCAGCCCGACCCGTCAGACGACGGATGGGACTCACCCCAGCGATATGAGAGCTTGTACATCTTCAGGATCATGAAGGTTTCGGTGCGCAGCACGCCGGGGATGCGGTGCAGCTCCTCGTTGAGGAAGCGCACAAAGTGGTCCCGGTCCCGGCAGTAGACCTCGACAAACAGGTCATATTCCCCGGAGGCCATGAAGAGATAGGTCACTTCCTCGTACCGGGCAATTTGTGCCGCGACCGCTTCGGTCTGTCCTGCCTGGACGTTCACGCCGATCATGCTGGCAGCGTTGAGGCCCATGTGCTGCGGCTCGACAATGGCAACGATCTGCAGGAGGCCCTCATCGATCAGGCGCTTAACGCGCTGACGGATCATTCCCTCCGAAACCCCGAGCTCCGCGGCGATGCGGGAGAACGGCATACGCCCGTCGTACTGCAGACGGGCGATGATGGCGGCATCCATGCTGTCGAGCGGTTTGTGCTTTCCCACGCGAGCCTGTTCCCCATGCGGAGCCTGTGAGTCCTGCGCTACCCTCATGCTATACGAAATCCGCAGCTATGTCAAGTAGATGATACGATTACCGTTGAGTGGTACAGTCTTCTTTACGGATATCGCAAACATCAAGAGATGACCCGGGCTGTTCTCCGCGGAGAGGCGGCAGCTGCGCGCCTCTCCGCGAGAGGCCGGACACTCACAGGGCTGCGCGACTCAGGCGCGGACGCGCAGACCGTCGGGATCGTAGAAAGGCCGCAGGGAAGCGCGCGCCGGGCAGCGCACGCCGCTCACTTCCAGCTCAAATGTCCCGGCCCGGATGTAGTCCGCGGTGACACCGCCCTCATATTCAACCTGGCCGAGGCCGACAGATGCGCCCAGGGTGTGGCCGTAAGCGCCGGCGCGGAGGTAACCAACCCGCTGGCCGTCCCGGTAGATCGGCTCGCCGCCGAACAGGAGCGGCTCCGGATCGTGCAGCAGGAACTGCACCACCCGCTGCCTGAGGACGCCGGCGTCCCGCTGCCGCAGGAGCGCCTCGCGGCCGATGAATCCGCCGGGCTTGTCAAAGGCGACCGCAAAACCCAGGCCGGCTTCCAGCGGCGTATCGGTGTTGTCGATATCGTGCCCATAGTCGCGGTAGCCCTTCTCCAGGCGCAGCGTATCGAGCGCCGCCAGGCCCGCGTGCTTCAGGCCAAATGCCTCACCGGCTGTCACGATGGTATCGTACAGATGGACAGCAAACTCGGTCGGCACGTACAGCTCCCAGCCCAGCTCGCCCAGGTAGGTGATGCGCAGGGCGGTGACCGGCGCATAGCCGATGGCGATCGGCTGCGCGGTCATGTAAGGGAACGCCGCGTTGGACAGATCGGCACGGGTCAGGCCGGTAAGCAGCCGCCGCGACTCCGGCCCCTGAACAGCGATCATGGCATAAGCTGAAGTCACATCCGTGACGAAAACGTGCGCATCGGCAGGGATATGCCGCTCCAGCCAGGTATGCACATGTGTATGGATAGCGTCAGAACAGATGACGAAGAAGCGGTTTTCGTCCAGGCGCGTCACGGTGAGGTCGGCCTCTATGGTTCCTCGATCATTGAGCCACTGGGTGTAGACGCAGCGCCCCACCGGCACAGCCACATCGTTGGCACAGATGCGGTTGAGGACAGCCTCGGCATCGCGCCCCTGCACCAGAAACTTGGACATCAGCGACAGGTCCATCAGGGCGACGCCCTCGCGCACCGCCCGATGCTCCGCTGCGTTATAGGGGAACCAGTTCTGGCGCCCCATCGAGTACTCAACATGCGGTTCGACGCCCGGCGGCGCGAACCACTCCGGGTACTCCCATCCGGCAGATTCGCCGAAGAAAGCGCCGGCTGCGGCCATCCGATCGTGCAGCACAGAGCGGCGGGCGTTGCGGGCCGTCTCGTGCTGGAGGTTCGGCCAGGGTTTGGCATACTGAAGCCCGAGCATCTCCACGGTGCGATCGTAAAGATACTGCGGATGGTTTTGGAACGGCAGCATCCGCCCGATGTCGATCTCGCTGACATCGACGGGGGGCAGGCCATCCACGATCCACTGGGCCATCACCTGCCCTGCCCCACCGCCAAGCAGGATGCCCAGCGAGTTGAAGCCCGCCGCCACGTAGAAATTGCGCAGTTCCGGCGCTTCACCCATCAGCGGGCCCATATCGGGGGTGAAGCTCTCCGGACCGCAGAACAGCGTGCGCACGCCGACGTTCCGGGCCGCGGGGATGCGCTCCATCGCCGCCTCGATATAGGGCATCATCCGATCCCAGTCCGGGCGGATCTGCCCGAAGCTGAAGTCCTCGGGGATGCCATCCATGCCCCACGGCTGCGCGACCGGCTCAAACAGGCCCAGCATCAACCCACCGACCTCCTCGCGCAGGTAGGTATAGCGGTCGGGGTCTTCGATGATGGGCAGGTCGCGGTGCATCCCTTCCAGCGGCTCGGTGATCAGATAGTAGTGCTCGGCGGCGTGCAGGGGCACGCTGACGCCGGCCATCTGGCCCACCTGCCGCGCCCACATACCGGCGCAGTTGACCACATATTCGGCGGCGATATCGCCCCGGGTGGTGTTCACCCCCGTGACGCGGCCCGCGCGCCGCATAATGCCAGTGACGGCTGTTTCCTCAAAGAGGCTCGCGCCGCCCATCCGCGCTCCTTTAGCCAGCGCCATCGTGGTATCGATCGGATTGGTGCGGCCATCATCCGGGGCGTAGAATCCAGCCAGAATGTCGCGGGTTTCCAGCAGGGGCCACATCCGCTGCACCTCAGCGGGGCCGATCTCCTCGATGGTGAGGCCAAAGCCGCGGGCGAAGTCGGCCACGCGGCGCAGGCCCTCCACCCAGGCCGGCGATGTGGCCAGCTCCAGATAGCCTACCGGAGTGAAGCCGGTATCCTGGCCGGTCTCCTCGCCCAGGCGAGCATACAGGTCGCGGGTATATTTGGCCATATTGATGGTGGTTTCGGAGGCAAACGTGCCGCTGACGATCAGCCCGGCGGCATGCCAGGTTGTGCCAGCCGTCAGGGCTTTGCGCTCCAGCAGCACCACATCGCGCCAGCCCAGCTTGGTGAGATGATAGGCGACACTACAGCCGATCACGCCGCCGCCGATGATGACTACCTGCGCCTGCGAGGGAATAGGCTGCAGCGAGGCAGTTGAGGGTTGCCCTTGGGTCATGATGCTACTTACCTCCAGTGCGGGGACACTGCACACACCGGGCTGTCAGGGACACCACCCGGCAAGCGGCCGGCTTCGCAGGGGATCCGAAACCCGCCATGTGTCAGCATATCATGACTGGAGGCGCAAACACAACAGGGAAAAGTGAACCGACGCTGTGAGAGGCTCGCCCCCGATACCGGCAGCGAGCAAGTTGTGCAGGTTTGGGCCGGGAGGCACAATAGAGCGCTGCGTCAGGCAACCGGAGGAAAGCGCAGATGAGTTTATCGGGCAAGATCGCGCTGGTCACCGGGGCGGCGCATCGGGTTGGGCGCGGGATCGCGCTGGCGCTGGCCCGCGAGGGCGCTCACCTGGTGCTGCACTATGGACGCTCGGCGGAGGCTGCACAGCAGACCGCCGTCGAGGTCGCCGCGCTGGGAGTGGAGACGCTGCCGGTGCAAGCTGATCTGGCTCAACCGGCAGCCATTGAGCGTCTGTTTAACACGATCAGGGGCCGCTTCGGGCAGCTGGACGTGCTGGTCAACAGCGCCGCCAGCTTCGAGCGCCGCCCGTTTGATCACATCACCGTCAGCGAATGGGACGCCGTGCTGGCTGTGAACCTGCGCGCGCCCTTCCTGTGCATGCAGCAGGCCGCCCGGCTGATGCACGCTGGCGCCGGTGGCGCGATCGTCAATATCGCCGATCTCAGCGGCATGCATCCGTGGGTGGAGTTTGCGCACCACGCTGCCAGCAAGGCCGCGCTGATCCACCTGACGCGAGTGGCGGCCCGCGAGCTTGCCCCGGCGATCCGTGTCAACGCGATCGTGCCCGGGCCGATCCTGCCGCCGCCCGGGGTCAGCGTGGACGACGCGGGCTGGCAGGCGGCCATCGACCGCGTGCCGCTGCGGCGGGCAGGCAGCCCGGAAGCGGTGGGGCAGGCAGTCGTGTACCTGGCGCAGAGCGATTTCGTCACCGGGCAGGTGCTCGCCGTGGATGGCGGCGAGGGCCTGCTGGGACCGGCCGGCCACTAATAGACGGCAGGGAGGAGTCTATCCATGCCCGATCACATCCTGATTAAGGACCTGCTGCTGCGCGGCATCATCGGTATTAACGAGTCCGAGCGCCTCAACCGGCAGGATATCATCATCAACCTGATGCTGGACACTGACCTGCGACCCGCGGGAATGTCGGATGACATCGCCGATACGCTCAACTACCGCACGCTGACCAAGGCGATCATCGCTTACGTGGAGGAATCGGCCCATTACACCGTCGAGGCGCTGGCGACGGCTGTCGCGCGGCTGTGTATCGAGCATGGGGCGGAGCGGGCTGTCGTGCGGGTGGAAAAGCCGGGCGCTCTGCGCTTCGCCACCTCGGTCGGCGTCGAGATCGAACGCACCCGCGCCGATTTCGCAGGCCAGCCATGATCCCGGTTTTCATCACACTCGGCTCTAACATCGCGCCGGAGCAGAACCTGCCGGAGGCGGTGCGCCGGCTGGCCGCAGCCGAGGGACTGAAGCTGCGGGGAGTCTCCCGGGTGTACGAGACGGCCCCGCTCGACGCCCAGGGAGCCGTCAACCCCGAACAGGCCCCCTTCCTGAACGCCGCGGTGCTGGTGGACACCGACCGCGACATCCTGGACCTCAAGCAGCATGTGCTGCGGGCCATCGAGGCGGAGATGGGGCGGGTTCGCAGCGCCGACAAATACGCACCGCGCCCGATCGATCTGGACATCGCCCTGTACGGCGATCAGGTGTTGGGGCTGATCATCGAAGACCCGGGGGATAATCATGAGATAATCTTCCCGGATCCGGACATCACACGCTACGCTCATATTGCGCTGCCGCTGGCTGATCTGGACCCGGAGTTCCGGCACCCGGTCAGCGGTGAGACGCTGGGCACGATCGCAGCCCGCTTTCAGAGCACACCGGGCATCCGCCTGCACCCGCTGGCGCTGCCCACCTCTCAGGACTGACATCACTCGCCAGGAGGGAGCATCGATGGACGTCAACGGTAAAGTGGTACTGATCACGGGAGCCAGCGGCGCGCTTGGCGAGGCAGTGGTGCGGCGCTTTGCGGCAGCAGGGGCGCGGCTGGCGCTGGCCGACCGCCGTGCCGAACCTGCACCGGGCTCACTGGATGGGCTGCCGGACGCGCTGTTCGTGGGCGGAACGGATGTGACCAATGCTGACTCGGTGGAGGCGCTGGCGGCGCGCGTCCTGCACGATCGTGGGCGCATCGACGTGCTGCTGAACATCGCCGGCGGATGGCGCGGGGGCACTCCCGTGCATGAGACCCCGCCGGAAACCTGGGACTTCCTGATGGATCTGAACGCCAAATCAGTATTTCTGGTCTGCCGGGCGGTGATCCCGGCCATGCTGGCGCAGGGGGGCGGCAAGATCGTGAGTGTGGCAGCCAAGTCCGGGCTGCAGGGCGCCGCCAACACAGCAGCCTACAACGCGTCCAAGAGCGCAGTCATCCGCCTGACTGAGGCGATGTCTGCCGAACTCAAGGATCGCGGAATCAACGTCAACTGCGTCCTGCCGACGATCATCGACACGCCGGCCAACCGCGAGCAGATGCCGAAGGCCGACTTTGCGAAATGGGTCGCCCCCGACGCGCTGGCGGACGTGCTGCTATTCCTGGCCTCGGATGCGGCCCGGGCCATCCACGGGGCAGCGATCCCCGTGTACGGGCGGGTCTAGGGGGCGATCAGCAGGTCAGAGGTGCGCCGGGCGCTCAATCACCCCCCGCGCAGGGTACAGGTCCCGATAGACCCATACGGCGATCGCGACGTAAGCCAGCGTCTTGGGGATCATCAGCATGCCAACAGCCGGCGCCTGCTGGACGAACAGGATCACCGGGATGTAGCAGGCATACGAGAACAGGATGGCAATGCCAATACGGGCGAACAGGCGGTCGTCATGCTGGCGAGCATCATACAGGATCAGGGCCGCCACCCCCAGGCCGAGTGCCGCCAGCGGCAGGTTCCGGATCAGCGACCACGGCTGCGGGGGCACCACCCGGTGCCATTCATTGGCCGGAAAGGTCATCAGGATGAGGCGAGCGGCAGCCGCCAGCAGGAGGGCCGCGCCGATCGCGCCGGCAGCCCCGCTCGCACCCACGCTCAGGCCCTCTGCGCTCAGCACATAGAAGAGCCGCCGTCGGAAGCGCACCCGCCAGATGTCGAGCATCACCACGTAGAAGAGCGTCACGGTGATGGCTGTCGCCAGGGCTCCCAGCCCTACCAGACTCACCGGCACGCCGAGCACATTCGGCTGCGTCTCCAGCCCGCCCAGAGCATACGCCAATACCCGGAAGCCCACGTGGCCGCTGTCGCCGAGGGCCAGCAGCGCGAAGGCTGCCATGACCCGCATCGCAACCGGGCGATCTTCTACGGGCACTTCTTCCCGGCGGCGTGCCATCTGGATCACCAGCCACCAGACCCCGATCAGATAGGCTATGTTGAAAGCAATCTCCACCCACATCCGGACTGCTTCAGGCATGGTCGCCCTCCCGGGATTCAAGGAATGCCATGTGCTACCTCAGGATAGCCCACAGCGCTGGTCAGCGGGAGTGATGAATGTCACCGATGGGCATACCCTGATCGTCCACGCACCGGGGCATTGACATGCCGGAGCAGCGGCGGATGTGCTATACTCCAGCCCATCCCATCGATGGAGACAGGCTGTATGCCTACTGTATCCCGGCGTGCCGTTCTCAAGTCCATCGGACTCATCGGGCTGGGAGCCGCATCGGTGACTTCCCGGATCGAGCGGCTGCTGGCGCAGAACAACCTGCCCGCAATGCCTGCGCACTGGCAGGGCCAGCCGCTGGGCCGCGTCACCGGCCTGTACCAGAATGCCCGCACCGCCCCCCATGTCGATGCGGAGGTCGTACTGCAGCATAACCAGGACGACATCGTGCGCGTGCGCCGGGCGGTGCGTGGTCAGAGCGTGTGGCCCTACAATGATCTATGGCTGGAGACTGAAAGCGGCTACATGTACTCTTCGTATGTCCAGCCGATCTGGTACCATCTGCCGAATCCACCGGTGGCCGATCTGGGCGGGGGACGCTGGGCGGAAGTCACCGTGCCGTTCACTGATGCCTACTGGGATCCGGATGACAGCATCGGCGACCGGTTCGTCTCACGTATGTACTACGGCACGATCTTCCGTGTCACCGATCTGATCGCCGGGCGCGATGGACGCTCATGGTACCGCGTGCAGGAAATGTACCAGAGCTTTTATATGCGGGCGACCCATCTGCGGCTGATCCCGGATGCGGATCTGGCGCCGCTGTCGCCTGAGGTGGATCCGGCTGACAAGTGGATCGAGGTCGATCTGATGCGCCAACTGCTGATCGCCTATGAGGGTGACACGCCGGTCTACGCGCACCTGGTTGCCAGCGGCCTGCCCGATCATGGAACGCCGGACGGCACGCATTACGTGTTCGACAAGCGCATCAGCGAGCGCATGGTAGGCGGGCGAGCCGCGTCGGAGGAGTTCGGCGACTACTACAACCTGGCTGGCGTGCCGTTCGTGTGCTACTTCACGTCCGACTGGGTGGCGCTGCATGGGACCTACTGGCACAACGACTACGGGCAGCCACACAGCCACGGCTGCGTCAACCTGCCTGCCTACGCCTCTCGCTGGCTGTGGCGCTGGACGGCGCCCATCGTCACCGACCTGACGCGCTTCTACGTCCGCCCGGACAACCGGTTCGACGGGACGCGCATCGAAGTGCACTGGTAAAGCGCAGGAGCGGCCCGCGATGCAGCCGAAAGGCAGCGGTCGAGGGGTGCGCCGCTGGCGGATAGCATTGACCGCCGGAGCGCTGATCCTGGCGACCGCCTGCCGCCGCGTCGAGGCGGCTGTTTCGACACCCATGCCGGCACCGACTGCAGCCCCCACGGCGGCGATCCTCCCCACCCCGACCCAACCCGCCGCCCGCGAGGAGGCAAGTCCGCCTGCACCGCCGCCAACACTCACGGCTGCTCCGTATACCATCGAGGCGCTGGACCCGCCCGTCAGGCTGGGCGTGACGCGCCTGTACCTCGCCGGCGCTGCGGGGCTGTTCACCCCGCAGCCAGTGCTTCCAGAGACGCTGCGGCTGCCCACACCGTCGCTGCGCGCCGACACAGGTCGCTTTGGTGAAACACGCTATACCATGCGGCTTGTCCACCTGGGTTCGGACTACCTGAATCCTTCCAATGATCCGATGGCCCCGCCCAGCGAGCAGGCGGTACTGGCAGCGGCGCTGCACATCCGGCGAAGCACCTACGTGGCGATCGCCCTTGACCTGTCTGGCAACGTGCAGATATACCTGCTCATGCTGGACACTCCGGAAGGGCCGCGGCAGTACCTGTTCTGTTACGCGCATCTCTCGGAGGGCAGCCTGGAATCGGCCGTAGAGCAGGCCCGCGCATCCGGCGGCCGCGTGGCGGTCATGGGGCAGGTCAGCCGGGTGAGCCATGAGGATTCCAACCTGAGCGATATCCACATCGGCGTCATCGATGTCGAGGCCATGCTGGCGTTCACCGGCGCGTCGGACGTGCGGGAAGCCCTGCTGCTGCTGCTGTCCGACACCCTGCCGCGTACCAACCAGCAGTATCCAGCGATCTTTGTCGAACCGGAAGCGATCTTTCCAGCCCTTCAGGAAGTCCTGGAAACGCGCTCCTACGACAGCCCACCCTAGTCGAGAGCATGCGCTAAATGTGGTCACAGGCCCGCATCATCCTGCCCAGCGAGCACGGCTCGTGGTCGCTGGCGCTCACACCGTTCCTCACTGGCGCAGGCGTGGCGGCGGCGCTGGCTCCCCCGGTGGGAGGTGTCCCGCTGGCGCTGTGTCTGCTGGCGGCCCTGGCGCTCTTCCTGGCCCGCCAGCCGCTGAGTCTATGGGTACGTGCCCGGCGGGGGAAGGCAAAACGCGCCGATGGCCCGCCCGCCCGGGGATGGAGCCTCCTGCTGCTGGGGGTTGCCGGGCTGGCCGGCGGCGGCATGGTCGCGCTGGGGCGCGGCGCGATCCTGTGGCTGGCTGTGCCGGCAGCAGCGGTGCTGGGGATCACCCTGGCGATGTCCGCGCTGCTCGGGCCGCGCCGGCCGGCGACAGAACTGGTGGGGGCAGCCGGGCTGGCGCTGGCAGCGCCGGCCGCCTATGTCGCGACCTGCGGGCGGCTGGACGCCGGCGCCTGGCTGGTGTGGGCGATCGCGACGACGCATAATGCAATCAGCGTGCTGTATGTGCGCCTGCGGATCGATCACCGGCACGAACGTGCCTCCGTGATGCAGGCAGCGGTCATGGTAGGGGCGCACGCACTGGCGCTGATCGCCGCGCTGGCTGCCGCCCTGTGGAGCATCATCCCGCCGCTGGTGGCGCTGCCCGCCGCTCTGCTGCTGGTACGGGCGATCGGGGTTGCTGTGCAGCAGCCGCTGGTGACAGACGTCAGGCGGTTTGGATTTGTGGAGATGGGGCTGGCGCTGGCGTTTGCCGGGCTGGTGATCGCGGCTTTTGCACTGGCTCACTAGCGTAGACGAAGCAACCGGGCGCCGCATCAGGAGAGTGATCCGCCATGAACCATATCAATGGAACGATGATCTACCGCGCCTGGGATGCGGAGGGCTACCGCGAGATCGAGCAGCCTTTCGATTCGCTGGAGACCCTCTTCGCGCTGTGCGTGCAGCTGGACGGCTCCCGCCTGATCGACCGGATCGCGATCAAGGGAACGGATGAGGCCGGGGAAGCCTGCCAGGTGACCTTTGCCTTCGCCGCGCTGACACGCGGTGAGGGGGAGGCGCCGGAGTGAGGGGGGTCAGCGCTCCCGCGCCAGAGGCAGAGCGACGGTGAAGGTGCTGCCCAGACCCAGGCCGGCGCTTTCTGCCCAGATGCGCCCATCGTGGCGCTCGACGATCGCGCGCGCAATGGTCAGGCCCAGCCCCAGCCCACCATGCCGGCGGCGCATCGGGTCTTCCACCTGATAGAACTGATCGAATATACGTTCAAGGTGATCGGGTTCCAGCCCGATTCCATTGTCCTGCACCCGCACCCAGACCTCGCGAGCCTGTTCTTCGGCAGACAGCACGATCAGCCCACCCGGTGGAGTGAACTTGACGGCGTTGTTCAGCACGTTGGTGATCGCCATCTCCATCCTGACCGCATCCACCTTCACCGGAATATCGTAGGCCGGCTGCTCCAGCAGCAGCACCTGCTCTTTCGCTTCGGCCAGTTCGATGACATCGGCATGGGCAGCGCCGAGGATGCGATTCAGCGGCGCCACCGCAAACTTAAGCTCAGCGCGATCGATCTGGACGTAACGCAGGTTGGTCATATCCTCGATCAGGTTGCGCAGATGCAGGGCGCTGTTCAGCACCGCCTCAGCATGCTCACCCATCTCGCCCTCAGTTTCCTCCTTGAGGAAGGCGGCATAACCCAGCACCACCCCGAGCGGGGTCCGCAGCTCATGGGACGCGATGGCGATGAAATCATTCTTGAGTTTGTTGACCTGCGCAAGATCATCGTAGGCTTTGCGCAGCGCCGCGATCAGGCGTGCATTCTCGATAGCCACAGCGGCCTGTGATGCCAGGATGGTGATGTGCCGGAGGTCCTCATCGTTGAAGCGTCCCTCGCGTTTGTTGAGCACTTCCAGCACCCCGATCAGATCATCACGGATGCGCATGGGGACGCCCAGGATGGCTCGCGTCTGGAACTCAATGGCCTGATCGACGTTCTTAAAGTGCCGCGGGTCGCGGGAGGCGTCATCGATAATGATGGCGCGGTTCTCGGAGATGATGGTGCCGGCAATGCTGCCTTCCAGGGGCACAACCATGCCCATCAGGTGTTCGGGGTCGGGGCTGAGGGCCGCGGTGAAGCGCAATTCATTGGTATTCTTATCCCACAGTAGAATCGAGGCCGCTTCGGCGCCGGAGATCTCGGCGGCCGCCTCCATGATCGTCTGCAACAGGGGCTGCAGTTTGAGCGTGGAGTTCATGACCAGGCTGATCTGAACCAGCCGGTTGAGCGCATCGAATTTGTGCTCAAGCGACCGGTAGTACGCATCCTGGGAGGGTGGGGTTGCGGCCACGGCGCCTGCCTGATTGGTCTCGTATCCCTGCAGATAAGCGTACTGTATACCGGTTTGCGATCGCGTGCAATGCCCCACGCGAGTCGCTGCTGCGCACCCGCGTCCGAGGGCACAGACCCAGAGCAGTCTGGCGGGACGGAGTCCGCCCGCTAAGGGCACCCCGCCAGACTGGCCTGCGCAGAGTCGGCGCTAATCATCATGCAGGCAGTGTCCACGGCTTCAAAATCCTGCCCGGTGATGGTGTCGAAGGCTGCCCGCAGCGCATCGTTATCCCAGCGCGAATCGGGCACACCGCTGATATACCAGTTCGACCCGTTGTCGGCCAGCACAATTCCGTAGGTCTTCATCGCGTCGATGATCGCCAGCACCTCCGACGGCGTGCCGGGCGGCGGCGTGTAGCTGGCCTTCAGCCGGAAGCGCGCCCCGAACGGCGGCGCAGCGGGGTTGCTGCCTGCCACGTGCCGGGCCGGCCACAGGTAATAGTTGGCTGTGCCGGCCGCCGTGAAGCGGATGGCATGGTTGATCGCGCCGGCGGCTGCCTCCTCGTAACGCACCAGACCCGGCAGGATCGGCAGCCCCGCGGCATCTGCCGAGGTCCAGGTATCGGGCCGCAGCAGGTTGGAGGACAGATCCCACACAGCCGCCGAGCCAATATCCCAGGCTCCATGCCCGTCAGGGACAGCATGATAGACCTCCTGCAGTTCGCAGGTATCCGCATCCACGATCAGAACATGGCGATCGCCATCGCCTTTCGGCCCGCCTTCGATCTGAGGGTAATCCGGGATGTAGTAGGGGCCCGGATCCGTTTCATCCGGATACCAGATGTCACCGATCACGGCCGGGTTCATGCCGCTGCTGTGGACCACGTTGTAGGGGATCCCGATCGGCCCGCCGTCCCACAGGCCGGCGCCGAAGTCGGCATGGGGCGAGCGGTCAGCGCCCATATAGGCGATCCAGCCCGCGGACTGGGGGTGAACTGCCAGACCCGTCACCGGGGTGTTCCAGTAGTTGTCGGCGGGGAAGAGCGTGCAGCCTTCCAGATCAGCCGGCACTGCCGCGGCAAAGCTCATATCATCCAGCCAGGTAGTCGTGGTCTTGTTCGACTTGATGGTGATCGTGACGCCGGTGTAGTCCTTCTGCGGGTAGAACGGGAACTCCACCCGTGTCCAGTCTGCCGCGCCGGCGGGCACCTTCAGCTTGAACTTACCCTTGCCCCCGCCCGCGTACAGGACGGTGGCCTGAATCTGCATGGGCTTATCCACGTCAGCCGCGCCATCGTCACGATACCAGAAGCTGAACAGCAGCAGATCGCCGGCTGCGCCGCTGGCAGCGGCGGTCTGGGTTAGCTTCTTCTTGGAGCCCGTCTCGGCAAACCGGAAAGAACAGGAACCAGAGTGGGCGACTGTGCAGTCCTGGCCGTCCTGTGGAATAACCAGTTTGCTGCCGGTCCAGCCATCTGGCATGCCATCGCCCGGGCTGGTATCGATCTCAAACCCGCCGTTGGTGAAGAACTCGGCGGGGGCGGCGGCAGCCGTGCTGGCGGCTATCACCAGCGCGGCGCACATAACCATGAGTATGAAGATGCCTGACCTGCGCATGAATGCTCTCCCGGGGCCCGGATGAGGCTGCGTAGACTTTAGAATCATTGTAAAGCAGCCAGCGGAGGAACTCAATGGCCGAAATGTCCCGCTGCGCAGCGCCCCGCAGCGCAGAATGTCACATTGACGCCAATGGGCGACGTCGTTATGCTAAAGAACACGGGGGTGGTTCGGTCCCGGTGGGCCGCACGGTCTTCAAAATCGCTGGTGGGTTGCGGAGCAAGCCACGGTGGGTTCGACTCCCATCCATCCCCGCCTCCGCCCACCCGGTACACTCCTTCGAAGCGCCTACCAGAGCGCGCTGCACGCCAGATCATCACAGGCAGTCAGCGCCCGCTGGAGCATGGGCAGCCAGACATGCGTCCACGGCTCGTTGATGCCGCCGCGGCAGTATTCAGTGGCGACATAGACCCCCATCGGCACCGACAGCCGATAGTCTTCAAACAGGCGATCCCATGAATAGCCCTCGATTCCCTGCCTGAGCAGCTGCTCATGGTAGCGCCGGAGCACCGGGATCTCCAGGCGCCGGCGGACCTCGATCTCCCAGTCCAGCACCATCGCATAAGCCAGATCGTAGGCTCCAAGCCAGGTGGTCAGGCTCCAGTTGAACGGCTGCCGGTCGATCAGATAGAGGGGCCGCTCGCCTGCCCGCGGCACCAGGATGTTGGCATGCCCCGCGTCCCCGTGGATGAGGGTGAAGCCGGCCAGATCCCGGGCGCGCGCGATGAGCGCCTGCGGGTGCCCGGCGAACAGGTCCTGAATGGCTGCCGGCCAGTGCGGCTTGAGCTCGGGGGTGAAATGGTCGAGGATGGGCTTAACGCCTGGCCGGGCGATATCCACAAAGCGCAGAATGTGTTCAGGGCTGTGGATCGGCGCGCCCGCCTCAGTCAGACGCCGGGCGCCCCACCAGTGGGCATGCAGCACAGCCAGCGCCTCTGCCAGCGCCAGCCCGTATTCAAGGGTCGGCGCTCTGTCGGCTGCCTCCAGATGGGTTTCGGAGACATCATCCAGCAGCAGGTGGTAGCGATCCTGTTCCTCTGAATACGCCGCGTCGTAGCAGCGGATCAGCGGAGCGCCGTCCAGGCCCGTGTAGTCGCGGGTATAGTAATCTACCTCAGATGGCCCGAAGAACTCATCTTCCCGATCGATCTCCACCATCTTAAGAAACAGCCGCCGGGGCAGCGACCCCTGCGAGCCGTTACGATACGTCACCGTCAGGATGGCGCTTGTTGACCAGTTGCCCCGGCCAGTCTCCACGTCGATGGCCGCCACCGCCCCGCGGGTGAGCGCGCCGCTGGCCGCTAACGCCGCGGTCAGCCATGCCGGGCTGATTTCCTCCACGCTGCGAATCACGTTTGGCTGCATGGCAACCCTGTCTTCACCGGCCAGCATCTCTCGCCATGCAGGCCATCAGCGCCTGTTCTGAACATGGCCACGGATTCAGGGCATCCGGCTTATGCCATCATGCAGCACGCGGAAAGCCAGATGCCGCCCCAAACGGCGTGACAGGCCGAACCACAGCGAGAGCGCCGCATCCAGCACGCCCGTCTGATCCAGATCGCCTGCATAAAGCGGATTCAGCCCTACCTCACGGATCAGCCCGGCCACACGCTCCTGATGTGCTTCTGGCCCGATAAATAGCATATCGCCACGCTCGCCATCAAAAGTCGGCTGCTGGAAATTCTCGAAGCCGAGCGTGTTAAAGGCTTTGTAAACGAATGCCCCCGGTTTGAGCGCCGCTAACGCCCGCACAACCGGCTGCTCGGGAGAATCGCCGCCGTTGGTCGCGTCAATGATGATTTTGCCCGTCAGTTCAAGCGGGGCAGCCACCTCAAGTAAGCTGCGCCCGGGGATGGCGAACAGGATCACCTCGCCATGCTGGATGGCTTCCTCGACCGTGCCGATTGTGCCTGGAAGCTCGTAGGAACGGCTGGTAACGCGCACACCGAATAGCACGTCATGTCCGGCAGATGCCCATACCGAGCCCAATGTGCCGCCAATGCGGCCGGTGCCAATTACACCGATTTTCATGGTTTTTCTCTTTCTGTCTGCTGTGTCTGCTCTTCAATAAGTTGACTCACGGCCCGGTTGGGCAGTGCGAAAAAGACCGCCAGCGCGATATTCAGGCCCAGGCTGAGAAATGGATTGATGAGCCCCAGCATCACCGCCGCCAGATACAGCACTGGCCCGAAGGCATACTGGCGCGAGATGAAGGCCACCAGCGCCGGGTCAGTGCGAGGGCTGAACAGGCGGTTCTGGTGCGAAGCATAACGCCACAACAGGTTGAAGAAGACCGCCACTACCAGCGACCACCCGTTGTAGATCATCACCGCCGTTACGCGCTCTTGATGCCGCAAATAGGCTGCCATCAGTGCCGTGGTGAAGGGCACGATGCTGATACCGAACAACAGCAGCCCGTTCAGCAGCAACAGGTTGTTATCAGCGCGACGAATGGCGGTAAAAAGACGATGATGATTGATCCACATCACGAGGATGAAGAAGAAACTGGCTGAAACCGCCAGATAGGTCGTCCACTGATCAAGTAAGGCCTGCAGCAAGCCGATTTCTACTACGACTTCCGGCGCAGGAACCTGGACGCTAAACACCAGCAGCGTGATAATGATAGCCATCACCCCATCGCTGAAGGCTTCAATCCGGGCGGTTTCTTTATCCTGTTCGGGCAGTTGCAACATCGGGAACCGCCTGTAGTGCTATGGGGTGGACGATTCTGACTGCATGATTTGTTGGGCAGCTCGCTCGCCCGGCGCCGGATGAACCTCGTGACCAGCCGCACCGACTCGTCGTCCGGGTGAGCCAGGGCAGCCAGCCAGCAGCCTGAGCGGTTCGCTTCTGTCCCCCCCGCTAAGCGTCATCATCCTGCCGATCGGTGGGGCAGTATTATAGTCGCGCTTCGGGTGGAGGGAAATCGCCGCCGGCGCGCGCCTAAAAAGCCGCGGGGGCAACCCGGATAAGCCGCCCCCGCCCCGCCGTGTTTCTACCAATACACTTACAGAGGAGCCGCTGGATATTACCCACTGGCAGTTCCGATAAAAGTTACCGACCGATCATCCGGTAAAACTCGTCCACCAGGGCGCGATCCGTCCTGAAGGCCCCGCGACGGGCTGTGGTGACCATGTTGACGCCGTGCTTCTTCACCCCGCGCAGTGAGGCGCAGGAGTGATGGCCTTCCACCAGCACCATCACGCCAGCAGCCCCCACCGCGTCTGCCAGCGCGTCAGCGATCTCATTGGTCAGGCGTTCCTGCACCTGCAGGCGGCGGGCGAACATCTCCACCAGGCGCGGGATTTTGCTCAGCCCGACCACGCGCTCGCCGGGAATGTAGGCTACGTGCGCCTTTCCGGTGAACGGGAGCATATGGTGCTCGCACATCGAGCTGTACTCGATGTCGCTGACCACGATCATCTCGCCGTCGCCGTACTGCACATCGAACATAGCATCCTTGATAACCCCGGTGACGGTCTGCCCGTAGCCGGCCAGCAGTTCGCCGTACATGCGGGCCACGCGGGACGGCGTATCCAGCAGGCCATCGCGTTCCGCGTCCTCGCCCACCGCCGTCAGAATCGCCCGGACGGCTTCTTCGATGGCGACCTGATCATGCCCTGCCTCCACGACCTTCAGACTCTCCAGCACAGGCCGATCCTGCACCTGAGCTTCCAGCTGCTCGCCGCGGCGGCCATTCCCGTTCCGCGCTCTGATACCCGACATTGCTTCCTCGCTACTCTACATGATATAGCCCCGGGCAATCCGGGGCATTGCTTCAGACCGGCTCAGGGGTCGGTTTCTTACCCCTTGCTGCCCAGAGAGTTCAGAGTATAGCATCCTGTCAATATCTTTTCAAATACTGGACAATATATTGATATTGTCGTCCTACAGGGTATCAAAGAAACGCGCCAGCTCTGCCCTGAGCGCCGGGATCGAATCAAACACAAACAGCACCTCGTTGAAGCAGTAAATCGCTTTGGGGTGCGCGATCACATTCTCGATGGTGAACGGCTCGATGGGCACAGCGCCGGACAGGGCATGCTCGATCTCGCCTGCCGAGGAGATCAGCCCTGCCCCGAAGACCCTGATATCCCCGTTCTCGCGGATGAGGCCGAACTCCGTGCTGAACCAGGCCAGCCGCTTGATCTGCTCGCGCTGCTCCGGGCCAGCGCGGTGGAAAGCCGGGGCGAACATCTCCTGCAGCGCGGTGTACTCGGGCAGCACCATAAATGGCAGGTGCCCGAAGATATCGTGAAACATATCCGGTTCGGGCGTGAAATCCAGCTCCTCGCGGGAGCGCAGGTAGTCGGTGACCAGGAACTCACGGCGGGCGAAGTGGTGATACCACTGCACAGCGTCCGAATAGCGAACGGTCGTGCGAAGCGTGCGCCAGCCGGTGCGCGGGGTGATCACCGCGTTCAGCTCATCCAATCCGGGGACGCGATCGGCAGGCAACCTCAGGATGTCAAGCCCTTCCAGATAGGCGCTGCAGGCACAGCGCCGCACCCGGTCAATCTGGCGGGTAAAGAGCGTCTCCCACACCGCGTCCTTCTCATCGATACACAGCGTCATAGTGCTTTCCTCCCCAAAACAAATGCCCCTGCCTCCGGACGGAAGGCAAGGGCGAATTCACACAGCACCTGCTGCCTGCGCGGCCCGCTCATGCCGAACAAAAAACCCCTGCCTGTCTTAACGGCAGGCAAGGGCAAATCGGCCGAAGGGACCCGAATCGCGGTACCACCTTGCTTCGCAGAGGCTGCCTGATGCAGGCAAAGCCGCAGCCGTCTGCCTTGAGCCGGAGCGCCCGCTTTGCACGGCGCTCCTGCGCGGTAACGGGCGCACCCGCCCTGACATTGGGCCATTCAGGCCGTTCCTTCAGGAAGCTCCCGGGGGTAGTTCGATCCGGGCCGTGCAGCCTGCTTTCAGCACCCGCAGGCTCTCTGCTGTCACCGGCACGTCTCTACTGGGACCCCGTTCCCAGCCGTGGCTATAGAATTGGACAACTTATATACGATTCAGTATATCACAGCCTGTCAAGAGCCGGCCGGCAGCGTTCGCCCATGCCGCGATCGGCTCTGACCCGGACGGCGGCTTCGGGCTGGAGGCGATCCCGGCGGGGATGGACTCCGCTGCAGACCTGCCGCGGATTGGCGATACGCTGGCCGCGCTGGGCTACCCCGACGATGCGATCCGGGCCGTGCTAGCGAGAACTGGCTGCGGAGGCTGCGGCGCGCCCTGCCGGCCTAGGCCCCGCCGGGCACTTGGCAGCGCCCCCGGATGTGACTATCATCTGAGCCACCAGTTTTGCCAGACAATCGAGGAGGAGTTATGAAGCACATCCTGAAGGCAGCGCTGCTGCTGACCGCCATGCTGCTGCTGGCAGCCTGCACCGGCGCACCCGCATCGCCGGCCGGGGAGGCGGCGGAGACGGAAGAGCCTGTCGCACCCACGAATACCGCATCCCCAACGGAGACGCCGGTCCCCGAGCCCACCGCCACCCCCGAACCTACGGAAGTGCCGGAGGCTACCGCCACGCCGGAGCCCGCCGCCGCGCTGGAGATGCTCGGCGCACCGACCGACGCAGACCGCGCGCTGGAGGAACGGCTGGACGCCATCGTGATCCCGATCAGCGACCCGGTTGCCAATGCCATCGCACTGGAGGGCGTCGACCCGAATGACATCCCGGAGCCTCCGACAGAACCCGTGGAGGCCTTTGAGGTCGGCGACATTGCCACGTTCTGGATCAGCAATGCAGACACGAACGAGTACCTGGAGATCGAGGCGGAGCTGATCACCAAGTCGCGCTACGGCTATTTCTGGCTGGATACCGGCAGTGTGGCGGTCAATGCCACCCGGTTCCCGGCTACGGCACAGGACTGGAAGGCAGCCGCTGATACATGGGATGCCTCCTACGAGGCGGTTCGCGCGGTGTTTGGCACGGAGGCATCTCCCGGCATCGATGGCGATCCGATACTGCACATCGTCAGCTCGGACCGGATGGGAGGTGTGGGCGGCTACTTCAGCGCCCCCGATTCCCTGCCGGTCATCGTCGAGCCGTACTCCAACGAGCATGAGATGTTCTTCATGTCGATCCCCGGCACCGGCGGCATCGCCAGCGAGTACTTCAACAAGACACTCGCCCACGAATTCCAGCACATGGTGCATGCCAACATGGACGGTGACGAGGAATCGTGGATGAACGAGGGCCTCAGCGAGCTGGCCCAGCAGATCGCCGGGCTGCGCGGCGATGACTGGGTGGCCGACTACATCTCCAACCTGGATCAGTCACTCTGGTTCTGGGGCAGCGAGGGAGCCGACTACGGCAACGCCTATCTGGTGATCGACTATCTGTATGAACGATTCGGGGCGGACTTCATCACCGCGCTGGTGGCCGATTCGGACAACGGATTCAACTCCATCGACGCGGTGCTGGCCGCCAGCGGCGAGGAGCAGACCTTCGACCAGGTATGGGCCGACTATGCCACCGCGGTGGCGCTGAACAATGCCGCTGCCGCCCCCGACGGCCGTTTCGCCTTCCGCGAGGCCAATGTGGGCACGGCAGAGATCACCGAGGGTTTTCGCGCCCTGCCAGCCGAGTATACCGGCGAGGTCAACCAGTACGGGATCGATATCATCCGCGTCCGCGGCGAGGGGCCAGCCACGCTGACCTTCACCGGAGCGCAGACGGTCATGGTGGTGCCGGTAGATGCCCGCAGCGGCGCAAACGCCTGGTGGTCCAATCACCGCGACTCGATGTTCAGCACGCTGACCCGCGAAGTGGACCTCAGCGGGGTAGACAGCGCGACCCTGAACTTCGCTGTCTGGTACCATATCGAGCGGGACTGGGATTATGGCTATGTGATGGTTTCCACCGACGACGGAAACACCTGGACAACCCTGCCCGCCCGCACCACCACCGACAGCGACCCGCTGGGCAACAACTTTGGCCACGGTTTCACCGGGCGCAGCGGTGGGCGCAACCCCGTCTGGATCGACGAGACGGTGGATCTCAGTGCCTATGCCGGGCAGACGATCCTGCTGCGCTTCGCGCTGGTGACCGACGAAGCCTACAGCGAGCGCGGGATGGTCATTGACGATGTGGCAATCCCGGAGATCGGCTGGTCGGACGATATGGAAAGCGGCGAGGGGGACTGGGTGGCCGACGGCTTCGTGCTACAGCACAACCGCATCCCGCAGCCCTGGATGCTGCGAGTCGCGCTGATCGGCAGGGATGGCCGGACCACCATCCAGGATCTGGCGGTCGTCGATGGGACGGCAACGCTGGATATCGATTACGGGCAGGTAGATACCGCTGTGGTGCTGATCAGCGGCCTGGCCCGCCACTCGATCCAGATGGCGCCGTACCAGCTCTCGGTGACTGCCCGATAGCTTCCATCTGGGCCATCATCCGCAGGGGCAGCCCACACAGGGCTGTCCCTGCGCTTTTCTGCTACAATGGCAGGCATGGCCAAGCTGATCCGCGCTGAGGATTTCTACAACCTGGCCGAATGCGATCGACGGGTCTATCTGGAGCATCACGGCGATCCGGCGGTTCGCGCACCCCTGTCCGATTTCCAGGCATGGGTGTACCGGCAGGGTCGCCAGTTTGAGCAGCAGGTGACCAGCACCCTGAAACTGACCCGCCCGCGCTACCCGGTCGATGATCTGGAGGCTGGCGCGGCGCAGACGCTCGAGATGATGCGGCAGGGCGCGGAGATCATCTACCAGGGGGTGCTGCTGCATGAGGACCTGGTCGGCATCCCGGATCTGCTGGTGCGGGAGCCGGGCCGATCGCTCTGGGGGGACTATTACTACCGGCCAGCAGATATCAAATCCGCCAGCAGCGCGCAGCGAGCACATCGTCTGCAGGTGATGGCCTACATCTCCCTGCTGGAGGCGATCCAGGGGCGGCGGCCCGTGGGGAATCTGCTGCTGCGGGTGCCCGTTGCGGAGCGCGGTAGCGCCCGGCTGTTTCATGAGGAGGCGGTGGTGCTGGAGCCGGATGCTTTCGCGGAGGCACTGGCCCACGTGCGCATGCTGGCAGGCGGGGAGGAGCCGCGCCCGTTCCTCGCCTCTGTATGCCACAGCTGTGCCTGGCACAACCTCTGCCGGCCGCTGGCAGAGGAAAGCCGCGATGTCTCGCTGATCCCCGGCCTGCAGCGGCGGGTGTGGTCGGCACTGCATGCGCGCGGCCTGGGGACGCTGAATGCGCTGGCGGCCGCCAGCCCTGAGAGTCTGCTGGATATCCGTGGGGTGGGCGATCTGACTGCCCGGTCGCTGGTCGTGCGGGCCCGTGCCCTGCACAGCGGCGATGCGCAGCGCATCGGCAACCCCGATCTACCAGCCAGCCAGCCGGTTATCTTCTTCGACGTAGAGAGTGTGCCGCCGGAGGGCCTCTACTACCTGATGGGCACACTGATCCGCGTTGATGATGAGACTCACTTCACCTACGAACTGGCAGCCAGCGCAGAAGACGAGCTGCGTATGTGGGAATCATTCCTGGCGCGCCTGCAGGCGACGCCGGGGCCGGTCATCCATTATGGGAACTACGAGCGCACGGTCATCCAGCAGCTTGACCGCCGCTATGGACCCAATCCGCAGGCTGCACGCCTTCTGGAGCGCCTGGTGAACCTGCAAACAGTCCTGGAGCAGACCGTTGTCCTGCCGCTGAGCAGCTATTCGCTGAAGCAGGTGGCTCCGCTGATCGGCTATGCCTGGCGCGAAGATCCGCTCGGCGGCGAGGACTCGATGCTGGCCTACCTGGCGTGGCTGGAAGACGGCAATCGCAGCCACCTTGAGAACATCCTGCGCTACAACGAGGATGACTGCCGCGCCACCGCGTATATCTACGACTGGCTGATGACACTCCCCCCGGCCTGATCCCGCCATGACGCCGCCGCGCTACCCGATCCCGGCCCACACCACCCAGGTGGAGACCCGTGTGGCGAACTCGCGCTTCATCGCCACCATCGGCGAGGCCCGGACGGCCAGCGATGCGCGGACATTCATCGAAGGCATACGGGGGAAATTCGCCGATGCACACCACAACGTATACGCCTTCCGGGCGGGCTACGGGGCTTCCGTGACCGAGGGAATGAGCGATGATGGAGAACCGCCGGGCACAGCCGGGCGCCCGGCCCTGGCGGTGCTGCGCGGCGCAGACATAGGGGATGTGGTGCTGGTGATCACCCGGTACTTCGGGGGGACAAAGCTCGGGACGGGGGGGCTGGTGCGCGCTTATACCGAGGCCGCACAGGCCGCTCTGGCCGCCCTACCCCTGACGGAACGCGTCGCTACCCGGCACGGCATGATCGCTGTGCCCTATCCCCTCTATGAGCGGGTCAGGCAGATCGCTGCCGCGCACGGCGGGCAGATCGTGAGGGAGTCGTTTGGAGGAGAGGTGACACTGGAGATGATCTTCGCGATGGATGACTGCGCTGCCTTCAGCGCAGCGCTGCGCGAAGTCTCGTCGGGGCGGCTGGAGATGATCTGGGGAGACTAACTCTCCACCGCCGGCAGTGTGAACCAGAAGACGGTGCCTTCTCCGGGTGTGCTCTGAACCCCCAGCTCGCCGTGCAGCCGCGTGATGATGCGTCTGACAATCGGCAGCCCCAGCCCGCTGCCGGAACCCTCGTGGCGATGGAAGCGAGTGAACATCTCAAACAAGTGGGACTGATCCTCAGGCTTGATGCCCAGGCCGTTGTCCTGCACCTCATAGCGCACTACAGCGCCATGCTGGGTGCCGCGCACGACCACCCGGGGGTCCGGATTGTCCTTGCCAATGTACTTGACTGCGTTGCTGATCAGATTGGCAAAGACTTCTTCAAGCCAGGGAGAGTAGCCCATAGCAGGCGGCAGGTCGCCCTCAATCGAGACGGACACCCCGCGGTCAGTGATGATATCCTCAGCGCGCGCGATGGCCTGCTCAACCAGTGGGCGCATCTGAGTCGCGGCGATGACCTCAGACGTATGGCGGATCTCGGCCAGCTGCAGCAGGGCCCCAATGATTTCGGCCATATGAGCGGCCCGGTCCTCAAGCGTCTGAACGATCGACCGGACATCCGGCGGAAGGTCCATTTCCATCAGCAGGTGCAGATACCCCACTATGATCCCCAGAGGCGCTCGCAGGTCATGAGCCACCGTATAACTGAAGGCATCCAGCTCATTGTTGCGCTCGGTCAACTCGCGCAGATTACGCTCGGCAGCCTCGTACAGCTGCGCATTGCGGATGGCGATGGCAGCCTGATCGGCAAAGACCAGCAGGCGCTCCGCGTCGCGTTCGGAGAAGGCCCCTGGCTCCAGGCTGTCCAGGTTCAAAAAGCCGATCACACGGCCTTCACTCCGGATAGGCACTCCGACATAAGCGCGCAGGCCGACCGGATCTGGGAGCCGCCAGCGAGGGTCAATAGTGCGATCAGGCACCACAATGGGCTGGCCGGTACGGAACATCTCAGCGAATATCTCCAATTCGCCGATGGCCACAGGGCCCGGCGGGATAGCGCCCAGAAGCCCCAGTTCGGCATAGCCGCGCTGCCGCGCGATGTGGCCCTTGCCCGACGCCGAATCGATTAACACGATGTTTGTCAGCTCGGCCTGCACGACACGGCGCAGATTCGTCAGGATGCGCTCCAGCACGATATCAAGGTCAAGGCTGCGGCTCAGGGCGGCGATGCTGTCGCGCAGCACCTCGGCCAGATGCCGCTGCTCCTGCTCGGCCTGTTCAGCGCGGCGGCGCTCGCTGACATCACGGGCGATGCTCTGCACGCCGACCGGGCGCCCCTCCTCAGTGATGAGAGTGACCGTCTGCTCGAGCCAGCATTCTTCGCCGCCGCGAGTCAGGATGGGGATCTCGGTCCGGGTCTCCGGGACGCGGCGGCGCAGCTGCGCCCGATAGAAGTCACTCACAGACACGCGCCATTCCGGCGCAATCAGATCGGTAAAGTGCCGACCGAGCACTTCATCGATCTGATAGCCGGTCAGGCGCAGGCCAGCCGGGTTGACATAGGTGAAACGGCCGCGCAGATCGACGGCGAAGACAATGTCACTGGCACCTTCCACCAGCTCACGGTAGCGCCGCTCGCTCTCCGCGAGCGCATCGGCGACCTGCTTCTGGCGAGTGATGTCTTCGGCCGTGCCGACCACGCGATAGGGGCGACCCTGCTCATTGTAGACCGGGAAGGCGCGTGCCCGCACCCAGCGAACAGACCCATCCGGCCGCACCACCCGATATTCCTCATCATAGGTGCCATCCATCTGGCGAGGCTGTCCCTCGCGCACGCGCTGGCGGTCGTCAGGATGCACCCCCTGCAAAAAGGACAGGGGATCATCGTAGAGATCCTGGCAGGAGCGACCCCAGATCTTCTCGTAGGCCGGGTTGATATACAGCAGCCGGCCGGTTGCCGGATCCGCCAGCC
The DNA here is from genome assembly GCA_034435035.1 of Anaerolineae bacterium. Classification (GTDB taxonomy): domain Bacteria; phylum Chloroflexota; class Anaerolineae; order Aggregatilineales; family UBA3940; genus JAHEME01. The sequence goes on along the minus strand of DAOTXW010000016.1, from coordinate 138,083 downwards.
AGAACACATCACGCACATTCTCGGCCAGCTGCCGGAAGCGCTCCTCGCTTTCGCGCAGGGCTTCCTCAGCGCGGCGGCGCTCTGCCAGCTCCTGCCGGGCGGCTGTATAGACGCGGGCGCGGCTGATGGCGAGGCTGGCCTGCTGCCCCAGCTCGCGCATCACCCGCAGATCATCCTCGCCGAGGGTGACCCCCTGAACACTCTCGACATTGAGCAGACCGACGACGCGGCCCTCATCGAACAGCGGAACGGCAACCTCCGAAGTGATATTGGCAACCGCCCCCAGAAAGGCCGGGTCGGTGCGCACATCTTCGATCAGCAGCGCCTGACCCGTGCGAATCGCGCGCCCGCTGACCCCCATGGTGATCGGGATCTCCGTGATGAACCGCTCGTAGCCCACCTGGTGCTGGAGCCGCAGCACATCGCCGTCCAGCAGGTAGAGGCTGACCAGGGTGTAGCCGTAGGTCTCAGCGATAGCTTCCACAATGGTGCGAAGCAGGGCATCCAGGTCCAGCTCGCTGGCGACCGCTGACTGGACGCGCTGGAGCAACGCCAGCTCCTGAGCGCGGAGGGAAGCTTCCGTGAACAGCTCGCGGTAGCGCTCCTCACTCTCACGCAGGGCCTGTTCGGCCCGGTGGCGCGCTGTGATATCACGCGTAGCCGCCACGATCTCGATCGCCTCGCCGGTATCCGGGTCGCGGATAGCGGTCGCGGTCGACTCCACCCAAATGTAGCCCTGAGCGCGTGTGCGCAGCCGGTAGCGGATCGTATGGGTGCCGGTGTTGGCGAGGATAGCGCGATGCTGCTCAACGAGGTCGGCAACCTGATCGGGATCAAAGAGATCGTAGATCGAGCGGCCGACGAGATCAGCCGATTTGTATCCGAGCAGGGACTCGCAGGCCGGTGAGACGAAGAGGAAGACGCCTGCGGGATCATAGCGCGCAATCATATCCGTAGCGTGCTCAGCCAGCAGGCGATAGCGCTCTTCACTTTCCCGCAGCTGCTGTTCAGCGCGGCGGCGGGCGGTGATGTCGCGGGCGATGCTCTGCACGTACAGCGGGCGGCCAGCGGCATCGCGCACCAATGAGACATTGACTTCCACCGGGAACTCCTCGCCATTGCGACGCCGGAAGGTGCGCGTATAAAGCGGCACACTGCCGCTGGCAAGCAGCGCCTCCCGGACCTGGATGGTGTCCGCATGCTCATCGGGAGCTACGACTTCAGTGGTCTTCAGGCCGATCAGTTCGTCGACCGAATAACCGAGCATATCCGCGGCCTGCTGGTTCGCAGCCAGATGCACTCCGTCCAGGCTGATGAGGAAGATCGCGTCCTGAGTATTCTCAAACAGCGAACGCATGCGGCGCTCGCTTTCCTGCAGAGCCTCTTCCTTTTGCTTACGGGCAGTGACATCGGTGAAAGTCGCGACAGCCGCATAGGGGTGAGGCTGGCCGGAGCGGAAGAGGGGCCAGGTATTGATGAGCAGCCATCTCAGTGACTCATCGGGCTGGGGCACACCCATCAGGACCTCAGCCTGTGGCTGGCCGGTGCGCAGGGTGCCCAGGGCGGGATGCTCTTCAAAGGGGAACGGGCTGCTGTCCTCGCGGATGGCGCGCACGGCCAGGTCAGAGACTTTGCAGCCACGAAGTTCCTCATCGGCTATACCCAGCATCCGGGCGGCGGCTGGATTAGCCATCACGACTGTCCCGGAGGCGTCAAGCACCATCACTCCGTCAGCCATCGTGTCGAGTATGCTCTCAAGCAGGCCGTCCGGCCCGGACAGAAGTGCATCCTGTTCCGGCGGCGAGCCTGCTGGGCCATGTCGGCCTGTGCGGGATGGTGTGCGCCGCTTTGACACTACCTGCTTCCACCTTGCGGAGGGCCCGGGGCCAGCGTCGCTGGCTGCGCTATTGTAACATCTCGGGCGGAGGTCGTGAAGTCAGGCACTAACCGGGGTATGGATCCGTGAAGATATTCCATCAGGGGGAGGGGAGCGTGAACCAGAAAGTGCTGCCCTCTCCGATGGCGCTGATCACGCCCACCTCGCCACCAAGGCGGGTGATGATGCGGCGGACGATCGACAGCCCCAGCCCTGAGCCGGCAGCAACCCCTGCGTGGAAGCGGACGCCAAGATCGAAGATGTGCGCCTGGGCATCCTGACTGATTCCTATCCCATTGTCCCGGACCTCATAACGGACAAAGCTCTCCTGCAGATCCGCATTGATGATAATGCGGGGGTTCGGGTTATCCCTGCCTATGTATTTGATGGCATTCTCGATCAGATTGGCAAAAACCTCTTCGAGCCACGGCTCATAACCCAGCACAGGAGGCAGGAGGGTGGGCACTTCCACGGTCAGGTTCAGCTGCTGGATCTGATCGGTAAAGCGGTCCAGAGCAGCAGCCAGCACCGGGGCAACCTCCACGGGCCGCACGGGTTGATCGCTGGTGCGCATCCTTGAGAGCAGGAGGAGACTCTCGATCATCTGGCTCATCTTCACCGCATAGGTCTCGATGTGGCGAAGGTAACCGGCAACCTCATCGCTCATCTCGTGCCGATAGTCGGTTGCCAGCAGATCCGCAAAGCCCACCACAATCTGGAGAGGAGACTTGAGATCGTGCGCCACCGTGTGGCTGAAAGCATCCAGCTCGCTGTTGCGTTCCGCCAGCTCCGCGAGGTGACCGGCCATCTCACGGTAGAGGCGGGCATTCCGGATCGCCAGCGCAGCCTGCTCGGCGAAAGCTCCAAGCCGCTCAGCGTGTTCCTGGGTGTAGAAGCCGGGGGTATCACTGGCGATGCTCAAGAAGCCGAGTACTTCATTCTCAAAGCAGATCGGCGCGCCAACATGAGCGCGAATCCAGGATACAGCCGGGACCTTCGCCCAGCCCCGGTACCGCCGCACGTCGGGGATCAAAAGCGGCCGGCGCTTGCGGGCCATTTCGCGGAGATTCCGCGTCTCGTCTACAGCGAAGACGACATCCTGGCCAGCCCGATAGGCGTCAACAGAGCCTGCCCAGTGAGCTACTCGCGCTATGCCGTGCTCAACCAGCAGGATTTCGGCCACCTGGTACGGCACCACTGCCGCGAGGCTGTCCAGCAGACGGCGCAGCACCTCATCAAGGTCGAGGGTGCTGTTAAGCGCTGCCGCGCTGCGGCGCAGCGCATCCGCCAGCGCCCGCTGCTCACGCTCTGCCTCCGCCACGCGGCGGCGCTCAGTGATGTCTTCAACCATCACGATGGCGAGCGGCTCATTCGGGTCGCTGCCGGCAAAGCGCGAGACACGCATCCGCACCCAGACCGCGTCGCCGCCCTGCTTAAGACATCGCAGCTCGCTATCGTAACGGTCGGAGTGGCCCGTCAGCAGCTCCTGCCACTGCGCCTCTGCCGCGGCGTAATCGTCCGGATGGCACAGTTCTGTGAACACCCGGCCGCGCAGGTCCGGAGCCTGGTAGCTCAGCAGCTCTGTGAAGACGGTATTGGTCTCCAGGAAGCGCCCCCGCCGATCCACCAGGGCCATCCCGATAGCTGCCCCCTCAAAAATCGACCGGAATTGTTCCTCGCGGTCGCGCAGCGATCGGGCGGCGAGCACCTGCGGAGTCACGTCCCGTACCAGTGCGACCATCGCAAAGTCCGGGAGCCGGCTGGTGCCCGCTGAGGAGATCGACAGCTCATACCAGCGTGTGCCGCGGGGAGTATCCAGCTGGTAGCGGACACCAGACACGTGTCCCGCCCGTGCGGCCTCATCCAGCGCCTGCTCAATCGTGGCAGCGGTATCGGGCGGCATAATGTCAACCACGCGCTGACCGAGGAATCGATCCGGCGGCGCAAACAGATCGTAGGGGTCGGGTGTATGGAACGACCGAATACGCCCCTCAGCATCCAGCACAAACAGCAGATCGGGCAGAGCGTTGACGGTAGCCTGCAGACGCTGATTGGCTTCTGCCAGCGCCTGCTCGGCCTGATGTGTCTCGGTCACATCGCGGGCGAGCAGCAAGGTGGCGGGCTTGTTCTGAAACGTGATCGGCATCCACAGCAGTTCCACATCGATGCTGACGCCGTCCAGCCGAAGCACCTGCTGATGGTGGGACACCTCCCCGGCGCCTTCCGTGCTGTGCTCCATCAGCTCGATCGTCTGCTGGCGTTCGTCCGGGGGCACAAAGTCGAGCACAGAGCGACCAATCACCTCATCGGGGCTGCCGACGCACAACATCCTTGCGCCAGCCGGATTGATGTATGCCACACGCCCCTCGAGGTTGACGGCAATCGCCAGCGGCGCCAGTTCGACCAGGCGGCGATAGCGCTCCTCGCTTTCGCGAATGCTGGCATGGGATCCCTCCAGCGCCGCCAGCATGTTGTTCACGGCACTGGCAAGCTGCGCCAGCTCATATCTGCCATGCACCGAAACACGGCCGGAAGCCTCGCGGATATGGAGCAGGTTTTCCTTGAGCCGGGCCAGCGGCGCCAGCACCCCCCGTTCGATCTCAATCACAGCCAGAGCGACGATCATCAACGCGGCCAGCGCCGCAGCCCCGACCACCAGCAGGACGATGGACCGCCCCTGCATGTAGATCGGGCGCGGGCTGGAGACCTCCAGCACCGCGACCGGCTCACCGAGAACATCACGCAGCAGGCTGTAGCCCGCCACCGTCCTGCCGTCGATCGGCTCGACCAGAGGCTCCTGCGGTGCAGCCGTCAACCGCCCGGCAGTTTCTTCTAAGCGGGCCGGGAGATCTTCCAGCGGATAGAAGGCGACGGCGCTCTGCACAATTTCGCCCAGCGCAGCGGCACGCTGCTCGTCGAGGAAGAAGGCCCAGATTAAAGCCCCCTGCAACGGCGCACCCGCATCGCTGCTGCTGATCGGTCGAGATGCGGCCAGCATCAGGCCATCCGTGGTCCGGATCAGGCCGAAGGCGCTGCTGTTCAGGCTGGCATGATGCACCAGTGGGCTGCCAGGAGTCAGGTAGCGGCTCAGCCGGCCGGGGATCGGGGCCTCGAGACCGCGCCCGGCGTCAAACGCCACAGCGCAGCGCACCTCGCCTTCCGGATCGACAATTAAGAAGAGATTGGTGTTAAGGCTGGCAAACGTCTGCGGGGTAAGGTTCTGCGCGATATAAGCCGGGTTGAGATTGTCAGCAAACCGAGAGGTATCATCCCACTCGGCCCAGTCACGGCTGATTGCGCTCAGCGCCGTGCCCCATTGCTCAAGCAGCAGAGTGGCCTGCTGCAGGTCCCGCTCTACGCTGTCACGTTCGAGGCGGGTATAGTTTTCCAGCACAATAGCCCGCATGCCTGCCGTGAGCACAGCGATCATCACCAGCACCGCCGTCATGCTCAGGCGCAGGAAGGGTGTTCGGAGTGATGTCGTCGGTTCCCCTGGTTCCGACAGTGGAGCCATGCAGTTGCCTTGATCGGTCTCCGCCGCGGCATCACGGCTGCCCGTGGACGGGCAGATCTACGGGACCCGATTGACCCGTCGGGAGTATTATAGACGCTCGGGCCATTCGGCGCTGCGCGCCCGAGGATCATGGGGTTATTGTAGCATATTTGCAGAGCTAAGCCGCCGATTTACATAGTACCTTTGTACGTTCCCCCATCGACTGCCAGCATGAGGCCAGTCAGGTAAGACGCCCGGGGCGAGCAGAGGAAGGCTGCCACATTGGCAAACTCCTGCGGTGTGGCCATGCGGCCCAGAGGACTCCCGGCCGCCTGCTTGGCCAGCTCTTCTTCGATGGTCGTCCCATTGCGGGCGGCCCGATCCTGCATCAGATCGGTCACTCGCTCGGTCTCCGTCCAGCCGGGCAGGATGCTGTTGAAGCGGATGCCGTCCTTGCCCAGTTCAAGCGCCAGCGTCTTGGTGAGCCCGATCACCGCCAGCCGAAGGCTGTTGGAGAGCACCAGATTGGGAATGGGCTGCTTGGCGGCTATGGAGGTGATGGTCAGCACGGCGGGCGCAGTGGACTGGCGTAGATGGGGCAGCGCCGCGCGAATCAGCCGCACCGCGCTCATCAGGGTGAGATCGACCGCCTGCATCCAGGCGGAATCATCCAGCTCCTCGAAGGCCGCCCCCGGCGGCCCCCCCGCATTGGTAACCAGGATATCCAGCCCGCCGTGCTCATCGACTGTCCGATCGATCAGGCGGCGGATGTCCTGTGCGCGGGTCACATCGGCGACGATGCCTGTCACCGGCTCACCGGTCTCCGCGGTAATCGCATCGGCGGCGGCGTGGATCGCGCCATCGCTGCGTGAGCAGATCACCACCGTGGAGCCCTCGCGGGCCAGCTGCATCGCGGTCGCATATCCCAGGCCCTGACTGGCAGCGGTGACCAGCGCCACCCGGTTCTTCAGAAAGAGGTCCACAGCGGTGTCTCCTTGAGGATGGGAGCAGGAAGGTTCCGTAAATCATTGTATCATCGGGTGTCAATCGCAGGGGATACATGGCCGGGAAACACACGCGCCCGGCGCAGGAGGCCGGGCGCGTCAGGGCGATCGGGCGCCCAAGTCTAGCCTGCGTTGCGCCCCCCCAACAGAATCGTCAGCCCGCCGATGATCAGGAAGATGGGCCAGATGCGCGCCCAGTTCATATTCCACATCAAGGCGGAAAATACCACCAGGAGGATCAGGGCGCCGAAGGCCTTGCTGCGCACCTCACGGGTCATCTGCTGGCCGCTGGCCTGATAGGCGCGCCAGGCACTCACTGCGACGGCGCCCAGCGGCAGCAGCAGGAACAGAGCCCACCAATTGAAATACGGCAGGCGCAGCCAGCTCAGCAGGCCGAGCGACTGCAGGAGGAAGAACGCGCCGAGTCCGATCAGGATCAGCCCCCCAAGCGCCGGCCCTGCCAGCCAGCCAGAGGTACGCGGCGGCTCACCCGCGCTCGCCTGAGGTCGTTCATTCGGGGGCAGTTCAGTGCTCATAGTATTGGGCTCCTTGTATCCAGACCTGACTGACAGGGTTGCAGACTCATGATGCAGCGAAGTATTCTTGGCACCTTATACGGTGTTTGACGGTACAGGTTGCATGCACCGACATTCCCACTCTGGAAGCAAAGTCATGGCGATCATCACCGCAGCAGGAATCCGCGCCGACCTGGTAGCCCCCGGGGTTGAGATCATCGAGGTTCGCAATCCGATCAATGGAGAGGTGATCGGCGCCGTGCCTCAGCACCGCGCCGCCGATGTGGTAGAGGCTATCCGGCGCGGACGGGCAGCGCAGCCTGCCTGGGCGGCGCTCCCGCACCGCGACCGCGCCCGCATTTTCCTGCGCTTCCACGATCTCATTCTGCAGCGGCGCGAGGAGATCTTCAACCTCATCCAGCTGGAGGCCGGCAAATCACGCCGGGATGCGTTCGTGGAAGTGTTTGCCATCGCCAGCGAGACCCGCTACTATGCTTTACGCGCCGGGCGGTTTCTGCGCTCCCGGCGGCTGCGCGGCGCGATCCCGCTGCGGGAATACACCACCCTGCATTATCACCCGGTCGGCGTGGTGGGCATCATCAGCCCCTGGAACTTTCCGTTCATCCTGGGCATCGCGGACGCGATTCCCGCTCTGCTGGCCGGCAACGCAGTGGTCACCAAGCCAGCCACACAGACGCCGCTGAGCGCGCTGTGGGCGCGGGATCGCCTGCTGGAGTGCGGCCTGCCCGCTGATATCCTGCAGATGATCACCGGGCCGGGGGACGAGATCGGCGGGGCGCTGATCGACCACGCAGATTACCTGATGTTCACCGGCAGCACCGAGACAGGCAAGAAGGTCGCCGCGCGCGCCGCCGGGCGGCTGATTCCCTACAGCATGGAGCTGGGCGGCAAGAACGCTGTGATAGTGCTTCCGGATGCGGCGCTTGATCACGCCGTCCGCATCGTGATCGAGGGCACGTTTAACAACGCCGGGCAAGCATGCATCAATTTTGAGCGCGCCTACGTCCACGACGCGATCTACGACCGGTTCGTCAGCGCCCTGGTACGCGAGACCCGGCGGCTGCGCCTGGGCTGCGGGTTCAACTACGATCACGAGATCGGGTCGCTGATCAGCCCGGATGAGATCGACTTTATCGAGGGGCAGGTGCGCGAGGCCGTGGCCGGGGGCGCCCGCGTGCTGACCGGGGGCCGGCGCAGCCCTGAGCATGGACTGCTCTTCTATGAACCGACGATCCTCGAGGGCGTCCAGCCGGGCATGGCCGTCTACGCCGAAGAAACGTTCGGCCCGGTGATCAGCGTCTACCGTTTCAGCGATATCGAAGATGCGATCCAGCGGGCAAACGACAGCCGGTATGGGCTTCACTTTGCCGTGATCAGCGGGAACCGGCGTGAGGCGGAGCGCATCGCAGGCCGGCTCAAGGCCGGGACAGTGGCTGTCAACGACAGCTACGCGATGTGGGCCGCCATGGATGCGCCGATGGGTGGATTCAAGGAGAGCGGCGTCGGGCGGCGGCACGGCCCGGAAGGCATCCGCAAGTTCACAGAAGTACAGGCCGTCGTCACCAACCGCACACCGTGGCAGATCGGCAGCTCAGAGACCGCGCTGTCGATCAACCGGCGGCTGGCGGAGCTGCTGATCGCGCTGCTGCGGGTCTGGCGATACATCCCCTTCCTGCGATAGGAAGCAACGCCTGGCGGTTGACAGCGCCCCGACCCCTCGTTATAATCGACCCTAATTGATACTGCATATCAGTTGACAGCATGCCCGGTCCATGTCCGGGCACGCTCCGGGGGGAACACCCACCATGAAGTGGAATTACGGCAGGGCCTGCTCTCTGCCGGCCATCCCGGGCCAGCCAGCCCTGCGCATCAGCGACCTGACCTTCATCTATCCGGGAGCGGCACGCCCGGCGGTCGAAGCGATCGATCTGCGCGTTGACACGTGCGAGAAAGTGGCGCTGGTAGGCCCCAACGGCGCCGGGAAATCCACGCTGATCAAGCTGGCCGCCGGCTTGATGCGACCCCAAAAGGGGCAGATTCTGATCTACGGCAACCCGGTCGGTGAGTGCCATCATAAGGTTGCTTACGTCCCGCAGCGCGGAGATGTTGACTGGCGCTTCCCTGTGACGGTGCGCCAGGTGGTGATGATGGGCCGCTATGTGCACATGGGCTGGTTCCATCGTCCGGTGCCCGCCGATCGCGTCGCCGTGGATCGCGCACTGGAAACTCTGGGGCTGATCGATCTGGCCGAGCGCCAGATCGGTGAACTGTCCGGCGGGCAGCAGCAGCGCGTCATGCTGGCGCGCTCGCTGGCGCATGAAGCTGATCTGCTGCTGCTGGATGAGCCACTCAACAACCTCGACATGACCACGCAGGAGATGATCTTCGATGTGATGGATCGCCTGTGTGAGAATGGGCGTACCGTCATCGTCAGCACCCATGATCTGGGCATCCTGCCGATGCACTTCACCCGTGCTGTGTTCCTGGACGGTCGTATCATTGCCGATGGGCCGGTCGGCGAAGTGCTGACCGCCCGCACCCTGCTGCGTGCTTACGGCGTGCATCTGCACCCGCACGAAGGGGTCTGGGATGCTGAACCTGCTGAGTGAGTGGCTGCTGCAGCCCTTCAGCTACGATTTCATGCAGCGCGGGCTGATCACCGGGCTGCTGGTGGGCCTGTCCTGCGCTGTGCTGGGAACGTTTGTCGTACTGCGTGGGATGGCGTTCATCGGCGACGCGATGGCGCACACGATCCTGCCAGGCATCGTCATCGCCTTCCTGAACGGGGCCAATCTGTTCGTTGGGGCGCTGGTTGCGGCGGTGGTCACGGCGCTGGGGATCGGGTGGTTCAGCAAGGAAGGCGAAGTACGTGAAGATACTGCTGTCGGGGTGATGTTCTCCGGGCTGTTCGCGCTGGGCATCCTCCTGCTGAGCCTGGTGCGAAGCTACCGCGACCTGAGCCATATCCTGTTCGGGAACATCCTGGGGGTGACAGCAGCTGACCTGTGGATCATCGCCGCCGTGACGGTAGTGGTGCTGGGGGTCGTGGCGCTCACCTATAAAGAGATCGTCGTCACCTCGTTTGACCCGGGACATGCGATCTCGATCGGGCTGTCCCCCGGGCTGGTGCGCTATGGGCTGCTGCTGCTGCTGGCACTGACCATCGTCTCGGCGATTCAAGCGGTTGGCGTGGTGATGGTGGTGGCACTGCTGGTGACTCCTGCCGCCACTGCCCAACTGCTGACCCACCGCCTGCGCGGGATGATGTTACTGGCAGCGTTGTTCAGTGCGATCGCGTCCGTAGCCGGGCTGTATGCCTCATACTACGCAGACGCCGCGTCAGGAGCATCGATCGTACTGGCGCTGACGGCGATCTTCGTGCTCGCGTTCCTGTTTTCGCCGGGTCGGGGCTGGGTGCAGCGGAGACTGCGCCGATGACTGCCGCGCGGGTCGATCAGGCCATCACGTTTCTGTACACCCGTGATCTCGAAGCGACGACGCGCTTTTACAGTGAGGTGCTGGGGCTGCTGCTGGTGCTGGATCAGGGGGACTGCCGGGTGTGGCAGGTGACAGAGAGCGCCTTCGTGGGATTCTGCCAGCGGGCAGGCGCACCCGCTGGCCCGGGCAGCAACGTGATCTTCACGTTTGTCACCGACGAGGTCGATATCTGGGCGGACCGGCTGCGCACCTACGGCATCCCACTGGAGAAGCCCCCTGCCCTCAACGAGACCTACGGCATCTATCATTGTTTTGTACGCGACCCCAATGGCTATCTCCTCGAGATTCAGCGCTTCCTCGCACCGTTCCCGTAAGAAGGATTCTCACCAGGGAAGCTCCTGTCCATCCCACTGCAGGAAACGGCCAGAATCAGCGAGGGTCAGACCCTCGATAACCTGCAGCATCCCGCCGACCGCCTCCTCAACGCTCAGCGGGGCGCCCGCCCCTCCCATGTCGGTCCGCACCCAGCCGGGATGCATGGGCAGCACAATGATGCCGGATGGGCGCAGGTCATTGGCCAGCAGACGCGAGATCATGTTGAGGGCCGTCTTGCTGGAGCTGTAGCTGTAATCCCCGCCGGATGTCTTGCGGGCAATCGATCCCATGCGAGAGGAAACATTGACCAACCGCGGGGAGTCGCCGGCCCGCAGCAGATCAAGAAACGCCTGCACGACCATCAGGGGGCCGATCACGTTGATTTCGTAGGATTCCCGGAACGCCTCGCGGGTGAACCGCCCGGGGCGCTCGCCGCGCAAGTACATGCCGGCATTGTTGATCAGCCAGTCGAGCGCCGGGGTGCGCTGGCCGACCAGCTGCCGGGCCGCTTCGACGCTGGCCTGATCATCCACCGCCAGCGGGACGATGGTGAGCTGGTCAGGCGCGCCCTCTTCGAGCGCGATCAGGTCTTCGGCATTCTGTGGATCGCGGCAGGCAGCGAAGATGCGCATCCCACGCGCCAGGCACTGTCGGGTCATCTCCAGGCCCAGCCCGCGGCTGGCTCCAGTAATGAGGACACGTATCACCAGGAGGCCTCCTGTGGGAAAAGACAGCCAGGAACTCTGAGGGGCCGGCTACTCCATGCGCACCATGATCTCGCTGGCCACGTCGGCGTCCAGCGCGATCTCCGTCTCGCCGACCAGGATGACATAGGCCAGGTGACGCTGGCGCAGCGTCACGCGGCTGCCGGGGGCAAGCCCAAACGTCGAGAGGTATGCCAGCCGGCTTTCCTGGCTGGAGTTGATGGCAGCAACTTCGGCCTGCTGGCCTACCTGAAGATGCGTCAGAGGTTGATTCATGCACGGTCCCCGGCCCGGCGGGCCCTGGTGAGAGCCTGCCAGCCGCGGCGCAGGGCGCTCGTGAGAGCCATGCGGGTCTCATCAGGCACCTGGTAGCCGCAGCTGGGGCAGCACAGAATATGGCAGCCGCTGCTGAGCGGGCATGAAGTATGACAGGTCATGCCCGATGGATCAAACTGATAGCCGCACAGGGGGCAGACACACAGCGCGTTGTGTTCCATCAGCACCTCCTCCACGGCTAGAACGCCCATCCCAGGGCCCGCACGGCCAGATTCAGCGCGCCGCCCACGGCGAAGGCCAGCGGCACCACAAACCCCGTCACCCAGGCAGCGGTTTTCCAGCCATATTCCTTAATGATCATCAGGAAATTGGCGATGCACGGGATGAACAGGGTGATCACCACCAGGCTGACTGTCATCTGGGTGGTGGTCAGCATGCCCTGCCGGGCCAGGGCAAAGAGGCCCGCTGCGCCGTAATCGCGCCGCAGAAAGCCGATCAGGAAGGCGGCAGTCGCCTCGCGGGGTAGGCCCAGCAGCCCCTCCACCAGGGGCGAGGCAGCCCGCTCGATTAGCGCCAGCGCCCCCGTGGCATCAAGTATGAACAGTGCCGCGGTGCCGATCATGAACAGCGGCAGCACCTCTTTAAGATACCATTCCAGGCGAGCGATGGTCTTGAAAGCGATATTGTCCAGCCGTGGGGTGCGGATCGGCGGGAGTTCGACGATGAAGTCGGAGGAGCGTCCGGGGATCACTTTCGACGCCAGCCAGCCGACAGCCAGCAGCACGGCCAGCACCACACTCAACCAGACGGCCAGCGCCGCCGGGCTGATGAAGCTGACCATGCCCAGGATCACACCAAGCTGAGCCGAACACGGGACGCCGAGCGCCAGCAGGAGCGTCACCAGCAGGCGCTCCTTGCGCGTCTCCAGGATGCGGGTGGTCATGGTCGCCATCGTATCGCAGCCCAGGCCCAGCACCATCGGCAGGACGGCCTTGCCGTTAAGGCCCAGCGCCTTGAATGGGCGGTTCACCATGACCGCCAGCCGGGGCAGATAGCCGCTGTCCTCCAGCAGGCTGAAGGCGATGAAGAACGTCGTCACGATGGGCATCACAATAGCGATGCCATAGCTGAGCGCCATCGTGATCAGGCCGTATTCGCCAACGAAGAAGTCGCGCAGCAAAGGCAGCGGCAGGACAGCCTCCGCCAACCGGATCGCCCAGGGGTTGATCCAGGCGCCGAAGACCGTCTCTTCCAGGAAACCGACCAGAGTCCCGGCCCCCAGCACCCCAACGAACTCATACAGGCCCAGCAGGACAGCGATCAGCACCGGCCAGCCCCACACCGGGTGGGTGGCGATGCGCCCCAGCCAGTCGGCCAGCGGGCGCCCAGCCGACTCCTTGCGTGTGCAGACGGCCTGCACCAGACAGTCCACGCAGCTCAGGCGCTGCCGGTTGAGCGCATACACCAGCGGCACATCGTAGTATGCCGCAGTGGCAGTGCGGATGGATTCGATCTCTGAACAGGCAGACGGGGGGAAGGCAGCGGGGATATCCGCCCCTGAGAGCGCCAGCATGGCCAGCCCGCGGCGCCCCGGCACCCCTTCCGGCAGCAGCGCCTCCAGCCGGGCGATGGCCTCAATGATCACCCCATCGAAGCCGACGGCAAAGCGTGAAGGCCGTGCCTGCTCCACCGCAGCGGCCAGCGCGTCGAGTCCTTCGCCGCGAGTCGCCGTGGCCATGATCACCGGAACACCAAGCCGCCGGGACAGATCGCCCGCGTTGATCTGCACACCGCGGGCGTGCGCCTCGTCCTGCATGTTCAGCACCAGGACCAGCGGCACGCCGATTTCGGCCAGCTGCGTGGTCAACAGCAGCGCGCGGCGGAGGTTCTTGGCATCGGCCACCTGCACTACAGCGCGAGGGTTTTCGGCCAGCAGGATGTCACGGGTGACTCGCTCGTCCTGAGAGCGCGGCAGCAGGCTGTTCACGCCCGGTGTATCAATGACCGGGACGCCTGCACCGTTCACCGTCATGCGGCCCCGGGTCACCTCGACGGTGGTGCCGGGGAAGTTGGAGACCTCCACGTATCGCCCGGTCAGGTGAGAGAAGATCACCGACTTGCCGACATTCGGGTTGCCGACCAGGATCACCGAGTCGCCGGGCGCAGCAGGCACTTCAACCACCGCTGTGTGGCAGGTCATTCGATCCCCCCCGGGCAGCGACGGCAGTCCGCGCACAGCCCCTCGAAACAGACGCAGGCATGCCTGACCTCCAGGCCGTAGGTGGCTTCCAGCGCCTGCTTGATGGACGCGATCTGCTCGGCTTCGAACTCAATTACCCGGTGGCAGACCCGGCAGGTGAAGTGGTAATGCTCACCCGTTGAAGCCGGCTCATAGAACTTGCGCTCATGCCCATGAGAGAGGTAACGCTGGTCGATCAGGCCGGCTTCTTCCAGCACATTCAGCGTCCGGTAGACCGTGGCCAGGCTGATCGACCTGTCGCGGCGCTGAGCCAGACGGTGCAATTCTTCCGCATCAAGGTGCCGATCCGAGCTGTCGATCAGTTCGACGATCAGCTGCCGCTGGGGGGTGAAACGCCCACCGGCCTCCCGGATGGCCATACTGGCATGATCAAGAAAGGACATCGCTCGCTCCTGCTGCTATTGAGAAACATTCTCATTTAGCAGTATAAGCGCGTTCGGCGCGGGCTCTCAGTGACAAAGATCACCGGTTTGTCATAGTCGGTGAGGTTCAAACTACTGGAGAGGGCAGACAGCGCGCCCCCTCCAACGAGGGGGCGCGGCAGCGGACAGCTGGGAGCCGACTCTACAGGCTGACATCGTAGCGGTGATAGCCGGTGGCGCCGGAGGGGTGCGGGGGTGCGAGGCGGTCGGTCTGCAGGGCGCCCTCCCCATCGGTGGCCCGCACGGTGAAAGTATGCTCACCTTCGGCAAATGGCCAATCGTAGCGCCAGATCACCCAGGTCGTTTCGGAGATCGGGTCGCGCAGCTGCGCCTCCTGCCACGGGCCGCCGTCGATGCTGACCTCAACCTTGATGATCCCGCGCGCGCCGGCATGCGCGATGCCGCCCACCGGCACCAGCAGGGCGCCATCCTGCTCATAGGCATCATCCGCTGCCACCGTATCAATCACTGAAGTGGTGTTCATGCGGGCCAGCTCATCCCAGCCCCGCACCACCCAGTAGCCTTCTTCGTAGGTATCGGTCAGTTCCATCCCGGTGATCCACTTGGGCTGCTTCATCCCGTAGCGGTCGGGGATGTAGATGCGGGCCGGGTAGCCGTGGCGCACTTCCAGCGGCTGGCCGTCCCACTCATAACACAGCATGATACGCTCATCAGCGTTAATCAGGTCGAGGGAGACGATCTCCCAGAAGCCATCGATGCTGGTGATCTTCAGGTAGCGAGCTTCCGGCCTGACGCCCACATCCGCCAGCAGCGTCTGCATCGGGATGCCTGTCCACAGGGTGGTGCCGATCAGGTCGCCACCCACCCCATTCGAAATACATGCCAGCGTCACGAACTGGCTGACCGGTAGATAGTTGGCCCGCAGATCGGTCAGAGTCAGGCTCAGGGGGCGCTCAACCAGCCCGGTGATGGGCAGGGTCCAGGTCGTGCCATCGATCTCCGGGGGGCGCAGGTTGATGTCAATGCGGTAATGATCGGCCAGCGGGGTATACTCGGGCCGCGTGCCGGGAGCCGGCTGGACAGCCGCATCCGCATTGGGCAGATCCTCAGGATTCACCGGGTCAGGGCCAGCCGGGTTGGGGTTGATCGCTTCGCCCGATGCAGGCTGAGGTGCGGCAGCAGGCGCTTCGGCGGCCCCGGAGCGGCGGCCCGGCAGGAGGAGGCCCACTCCTGCGCCCACCACCGTCACCGCCGCCGCCGCACCGCCCATGCGGATCAGGAACTGCCGCCGCCCGATCTGCTCGACGGTCAGGGCATCCGCAGCGACAGGCGTGGGCACAGCCGGCGGCCCTGCCGGCGGCGCAGCGGTCAGCCGGTCGTAGGCCCAGCCGATGAAGGCCCCCCACCCCAGAAAGCCGCCGAGCACCCAGACCGCGCCGATCAGACCCAGACCGCCCTCAGTGACGCTGCCGACGATGATCAGCATCGGGATGCCCACGGCCAGCCCCAGCAGCAGGCCGGGCAGGGTGCGGCGGCTCGAACCGGCGGGCGGCAGCCCGTTCATCAGCGCAAAGAAGACCGCCGCAGCGGCCATTCCCAACGCCAGGAAGATCGCAACGCCCATCGATCCCTCAGCGGTTTTGGCCGTCTCGCGCACGGAGAGGCCCAGCCGCACCAGCGTGCTGACCATCGCTTCAATGCCGCGGGTGATCACACCGCCCGGCAGGACGCGCGCAAGCCAGTCGAACAGGTCGAAGGGCACCAGCGGGGAGCCAACCAGTTGAGAAAACAGGAAGAACAGAGCAGCCAGAGGGACTGAGGTCAGAAGACCCACCAGCAGCCCGGTGAGTGGATTTACCCGGGGACGATCCATCAGCTACCTCCACAGCGCATTATGGCGTCCCCAGACAATAGCAAGGCCGCCCGCGCTGATCAACCCGACCGCAGCCGGTCGATGGTTTCCCCCATCAGGGCGATGGCCTCACGCAGCGCAGGTGCATCAAAAGCGAAGCGCGCACCGGCGGCGGCATACAGGTCGGGTACGCTGGCCGTCACCCCCAGCGACAGGGCATGGCGGTACTGCCGCAGGGCGCCGACGGGATCGGTCAGCGCATTACGCCACACCTGCACCGCGCCGAGCTGAGCCAGCCCGTACTCGACATAATAGAAGGGCACTTCAAAGATATGCGGGCGCTCCTGCCAGCCGATGGCCCGGTATGCCTCCAGGCCAGTCCAGTCCACATCCGGGATGAAGCGGCGGCGCAGCGCCAGCCAGACCGCATCGCAGCGGTCGGGGTTGGCGGCTTCATCCGGATGGGTGTAGGCCCAGTGCTGCCAGGCATCGACGCAGGCCATGTGCGGCCAGTACAGGATAGCCTGCTCCAGGTGCTCGATGCGGGCACGGGCGGCATCTTCTTCAGAATAGAAGCCAACTGCCGCGAGATTTGGCGCGTTAAGATATTCCATCGACATAGAAGCGACTTCAACGAACTCGATCGGCATGAAGTCCAGCCCGCGCTGCTGAAAGTAAGGCAGGGCATAGCTTTCGCACCAGTGGAAGGCATGCCCCGATTCGTGGATGAGGGTCATCAGGTCATCATGAGTGCCGACAGCATTCATGAAGATGAAGGGCCGCCGGGCAGCGGCGAAGCTGGTGCACCAGGCACTGGGGCCTTTATGGGGCCGGTTGTCCAGGTCGAGCAGGCCCTCGCGGCGCATCAGATCGAAGTAGCCGGCCAGGGTGGGATCGAGCTGGCCGAACAGGGCCGCCGTCTTCTCGATCAGCTCGATCACACCGGTGAAGGGGCTGACCGGAGGCCGCCCCTGCGGATCGACATAGACATCCCAGTTCGCGTCCCAGGGCCGCAGGGTCTCCACGCCAAGCGCCGCCCGCCGGCGGGCATAGATCGCGCTGGCAGCCGGCACGGCGACCGCCTCAATGGCAGCATGAAAGGCCTCACAGTCGGCAGGGGTATAGTCAAAGCGGTACAGCTGCCGCCAGCGATAGGCGCGATAGTCCCCCAGGCCGGCATTGGCGGCCAGCCGCCGGCGCAGCGACAGCTGCCGCTCCCAGACATCGAAGATAGCCGACCGATCCTGCAGGCGGCGCTCGGCGGCCAGCCGCCAGGCGCGCTCGCGGGTGGCGCGGTCGGGGCTGCTGACCTGCGGATGCAGCTGAGTCAGGGTCAGGAGCTGACCCTCCCACTCGACCAGCTGGGCGCCGGTGATGCTGCCGTACTCGGAAGCCAGCTTCTGCTCCTCCGCCAGCAGCGCGAGATTATCTTCGCGGTAGAGAGCGGCCTCCGCCCGCAGATTGCGCAGGGGAATGTCAAACCCCGGGGGTGCAGCGTCGGCCCTCAGCAGAAGCTCTTTCAGACGCTGGTCAGCGACCCGTACCGCAGGCTGCGTCTGCTCAACGAAGCGGTTGAATGCCTGCTCTGCCGCGGCATCAGTCTTGTCGATGTTGGCTGCGGCATAGAGACGCCAGAACGACTCTTCGACCAGCTCCTGAAGGCGGGTCCAGTCGCGCAGCCAGCCGTCAACCGTGCGCGGGCTGATCGGGCGGGCGGCCAGATCGTCGTAATAGGGCGCCAGGCGCTCCCAGGGCCAGGTCTGAAATTCATGCGAGGTCGCGGGCAGAGAATTAAACATAGATCACTCTCCTGGAGCATCACTCACAGCGGCCTGAGGCAGCAGATCAGCCAGCGCGTTCAGCAGGGCGTCGATCTCAGCCGGGGTATTGTAGCCCTGTACCGACACCCGAATCAGGTGATGCGGCCCCCAATCCACGCAGGGGATCTCAATGCGGTAGTCGCGATACAGACGGGCCTGAAATGCGCGCCGATCGGCCAGGCGCGGCAGCAGCAGGCTGACCATCTGATGCGTGAAGCCGCCTTCCGGCGGGGACAGTGCCGGCAGGCCGGTCAGATCGCCGATGCGCCGGGCCGCCTGCCGGGCGAGATCGTGGCAGCGCCGGCGCACCGCTTCCCAGTTGTGCTCCTGCTGGAAGCGAATGGCACCCGGGACAGACAGGTAGGCGGATGGATCCTGCGTGCCCGGCCACTGGAGCATATCGAGGAAGCGTGAGCCGGTGTCGAAGTCATTGTCCCCCCAGCCCCAGCTGACGATCAGCGGATCGAGCATCGGCTGGTGCTCAGGCCGCGCGTACAGGAAGCCGGCACTCCGCGGGGCTGACAGCCACTTGTGACAGTTGCCGGTGTAGAAATCCGCGCCGACGGCCGCCAGATCGAGCGGGATGTGCCCCGGCGCGTGCGCTCCATCGATGAGGGTCAGGATACCCGCTTCGCGAGCGCGGCGGCAGATCGCCTCGACCGGCAGGTGCAGCGCGGTCGGCGAGGTGATGTGGCTGAGGAAAATCACCCGGGTGCGGGGGGTGACGCCCTGCCAGATCGCCTCGACGATGGATTCCGCCGAGGTCAGAGGCACAGGGATGGGCTGACGCACGACGACCGCCCCGGTACGGCGGGAGACGAAGTCCCAGACGTAGTTGCAGGCTCCGTACTCGTGGTCGGTTGTCAGCACCTCGTCGCCCGGAGCGAGTGTGAGCGAACGCGCCACCAGGTTGACCCCAGCCGTCGCATTGGGCACGAAAGCCACATCGTCCGGGGGAGCGTTGAGGTAGCTGCCCAGCGCTTCGCGCGCGACGCGCAGATGATCGTTCAATTCACGGGCCAGGAAGCGCACTGGCTGGCGTTCCAGCCGGCGCTGCCACTCCTGAAACTCCTCGAAGACCGGGCGCGGCACGGCGCCAAACGAGCCGTGATTGAGGAAAATGACGTCCGGTTCCAGCCAAAAAAGCGTTCTCAGCGATTCAGGGGAAAAGTCAGCCATAGCGCGTTTCAGGGAGGAAACATCCATTCATGGTGCAGGCCGGGTAGCCTCAGCGCCTGCGGGAGGGTGACACAGGCCGCATAGGGCGACAGCGCCAGCGGCGGCAGATAGCTGGATAGCAGGGATACCCAGGCCACACCCACCTGAAGGCGTGGGGTGACAATGAGTCCGGCGCACAACATCCCCGGGCCGGCGAAGCCGGGCGGGCCGCCGCCTTGCCAGCCGCCTGCTGCGAGCAGCAGGCAGGCGATCAGGCGCAGAGCAGCGAAAAGGGCAGCCGCAGCGGGGAGGCCCCACCGGCGGAGCCTCCCCGGGGAATCCGGTGATGTGTTCAGGACAGCCCCATCGCTGTTTCCAGCCGCTCGATGGTATGCTCAATCAGCGCAACGGCCTCCCCCAGCGGGGCAGCGTCAAAAGCGAACGTCGCGCCCGCCGCGCGGTACAGTTCTGGCAGGGTCACCGATCCCCCCAGTGACAGCGCATGACGGTAAGCCGCTACCGCGCCAGCCTGATCTGAGAGGGCGTTGCGCCACACCTGCACCGCGCCGAGCTGCGCCAGCCCGTATTCGATGTAGTAGAACGGCACGCGGTGGATGTGCAGCTTGCGGTGCCAGCCGGTGACCTTCTCGTCTTCCAGCCCGCTCCAGTCCACGCCGACGATGAAGCGATCCCACAGATCGCCCCACTTCGCGTCACAGGCCGCGGGATCGTCGCCGGCCTCATGGGTATGCGCCCAGTGGTTGAAGGCATCGACTACTGCCATGTAGGGCCAGAAGATCAGCATACCTTCCAGATGCTCGACCATCACGCGGGCAGCCTCCTCCGGGGTATAGAAGCCGCCGTGATCGTGCGTCAGGTAGGGGGAAGCAAGCAGCTCCATCGCCATCGAGGCGACCTCGTTGAACTCCATCGGCGAGTCGCGCAGCTGGTAGTAGGGAAGCTTTCCGCCCGTATAGCCCTCAAACTCGTGGAACGCATGACCGATCTCGTGCAGCAGTGTGTCAACGTCGGATGGACGGCCCACGGCGTTCATCAGGACCCAGGGACGCTGGATGGAGGGCAGCGGCATGCAGTAGGCACCGGGGGCCTTACCCTTGTAGTTGGCCAGATCCAGCAGGCGCTCGCGGCGCATGATCTCGAAGTGCTCGCCCAGGACCGGGTCCACCTGATGGAACACCGCCGCGCCCTTGTCCTCCAGCTCATCGACGGTGCTGAAGGGCGCGATCGGCGGACGGTTGAGCGGGTCGCCGCTGACATCAGTGCTGCGCATCACATCGACGCCGACATCCCAGGGCCGCAGGCTGTCAATGCCGTAGCGGCGGCGGCGGCGCTCGTAGACGCGGGCCGTCGCCGGGACAACCGCCGTCTCGATCGCCGCATGGAAGGTCGCGGCATCGTCGGGGGTATAGTCAAAGCGCAGCTTCTCCTGCCAGGCATAGGCGCGGTAGTCTGACTTGCCCGCATTGGCAGCGATCTGCCGGCGCACCGCCATCAGTTTGCGCCAGTTGTCGTTGATGGCCTGACGATCGGCCAGCACGCGAGCCGACATCTGCCGCCAGGCCCGCTCACGGGTGGCCCGGTCAGCGTTCTGCACCAGCGGGACAAGCTGGGCGGGAGTCACCTCCTGCCCGTCCCACTGGATGGTCTGGCCGCTGATGATGCGGTCGTAGTTCAGGCCGAGCTTCTGGTGCTCGGTGAGCAGCGGGATGTTTTCCTCCCGGTAGAGATCGGCCTCAGCGCGCATGTTGCGCAGCGGGATGGCAAAGCCTGCCGGCTCCAGTCCGCTGGCCAGCAGCTTCTCTCTGAGCTTCTGCTCCATCTCCTTCGCCCGCGGGTAGATGGTGTCCAGGAAGGCCATGAAAGCCTCGCGCGCCGCCTCGTCGGTCGTATTGAGCTGCGTCGCATTATAGAGCCTCGAATAGCGTTCATGAAGCAGATCGGTGAGGCGAGTCCAGTCAGTCAGCCACTCCTCAACTGTCGCAGCAGTGAGCTCGCGCCCGGCCAGATCGGCGGCATACGGCTCAAAGCGCGGCCAGTCCCAGTCCATGATGTCCAGCGCGTATCCGGGCAGTCCCTGCAGCATGATTCTCTCCTTTGACGACCAGGGTCTGTGTGCTCACGCCGAGTAGCGGCTGCGGATATTGGGGATCAGGTATTCATCGAAGGCGCGGTCGATGTCATAGTCCGGCTGCCAGCCCCAGTCCTGCCGGGCGGCGGCATCTGCCTGATCTTCGGGCCAGGTATCGACGATCCCCTGCCGCTTTGGATCCGGCGAAAAGGTCACCTCGGCAGCGGGGAACGCCCGGCGTGTGCGCTCGTAGATATCCGCCGCCGATGGGTTGAAGGCCGCGATGTTATAGATCAGCCGGGTCAGCTTCTCACGCGGGGCGCGCTCGAGGTCAAGCAGCGCCTTGATGGCATCCGGCATCGCCATGAACGGCATCCGGGTGTCCTCGCGCACGAAGCAGGCATACGGCTTGCCCTGCGCCGCATGGTGAAGCATCTCCGGGCCATAGTCGCTGGTGCCGCCGGTTGGCAGCGTGAAGGCGCTGATCAGCCCGGGAAAGCGGATGGATCGGAAATCCACCCCATAGGGCGGGCGATCAGCGGCCAGCTGGCGGTAATACTGCGCATAGTAGCGGCCCAGATGCTCGCCGTAGAGCTTGTTACAGCCGTACATCGTAGCCGGGTAGAGCCACTCGTCCTCCCGCACCGCGCCTGCACGCGCCTTGGTCGCCAGATCGGGGATCCCGTAGACGGCCACCGAACTGGGGAAGAGGAACTTGACGGGCCGTCCGAGCCACCCCGACTGATCGACAGCCAGTTTGAGCAGGTGCATGGTGCCTTCGACATTCACCCGGTGCGCGGCCTCAGGGGTGAACTCAGCCCGTGTGGAAAGCAGGGCCGCCAGGTGGTAGATCAACGGGATCGCATACTCGCTGACCAGCCGGCTGAACAGCCGTTCGTCCAGGATATCGCCGATGAGCGCCACCTGGCAGCGCTTGCGGATCGGCTCGGGAACCGGGTTAACGTCCAGCGCCAGGATGTTGCGGATGCCGTCAGCGGCCAGCCGGTGGATGAGCGCCTGGCCCATCTCGCCCGCCGCGCCGGTGATGAGGATGACTTCTTTGCGCATGGGGAATCTCCTCGAACAGGTGTGGAGGCAGCACGAGGAAACAGGGCTGCGAACGCCAGGACGTCCGCAGCCCCAACAATACCCGCATCAGCGCAAAAAGCCAAACCTGAGGCGCTGCGCGCTACGGCCATACCCAGGCCATGCTGTCGCGATCGATCGGGATGAAGCCCGGCTGGATCAGCTCCGGCTGCGCCTCGCGGAAGGCATTGCGGATCACATACAGCCCACCGCCGCCGAAGAACAACAGATGGCGGCCATCGGGCGACCAGGCCGCGGCGCTGACGGGCTCGGCGAACACCTGTGCCGGCGCAGAGGCCGGGTTGGCCGGGCCGAGCCACAGCCCGGGCGGCGCCTCAAAGCCCGCGCCAGGCAAAGCCCAGGTCTCACCTTCCGGCGCGATCACCGGCAGAGCCGTCTGCAGGTCGATGGCCTGCACGCGCTGCCCATCGGGCGATACGGTGAGCAGGCCGTCCGCGGTACGCGCATAGAAGGAGTAGGTGGGCGAGTTCCAGCTGACCTCGTAGGCAGGCGATTCGGATACTGTCAGTGCCCCCAGCTCGCCCAGGTTGACCAGATGCAGGCCCGCCGGGCTGTCCGGGTCAATCTGCCCCACCGATTCATCCACCGCGATCAGCACCCGCTCGCCGTAGGAGTCGACGACCGCATCGGTGAAGCAGCCCGCCCAGCGCAGCGCCTCACGGCCGGTCTCGATCTCCAGAGTGCGCAGGTTCTGCCAGCCGCAGTCCGGGTGC
The DNA here is from genome assembly GCA_034435035.1 of Anaerolineae bacterium. GTDB lineage: Bacteria > Chloroflexota > Anaerolineae > Aggregatilineales > UBA3940 > JAHEME01. Next base: position 114,999 of record DAOTXW010000016.1, on the reverse strand, counting down.
CAGCTGGCCACCAGCATTGTGCCGGCGGCCGGCCAGCCGAAGATGCCCTCATCGCCGCTGTCCGGCTCATACAGGGTGATCACCTGGGAGCCATCGGCGGCGGCGGCCCACGCGCCCTGCATCCCGTAGCCGGCCCCGGTGCCCAGGCTGCTGACGCCGAAATGCACGACATAGCGGTCATCAGGCGACCATTCCGGCTTGATGCCCTGGCTGGGCCCATTGGTCAACCGGACGATAGTCTCCTCATCAGGGGAATACACATAGAGGTCAGATGACGAGCCGGCATGGGAGCTCATGAAGGCCAGGATCTGGCCGTTGTGAGACCAGGCGAGCGACTGAACATCGGCGATGGCACGGACGATATCGAACTGCGGCGAGCTGATGGCGGCATCGCCCGGCGGTGGCTCAGTTTCAATCGAGGTCAACGGCGTGATGATCTGCCGATCCAGCCCGGGCAGCGTGATCCGGTGCAGAGTCAGGTTGTGCAAATACGAATCACTGGCCGTGATGAAGGCTACCCGGCCGCGGCCACCGACCGCCCTGGACAGATCATACGGCCAGATCAGGTACTCATCAGGCCCGGTCAGCCGGGTGAGCCCGGAGCCGTCCGGGTTCGCGGCCCACAGCGCGTGCGGCAGGCCGCCATCGCCGGCAGTGGCCATCACAAGCCACGGGCCTTCAGGCCATAACCCCTCCAAAGGAGGCCGGGGCGTGACGGTCGCGCAGATTGTTCCACAACCGCCGGGGCAGCTTTCCGGGCAGAAGTAAACTTCATCCGGGCTGCAGGCCGGCGGCGTGCAGACGGCTATCGGGGTCTCAGCCGGCGCGGTCGGCGCGACCGGTGAGGCAGAAGCGGCAGCCCTCGTCTCTGCCGGGGACCCATCCAGAGTCGGCACACCCGGATTCAACGCCGCCGGCCCGCAAGCCAGCGCTCCCATCAGCAGCATCAAGGCAGCCAGCAGCAGCATTCGCCATCGCAGTGCCTGTTTTGTACCCATAATGCCTCCTCTGGCTCAATCAAGCAGCTTCCCCACCCCAAATCAATTATGGGTCCCCACAGGCAAAATACAAGCCGCGCCAGTTGTATGCTACAATCGGGCCCTGCCGCCGATCGAGAAGACGACCGTGACCCCAGATGCCCCTGCCCGGCCTCGCTTGCGTTTGCAGCTGGCGGCTTTTACCGCTACGCGCACCGTCCTGAACACCGGCTACCGGATGGTCTACCCCTTCCTGCCTGCAATCGCCCGCGGGCTGGGAGTAGACCTGGCCACGGTGGCGCAGGCGGTCACCGCGCGCGCGCTGCTGGGGCTGCTGGCCCCGCTGTACGGCTCGCTGGCCGACCGGCGCGGGCGGCAGCAAGCGATGCTGATCGGGCTGGGCATCTTCGCTGCCGGCCTGGTGTCAGTGGCGCTGCTGCCGGGGCTGCCCACGCTGTTCGCTGCGCTCATTCTCGGCGCTGCGGGCAAGGGGATCTTTGAAACAGCGCTGCTGGCGTACCTGAGCGATCAGGTGGTCTATGAGCAGCGCGGACGGGTGCTGGCGCTGACTGAGATCGCCTGGTCGGCGTCTTTCCTATTTGGCATCCCCCTGGTGGGCTGGCTGATCGGGCGGACCGACTGGCGGGCGCCCTTTCCCTGGATCGCCGGGCTGGCGCTGGGAAGCGCCCTGCTGGTCTGGCGCAGCGTGCCGCCCGACCCGCCCCACCCTGATTCGCGGCCTACACTGGCAGGCGGCCTGCGGCTGGTAATGAGTCATCCCGGCGCGCTGGCAGCGATGTCAGTGAGCCTGCTGATGAGCCTGGCCAATGAGACGGTCAACATTGTCTACGGGGCGTGGATGGAGCAGACATTCGCACTGAAGGTCGCGGCGCTGGGAGCTGCCTCAGCAGTGATTGGGGTGGCAGAGCTGGGCGGCGAGGGGCTGGTCGTGGGCGTCGTGGACGGTCTCGGCAAGCGGCGGTCGGTTGCGCTGGGGCTGCTGCTGAATGCCGCAGCCTGCCTGGCGCTCCCGTTCCTGAGCGCGAGCCTGCCGGGGGCGCTGGCGGGCCTGTTCGTCTTCTACATCACCTTCGAATTCGCGCTGGTCAGTTCGATCCCGCTGGTCTCAGAGCTGATGCCCGACACACGGGCGACCATGATGGCGGCCAACGTCGCAGCCATCCTGGTAGGGCGGGCCGTCGGGGCGCTACTGGGCCCGGCCCTGTTCAGCATGGGGCTGATCGCCAACGTGAGCGCTGCTGCCGTCTGCGATCTGGCAACGGTGGCGGTTCTGCTGCTGCTGGTACGGCAGCAGTAACCGCTACAACTCAACATAGCTGCCCGCTGAGCCAGGTTGCCCGGAGAGGATACGGGCAATGTGCGCGGTATGATCCAGTTCGTGCCACAGAGTTCGGCGCACCAGCTTACGGGCTGACCACTTCTCACCCATTTGCTCAAAGACGCGCCGCTCGCCCACCAGATCATGCAGGCGAGCACGTGTCCACGCCCGCACCTGATCCAGCTTGGCAATGGGATCCTCGGACATCTCCTCCCGGTTGAAGGCCATCGCGAGGCGGTCGCAGTACCACCATTCGGCCCAGGCCAGATGGTCCAGAATGTTAGCCAGCGATCCGCGCACCTCACCCTTGATAGGCGCCTGCAGCTCGGTGATACTGAGAGGTTGGACGAGAGCCATCAGCTCACGACGGCTGTGAGCCAGCAGTTCGAGGGCATCCGCCAGCTCGGTCTTTTTGAACGGCGGCTTATCATCCTCGAAGAAGGCCCGCGAGTTGCCCGCCCCATCAGGCTCACGGGGACGGAACACTTCCGTGATCTTGACCTCGACAGGAGCCGTGTCAAACAGCGGCCCCAGCCCCTGGTGGAAGCGACCCTGCCAGGTCAGGTACACCTGGATATCGTCCGGAGCACGCTGCAGCGCCTCAGCCGGACTGGCGGCGGGGCAGGTACACCCGGGCAGCTCAAAGACCCACCCCAGCCAGCGATCCGGCTCGATTTCCTCGACGCCCATCGTATAGCGCATACACCTCTCCTGCTGATCACAGGGGTTTGACGCCGATCAGCAGCCCGCGGTGGGTCCGCAGGCCATCACTATCATAGGTTACCCGCAGCCCGGCAGCTTGCAAAGCGCCGATGTACTGCGCTTCGGTGAACAGGCCAGCCGTCAGCCGCTCCACAAAGTGGCGGATTCCCTGCGGCGTACCGACCAGGTAGTGGAAGTCCATGACCGAGCAGCCATCTTCCAGCTGGCTGTGCGTCATGCGAGCCACTTTGAGTTCAGGCTCATCCACGAAGTGCGCATGCAGGCTGCCCGGACGGTAGCGATCCGGGTGCAGCCAGGGCTCGACCAGCAGGACTCCACCGGGCGCGACGTGGCGCGCCAGCGCCGCAGCGATCTGATTCAAGTCCTGCTCAGTCAGCGCCGAGCCGATGGCGCTGAACAGGCAGGTGACAGCATCGAACGTCCGCCCGAGATCGAACGTGTGCATGTCACCCTGATGGAACGGCACCCCGGGGTGGCGCTGCCGGGCAACAGCCAGCATCGGCTCGTTCAGGTCAAGCCCTTCGACGGCATAGTGCGTCTTCAGGTGCTCCAGATGCTTTCCCGTGCCGCAGGCGACGTCCAGCAGGGTGCGAACCGGGATCAGCGCATAGCGCTCAATGAACTGCCTTGCCAGAGCAGACTCGGCGGCATAGTCTTTCCACGCATAGATGGCATCGTAGATCTCTGCCGACAGCGTGTACATCTCATCCATATGCGTATTCCTCACCCGCCTATTGTTCAGGAGGGGTATTCCAGGCATCATCCGGATCCGGCCAGCTCAGCGGCTTGTGTTCAGGATTGGCTGCCTGCATGGATGCCGCATCCGACGCCTCGCGCCGGCGTGCCTGGCGCACCAGCCAGATACCCCCCACCAGCACCGCGTACAGCGCCAGCAGGACAGCGGGCAGCGTGCGGCGCACCATCGCCTCCATAGCTGCTGTTTCCAGCCCGCAGGTCATGACAGGGTCGCCGATCTGCACGCCGGTCAGCAGCAGCAGCGGCTCGCCGGTGCTCGCATCGATGTAGGCAACGCTGGCCGCACCCAGCGTCCCATCGGGGCCAGTGTCCAGCACCAGCACCCGGAACCAGGCAGCCCGCTCCTGCCCATCCGGGAAAACCGCAGTGATCAGCGATGGGCCTCCGCCGAATACTGCCACCCCACGCGCCCCCGCGTTCAGGATCAGCCGGTCAGCGCGTCGGCGAGCCTGCTCGGCGCTGATGGTCACCGAAGCGCCGGGCTGCGCGGGCCGCGTATCAAAAACATCGAGATCAGCGGCCGCAGCGCAGCTGCCCGCATACATGCCAGCGGTCGGGATCACCCAGCGCGGTGGCGCGGTGGCTCGGGCCGCCAGCACACCGATTCCCCACCACAGCAGCAGGATCAGCGCCGGAGCTGCCAGGGCAGCCGGCGCCGCCCAGCGGCGGTCAAGCCAGCCGGCTTCGCTGCGCGCCCATGTCGGAAAAGGCGTTTTTTTCACCATACCATCTCTCCGCTAGCCCGCAGAGATGGCGTCGAGAGCCGCCCCGATCTGCGTCAGATGGGCGTGATCGTGCCGGGCGAAATAGCTTGCCTGCTGCAGGAGGGTCACCGTGCCGAATTCCTCGTGCTGACCCGTCCGCCACCAGTCGCCGGGTGCGATGGCAGACAGCCGGGCCACCATCGCCAGCCGTGATTCGCGGTAGGCTCCAAGCGCCTGACGGGCAGACCGGTCATCCCCGGCCTTCGGGATGGAAACTGATTTGAGCAGCGGATTTTCCTGATCCAGCATCAGGGCAACACGGGCAGCCACCAGTTCCTGCGCACCCAGCATGTGCACCAGCACCTCGCGGATCGACCACTCGCCGGGTGCGGGAGGCTGGAGGAGCCGAGCATCGGGGGTGCCTTCGAGCAGGGTATCGAGCGCAGCCGGAGCCGCCGCCAGCGCTTCCAGTGCGACATTCGGAGGTAACAGTTCAAAGTAATGAACGGGGGGGAACTCGCGAAAGGTCAGCTCGAAGCCACCACAGGCCGGACAGCGGGCGGGAGCCGGGCCAATGAGGATCTCGCCACAGGCGCGGCAGACATGTACCTGCGGGACCGCGGCAAACGGGATACCTTCCCCCGCCTGCACCGCGCGGCGGGCATGTTCCAACGCCACAATCAGATCGGAGCCGGCGCCCGCCGCATCCAGATCGAGGATCGCTTCCTCCATCTGGCGGGGCAGCATCTCCCGCTCGATGGTCAGGCCGCCCTCCCCGCTGGCCCGAATCTCATGCGAGAAGGCCGCGGCCCAGAACAATTTGGCCGCATTGTAGTGCCCCTCCATCTCGAGCTGGCGGGCGAGGCGCACCAAACGAATCAGGCTGCCAGAGCGGTCTGCATCGGGAGAGCCGTCCAATGGAACCTCCTGTGAGCCGACCATCGATGCTGCCTGTCAAATCAGACGAACTGCATTATGCGGGTGTTCAGCCGGCAGAGCAAGCGCAAGACCGGTGAGAAGCACAGGGGCGAGCCGATTGACTCGCCCCTGCCTGCTGGCGAAGCAGCCCACCTGGCGCCTAGCCCGGCCCGCGTCGGCGGAAACGGGCACCGATCTCGCGGTTCACGTCGGCCACCGGGCGACCGTACCGCCGGCGGGACTGCGCGATGATGCGCTCCGCCTGCGCTGCGTCCGGCAGGTGCCTGTCCAGCCGGGTCCGCATGGCGAAGGGACGCAGATTTTGCCCATCCACCAGCAGCCGGACAGCGGCTGTGTAGCGCGGCAGGTTGATCAGATCGTCGGCGCTGAACACCGGATCGAAGCGGGAGGCCAGCCAGTGAGCATCCTCCGCATCGACCTGGAAGGCGGCCAGGGACCCGACGTTGCCGAACACCGCCTCACGGATCGACGGCGGGAGCTGGCCGATGAACTGGTTAGCCATCACCAGGCACAGGCCATACTTACGGCCCTCCGACAGCATCTTGGTGAAGCTCTCTGTAGCGAATGTCTGGAACTCATCGACATACAGGCAGTAGTCCACACGCTCATCCCTGTCCTGATCAACCCGGCTGAGCGCCGCATTCAGCAGGCTCTGGAGGGTCAGGAAGCCCAGAAAAGCGGCGCTTTCGTCGCCGAGGGCACCCTTGCTCAGGTTGACCAGCAGGATCTTGCGTTCGTCCATGATCTTACGGAAGTTAAGTGTTGTGCGGGACTGCCCGACGATGTTCCGCACGCGAAGATCGCCGGTGAACTTGTTGAACTTGGAGACCACCCAGCTCAGCACCTCGCCCTTGCGATTCTGCGTGGTGTTCGGAACCTCCTGCTCCCAGTAGATGCGCACCAGCGGGTCGGTGATGGCCGGCAGCAGCGACTTGCCGTAATCCTCATCGGTGAGGACGCGCACCACATCCACCAGGGTAGCATCCGGCAGGGCCATCATGGCCGTCAGCATGCCCATCCGCACGGTGTGCTGGAAGAGCGGGCCGGCGATGCCCAGATGGTGCGGGTCGTACATCTTCATCAGCATCTCGATGAACTCGGTGGCGATGCGGTGGCGCTCATTGTCCGTCTCTGCCTGCAGGTAGTTGACCCCCACCGGCCATTCATCATCCGCCGGGTTGAGGAGGATCACATCGTCCGCGCGGTGCGCCGGGATGCGGCTGAGGATGTTCCGGACCGCGTCGCCGTGCGGATCGAGAACGGCCACGCCGCGCCCGGCTTCCAGATCCTGGAGCGCCATCACCTCGATCAGGGTGGATTTGCCGGCGCCGGTCTTGCCGATGATATACAGATGGCGGCGGCGGTCGGCCTGGTGGGCGCGGATGATAACCGGCACGCCGGCTACCGTCGCCAGGCTCTCGCCCATGAAGAGACCCTCGTGAGGGGTTTTCAGCGGGGGCACCGCCTTGACCATGATCGCAGGCAGCCCGGGGATGCCCTCAGGGCCGGGCAGCGGCAGCCGGAAAGTCCAACCCCCCTCCGCCTCGGTCACCAGGTAGCGCAGGCGCACCAGGCGGCGCGGCGCCCCGCTGGGGATCCAGCGCTCGGCGTCCAGGCTGGCAAGGTTGCGGCGGATGGCCTCTCGCGATTGCTCATCCTCGGCACGAATGACCACGAAGTGCCCGCCCGGGCCGAAGAGTTCGGCGGCCACAGCAGACGGCAGAAGCGGTGCGCTGCCAGCCGCGCTGGCGACCAGCACCCGCATCAGGTAGGCCTGCTTCTCCAGCGCATGATGCATGCTGCTGTTGGCCTCCACCAGGCTGTGCTGGCGGCCATCCGGGATCAGGATCGAGATCCGGGGATCATCGCCTGCAAGCGTGACCGACTCGTCGCCTGAGGGAACCGGGATCGGCAGGCGGCGCAGACGATCATGATTCTCGCGGAACGCGGCCTGCTCCCAGGGGAAGAGACGGGTCGGCTCCAGCCGGATGCTGATGAGCGCCGGCTCAGACTGGCGCAGCAGCACCCAGGTGAGGTCCTCCAGCCCGGTCATGCTGGTGGAATAAGGTTGGACGGCATAGGCATCACCCTGCCAGGTCTCCCGGCGCACGATCTCGGCGGCATCGCGCACCGGGAAGGGTTCGAGCAGGGTCTGCAACTCCTCCTCATCATACACCGGCTCATACTGGTAGATGTAGTGCTCGGCGGCAGGGAGGTGCATCCGCAGGCGCTCCCACATCTCCAGAGCCAACTGCTCTGCGCCTTCCGCCACGCGGTGCAGCAGCCGGCACAGGATGGCAACGGATACCTGTCCATTGGAGGGCGTTTCTGCATCGGGGCGGCCGATCAGCCGCAGTTCGAAGGCGGGGCGACCCGCAGCGCCAGCCAGGCTGCCCAGCGCCGCCACGAAGGTATGCGCAGCCGTCACGACCTCACGGAGTGACAGAGACGGGTGCGAGCCGGAGCGCCAGCGGGCACCAGCTCGCACCGCGATCGCGAAGCTGGCTGAGCAGGCAGGTTCTTTGAGGGGGATGCGCCGGAGCGTAGTGCTGCTGACCAGGCGATCCACCCGCGTCACCAGCACAGCCGGGCGCTGCTGAAGCCGCCGCTCCAACTGGCCGCGCAGTCGGCGCACTTCCGGTAAGTGCTGGTCAAGCGACTGCAGGATCGCCATCGCACCGGATAGATCGTGCAGCGCCTCATGGGTACGCGCCAGGCCAAGCAGCGCCTCCCCCGCCGCGCCGTCACGGTGCGAGTCGGGGCGAGCCAGGACCGACTGGAAGTCGGCTGCCGCGCCGTAGACCTGGCCGGCGGCCAGGCGCAGGCGGCCCCGCAGCAGCACGGCATCCACCGATCCAGAATCCAGAGCCAGCGCACTGTCAACCAGCCCGGCAGCGATCTGCGCATCGCCCATTGTCCATGCCGTGCGGGCCCGGTCAAGCAGGTCGGCGATGCGGACGGCCGTGAGGCGCTCGCAGCGCGCCTCCAGACGACGGACACGGCTGCTGGCTCGCTCAGCCGCGGTAAAGATCCGATCCAGCGCCGCCCGCGCCTCTGGCATCAGCGCCGCGGCGATCAGGGCCGCGACCAACCGCTGCCGATAGGCGACCGGGGTAGCCGCCCAGACTGCCCCCGGCACCAGCGCGGCCCGCTGCATTGCAGCGGCGGCTTCCTCAGCGCAGAGTTCCCCGGCCCCATACGAGAGGGCGAGCCAGACCCGCAGCTCGTCGCCGCCATCGGCTTCACTGTCCAGCCGCTCAAGCGCAGCCCGCGCCGCAGCCGCGTCCCCCTCTTTCAGGGCCGACTTCGCGGCGGCCATCTGCATTTGATACGCCTGCTCCGCTGCCTGCGCCCTCAGGTCCTGGAGCCGCGCACTGACCGGCTTCCCGGCCGGGTGATCTGCCGGCAGGGCGGCCAGAGCCGCTGCCAGCGCCTCGGAGGCAGCAGCATACTCGCCGAGCGCTGCGTGCGCTTCAGCCAGACCAACCCGTGCCACCTCCGCTACGGGAAGTCCGTACAGCGTGAATCGATCGATCAGCAGGCTTCTGGCCAGCGTCTGCTCGCACACCGGGCAACTTGCCGGGGGTGGCGACAGCACCCGGCCGCAGCGCCCACAGGCGACCGCCGCCCGACGCGCCTGCTCCTGCAGGGCGGCAAGGTCGGCCAGATCGCCGCTGACCCCGTCGATGCTTCCGTCTGGCGCACCGGTAAGCCAGCGGTAGACCGACCCGGCCGCAGACGCCATGCCGGCCCCGAGGAACCACTCACCCACCAGCAGCCACAGGTCAAGGCAGCCGGGGGCCCGCAGCAGCGCCGCTTCCAGCAGCGGCCCGGCCGATGCGCGATCATCGCATCGCAGTAATTGGCTCAGATGCTCCAGCACGTCGTTGAGTCTGTGCCGCATGCTCCACGTATGGACGCGCATGGCCAGGCTGTCCATCTCGCCGGTTTCCTCCGCCAGCATCCCGGCCAGCCAGTCCGCCAGCGCCGCATCCCCGGTGCTCTCGAGTATCTCGACCAGCAGACGGGCAACCTCGCGCCGCAGGCTGCTTGCGTGGGGTGCCAGGCTCCACGCCTGATTCAGCGCCCGGATCATTTCCTGCGACAGTTCATTACCGCGGTGTTGATCCAAAGGCTGAGAGTAGCCCTCGCTTACCCAGGGCTGACGAGCCAAAATGTCGCGCAGAATCAGGGCACGCCCCAGATGGATGGGAGCACACCACGGCGCGAGGATGCCTGCCGCATGCTGTAAGACCCGGCTTTCGCGGTGCGCAGTGGTGGAGAGCGCCCGCCGCGATTTTACAAGCAGGCTCTCTGCCCAGGTTTCCGCTCCGGCCACCAAGGGCTGAAGCTCGGCGTCAGGCCCGCCTTTCAACTCATTGGCCAGATATGCGCCAACGAATTCGGCATTCACCTTCTGCTCGATCAACCAGCGGCACTTCAGCAGCTTCAGATCACGGTCTTCAGGCTTCTGATCCAGCAGCTCGTCCAATTTGTTCATTGCCTTCTCTACGTTGCCCTGTTCGTAGAGGAGGAGGATATCCGCGTACTTTTGTTCAACTTGCTGCTCGTCAGCCATATCTGCCCCCATATCAAAGCCATGCTACCAATTACCAGCGCAGCGATCGACCCGGAGCGGCCCGGAGCGCCGCCGCGCACTACCCGTGAGAGATCGCCTGCACCCCCTTCCCCGGCAGCTAGGGTGCTGCCGCGCTGATGGTATCTGCCGCTGCACAACGGGCATTACAGACAATCTGGTATCTGTCTGAGGCGTGTGGGATATGCCGCAAGCAGGATACCAGTGTGATGGGCACAGCTATCGGGCAGACAGGCAACAGGCTGTGCCGCGGTAGCAGCAGTGTTTGGTGCGATTATAACATTGTTCGATATATCCGCAACAGAGTGATATATATTTTTAGGCCCTATTCCGGATTTGCGCAAGCAAGATGGCTGGCCGAACGCACGCACTGGCCCGGGGCGTTGAATCCACGATAATGATGGCTGTGAACAGAGCAAGCACAAGGACGGGCGGCTGGCTGATGGGGCTGGGAACCGGGCTGGCGGGTGCCGGGGCACTGGTGGCCCTGGCGGGCGGCGAGCACATCGCCGACAGCCTGGCGCTCGGCGCGGGAATCGCCGCCCTGGGGCTGGGCCTTTTGATCGCAGGGCGCGCTCTGCAGGTGGGGCATCCGCAGGCAGCGCGGATTGGGCTGGTGCTGGCAGGAGCCGGAGCGCTGCTGGCCGCGGTGCTGAGCGCCGGGGCCGCCGTCCGCTACCTGAGGGTGGGCCTGCTGCCGGATGGGATCAGCCTGCTGGTCAGCGCCGTCTGGGTCGGCGGCATGGGCGCGGGTCTGCTGGCAGCGCGACGAGGGCTGCTGCGATGAGGCGCCACCGGGCACTGGCAGCGCTCCTGGCCGCGGCCTGCGGCTGCAATTTGCTCACCCACCTGCCGGTGGAGCGTCCCATACCGACTGCCGCCACAGCGGGATCGGTCAGCCTGGCGGCCACCGCCATCCCAACGGCCACTGCCTCCAGAGCGGCCAGCCCGACCGCTGCCCCAACAACTCCTGCGCCGACCGCCACGCCGACCGCGCCAGCGCCGCAGACGAGCGTCACACGCACCACCCATGAGGAAACCCGCGGCGCGGTGACCCTGCAGGCGACCACCGTCACCGTGCGATATATCATCGGCGGGCTGTCCGGCGAGGCAATCGACACGCAGATGCGCACGCTGGGCCCGACCGACGCGCTGGGCGGCTATCACTGGTATGCGCTCACCGAGCCCCTTTTCGACTGGCAGCTCCAGCCATCCTGCGGGGATGCCGGCTGCACCGTGCAGGCTGCCACCCTGCTGCTGACCGTGCGCTATACTCTGCCGCAGTGGTCGCCGGAGGGGACGCCGGATCCGGAGCTGGCGGCCCGCTGGGCTGCGTTCGAGGCCAGCCTGATCGCCCATGAACAGGGACACGGCGCTCTGGCCACGGACTGCGCCTGGCAACTGGGTGCAGCCTTCACGGCGCTGGTCGCCCCGTCCGAGGCGGCGCTGCACGAGGCGGCGCGGGCCGCCAGCGAGCCGGTTTTCGCTGCCTGCCGGGCCGCCCAGCGGGCCTATGAGGATGAGACCGATCACGGCAGGGCGCAGGGCGTGATCTGGCCCTAGCGCATCCGTAAGCACAACAGGGCGACCCGCCAGGGGCCGCCCCGGATCTCCATGCGCCCGCAATCGGAAAGGCTAAGTACGAGACTCCGCCGGATCGAGCAGCGCGATCAGCCCGATGCTGCCGATGTTGGCAAACAGCAGCGGCGCCAGGAACGGAGCGCCGCGCACGAAACGCTCCGCCACGAACTGCGATGCGGCGGTCAGGTTATCATCCACATGCAGGGCGGCGCCGATCACCCCCACGGCGATCATCAGCAGCATGGCGCCGGTGTAAGTCCATATGTCGCTGGCGGTCGGCTCGTCATAGGCGGCGACCAGCACCGCCGCGACGGTCGCAAACACCCCGGCTCCTGCCGGCAGCCACAGCCACGGATTGACAAAGCCGGTGCGCGCGTGGTCCAGCACGCTGCTGATCACAGTCGCCAGCGCGCCCATGCCGGTGATGAACAGGTAGGCGCGGGTCTTGCTGTAGGGCAGGTGCAGCCGCCGGCCGCCCAGCAGCCGCAGCATGCCGCTGTCGGGCGGATCCTCGATCCACGCCGCGCTGATCCCCAGGAGGCCCACCATCACAAACATGGTGGGCCCGAGGATCGGCGGCGCCCACACCAGCAGGCCCAGCGAAACCTGCTCGCCCGGCGCGCCGCTGGGCAGGATCGCCCGCACCAGGTGGAAGTAGGCCCCCAGCAGGCCGACGGCGATGCTGGCCAGGAACACCAGCGTCGCGATGACGGTGGCCAGCGGCCGACGGCGGAGCGCGATCAGGCCCGCCGCCAGCAGCAGGACGCCCGCCACCGGCCCAAAGATGATCGGGATCCATTCATTGGGCACGATGGTGCCGCTGATGCTGTGGGCCAGGTAGATATCCACCCCGAGGAATATCTCATTGGTGGCCGCCATCAGCAGCATCAACTGGTCGCGGGTCAGCGGCACCCGGACCCGCCGGACAGCCGGCAGGATGGTCGCAAGGTGGTACATGATCAGGGTTCCACTCCTGCTTCCGCCAGCATCTCCTCCGTCATAGCGCGCAGCTCGGTCAGGTCGGCCAGCACTTCATACGCGCCATGCCACTGGGTGTAGTCCGGCCCCTGCATCCACATGCCGAACTTGGCCGTGCGGCCCCAGTGATGCCACAGCTCGAAGTGAACGAAGTCGATCTCCAGGTCGAAGGGATCGGCGGTCCACAGCTCCTCGTCCTTCAGCGGCTGGATGATCTGATTGCTCTCGGCCACCCAGGCGTTGATGGCCTCGGTGCCGGCATCGGCGTCGGCATACAGGTCTTCGATGAACGGCTCGCTGTGGCACTCCCGGCAGACTGCCTGCATGCGGACCTTGTTGTCCTCCCAGGACGGCCGCCGCTCGCTGATGGGCGCAAACAGGTACCAGGTCAGCCGGTCGCCAGCATCGTGCGTGGTGCCCGTCGAGCCAAAGCCGCTGAAGTGGCAGGTGGCGCAGGTCGGCGCCGGGAAGTCGCTGACAGTCAGGGTGCCCGGCTCGGCTTCCCAATTCCAGCGGTGGCCGGATGTGGCATAGGCGATGCCATGCGGCGATTCCTGATAGATCTCCCACTGGGGGTGGTCGGGGCCGATGTGGCAGGCATTGCAGGTCTCGGGCTTGCGAGCCTGCTCCAGGGTGAACTCATGGCGGAGGTGGCAGTGCTGGCATTCGCCGACCGAGCCATCGGGCTGTGGACGCCCGATGTTATGGCAGCCCTCACAGGCGAAACGGGTGACCGCCGGGCCTTCCAGCGCGAACAGGGCGTTGCGAGCGTCGTTGGGGTTGGGCTGCGCTTCAGGGATGGCGCGGTACTCGTCCACCAGGTCAGGGTACTGATCCTCGAGGCCCTGCACCCCGATCATCGCCACATAGGCCGGCAGGCTGTGGCGGCTGGCGTTGTACTGTGCCACCTCGGTGCTGTGGCACCGCTCGCACATGGCCGGGGTCGGAGAGCTGAGGACATAGGTGCCCTCATGCTCGACCGAGCCAGGATAGTCGTCCTCAACTTCGTGACAGTCCTGGCAGGAGACTTCAGCGGCAGCCATCGTGCTGTGCCCGTACTGCTCAACGATGCCGGGAGTGGTACGGCGGTGACAGACGACACACTCATCGTCACTGTTGGCCAACGCATCCGGGCGCTCCGCGGCCTCGCCGATACCGGGCGCCCGGGCCAGGCCAATCGCCTGCAGCACCAGCGCTAGGCCAAGCACGACGATCACGGCCGCCAGCCCGATGATCAGCACCCGCACGGATCTGAAAGGAGACTGTGGAGCCGGTTCGCTCATCGAGAAATGCTCCTTAGCTAAGGGATGAAGATGAACCCGGGAGGGCCAGCAGGCACGCCCCCATACGCCCTATTGTATAGCAGTCTGCGCAGGATGCTGAATCCTGGCGGGGCGCTGAGCCGCGCATCGACCCGGTTGCCCGACCGGAATACGCCTCGTACAATCAGAGGGGATATATATTTGCCACTTATACCACGGAGGATGGGTATGCTCACCCTGAATGACAAGCTTGCCGCCGAGATGAATACGCAAATCGGCCACGAGTTCGCCGCGCACCTGCAGTACCTGGCCATCGCCTCGTACTTCGAGCGGCGCAACCTGGACAGCCTGGCAAACTTCTTCTACGATCAGGCGGAAGAGGAGAAGGAACACGGGCTGAAGATCCTCAGGCACATCAACTATGCAGGAGGATCAGCCATGATCCCGCCCATCCCTGCCCCGCGCAACGAGTTTTCGCGCGTGGGTGAGGCCCTGCAGTTGTTCGTCGACCAGGAAGCCTTTGTCACCCGCCGCTTCCTCGATATGAGCAAGCTGGCCCTCGGCGAGGCGGATTTCACCAGCTTCAACTTCCTGCAGTGGTTCGTCAACGAGCAGTTGGAGGAGACCGCCACCGCGGACAAGCTGATGACGCTGTACAACGAGATCGGCGAAGATCGCATCGCTCAGCTTGAGCTGCTGATCGGTGAGATGGCCGAGCATGCCGGCGAATAGACACATCCTCAGCTGCAAAACACACCGGGCGGCCATCGTGGCCGCCCGGTGCTGTCTCCGGGCAGGGAGCGTCAGTCGATGCTGCCCTCGTAGATGCCCATCACCTTATCCAGGAAGGCCAGCGCCTCAGACCAGGGGCGCTGGAAGGCATTACGCCCGATGATCGAGCCAAAGCCGCCGCCGTCGCGGATGGCACGGATCTCCTCGAAGACATCCTCGCTGCCCTTGGTCGCGCCGCCGGAGAAGATCACGATGCGCTTGCCGGCGAAGGCGCTGTCCACCACATGCCGCACCCGGTCGGCCAGGGTGCTGATCGGGATGGCCTGCTTCTCGTAGACTTTGCGGGCCGCTTCCAGCGCGATATTCGGGCCGGGGAGCTTGACCTTGATAATGTGCGCGCCGAGCTGCGCGGCGATCTGCGCGGCATAGGCAGACACATCCACCGCCGTTTCATCAGCGGATTGCAGGCCGCCTCCACGCGGATAGGACCACACCACCACCACCAGCCCGGCCTCCTTGGCCTCTTCGGCGATGACAGCCAGCTGCTCATACTGCAAACGGCGATCCAGCGTACCGGGGTAGATGGTATAGCCGATGCCCACGCAGCCCAGACGCAGAGCGTCGGCCACCGAAGCGGTCTGCGCACCCAGGGGATCAACTTCATCCTGCAGCACATCATGATTATTCAGCTTGAGGATGAGCGGAATCTGTCCGGCGAAGTCGGCGGCTCCTGCCTCCAGGAAGCCGAGCGGAGCCGCATAAGCGTTGCAGCCCGCCTCGATGGCCAGCCGGAAGTGATAGTGCGGATCGTAGCCGGCCGGGTTAGGGCCGAAGCTCCGGCCAGGGCCGTGCTCGAAGCCCTGATCGACCGGCAGGATAACCAGCTTGCCTGTCCCGCCCAGCCGCCCGTGAGTCAATAAACGATACAGGTTGGTCAGAACGCCGGGATTCTGGCCGGCGTAGCCCTTCAGGATCTCTTCGACAGTGCGCACCGGCGCGTGCGTCTTCTCAGCCATCAGTCATATCCTCCATATTGGACGGGGAGTTGATCGAATGTCAGCTGCTGCCCTAGTATAGCGCACACGGGATCGCGTGTGAAGCCCGCCAGGCGGCAGGCGCCGGCCCTGTCCTGCCTCACAAGCCAGAGTCAGGGCCTCCCGGCGCCACGCACACAGCGGAAGCCGATGTAGCCGTACCACTCGCCTGAGGGGAGCTTGCCCCTGCGCCCGGCGGCACGCAGGAACTGCGGTTCATTATCCCACGAGCCGCCGCGGATCACACGCTGGCTGACCCTATCGGTGGGATCCTCTCGCCCATCGGCAGGATCATAGGGATATGGGAAGCGATCGGGGTCGTAGATCGTGCTGGTCCATTCCCACAGGCTGCCGGCCATATCGAGCGCACCCACCCAGGAAGCCCCCTCCGGGCGGCTGGCGGCTGGCTGGAGCCCGCCGCTCCCCGCATAGACCGCGAAGGCCGGATCAAAGGCGCCGCCCCAGGGATAGATCAGCCCATCAGGGCCGCGCGCTGCGTACTCCCATTCCGCCTCAGTCGGCAGGCGGGCGCCACGGGCCGCGCAGTGTGCCGCGGCCTCGCCCCATGACACCGAATCCCGCGGGTATCCCGGGTCGGCTATGCTCCCCGGCGACCCGAACTGCCCCGCTGTAACTTCGAGCCGGTCAATCCAGAAAGGCGCCGCGAAGCAAATTGGATGGGCAGGGCCTTCGTCGGCGCCCGCATTGGCGGCATCGCTGCCCATCTGGAAGCAGCCCGCCGGAACCAGCAGCATCTCAACACCCTCGATATTCTGGGCCACGGGGGCCCAGTCGGCGTTGCGGCTCACCGGCGCATAGCCCAGGGGCGCAGGGGTCGGCGCGGGGGGAGCGCCTGTTTCCGGCGCAGCGCCCTGCGAAAGGGCGATGACCGGCGTCGGCGGCAGCAGGAGGGGCGCAGAGGCTGTCTCCGTCACGGGGAATGGAGTCTCCCCCGTGGCCGGGGGCAGGGTCGGCCAGAGGGTGGCAGCCGGAACCGCTGCCTGGCATCCAGCAGCCAGCAGCCCGGGCAGCCAGACGGCACAGGCCAGCCCCGATGCCAGCCGGCTGACAGATTTCCGACTGAAGGAGTACAATCGGCGCATGAGCAAGCCCTTCATCGCGGCCCGACGGCCCGTTACCCTGGAGCTTCAGCCCGGCATCTACCGCTGGTGCGCCTGCGGGCGCTCGGAGAGCCAGCCCTGGTGCGATGACTCGCACCGGGGAAGCGAATTCGAGCCGGTTGAGATCATCGTCGCTGAGCGCCGGCGGGCCTCGCTGTGCCAGTGTAAACACAGCCGCCGGGCCCCTTTCTGCGACGGCACGCACGGGGACATCCCCTGGTAAAGCAGCCAGGCTGACGGCTACAGGTGGTGATCTACCGGGGTGAATCCCTCACCCCACACCTCGGTAGTGTCACCAATAACCACAAAGGCATCGCGGTCGATGTCCTGCACCTGACGGCGCAGATAGGCGACCTCGCGCGGGGCGATCACACACATGAGCACCGGGCGTTCGGCGCCAGTGTAGCCGCCCCGCCCCGGCAGGATGGTCACACCGCGCTCCATGTCTTGCAGCAGCATGTCGCGCACCGCCTCCCAGCGATCGGAGATGATGATCGCCTGCCGGGCTCGACGGCCTCCGGCCAGCACGGTATCCACCGTCCACGCGGACACCGCCGCGCCCATGACGCCATACATCGCGCGTTCCAGGCCGAAGATCAACGCCGCCGCGGCGATGATCAGCGCGTTGGAGATGAACATGCCCCGGCTGATCTCCAGCCCGGTGAAGCGCCGCAGCAGCTGCGCCACGATGTCCGTGCCGCCGGTGGTTCCCTGAGCGCGCAGCACCAGCGCCAGCCCCGCGCCATCCAGCAGCCCGCCGTAGGTGATGTACAGCAGCGGCGTGCGGGTGACAGTGGGCAGCAGCGGCTCCAGCAGATCGATGCCCAGCGACATCACCACCACCGCGTAGATCGTGCGGATGCCCGTGGTGATGCCCCCACCCCAGCGCAGGCCGGCGATGAACAGGGGGATGTTGAGCGCCAGTGTCACGAGGCCGACAGGCCAGCCGAACAGGTAGTGTGCGAAGATCCCCAGCCCTCCGACCCCGCCAGAGACGAGATTATTGGGAATGTAGAAGATGATGTAGGCGATGGAGTTCATCAGGGCGCCGATCGTCAGCAGCAGATAGTCGATGGCGACCTCGCGAGGCGTCTGCCGGGCGAGGTGCGCCCGCAGGGCCTCGCGCAGGGGCCGCCGTGGCGGGGCCGCCGGTGATCGCTTCATACAGAGTCCCCCTCACCGCGCAGCTTGCGGCCCAGCGGTATAAGCAGCATGCCAAGCTCGACCAGGAAGACCGTGCCAGCGCTGATCATGCGAGCCAGCCAGCGCAGCAGAACAAGCAGCAGCGCCTGCGGACGGAAGGCACGTCCCACTACCCGGGCAATAGCCTGAAAGAAGGCCCGGCGATAGTGCCGCCAGAGATAGACCCAGAGATCGCGGGCAGCCCTGCCCACGCCGAGGGGATCGTCGATCAGGGTGCGCTCGCCGACCCGATGGACATGGTCGCGGAAGGCCGGATCGTTGTGGTACACGTCATTGACAAATGGCCTGAGTATCGCATAGCTGTCACGGCCCAGGGTGAAGCCCGTCACCAGAGCGATCAGACCCGCCAGCAGCTCGATGGAGAAGTCGATCCAGTCCACCAGGAGGCGGTCGGTGGAAGCCGCCAGGATCAGCGGGTCCTCGCCGGGGATGATGAGGTGATGCTCCGCGCCATACCGGACAATGCGCGGCAGCCGGACGGTGTGCCAGTAGGCCTGAACGCCTGCGCCCAGACCGACGAGAGTCGGCCACCGGCGGGAATCCTGTGCAGGGCGCCCTGCGCCAGCAGAACCGGCAGTCATGATCTCACCCTCCTCTAGGCGGAATGTTCCTGCCGCAGGATGCGGTACAGGCCGACACAGGCGCCCGTCAGAAGTCCGGTGCGCAGGATGATCAGAGCAGCATATGGCAGCACCAGGCTCCCGCTGATCACGCCTCCGGTGGCGCCGGTGCGAATGAACAGAAAGGGATACTCAGCAAAGGCCAGCATGGAGAGCAGCAGGACCAGCAGGACGCCGGATCGGGTTGGGAAGCACAACAACAGCAGCGGGACGATCGAGCAGAGCCACTGTGGACTCCAGCCCTGGGACTGCAGGTAGAAGATCAGCATCGTCAGGGTGACAAAGGCCACCAGTCCGATCCCATCAAAGCGCCGGGTGCGCAGATACACCCACAGCCCTACACCCGCCGCCGCGCCCAGCCGCAGCCAGCCGGGAAACACGGGTGGGTTGCCCTGACGCTCCCCGGCTTTCGCCGGGTCGGTGCGGTCCTCGATGGGGCCGAAGTTGCCCGTCCGGTAGTTGCCATCGATCAGCGCCCAGACTGTCTGGTATGAGGCTTTGTTAAACTGCGCTGTCAGCGAAGGGGCGGTCATGGCAGGGTTCTGTACAAGCAGCGGCAGGTAGACCAGCACGAAGATCCCCAGCACGGCCAGTGTATAGCGAAGCGCACGCTGCCAGGGACGGTAGCGCCACAGCGCACCCAGGATCAGAGCAGGGACAAACTTGATGAGCGCTCCGAGCGCAGTGGCTACCGCAGAGCGCGCTTCGCGCTCCTCCAGCAGCCACCATACGCCCAGCAGCAAGCTCAACGCCACCAGGGCCTCGAAGTTCCAGAAGACCAGGATTAAGGGAGCCGGCACCAGAGCATAGACCCACGCGATGGCCATGCCGGATGCCTCGCCGCGCAGGCGAGCACCGATGCTCCGCACCAGCGCCAGTACGCCAGCATCGGCGGTCATGGTTACCAGCGCCAGCAGCGCCGCAAAGCCGGTATAGCTGGCGGAGGGGCCCAGCATGGCATAGAGCCCCACCGAAAGCAGCACCCACAGAGGAGGGTATTCCGTCCACCAGCTCTCAAACGGCATCCCAACGGTATCGGTCAGCCGGACGAGGCTGTAGTAGGTATAAAAATCGCCGCCTGCAGTGATTCCCCGGTCAATGCCATCGAGCAGAAGCGGCTGGTAGGCGATCAGCAGCGACATACGCAGGCTTACAAACAGGATGATCAGCAGGCGAAAATCGCCCAGAAGTCCGGGAACGGTCCTGGGCGTACTCATCCGAGATGCTCCGCCGCCCCTACAGGAGGCGAAAGTAGTACCTGATCCGTTTCGAACAACCCGGCCACACCGAAAGCGCCTCCCTGTTTGCACCTGGCCTGCCCCGCTGGCGCGGGCCTGTAGTATAGTGCAGGTGGGAGCCCCCGCCAATTCATCGACATCGCCCGAGAAAACAGCAGAGGCGGCCGGCGCTGCCGCGCACGACCGCCTCGACCCACAGCAGGCCCGGCCTAACGATCGATGCTAAAGACCACACTCACGCCCATGCTGACCGTGAGCTGCCCCGGGCTGATGGGCGCGGCTGCCCCACCGCCGCCGACGCCCATGGCATCTGCCGCCACCATGGGATAGTAGGTCGGGATCGGGAAGCTGCCATAGCCCTCCGTGACCATCACCGGCGCACCCAGCTTGACACCGAGCGTCTCAGCGATCTGCTCGGCGCGGGCGCGGGCGTCGCTAACTGCCTCGCGGCGCGCTTCTTCCTCGAGCGCCTTGGTGTCCTCAACGCCAAACGAAAGCCCATTGACAGCATTAGCCCCGGCGCTCAGGCCAGCTTCAATAATTTCGCCCACCTGATCAAGGTCGCGCACCTTGATATTGAGCATATTATCGACATGATAGACGCGTTCGCCGGTCGGCTGGCCGGTCTGTGGATCATAGCGATCTTCTGGCCACACGCTGTAGTTAACCGTCTGGATATCTTCGGGGGCGACGCCAGCCTGCTCCATCGCCTCCTGAACGCGCTGCATCGCCTGGCCGGCCTTGACGACTGCATCGCCTACATCCGGGTCAACTACGTTGACGCCGAGCATCACATAAGCGATATCGGGCGCCCCGGTTGCCTCACCGTACCCGCTGACCGAGATCGTGTTGGGCAGGTAGCCTGCACCCGGCTGGGGGGTCGGAACCGGCACGCCCCCGCCGCCGCCGCCCGCGATGGCCGCGCAGCCGGTCACCAGCGCCATTGCAATCGCTACCCCCAGGCCGACGAGACCGAATATCCGGCCATTGGTTCTTCGCTCCATCATCAACATCCCTCCTGAGTCTGAGACAGCAGGCTGCCGTCTCTCTGTGGATCAGACGCAGCAGTGGGCAGGAAGGTTCCCACCAGGCACAAACGTCAGCGCCCCGGCCTCTTCTGGCTCGCCGGGGCGCTGGCCTTCACAGTGTAATCGGGGGAAGCCTACGGCGTCGTCGGACGCGTCCCAAGTATCAAGGGCACTTCCATCTCCTCGCCATCCCGCAGGATGGTCAGAACGACCTCCTGGCCGGGGCTGGTATTGGAGACCAGATAACCAAGCAGTTCATCAAAGTTGGCGAGCGGCTCGCCATCAATGGCAATGATGATGTCGCCGCCAAGCGCCACCTGCGCGCCGCGGAAGTTCACGGTGCGGGTGCCCCCGCGCAGCCCGGCGCGATCGGCCGGGCCCCCGTCCAGCACCTCCGCGACCAGAACGCCCTGCCGAACCGGCATCTCGAACTCTACCGACAGCTCCGACAGCGAGGGGTTGCTCTGAGCTGAAATGCCCAGATAGGGATATTCCGCTCGCCCGTTCTCGATCAACTGGGGGACAATCCGCTTGACCGTGTTCACCGGCACCGCGAAACCGATGCCGGAGTTAATGCCGGTTTCGCTGCGGATAGCCGCATTGACACCCATGACGCGCCCATTCACATCGAGCAAGGGTCCGCCTGAGTTCCCCGGATTGATCGCCGCATCGGTCTGGATGATCTGCGGGTTGGAAAACACGCCATCCAGCGCCGGCAGGGTACGCCCCATCGCGCTGACGACGCCCACGGACATCGAACCGGTCAGGCCGAACGGATTGCCGATGACGATCACCAGCTGGCCCACCTGCAGCTCGTCGGAGTTTCCCAGCTCAACAGGGACCAGTGTGTAATCCGCCGGCGGCGTGACTTTAAGCACGGCCAGGTCGCTGTACGGATCGACGCCCAGTACTTCGGCTTCCAGCACCACACCATCGCTGAAGGTGACACGGGCCTCATCAGCGTCGGCTACCACATGGTTATTGGTGACAATGTGGCCTTCGGTATCCAGGACAAAACCGGAGCCGCTGCCGAAATCGATCAGATCGTTCTCACCATTGCGCTGGCTGACATCGATGTTAACGACTGCGGGGATCACCCGCTCATAGACATTGACCAGCGCTTCGTCCAGCGCCAGCGCCGACACGCTCCCGATCTCAGGGGGTGGGGCTGCGGTTGGCGGCTCCAGGGTCGGCTCCTCCTCGTCGGCAGGAGCCGGAGTCGCTTCGGCGATCGGTGCGGGCTGTTCCAGCCCCAGCGAGGCGGTCGTGCAGGCAAGCGCCGCCAGCCCCAGTACACCCGCCAGCACAAGCAGCCTGCTTGATCCCGAACGAGTTGTCATAATCATCCCTCCAGCAGTCCCTCGAGAGATACCGCTATCCAGTCAAAT
Organism: Anaerolineae bacterium; assembly: GCA_034435035.1. Taxonomy (GTDB): domain Bacteria; phylum Chloroflexota; class Anaerolineae; order Aggregatilineales; family UBA3940; genus JAHEME01. The sequence continues at coordinate 92,779 of DAOTXW010000016.1, read as the reverse complement.
ACTCGTATAGTTCGCATAGTATTGTAATTCTCTGCTCCTCAAGAATCGAGAGTCACGCCCAAATACCGATCCACCTGTACAGATCACACTAAAACCCTGCCGGGTGACCTTTTTCATCCGGCAGGGGGATGCAGCGGTGAAAGAAACAGGGCACGGTTACAGGCTGAGCAGCCGCGCCAGCGGTCCGCTGGCAAACAGACCGATGCTCAACAGCACCCCGGCCAGAAAATGCAGCAGGATGGTGCCAGAGTTAGCTTTGACCAGCGTACGCTCACGGTACTCGGCAAACAGGCGGCGGGTAGTGAGCACTGCGATCGGTAGAGCCAGCAGCATCAGCAGCGCACCAATGGGCAGAACACCGGCCAGCACGCCGGCCAGCACCGCCGCAAAGGCCCCCCCCACAATGAACAGATAGCCCCAGCGAGCGCGCTCCATGCCAAGCGCTACGACGAGGTTGATCTTCCCGGCAGCCTGGTCGCCCATGAAATCCGGGAACTGGTTGATCCACAGCACGGCGGTGATCAGCAGGCCGATGGGCAGGCCGATGAAGAAATCCAGCCAGGAAACTGCGCCGGTCAGCGCATAGATCGTCCCGGCGGTCATCAGCGGGCCGAAGCACAGGCCGACAGCCAGTTCGCCGAGGCCGCGGCGAGCCGCCAGGCGCAGAGGCGGTGCCGTATAGAAATAGGTGCTGAACGCTCCAACCAGGCCAAAGATCAGCAACAGCGGGCGGTTAAATGCAAACACCAGCGCCCCGCCGAGCAGCATCGCTACCAGGAGCGCCGCCGACGCCAGACGAAACAGTCCCCGTTCGCTGATCAACCCCAGCTCGATGGCGCGGCTGCCGCCGGAGAACGGCATGAAATACTCATTGTTCAGCGAGTCGGTGCCGCTCGTCCAGTCGAAGTAGTCGTTGAAGGTGTTTGCCGCGACATGCATCGCCAGACCGGCTACCAGCGCCAGGGCAAACAACAGCCACGGGAAGGGGCTGACCGCGCCGGTCGCAACAACCCAGGCCGCGCCAGCCAGGATAGGAACGATGGTGGCAGTGAGGAAGGGCGCACGGGTGATCACCAGCCACCGGAAGATACGCGTGCCCAGCGGGATCGGCGGCATCGCCTGCTCAACGGGGATATCCGGGCGCGGTGTGGTGACTCCGCAATAGCCGATCTGCACACCCTCCTTCCACGTGGGTGTGATGCGGATATCAGCGGCGAACTTCGATCCGTCTCGGCGGACAAAGACGGTCTGCCCGGTGTATTCGCCATCGCGGGTGGCGGTAGCCAGCCAGTTGCCGACGTGACCGAGTACAATCAGGCCCGGAGAGAACAGCGAAACACGCTTCTTACCGATGACCTCGTCAGGGGTATAGCCGAAGATCTGTTGGGCGCCCCGGTTGAAGGTCTCAATGCGGCCCTCCATATCACAGGTGATAGTGCTCTTGACGATCTCTGCCACGGTGTATTCTCCTCTGGCGATGATTTCCGGCTCCGGGGAGAAGCCGATCCAGCAATTCACAACTTTCAATATATTCTAAAAATATACCGCCTTTGCGTGATTTCGCGCAACTGGCGCCCGCGCCGCGCCGCCGGGATAGTACCCTGTTCCTATTTCATTACGTCCGCATCCGATATACGCTGAAGGTTATAATTACATTTCTACCACGCCCGGGCGCATGTATCCACGCATGCGCAGCGGGCGTTGTGCAAGGACAAAGCATGATGCGCAACCCATACAGCGATCCACGGACAGTGCTGCCTCTGACGCCGGCCGTGTTTCATATCTTGCTGGCTCTGAGCGATCGAGAGATGCACGGCTATGCCATCATGCAGCGCATCCACCGGGATACCGGAGGCGCAGTGAGCATGGGGCCCGGGACTCTATATGGATCGATTAAGCGCATGCTCGCCACCAACCTGATCGAGGAATGCGACGAACGCCCCGCACCCGATTACGATGATGTACGCCGGCGCTACTACCGGATCACCGACTTTGGCCGGCTTGCGGCCCGCGCCGAAGCGGAGCGTCTGCAGCAGGCCGTCGGAGTAGCCCGGGATCGCCGCGTATTGAGAGAGTGAACCGCTGCCGTCCCGCGCGCAGTTCGCCGAAGAAAACCCACCGCAACATCCTCCGATCCTGCTGTGGCTGGCAGAGCCTCGGCTATCTCCTCGACGGATCTTGAGCACCCGCGTCGGTCAGGAAGGCAACACCTCGTCCCTGCTCGCTGTCCATCACCAGAGTCACCACCCGCCCTGCAGTGCAGGCCGGCACATCGATCACCCGGATATAGGGCGCGTAATCAGCATCATCCGGCAGCAGATCAGCCAGAGCGTTCGGGCTCCCGGTAAAGAATGATTCGCGATAAAGGGTCGAGGGATCATCGGGGTAAAGCGGCAGCGGGTAGATATCCGCCTCAACCAGGTCCTGAAAGAAATGCGTTCCGTAGGATACTTCGGGGACCTGCCCGCCCTGCTCGTAGGCGACCTCAATCAGCACCGACGTATTGTAGATATCCGCGAAGGTGACACGCACTCCGAGGTTGATATTGGACGAACCCCAGCGGCCCGGCCCCATCAGGATGAACGTATGATCGCGCAGCCGCTCGTTCAGCCGCCCTATCACCTGCCCGATCTCGAGCCGGGTCTGCACGCTGGCGATGCGCTCATAGGTGTGCGGGTCCACATAGACGATGTATGTGATGCCTTCCACGATGCCCTGAGGCACCTGCCGGCGGGCGGTGAACAGGATATCGCCGGGCGGGATATGAGAGGGAAACTTAAACGGCCGGTACTCGTGCCGCCGACTCAGCGAGCGGCATTGCAACAACGACAAATGCACCCTCGCACGGGGATAAGCGTCCAGCACTTCGCCGGCAAACTCAATATCCACGGGGCGCTCGTAAGCCTGTTCCAGGATGTCGAGTATGTCGCGCATCAGCTGTACAAAGGCCCGGTCGGCCAGCAGCCGGTCAAAGGTTACGACCATACTGCGGGGATCGAGAGTGATCGATCCGCGAGATAATGGCTGCAACATGTCTCCCTGCTCCACAGAGACGATAGCGCCAAGCCCCGGGTGGTCAGGCGGGAGCACGTCCGCAACCGGCAGGGTAGCCAGATCATTGGCTTCCAGATCGATGACGTCCATCCGGTGCTGCGAATAGTGGCGGACCCTGCGCGCTCCTCGCTCCGGGCGCAGCGTGGGGTGGCTGAGCGCCACCATACGGGGGTAGTCTGAGCCGACTCGATCAACGGCTCGTGTGCCCAGCCCGGTGACCAGCCGCAGCAGGCCATCCTCGGCCCGGATGCGAGGAGTCCAGCGATAGGGATTCTGGCTGAACCCCACCCCGGCCACCAGCGGGTAGAAGTAGCGACCATGCTGCTGCCCCTGCACCCGCTGGATCAGGATGGCCATTCGCTCGTCATAGTCGGTCAGGCCCATCCGCTCACGGTAGATCAGCGCCTCGGGGCGGACGACGCTGGCGTAGATCTGAACGATCGCGCGGCTCAGGGCCTCGAGATTCTGGGCAGGCGACCCCTGGTTGGGCAGGAAGAAGCTGTCATACTTGCCGGCAAACGATGTCTCGAAATTATCTTCGAGCAGGCTGGAGGAGCGCACGATCAGCGGTGAATTGCCAACCTCGGCCAGCATGTCAGCCAGGCGGCGCAATACCTCGGCTGGCAGTTGACCGGCCATATAGGCATCATAGATCTCCGGGTAATCCGCAATCATCTGCTCATGCTTCTTGTATTTCTGGTTCATGCACCGGAACAGGTCATTAGCCGAGTGAAACTCGTAGAAAACATCCGAGCCAATGAAGTACGACTCCGGGATCGAGATCAGGCTGTCCATATCGAGGCCGCGGGCGGCCCCTTCGCGCTGCAGCACTTTGTGCGCCAGCAGCATGCCGGCCGACTTGCCGCCGATCTTACCGCGCCCGATGCGGTGCGCACGGATGTTCTTGAGATCGGCCATAGTCAGATACTCACGCGCGACCCGGACAAAGGCGAGCTGGTCGGAGATCATCGCCTTGATGAGCACCACCTGTATCTCCCGCAGATGGTGTTCGACCTCGGCGCGACGGTCAGGCGGGTAGCTTTCGTACAGCTCACCCTGGGAAAACAGCAGGTCCCACGGCGCGAGCTCCGGGTTAAATGACAGCACGACCTTGTGGCCAGGGTCGCGCTGGGCCACCAGGTCGGCCACGATCTCCTGCAGCAGGTCGTGCGGGAGGTTATAGGCGAAGTAGAAATCCGTCTGGTGATCGCGTATCTTCTCCACCCGCTGCTGCCAGGTTTCGGGCGTTTCCTCCACCAGCGGGTTAGTCATCCCTTCACGCTCCTGAGACTGGATGGCCTTCTCCCGCACTTCCTGCTCAAAGACCTGCGGGCTGACCACCCCGCGGGCGAAGATCTCCTCACGCATGCGCTGGCGGATGCGGCGCGCGAGTATCGGGTACTGGCTGATCTCCAGGTAGAGCTGGAGGACTTTGGGAAGAGACTGCGCGTCGAACGTCATGGGCGGCCTCGGTGACGGGTCACGGAATCTGTATGGATTGTACCATTTGGGCACTGCCCGTTGGGCACTGCACGCCGTTGCAGCGAGCCGGGTGGGGGTAATCCCCCATTCGACACCCACCCGATCGATGGTATAGTGTAGGATGCTGAGGAAAAGGGTAAGCAGCGGTATGCCCGCTGTGAAAAAGGGACTTCGCTGAAAACCCGCGCCTGCCTATTATGTATGCCGGTTCAGGGCGCTGTTCCGCAGCAGCAAGAGACAGGGAAGCAGACGGAGGCCACCCCACATGAGCCAAACAGAGCCACGCAATACCGCCCCTGAGGACCGGGTACCGTTCTGGCGTCAGCTGCGCTGGAGCCTGATCCTGGTACTGGTGGGGCTGGTGCTGGTGCCCATCCTGCTGATCGCGTCGGTGACGCTGCAGCAGACCGCTCGCCAGGGGCGCGAGCAGGCGGCCCGCCAGCTTGAGTCGATCGCCGAACTGAAAACGGACCAGATTCTGCGCTTCGTCGAGGAAGGCAATCTGGTCGCCCAGTTAATCCTGGCTGACGCCGCCCATACCGAGCAGTTTCAGGCTCTGGTAACTGCCGAGACACCCGACCCGGCCATACAGCGCGAAGTGTTTGTGCTGTTTGCAGATTCCGTTGACACCCATCCCTTCATCCGTGCCATGTTCCTCTACAACCGGGACGGCGTGGTAGTTGGCGCTCATGATCCGGCCGATCTGGGCAAAGTGGTAACCCTGCTCCCCTTCTACCAGGACAGCTTCAGCAACCAGCATCAGACGGAGCCGCCTTATTTTGATGTCGCCAACAACGAGCTCACCCTGGTAACGACGCATCCTATCCTGGATGCCAGCGGTGAAGTTGTCGGCGTCTTGGCTGCCGAACTGGATACCGCCGTGCTGGGCCGCATCATGACTGAGCGCACGGGCCTGGGTACCACAGGTGAGACATATCTGGTCAGCCGGCAGAACAATTATCTGCTCACACCCAGCCGCCTGACCGAGTATAGCCTGAACAGGGCCTACTACAGCGAAGGCATCAACCGCGCGCTGCGGCAGGAAAACGGCAGTGCGACTTACGACAACTATATGTCCCCGCGCGTGCGGGTGATCGGCGTCTACCGCTGGATCCCGGAGTTGGAAGCGGGGATGCTGGCGGAGATTTCCGAGGAGGAAGCGCTGGCCGCGAGCGCGCAGGCCGGCCGCGCCAGTCTATCGCTGGCGTTGCTGGCTGCTTTCATCGCGGTGACCGTGGGCTCGCTCGCCGCCGCCCGGGTTTCTTCGCCTATCCAGACGCTGACGCAGGTGGCGTCACGCATCGCGAGCGGGGACTTATCGCAGCGGGCAAAAGTCCCCTCCCGGAACGAGATCGGTCTGCTGGCCAAGGCCTTCAACTCGATGGCCGAGCAGTTGGAAGAGTTAATCGGATCACTGGAGAAGCGCGTGCAGGACCGCACGCGCGACCTGGAGCTGGCGGCGGAAGTGTCACGGGAAGTCGCTTCCGCGCTGAATCTGGAGGAAATGCTTCCCCGCGTGGTAGAGCTGACCAAGGCGGCCTTCTCGCTGTATCATGCGCACATCTATCTGCTGGACCCGGCAGGGCACACACTCCGAATGGAGGCAGGCGCAGGAGAGCCGGGCCAGATCATGAAGAACGCCGGGCACAGCATCCCTCTGGACGCGCCACGCAGCCTGGTGGCCCGCGCGGCCCGCACCGGTCAGCCAGTCATCGTCAATGACGCCCTGGCTCAGCCCGACTTTCTCCCCAATCCACTGCTGCCGAATACACGCTCGGAAATGGCCGTGCCGCTGCGGCTGGGCAACGATATCCTCGGCGTCCTGGATGTGCAGGCTGATACCTCCGACCGCTTCAGCGAATCAGATGCCTCGGTGCTCAGCACGCTGGCCGGTCAGGTGGCCGTGGCGGTGCGTAATGCCCGCCTGTTTGAAGACACCAACCGCTCGCAGACGCTGCTACGCGCCGTGATTGACTCCACCCCGGACTGGATCTGGGCCAAGGATGAGCAGTTCCGCTTCATCCTGATCAACCGGTCGCTGGCCGAGCAGGGCCTGGGCGTCACCCCTGAAGAAGCCCTGGGAAAGGACGACTATGCTTTCACCCCGCGTGAACTGGTGGATGGCGACCCGGAGCGCGGGATCATCGGCTTCCGCAACGATGACATTGCCGCGCTGAGCGGGCAGATCGTCCGCAACCCATACGATGTGGCGTCATATCGGGATGGCAGCGAACATGTGCTGGATACCACCAAGGTGCCGCTGCGCGACGCTTCAGGCCGGATCTATGGCGTGCTGGGCATGGGCCGCGACATCACCGATCTGGATCGGGCACGGCGCCGCCAGCGTGCGGCTTATGAGCTGGGCGAGCGCCTGAATTCCGTGCTGGAGGTCGATGAGCTGCTGCGGGAGACCATCACCCGCCTGAGCGAGTCGTTTGGATACTACCACGCACAAGTCTATCTCTTCGATGAGGCCAACGACCGTCTGGTCATGCGCGAGGGGCACGGCTCGGCTGGCGAGGCCCTCAAGCAGATGAAACACAACTTCCCGCTCCAGGCGGCCCGCAGCCTCGTGGCGCAGGCCGGGCGCGCCCTCCAGCCGATAGTGTCGAACGATGTGCAGGCGAACCCCGACTACCTGCCCAATCCGCTGCTGCCGGAAACCCGCGCCGAAGTCGCCGTGCCTCTGTTCACTGGCAACCGGCTGATCGGTGTGCTGGATGTGCAGCAGCAGCGCGTGAACGCCTTTACCGAGGAAGAAGTCCAGACGCTGCGCATCATCGCCGGGCAGATGTCCATTGCGCTGACCAATGCCCGCCTATTCGAGGAAGCTCAGAACTCGCTGGCCGAGACGGCTGCACTGTACGCTGGCAGCGAAAAGATCGCCCGCGCCTCCAGCTATGATGAGGTGCTGCAGGCCCTGGTGGGCACGACCGAGCTGGCCCGCTTCGACCGTGTCAGTCTGCAGTTGTTCAATCGACCCTGGATCGGGGACGATCAGCCCGAGATGATCCGGGCCGTGGCCCATTACGAGCCGAGCGGCCAGGCGATCCCGGAAAGCAAGGATTACCCGGTAGCACAGATGCCGGTCATCCGTCTGGTAGCTGCCGACCGCGCTACCATCGTTTCCGATCTGAACACAGACGAGCGGGTGGACGAATTCACGCGCTCGATCTTCCGCGATGAGCTGGGCATCCGCGGTGTTGCGGCATTCCCACTGACTATCACAGGTCGGTGGCTGGGGTTCGTCACCGGGCAGGCAGCAGGCGAGATGCCGCCGCTGGACGACAAAGCTATCCGCCAGATCACGGCGCTGGTTGATCAGGCCGCTACAGTCGTGCAGAACATCCGCCTGCTGCAAGAAACGCAGGCCGCACTGGCGCAGACCGCCGCGGTTCAATCTCGCCTGGACGCCATCATCTCAGCCGCCAGCAGCGCGATCATCTCGCTCGACCAGGAACAGGGCGTGATCGTATTCAACCGTGTAGCTGAACAGACCTTCGGCTACCGCGCTGAAGAAGTGATGGGCCAATCCCTGGAGACCTTCTTCCCGGATGCCACGGCGATCACCGCCGCCAGCACACAGCCCCCGGAGAGAAACCTGGAGCTGCCAGCCCGCCGCAAGAATGGCGAAGAGTTCACCGCTGAGGTCGCCCTATCGTGGATCATACTGGACAACCGCCCGGTGCTGACGCTGGTGCTGACTGACATCACCGAGCGCCGCCGCGTAGAGCGTCGCGAGCGCCTGGCCTACGAGATGGGGAAGGACCTCAATGCGCTGTTCAATCCGGATGCGCTGCTGCGCGAGACGATCCGGCACCTGATCGAATCGATGGGCTACTACCATGCTCATGTGTATTACTACCACGACGACACAAGGCAGCTGGTGCTGCGCGAGGGCCGCGGCGAGGTAGGCCAGATGCTCAAGGGAATGGGTCACAGCATCCCGCTGGATGCACCCCGCAGCCTGGTGGCCCGCGCAGCCCGCGAACTGTCCGCGGTGGTGGTGAATGACGTGCTGACAGCGCCGGATCACCTGCCCAATCCGCTTCTGCCCTACACCCGCTCCGAGGTAGCGCTGCCGTTGTACACCGGCCAGCGGCTGCTCGGCGTGCTGGACGTGCAGCATGACCTGCCTAACTACTTCTCTGAGCCTGAGGTGCGGACGCTGCAGATCGTGACCAACCAGTTGGCCATCGCCCTCACCAACGCGGAACTGTACCAGGAACAGCTGCAGAACGCCGAACGTCTGCGCGAGCTGGACCGCCTGAAGAGTGAGTTCCTGGCCAACATGAGCCATGAGCTGCGTACACCGCTGAACTCGATCATCGGCTACTCCGAACTGCTGATCGACGAAATCGCCCCCACACTGGACGAAATGTCCGCCGAGGACCTGAGGGCGATCCACTCCAGCGGCCAACACCTGCTGGCGATCATCAACGACATCCTGGACCTGGCCAAGATCGAAGCGGGCCGCCTGGAGCTGAACAGGGCTCCGGTGGACTTCGCGGCGCTGGTAGCCCAGATTGTGGAATCGGCGCGGGTGCTGCTGAAAGACAAGCCCGATGTGGCGCTCAGCGCTGTGCTGCCTGACGACCTGCCACTGGTCGATGCGGACATTGTGCGCCTGCGCCAGGTTGTGTGGAATCTGCTGAGCAACGCGATCAAGTTCACCGAGCATGGCTCGGTGACGCTGAAGGCAACCGTCAAGAAGCGTATGCTGGAAGTGGCGGTCAGCGATACCGGCATCGGCATCGCACCGGAGTATCACGAGCTGATCTTCGACCAGTTCCGCCAGGCAGATGGCTCGGCGACACGGCGCGCCGGCGGGACTGGCCTGGGTCTGGCGATCACCCGCCAGCTTATCATGATGCACGGCGGGCGGCTGTGGCTGGAGAGCGCCATCGGGCGCGGCAGCACCTTCACATTCACCCTGCCGCTGGCAGATACCAGCAAGGCCGACACGAGCGGCCACGGCAGGGAGACTGCCATCCAGCCGGCCACTGAAGCGACCGGCGATTGATCACGAACAGGGGCGCAGGCACCGGTCTGCGCAACTGCCAAACACAAGGAGTCGTTCGTATGGCGCGTATTCTGATGATTGAAGATGACCCGGGGAGCGCCCGGCTTGCCATCCGGGTGTTAGAGCGCGAGGGGCATGAAGTCACCCACGTATCAGAGGGGCTGACAGGTCTGAAGCTGGCAGGGCAGGGCAATGTTGACCTGATCCTGCTCGATCTGGGCCTGCCGGATATCAGCGGGCACACGGTGGCTGCGCTGATCAACCGTATTCCCGGCGATATCCCGGTAGTGGCGGTGACGGCAAGCTCGGATCAGGCTACGGAGCGCCGGGCGATGAACTACGGCTGCGATGGCTACATCACCAAGCCGATCGACACACGCGCCTTTCCAGGGCAGATCGCGGCCTTCCTGCAAAATAAGGGCGAGCCAGGCACCCGCGCAGAAGTGGCCAAGAAACCTGCTGGGGAGTGAGCGCTGAGGGAGAGCCGTATGAAGATTTTGTACATCGAAGACAACTTCCAGAACTACCGCCTGGTGATGCGAATGCTGACGATGGACAACCAGGGGGACGAGATCGTTCAGGCAGAAGACGGACTGACCGGGCTGCGGCTGGCTGAAGAGATGCACCCCGATCTGATCCTGATGGACATTAACCTGCCGGACATCGACGGCACTGAGGTCACACGCCAGCTCAAGGCGCACGAGGATCTCAAGCATATCCCCGTGATCGCCCTGACCGCCAATGCGATGGTGGGTGACCGCGAACACTACCTCAGCTCCGGCTGTGATGGGTACCTCCGCAAGCCCATCAGCCGGGATGACCTGCGCAGCGCCCTGTCGCGCTACCGCAACGGCACCCGGTCCGCTGCTTCCTGAAGCACTCTCCGCAGCCGCTGCGCCAGTGCAACGGCTGCGGCCCTTAGTTGCTACCTCGCGATTCGATTTGTGATGATGCGCCGGCCGTACTATACTGATCGCCGGAGCCGCGAAACAGGAGTTGCCGCGTGAGCGACAATGCAAGCCGCGTTCCAACTGTGCTCGTTATCGAAGACAATCCGAACAATGCACGCCTGATGCAGCGCGTGCTGGAACGTGACAACTACCGGGTGCTGCACGCCGAAGATGGCCAGACGGGCCTCGCGCTGGCGATGTCCGAACATCCCGATCTGATCCTGCTGGATCTGGGGCTGCCGGATGTGGACGGGCTGACGATCGCCGCGCACCTCAAACAGTCGGATATCCTGGCACGGATCCCGCTGGTGATCGTCACGGCATGGCCATCTGAGACAGCCCGCGATGTGGTGGCTGCTTATGGGTGCCAGGGATATATCCCCAAGCCGATTGACACCCGTGAGTTCTCGCAGCAGGTGGCTGCATACCTGATCGGCAGCTCTCTCTGACCGCCTTCCAGCGGAGCGTTCACCCTTGGAGCTTGTCCCAGCCAGCCAGTTCACTCTCCAGCAGCTCACCGATGCCTACAACCAGACACGGGTCGATTATCTGGTGCCGATGCCAATGACCACGCAGCGGCTGCAGGAGTATATCACACGCTACGATGTGGACATGGATGGATCAGTGGTGGCGGTTGATGAGGGAGAGATCATCGGGCTGTGCATGCTCGGCCTGCGCGAGAACCGCAGCTGGATCACCCGGCTGGGCGTCCTGCCCACTACGCGCCGCCGCGGAATCGGTCTGGCATTGATGGAGCACTGCCTGACCGAGAGCATCCGGCGCGGGTCTGTCATGGCCTATCTGGAAGTGATCGTCGGCAACACCCCGGCCCACACGCTGTTCCTCAAACTGGGGTTCCGCGAGACCCGGAAGCTGCTGGTGCTGCGCCGACCGCCCGGACCTCCCCCCTCTGAGCCTATCCCCCCACCGGCCCAACTCGCATGGATCGACCATGAGCAAGTATTAGCCCTGGCCGCGGCCCGCCCATGGCGCCCGGCCTGGACCAATCAGATCGAGTCGATGGGCCGGTTTCAAGGGCTGCAGGGGCTGCACATCACAGAACAGGAAGGGGGAGCATCCGGCTGGGTCAGCTTTCAGAAGAGTACGCTCCAGCTCAAAGATGTGATCATCGGGCCGGACGAAGGGTTTGCCATCGCGCCGGCCTACAACCTGCTGTACCATCTTCACGGCACATTTCCCGCACTGGATACCATCGCCGAGAATGTGCCCACCCATGTGCCGCACCTGCAGGACTTCTGGGCGCACGGCTACATTCAATCTTTTGCACGGGTGGAGATGGAGCTACCCCTCAACAGTTAGCCGGCCTGGGCGCTGTCCCCGCTATCGCCGGCTGCCGGCGCCATGAGCAGGTCAGGTTCACCCGGGGATGCGTGAGCCAAGCGGGCTGCTATTCTCATCCCGGTGCTGATCAGCGTTTGGCACGTAGCTCATGACGGGTGCCTGCAGTGGCAGCGTCACCGTGAAGGTGCTGCCCTCGCCCGGCGCGCTCCTGACCACAATGTTACCCCCGTGCAGACGGATCAGGCTGCGGCTGATGGTCAGGCCCAGCCCGATGCCCTGCTGTTCCATCTCCTCGCGATTGAGTTGATTGAAGCGCTGGAAAATGGACTCCTGCTCGCCGCGCCGAATGCCAATGCCGTGATCCTGAACCGAAATGGCGGCCATCTCGCCGTCGCGATAGAGGCTCACCACCACATCGCCGCCGCGGCCTTTGGAGAACTTGATCGCGTTGCTGATCAGCCGGCCGAGCGCATCACGGACATAGGTTTGCATGACCGGGGCAACGAGCGCATCCGCCGCCTCGATGGTCAGGCGGATGCCGGCTTCGGCAGCCTCCTCCTGATAGTCGCCTACGGTCTCGAAGATCAGGGCTTTCAGGTCGCATGGACGGCGCTTCTGGATCACTTCCGTCTCGGCGACGCCGCTGTCCACGCGTATCATCAGGGTCAGGTCTTCGATCAGTTTCAGGAGGCGCTCGGCGCCGCGACGCACACGCCCCACCATCATGTCGATCTCATCCGGAGAGAGCATCGCATGGTCTTCCAGCAGGCTGATATATCCATAGACATAGGTCAGGGGGGTGCGCAGCTCATGGCTGAAGATGGTCATGAGCTGCTGCTTCATGCGCTCAACTTCGGACTGTGTATAGGATTCAATCTCCCGGACACGCTGCAGCCGGCTCTTGACTATCGTCACCAGATAGTCCGGATTGAAGGGCTTGGTGATATAGGCGTCGGCTCCTTTGCTGTGGCCGATCTGGACGTCGCGGGACTCGCCGTGCGCGGTCAGGAAGATGAAGGGGATGGCAGCCCAATTCGGGTTAGATCGCACCGCGTCGCAGAATTCATAGCCGTCCATCACGCGCATGCGCAGATCCGAGATGATCAGGTGGGGATGATGGTGCTCAAGCAGCGGCAGGGCCGTCGATCCGTCGTCGGCGAGGATCACATCGTAACCGCTCAGCGTGAGCAGATCGCCAACGCCTTCCAGGATGAACGGGTCGTCATCCACAAGCAGGATGGTGTCCGGAGCAGACGGCTGATCTAGAGTTGAGGAAGAGTCGCTGATCATGGCACCCTCAGCTGTGGGATCTGGCATGCGCCGCATCACAACGACACTGCGGCTTTAAGGAGTATAGCAATGGAGCGGGCGCAGGGCTAGCACAGGGGCCAGCGGGCTGCTGGCGCAGAGTCGGGTTGCGCACACCGCCCGACGTCCATAAAATCAGGCTACCGGCGGCTTCAGCGCTCCGCCGCCATGCCGGAGAACGATGAAGGAATTACCGCCAGAACTCCTGCTGATCGCGCCGGAAGGCCCGGCTCGCGCGGCGATTGCGTCCGCTCTGGCAAACACGCCCCCGCCAGGGTATCGCCTGCATCTGATATCCGATCGCGCCGAACTCAACCCCGGCCTGGCCAGGCATCCACGCTTCGCGCTGGTGATATCGGTGCTGGCCCTGGACTCCCTCACCGGAGAAGCCCTGATCGCGGAGGTGAACCGCGCCCTGCCCGAAACCCCGATCGTGGTGCTGACGCCGCCGGATCAGACCGGCCTGGCGGCGTCGCTGCTGCAATCGCTGCAGGTGGCGGATTATGTGCTGGATACGCCCGAGCATCTGGCGCTGCTGCCGACTGTGGTGAAGGCTACGCTGGATCACGCCGCGGCGCGGCGGGCCGCTCAGGAAGCCGAGCAACGCTTCACCCGCATGGCCGAAAACGCCCCGGACATGATCTTCCGCTGGTCATATGCCCGCGGCTTCGAGTATGTCAGCCCGGCGTCGGTAGAAGTGGTGGGGTATACACCGGATGAGCACTATGCTGACCCGGGGCTGGTGTACCGGGTGATCCACCCGGATGATATTCCGATCTACGACAGCGTATTCTCTGAGCTGGTTGATCCCGAAGGGCCGCGGCGCCACTGCGTGATCCGGTGGCTGCACAAGGATGGACATACCGTTCATGTTGAGATGCGCATGTCGCCGTTGTACGATGCCCGTGGCGAGCTGGTTGCCATCGAAGGCATCGCCCGCGACATCAGCCAGCACGTGATCACCCGCGAACGGCTGCGCGAGCTGACTGTGCGCCTGACCCAGGCTCAGGAAGAAGAGCGCCGCCGGCTTGCCCGCGAACTGCATGATGAGGTCGGGCAGGCGCTGACGATCATCAAGATGCGGATGCGAATGGCGCAAAACGCCCTGCCCCCTGAGATCGGCCCGGCTCGTGAGAAGCTCGATGCCATGGGCACGCTGATCGATGAGGCCCTTAAAACGGTGCGAGCCCTCTCCCACGAGCTGCGCCCGCCTCTGCTGGACGAGCTCGGCTGGAATGCCGCGCTGGAATGGTTGTGTGACAGCTTCGCTCAGCGCACCAGTCTTCAGGTGGGCTACCAGCAGACCGGGCACACCGACCGGCTGGATGGGCAGACGGAGCTGACAGCCTATCGTGTGGTACAGGAAGCCCTGACCAATGCCGCTCGCCATGCAGGAGCCAGCCGCGTCCTGGTGACGGCCAGCGCGGATAGCAGCGGCCTGAGGGTGACGATCCAGGATGATGGGTGCGGTTTCGATCTGGACCGCGTAGCCCAATCGGGACAGCCGCGCAGCGCGCTGGGGCTGCTGGGGATGCAGGAGCGTGTGGATACGGTCGGAGGCAGCCTGAGCATCGACAGTGCGCCCGGCACGGGCACGACCATTCACGTTTTTCTGCCCTGCCAGAAGCCTGAGGAGGAGCCGTAATGTATCGACAGATACGCATCCTGCTGGCCGAAGATCATCATCTGGTGCGCGAAGGGCTGCGCGCTCTGCTGAACGAGCTCGGCGAGTTCGAAGTGGTAGGTCAGGCCGAGGACGGCAACCGGGCTGTGGACCTGGCAGCCAACCTTAAGCCGGATGTGGTGGTCATGGACATCGCCATGCCCAATCTGAATGGCCTGGAGGCCACCGCCCGGCTGCATGCCAGCGTCAAGCAGACGCGGGTGATCATCCTGTCGCAGCATCATGATCAGGCTTACATTGTGCAGGCCCTGCAGGCCGGCGCCAGCGGCTATCTGATGAAGGATTCGGTCGTGGATGAACTGCCTGCGGCCATTCGCGCCGTCATGAACGGCGAGACCTATCTTTCGCGCGAGCTGCCCGCCAGCGAGATCGAGGACCTGCTTCAGCGTCGTGGCACGTTTGTCTCGCCGTTGGAACGCCTGACCTCGCGCGAGCGCGAGGTGCTGCAGATGGTCGCCGAGGGCAACACGAACCGCCAGATCGCCATGCGGCTGCACATCAGTATCAAGACGGTCGAGAAGCATCGTTTCAATCTGATGGAGAAGCTGAACATCCGCGACGTGACCGCGCTGGTGAGGTTCGCGATTGCCAACGGGATCGTCACACCCCGCGAGTAGCCACACGGCCCGCCACCGGCCCCGCCAGAGTAGGGATTATCCCCATACTGACAGGCCCCGCTTCATGTTAATCTATAAGCATCACACACTATCTGCAGGGTGAGAACAGGTCCGGATGATGCCCAACACCATGAGAACTGCCGTCGCTGCCGTCTCCGGGACGACTCGAACCCTGCCCGCGATGAACCGACGGAATCAGCCGATGAAAAAGAGCCAGGTGCTGCTGGTTGATGATAATCCTGAGTTCCTCGCAATGTCCCGCGAGTTCCTCGATTCGCACGAGGGGCTGGCCGTCATCGGCACAGCTGGCTCAGCTGGCGAGGCACTGAATCTGGTGGAGTCGCTGCGCCCTACCCTGATCATCACCGACCTGGTGATGCCCGGCTCCAACGGGCTTGAGCTGATGCGCCAGGTGAAGCAGCGCTGGCCCGGGCTGCCGGTGATCATCCTGACCATGCACGACACGCCGCACCATCGCAGCGCCGCTATCGCCGCCGGGGCCGACGGCTTTGTGACCAAAGCCTCGATGGACTCCGATCTCCTGCCGATCATTCGCCAGCTGCAGGTCAGCCGCGACTGAGCGATCGTTTCTCTCCTCCTGCAAGAGCGCTCCGCCGGGGGCGCTTTTGCATTATAATGGCAGGCAAGATCACCGCGGAGACCCACTGTGAACGCCATGCCTGCCATCCTCGCCCGGGGCCTCAGCCGTCGCTTCGGCGACATACCCGCCGTCACTAATCTGAGTCTGGAGGTGCAGCCCGGCGAAGTGTTCGGCTTTCTGGGCCACAATGGAGCCGGCAAGACCACCACGATCCGGCTGCTGAACGGCGTGCTGGCTCCCAGCGCCGGAGAAGCGCGTGTGCTGGGCCTTGATCCGGTGACGCAGGGCGCCGCGCTGCGCCGGCGCACTGGCGTGCTGACCGAGAACCCCTCGCTGGATGAGCGCCTGAGCGCCCGCGAGAATCTGACCATCTACGCCGATCTGTACGGGGTGCCTGAGGGTGAGGTAGCGCGGCGAGTCGCGGAGTCGCTGGAGATGTTCGAGCTGCAAACCCGCGACACAGAGAAGGTCGGCACTTTCAGCAAGGGGATGAAGCAGCGGCTGGCGCTGGCACGCGCTCTGATCCATCGGCCTCAGGTGGTCTACCTCGACGAACCAACGTCAGGGCTGGATCCGATCGCAGCCCGGGGCGTGCGCGACCTGATCCGCACGCTCAGCCGCGAGCAGGGCCATACGGTGTTTCTCTGCACCCACAATCTGCCGGAGGCCCAGCGCCTGTGCGACCGGGTGGCCGTGCTGGAGCAGGGCCAGCTGATCGCGCTGGGCACCCCTGCAGAGCTGGGCCAGCAAATAATGCACAGCAGCCAGCGCGTGGAGATTGAAGTCGCCCATGACGATGCCGGGCGCGCCCTGGCGGTAATTCAGGCTGTGGCGGGCGTGCGTGAGGCCAGCGTGGAAGTGGACGTGGTCATCGCACAGGGCACGGGCCGAGAGACGGTTCCGCTGCTGCTGGGGGCGCTGGTGGAAGCGGGGATTCGGGTCTACCGGGTCACACCCCAGGAGCCCACGCTGGAGGACATTTACTTCGCGCTGCATGAGGGGGCACCGGCATGAACTGGCGCGGCATCCGTGCCCTGATCCGCAAAGACCTGACCGTGGTGCTGCGCAGCAAGGCGGTGCTGATCCCGATCGCCGTGGTGCCGATCATCCTGCAGGTGCTGATGCCCGCCGGGTTCGGGCTGGCTTCCTCCGCTATCCCGGCCGAGGCGGCAGCCGGTGAACTGGAGGATGTCGAGCAGCTGCTGCGGGCCATGCCGCCCGCCGTCCGGAGCCAGATGGCCGGGCTGGACCAGCGGCAGCTGTTTCTGGTGCTGATGGTAGTGTACCTCTTTGCCCCGCTCTACCTGATCGTGCCCTTGATGGTCTCCAGCGTGATCGCCGCGGACAGCTTCGCCGGGGAGAAGGAGCGCAAGACCCTGGAAGCGCTGCTGCACACTCCGCTGACCGACCGCGAGATGATCATGGGGAAGATGCTGGCGGCCTGGCTGCCGGCACAGGCGGCCGCCGTGATCAGCTTCCTGCTGTATACCGTGGTCGCCAACGCGGCGGGATGGCCGGTGATGGGCCGGCTGTTCTTCCCCAATGTCATGTGGCTGGTTCTGGTATTGTGGGTTTCGCCAGCCGCTTCGGCGCTGGGGCTTGGCGCTACCGTGCTGGTCTCTTCCCGGGTGCGCACGATGCAGGAGGCGTACCAGCTGGGCGGGGTGATCGTCGTGCCGATCATCGGGCTGATGCTGGGCCAGGTCTCCGGCCTGCTCTTCTTGAGCGCCTGGGTTGCGGCCATCCTGGGGCTGGTGCTGTGGGCCATCGATGCGATCGTGCTGGCGGTGGCCGTCCAGAGCTTTGAGCGCAGCGAGATCATCGCCCGGCTGTAGGGCAGCCGGTTCACCGATTTCCATCCAGACACAAACCAAGCTATACTCGGCTCAGAGGCACAGACGCACCGGCGCTGCTCTTCGAGGAGACACTGCCGCATGGCCCAGTACGCCATCGACAAGACGCTGACTGTCAACGAGCTGAGCTTCCATTACCGGGACTGGGACGGCCGCGGCTGGCCGACGCTCCTGCTGCACGGGCTGTCTTCCACCAGCCATATCTGGGATCTGGTCGCCCCCCTGCTCACCGAGGAGGCGCGGACGGTCGCCCTCGATCTGCGCGGCCACGGCCAGAGTGAGAAGCCGGACGGCGACTACGGCTTCAACGCCATCGCGCAGGATGTTCTGGGCGTGCTGCATGCCCTGCAGTTTGAACGCCCGGTGATTGTGGGCCACAGCTGGGGAGCGTACGTGGCGCTGTGGCTGGCCGCTCACGCGCCGGAGCGGGTCGGTGGGATCGTGATGCTGGACGGCGGGCTGATCAACCTGGGACAGTCGATGACCTGGGAGCAGACGCTCAAGCGGCTGACCCCGCCCTCGCTGGACGGGATGCCTGTGGAAGAGTTCCGCCAGATGCTGGTGAGCCGCACGCCGCAGGGGCTACTCAGCCCGGCTGTTGAAGCGGCCATCATGGCGAACTTCGAGATCGACGCCGAGGAGCGCCTGCACCGTCGGCTGCCGCTGGACTTCCACCTGCGCATCCTGCGGGCGATGTGGGAAGCCCGCCTGACCGACCTGTACCCACGGGTCATCTGCCCGGCACTGGTGCTGCCGGTGCGGTGGGTGGGCCGTGATGAGCCCGATCATCTCGCGCAGAAGGAAAAGGGCGCCGCTGAAGCGGAGCGCCTGCTGGCGGATGTCGAGGTGCGTTGGCTGGAGGAGAGCATCCACGATGTCCAGCTCCAGCACCCTCATCGGCTGGCAGAGGAGATCCGCCGCTTCATCCGCGAGCGGCTTTAGCGGCGCAGCAGGACCGATCGGGCAGACCCGCTGCGCCGCCAGCTTGCCCCGGATCAGGGTCCCTGCACGCTGACCAGTTCGACCTCAAAGGTCAGGGTAGCGTTAGGCGGGATGGCCGGCGGAGAGCCGCCCGGCCCGTAGGCCAGATCAGGCGGGATGATCAGCGTGGCACGGCCCCCCTCGCGCAGCAGCGCGATGCCTTCATCCCAGCCCGGAATCACCGATCCAGTCCCCAGAACGAACTCAATGGGTTGCCCCCGGTCATACGAACTGTCGAACACGGTGCCGTCTTCCAGAGAGCCCACATAATGCACCGCAACCGTGCTGCCGGCAACTGCCTGCGCGCCGTCACCCTGCTCGGCGATGATGTACCGCAGCCCGCTGGCAGTGGTGTGCTCCTGGCCATCGGCGATGGCCTCAGTCTCAGCCGGCTTATCCGGGCTGCTCAAAGCGATGATGGCCGCGATCAACGCGATCACGACCAGCGCCCCACCGCCGATCATGAGCCACCGCTGCTGACGGGCCTTCCTGCGATGCGCACTGCGTAATGCTTTTCGGGACACGGATTCTAGCTCCCCTGTGCTGACCGGATGGATCGGCGGATGCGCCGCCTTGATCTACAAGTCTGCCCAACAGCGGCTCGCCGCGCAACTTTCGGCGGGGCGCGAGGGCGCACTTCAGATGGGGAGGAGATCGGCTGCGAGCCGTCTATCACCCTCACCGCCCAATTTGAGATCCACCCGGGCGGGGATCGATTTGTGCGCCGCCCGGGAGGATCAGGTTACAATGGGAGCCTGCTGACTCACAGCCAGGGAGAACAGGATCAGGCATGGACAGCGATGATCAGGCGGTGCGCCTGGTAGAGTTGGAGATCAAGCGCGATCGGACGCTCTCGGAGCTGGACGCTGTGCAGGAGGCGCAGCGCTCGGCGAAGAAGACCCTGACCGCTTACCTGCCGCGCCCCTCAGCCATCATCCAGCAGTACACGACGGCGCTGGAGCGCGACGACATCCCGGAGGAACGGCAGAAGCAGCTATACGATGAGTGGCAGAAGTTCCTGAGCAGCACCACGGATGAATTCCGTGACCTGGTGGCTGAATGGGAGCGCTTGCGCCTGCAGGAGCGTATCCTGACCCGGATGCTGCGCGAGCTGGACCGCCAGATCGACGAGGTGAAACAAGCGCTCCTGTAGCGCCTGCAGGCAGTGTGGCCTCAGCCGGCCCCGCCGGTGAGGATCGCGATCTCGCGCTGCGGATCGACCGGCAGGCGCTGAAAGCCGTCAGCCGGGACTTTGAGATTGTACAGATGGATGCGGCGGTTGACGCTGTCGATCTGTTCACGGAACGCCGCCTGCGCCCGCGCCCATTCTTCTGCGCCCGCGCCCGGCTCATCAGGCTGGCGGGCCAGCCAGCGCCAGTTGCGCAGCAGCGCACGCCGAGCGTGGCCCAGATCGGCCTCGATCTCCTGAAGTTCAGCTATCCACGGAAGGGTGTAGCCGGCATTCTTCAGCAGGCTAAAGGCAGCTTCCTGCTCGCGGCTGGCGAAGGGGTTTTCATCCCAGTGGATGGGCTTGCCTTTGCCGGGGAGATCGTTGAAGACGCCGTCCTCCATCGCCTCACGGATCTTCCTGTCAGCCAGCGAATCCCAATCGGTCATGCTTGCCTCCTGCAGCCTGCTTCCTGCGGGGGTCTGGCCGGCCTGGCTGCACCGGGCGACCTGGCCGCACAGGTTTTCCCGGTTGAACCGGCCGCGCGGGCGGCCGCGGCTGACCCGGCCCCAGCGGACGATCCGGCTCTACCGGGGTGCCGGGCCGGGGTGGACTGCCGGGCACCGGACGCCCCGGCCTCACAGGCAAACGACCCGGCGGGCGGCCTGACCCAGCCGGTTCAGGGGCCAAACACGGTCTCGATCCAGGCACGGATCTCATCACGCACACGGCGAAACTCGGCCATCTGTTCCTCTTCTGATCCGATCGCTTCCGCTGGATCGTCAAATGTCTGATGCAAACGCTCCGCCCGACCGGGAAAAACCGGGCAGGCCTCGCGGGCCGGATCGCAGACCGTGATCACCGTGTCGAACGGCTGAGTGATGAACTCCTGCATGGACTTGGAGCGGCCACCGCTGATATCCACGCCAGCCTCAGCCATCGCCCGGATCGCCAGAGGGTGCACATAGCCTGCCGGGCTGCTGCCTGCGCTAAATGCCTCAATGTGACTACCGTACAGGGCGCGCAGCCAACCTTCAGCCATCTGGCTGCGGCAGGAATTGCCTGTGCACAACACCAGCACCCGCTGCCGGCTCATCTCCGCCTGTCCCTCCGCAACTCATTTGCCACCGCGAGGATTGTAATCGAACCCACGGGATAAGCAAACCACCGCAGATCGTTACCGGGTGAGCACATGGCCGGCCATCTGGCGGCCTGCGCCCGTCAGTAAGAGATGCCCATTGGTGCGGGTGATCAGCCCTTCCTGCTGAGCCTGCTGGACGGCCATCCGGGCGAAATCGGGATGCCACTTCAGTTCAGCCATCAGGTGCGTGAGCGTGTTCTCCACCGCTTCGGCATCAGTCCCCTCGTGACGGCTGAGATGCACCAGCAGCATCTCAACAGCAAACTGGCGGCGGCGGCGAGCCCGCAACCTCGCCCCCGCCAGCAGCCCGCGATCCGGCGCCAGCAGCAGCGCGAGCAGGAAGGCGACCCCGGTCATGGCCGCCATCGCGCCGGAGATGTTCACATCCAGCCAGCGGGCCAGCCAGTAGCCGGCTACCGCTGACCCGATGCCAATGCCAGCGCTGTAGATCAGCATGCGGCCCAGCGATTCGGTCAGCAGATAGGCTGCCGCTGGCGGGGCGATCATCAGCGCCACCACCAGCACGGAGCCGACGTGGTCGAAGGCGCCCACCGCCGTGACCGAGACCAGTGACATCAGCCCGTAGTGCAGAAGAGCCGGTGAGAAGCCCAGCGCCGCCGCCAGCGCGGGGTCGAAGGTCGCCAGCTTGAGTTCTTTATAGAACGCAGCGATGACGGCCACATTGATCAGCAGGATGCCGCCCATCACCCAGATGCCGCGCGGCAGATCAAGCCCCAGCAGCGTGAGCCGGTTGAGCGGCGCGAAAGCCAGCTCGCCCAGCAGGACGGTATCCACATCGATGTGTACGTCGCGCGCAAAGCGGCTGATCAGGATCACCCCCAGACTGAACAGGACAGGAAAAACCAGCCCGACCGCGGCGTCCTCCTTGAGCAGCCGGGTCCGGTAGATCATTTCTGTCAGCGAGACAGTCAGCACACCGGTAGCGGCAGCGGCGGCTACGACCAGCGGGTGGGTCGAATCCCGCACCAGGAAGTAGCCTATCACGATGCCCAGCAGGATGCTGTGGCTGATCGCATCGCTGAGGAGAGACATGCGGCGCAGCACCAGAAAGACTCCCGGCAGGGCGCAGGCCGCGGCCACCAGCGCAGCAACCAGTTGAATTTCGAGACGGGGGAAAGCCATCAACCTGCCTCCTGACCGCCGGCCCGCAGCGAGTCCAGCAGCGCTTCGGCCTCACGCACGCCCGCCTCGGTGAGGCTCCAGGAGTCGGGGCCGGGCCGGATGACCAGCCCATCCTCGCTCAGGCGCTCCAGGGTGTAGGAGACTCCACGGCCCGGCACGGCGGCGCGCAGCGCCCGCAGCGAATGGGCACGGCGCGGGCTGCCGTGGTGCAGGCCCATTGTGTACAGCGCCTCCAGCACGGCAGCACGGCGCAGGCGTCGGCGGCTGCGGCGCTGACGCAGCCACGCCCAGATCAGCCCCCGGTTGGGGGCCAACAGCAGCGACAAGCCCACCAGCGCGCTGACGCACAGCACGATCAGCGGGCCGGTGGGCAGCCCACCCGCCAGACTGCTGATCAGTGCGCCGCTGACCCCGGCCAGAGCCCCGAACAGCGCCGACAGGGTCACCATGATTTCCAGACGGTCAGTCCACTGGCGGGCGGCGGCCCCGGGAGCGACCAGCATGGCGCTCATCAGAACCACGCCGACCGCCTGTAACCCGACCACGACTGCCACCACGATCAGGGTAGTCAGCAGGATGTCAAGCGTACGCACCGGCAAGCCCTGAGCGACGGCAAAGTCAGGGTCGAAGCTGAGCAGCTTGAACTCCTTCCAGAACAGCAGCACCATCCCCAGCGCCGCTCCGCCGACAGCCGTCATGGCTGCCACATCCTCAACCACCAGAGCCGCAGCCCGCCCGAACAGGAACTTATCCAGGCCGGACTGCCCGGCATCGTTCTGGCCCTGCAGCCAGCTCAGCAGCACCATGCCCAGCCCGAAGAACACCGCCAGCACCATACCCAGCGCGCTGTCCTGCTTCAGCCGGGTTTGAGAAGTGACGACCTGCACCAGCAGGGCGCCCAGCCACCCCGCGATCAGGGCGCCGATCATCAGCGCGAGCGGAGTCTTCAGGCCAGTCAGGATGAAGGTCAGCGCGATGCCCGGCAGCGCCGCGTGGCTCATCGCATCACCCAGCAGGCTCTGGCGGCGCAGGACAGCGAAGCTGCTCAGCGCCCCGCTGACGATCCCCAGCACGGCGGCGCCCAGTGCCACCGTTCGCAGGGTATAGTCGGTAGCGACCAGCGCGATCAGATCGAGCAACCTCATACTACCCCCTCCCCGTTCCGCCGGCAGCAGCCGCCGTCTGCGCTAGCAGGTCCATGCGACCCCCGTAGGTGCGGCGCAGATTATCCGGCGTGAAGACCTCGCCGACCGGCCCACTGGCCACCACGCGCACGTTCAGGAGCAGCACCCGCTGAAAGTACTCTGGCACGCTTTCCAGATCATGGTGAACAGCGACCACCGTCCGCCCGGCAGCCTGCAGATCCTTGAGCACAGAGACAATGGCACGCTCGGTCGTGGCATCGACTCCCTGGAAAGGCTCATCCATCAGGTACAGACTCGCGTCCTGAACCAGGGCGCGGGCCAGAAACACGCGCTGCTGCTGGCCGCCGGAAAGCTGGCTGATCTGGCGCGAGGCGAAATTCTCCATGCCAACCTTCTCCAGCGCCTCCAGTGCAAACCGGCGCTCAGCCGGGCCGGGGCGGCGCAGCCAGCCGAGACTGCCGTAGCGGCCCATCATCACGACATCCAGGGCATTGGTAGGGAAGTCCCAGTCCACGCTGCCACGCTGCGGCACATAGGCTACCCGGTGACGCTGGCGAGCGTAAGGCTCCCCGTAGATCAGCACCTGTCCGGCAGATGGCTCGATCAGGCCAATGAGGGTCTTGATCAGGGTGCTTTTGCCGGCCCCGTTGGGGCCGACGATGGCAACCAGTGTGCCATCCGGGACGGTCAGATCGACGTCCCACAGCACCGGCGTCTCACGGTAGGCTACGGTCAGGTCTTCAACATGGATCGGGATGTGCGTATAAGGATTCCGGGCTGCGTTCATGGTCATTGTGCCTGTCAGAGAGAGCCGTCGGTATCAGGGAGCAAACTGTCCCAGCAGTGCTGTGACGATGGTATCGGTATTATGGCGAATCATGCCGAGGTAGGTGCCTTCCGGCGTCCCGGCATCGCCCATCGCATCGGAATACAGCGAGCCGCCCACGACCACCCGATGGCCACGGGCCTCCGCGCCAGCGATGATAGCTTCGATGACATCCGGCGCGACGCTGGTTTCAACGAAGATGGCCGGGATACGCCGCTGCGTCAGCAGATCGATGGTAGCGCGAATATCCTCTACCCCTGCCTCGGATTGGGTGGTGATCCCCTGCGGCGCAAAGACCTCAATGTGGTAAGCGCGACCGTAATACTGGAAGGCATCGTGCGCTGTGACCAGCACCCGCTGCTCCGCCGGTACCCGATCGAGCTCCGCGCGGACGTAGGCATCCAGGGCCGCCATCTCGGCCAGGTAGCGAGCAGCGCGAGCGCGGTAATCAACCGCGTTCGCCGGGTCGGCCTCGATGAATGTATCCCGGATGTGCCCGGCTGCAAGCATCCAGAGGCTGACGTCCATCCAGATGTGGGGGTCAGGGGTCCCGTATACCGGATCGATCAGCAGGCGATCCGGCGCAATGCCATCGCCGACGGCCACTGTCCGGCGGCTGGTAGCGATGCGCTCGAATACCTCCGCCATCCGGGCTTCGAGATGGACGCCGTTGTAGAGGATGATATCGGCGCGCACCAGGAGCGTGACATCGCTCTCTGTGGCGCGGTACAAATGGGGATCGATCCCAGCGCCCATCATCTGCACCACGTCCACATGATCGCCGCCGATCTCGCGGGCTACATCGGCGATCATGCCCGTGGTTGCCACAACCCGCAGCGGGTCGCCGGGCTGGCGCGGCCCCTTTTCCCAGGGATCCGGTGCAGCGCAGCCGACAGTCGCCCCCAGCACGGCGAGGGCAGCTACCAGCGAGAAAAAGCGAGATGGATAGCTCTGCATAGGTTTTATCAGGGACGCCGATTTTAGCTATACCTAAATATGAGTTTACCAATACATAAAGTCCATGTCAAGTGCGACAAAAGAAACTGCCGGGAGCTTCTGCTTCCGGCAGTACCTTCAGGACTCTGTGGCGCACAGCTGGCGACGCTCAGGGGTCGGCAGGCGGCCCGGGTGATGTGGGGGGGCTGACCGGTTTTGATGGCATCCTGCCCTGCCCGATGAGATGAAAGCGCTCTCGCAGGAGATGCGCCGTAGCCGCCAGATACTGAAAATACTCCGAATCGGTGATCTCCCGCACCTGCGAATCAACCTTGCTGCGATCCACCTCGATCCGCAGGCTCTCGATGACGCGCTCCGCCTCGACGAGGTTCAGCTTGACCTGCCCAAACAGCTGGGCGTTGCTGATGGCGATGGCGGCCTGCGTGCCAAAAGCGGTGAGGATAGGGACATTCTCCTGCTGAAAGAGGTCCTTTTTGAGGCGGCTGTCGGCGTAAAGCACGCCGACCGTCTTACCAGCCAGCGCCAGTGGGATGCAGATGATCGAGCGTAGCTGCTGCAACACCACGCTGGCCCGTGCCTCGAAGCGCTCATCGGCCTGCGCGTTCGTGGTCAGGACCGCCTTCCCATCCTGGAGAGCCATGTTGATTACCGTGCGGCTGAAACCAACGTTGGCCTCGTCAAGCGACTCCTTCTCCCAGTTGCGGGCGGCGCGGACCTTCAGATTCCCTTTGTCGTCATACAACATCAAGTAAGCCCGCTCGGCATTGGTGAGGTGGATGACTGTATCCATCACGTCATCCAGGACTTCGTCCAGGTCCAGGGAAGACGTGATCAGCGCCGAAGTTCGTACCAGCTCGCGCATCTGGGCGAGCTGACCGGTGACATGCGTACTGGCAGCGCGTGCCTCGGCGACCTGCGCCTTGAGCGCTTCCTGCACATTTGTCAGGTGCGGCGTGGGCTTGAGGCCGCGCTCCGAAAGCACTTCAAAGAGAGCCGCCAACACCTCATCCAGCTTGCCAGTGCTCCTCTCAAGCTTCTCGAGGCTTGCCACCAGCTGATCCACCGTTTCCTGCGGCGGGTTCGTCATCAGGGGTTAACCTCCGGAGCCGGATAGTATCGAGATCCTGCCTATTGCTGCGCACGCCTATGATAGTCTGTTCCGGCAGGCTGTCGAATCAGGTTGCCGGCCTCTCTGGTATGTCGTCCAAACAACGCCGGTTGGGTCGAAAGAGGCCCAACTCTATCATCAGATCTCCAGCAGCAGCGCAGCCGGATCCTCGATCAGCTGCTTGATTCGCACCAGGAACTGCACTGCCTCGCGGCCATCCACCAGGCGGTGATCGTAGCTGAGCGCCAGATACATGATCGGGCGCACGATCACCGCCCCTTCGATAGCTACCGGGCGATCCACGATGTTGTGAAGGCCCAGGATGCCCACCTGTGGAGGGTTCAGGATCGGCGTGCTGAGCATCGATCCGAACACGCCACCGTTGGTGATGGTAAACGTGCCCCCGCGCAGGTCCTCCAGTGAGAGCGTGCCATCCTGAGCCTGCGCGGCAAAAGCGCGGATCGCACGCTCAATCTCGACGAATGACAGTGCATCGGCATCCCGCAGAACGGGCACGATCAACCCTTCCGGATCGCCGATGGCCACGCCGATATCATAGTAGTGTTTCAGGATCATCTCGTCGCCGTCGATCTCGGCATTCAGACGCGGGAACTCCTGCAGCGCCCCGACCGCTGCCTTGACGAAGAACGAAGTGATCCCCAGGCTGACGCCATGGCGCTCCTGAAAGGCCTGTTTGTAGCGGCGGCGCAGTTCCATCACAGCGCCCATATCGACCTCATTGAAGGTGGTGAGCATGGCTGCACTGTGCAGCGACTCGACCAGCCGCCGACCGATGGTGCGGCGGCGGCGCGTCATCCTGACGCGCTCCTGTGGGCGCAGCCCGTCCGGGGGCGCGCTGAGCGGCGGGGCCGCCGCGGGCAGCGGGGCCGCCGCAGCCTCTCCGGGCGGCGGCTCCAGCGAAGCCACATAGCGCTCGACGTCGCTCCGGGTGACACGCGCGCCGGGCCCGCTGCCCTGCACCGCCCCCAGATCGATGCCGTGCTCCCTGGCCAGGCGGCGAGCGACCGGGCTGACCTTTGGCTCTTCGCCCGCACGGTCAGTGGGCATCGCAGACTGCACGGCGCGGGGCGGAGGTGCAGACTCGCCGGCCTCCGCGACCTCGGCCAGCACATCGCCGGCCCGAACATCCGCTCCGACAGCCTGCACGATGCGCACCAGCACACCATCGTGCTCTGCGCCGACCTCCAGGTTGATCTTATCAGTCTCCAGTTCGACCAACGGCTCGCCCACCGCCACGGGATCGCCTTCCTGCTTCAGCCAGCGAGCCACCGTCGCCTCTGTCACCGACTCGCCCAGGTCAGGGACGATAATCTGTACGGTCATCGTTCAATCCTTATCTGCGTGAGAATCTGCCGGCGCGGGCGGCTGTTCCTCCCCGGCAGCCTCCACCGCAAACGCCTCACGGATCAGCGCCATCTGCATGACAGAATGCTGGGCCGCCGATCCTTCGGCGGGGCTGGCATTGCGCGGGCGCGCCACGCATCGCAGCGGCGCCCGGCCGGCCAACATCCGGCCCAGCAGCGGGCTGACGAACTCCCAGGCGCCCATGTTCACCGGTTCCTCCTGCGCCCACACGACCTCTTCCAGTTCCGGGTAACCTTCCAGCGCATCAGCCAGGTCTTCCAGCGGGAAGGGATATAGCTGCTCCAGACGCACCAGGACGGTCGAGCGGCGAGCTTCGTAGTTGCTGGCGGCGAGGTCCAGCGCGAACTTGCCGCTGGCCAGCACCACCCGTCGGATGGCGCGCGGCTGATCGCGTCCCCGCGGGTCGTCGATCACCGGCAGCCAGCGGCCGCGGGCCATATCCTTCAGCGAGGAGTAGGTCATCGGGTTACGCAGCAGACTTTTGGGCGTCATGAGCACCAGCGGAAGCGGATCGCCTTCCAGCA
Organism: Anaerolineae bacterium; assembly: GCA_034435035.1. Lineage (GTDB taxonomy): Bacteria > Chloroflexota > Anaerolineae > Aggregatilineales > UBA3940 > JAHEME01. Next base: position 64,526 of record DAOTXW010000016.1, on the reverse strand, counting down.
GGGCGGCCTGTCGGCGCAGCAGGTGGAAAACCTGCGCAGCCGTCGTGGCATTGGCGACGCGCAGATTGGTCTCGGCAGCCATCTGCAGGAAGCGCTCCACCCGGCCGCTGGAGTGATCGGGGCCGGCCCCCTCATAACCGTGCGGCAGCAGCAGCACCAGCGAGGGCGTCTGCCCCCACTTGGCCCGTGCCGACACCAGGAATTCATCGATGATGGTCTGCGCCCCGTTAATGAAGTCGCCGTACTGCGCTTCCCACAGCACCAGCCTGCCCGGCTCCTGAACATTGTACCCGTATTCAAAGCCGAGGACGGCATTTTCGGTCAGCGGGCTGTTGTGCACTTCGAAGGCGGCGGCGGCCTGCGGCAGCCCCTGCAGGGGCGTCCACTGCGCGCCGGTCACCGCGTCGTGGAGTACGGCATGGCGCTGGCTGAAGGTGCCCCGCTCCGCGTCCTGGCCCGTCAGCCGGATGGGGATACCGTCTTCCAGAATGGTCGCCAGCGCCAGGTCCTCGGCGGCGGCCCAGTCCAGGGCTGCAGCTTCGGGGTTCGCCAGGGCCTCGCGCCGGCGGGCCATCTGGCGCACCAGCTTGGGGTGCGGTGTGAAGCCTTCCGGCACATCCAGCAGCGCCTCGCCCAGTGCCTGCAGCCGCTTGAGAGCCACTGCCGTCCGGGTGCCGCGGGCCGCTCCGGGCGGCGGCGGCGCCGGCTCTGGCTCCACCAGATCTTCCGCCGGGCGCAGCGACTCCAGCTCCTGTTGCAGGCGGGACATCGCACGGCGCATCAGAAACTCCGGCTCCGCCGGATCCATGTGCCCCCGGGCGATCAGCGTCTCCGCCCAGCGCTGCCGCACCGTGGGGTGAGCGCGGATCGCCCCGGCCATCAGCGGCTGGGTGAAAGCTGGCTCATCGCCTTCGTTATGGCCGTGGCGGCGATAGCCAATCAGGTCGATCAGAAAATCCTTCTGGAAGCGCATTCGGTAGGCAAAGGCCAGCCGGGCCGCCTCCACACAGGCCTCCGGATCGTCCGCGTTGACATGGACGATCGGGATGGAGAAGCCTTTAGCCAGATCGCTGGCGAACAGGGTACTGCGGGCGTCGACCGCATCGGTGGTGAAGCCGATCTGGTTGTTGGCGATCAGATGGATCGTGCCGCCAGTCCAGTAGCCGGGCAGCCGCGAGAGATTGAGCGTCTCGGCAACCACGCCCTGCCCCGGGAAGGCGGCATCGCCGTGAATCACCACAGGCAGGGTGTAGTCAGGGTCAAAGGTGGGTGCGCCGCCGGCGGTGGCGCGCGTCCCGGCAGCCCGGGCCATCCCGGCTACTACCGGGTTGACAGCTTCCAGATGGCTGGGGTTGGGCGGCATCGTGATGATCAGATTGACCGGGTCGCCCTCCGCTATGGCTCGCACCGCGCCCTTGTGATACTTCACATCGCCGGTCCAGCCCAGATCGTCTTCAAAACGCGGGGAGCGGAGAGGATCCTTGAATTCGGCCAGGATCTGCGAATAGGGCTTGCCCAGGACATGTGCCAGCACATTCAGCCGTCCGCGATGCGCCATACCGATCAGCAGGTGGCCGATCCGCCGCCCGGCAGCTTCACAGATGATCTCGTCCAGCATGGGCACCATCATATCCAGCCCTTCGATGCTGAAGCGGTGCTTACCGGGAAAGATGCGATGCAAGAACTGCTCGAACGCCTCGACCTCGGTCAGTCGGGCCAGCATCGCCGGGGCGCTGAAGGTCGCCCCGGTGGGGCGGAAGCGGCGCGATTCGGCGGCATGGCGCAGCCACTGGCGCTCCTCCAGATTACGCAGGTGTGCGTAGTCGTAGCCGATGCTGCCACAGTAGATCTCGCGCAGCGCCGCCACGGCTTCCAGGGCGCTGGAGGCATCCGTGGCTGCCGGCCCGCCAATCAGGCTGGCAGGCAGCGCGGCCAGGTCCGCCTCGGTCAGGCCATGCGCCTCAAGCGTCAGCAGCGGATCGCCGGGAGGCTCGCTTCCCAGCGGATCAAGCTGCGCCGCGAGGTAGCCGTAGCCGCGGATTTCCTGAGCGAGGCGGACCACTTCCACCACCCGGTCGGCTGCTCCCGCCATCTCCGCCGGGGCGCGATCAGCCGGGGAATGAACGGACGCGGCAGGTTCCGCTGGCGGCGCCCAGCCGGAAAAGAATGACCGGGTGTCCGCATCAACCGATGATGGGTCGCGCCGGTAACGATCATACAGCTCCAGCACATAGCCCAGATTCAGATCGTGAAATTCAGGCATCAGGGATCTGCCTTACCCTCGAATGGCCGATGCGTGAGAGTATAGCGATTCAGGACAGCGTCGAGCCAGCGATCGGCTGCATCCTTCCAGGCCCTTTCAGCGTACAGATTCAGCGTACAGAAAGATTTGAGGCAGAGCGCACACAGACTGCCATCCAGGAAAAGGGAGCTTTCTCTCATGGGGCAATACATCAAGGCCGCACCGTCACACCGCCGCTGGGACTGGAATCTGTACGCTCGCTGGGTAGGCGCCAACGCCATCGCCGAGTTGATCGGGCTGGGCGGGTCGGCGATGGTCTTAGTCGGGTTGATGCGGGCGATCGACACCGAAACTCCCGTCGGAGCTGTGGGGGTCGCCGTGGTTTCGGTGATCCTGGGCACTCTCCTGGAAGGGGTGCTGGTGGGGTTGCTGCAGTGGCGGGTGCTGCGTGACCCGCTGCCGGAGCTGAAACGGGCGGACTGGGTACGTGGGACGGCCATCGGCGCCGCGATCGCCTGGATCCTGGGGATGCTGCCCAGCACCATCCTGTCGCTCGCGGCAGGCGGCGGGGCCGGCGGCCCGGGCGCAGCAGCGGCGCCGCCTGCCGGACCGCCGGATTGGCTCGCCTATACGCTCGCTGCCAGCATGGGGCTGGTGCTGGGGCCGATCCTGGGCACACCGCAGTGGGTTATCCTGCGCCGGCATGTACAGCACGCCGGCTGGTGGATCCCCGCCAACGCACTGGCCTGGATGGTCGGGATGCCGCTGGTGTTTGTGGGGGCAATGAACGTCCCGCCCGGGCCGATCACCGCCTGGACGGTAACCGTGGCAGTCGTACCGGTGCTGGCAGCCGGCGCGGCGGTCGGTGCTGTGCACGGGATCGCCCTGCTGCGCCTGCTCAGAGCGCCAGCGCCAGCCTGATCAGGACAGCCGCCCCCAGCCCGGTGACGATCAGGTTGCCGATCACGCTGGTGACGAGGCGGGCGCGCGGCGGCAGGCGCCGGTGCGCCAGCGCGCCGAAGGCCGCCAGCAGCGACTGCCAGGACAGAGAAGCCAGGGCCGCGCCAAAGACAAACAGCGCGCGATCCGCCCACGAGTTCAGCACACTGCCCCCGCCGAGGATCAGCGAGGCGAAGTAGGCGATGGTCAGCGGATTAAGCAGGGTCAGGCCGAGGAAACGCACATACGTGGCCGTGCCGCTGAGGAGGTCGCCGCCCGCCGGGGAAGCCTCGTCCGCCGGCGGGCGGCTCAGGCGCCACAGCCCTGCCCCACCGATCGCCAGCAGCGCCAGCCCACTGGTCACGCGCAGCGGCAGGCTCAACGGACGCAGCCAGTCGGCCAGCAGGGTGCCCGTCAGCGCCGCCAGTGCCGCGTAGAGCAGATCGGCTGAGGCCGCCCCGGCCCCGGCCATGAACCCGATCCGCAGGCCGCGCCGCAGCGCGACCTCTACGATCAGGATGGCAATCGCCCCTACCGGGATGGCAATCCCGTAGCCAGCCAGCATTCCCTGCCAGAACGCCATCATCAGCCTCCTCCGCGTGGCGCCAGGATAGCCAGGTAATTGGACACAGCCAATTGATGAAAGGGGCGAGGCCGGTTTGCCTCGCCCTTGCAGAACTTGCAACAGCAAGTCAGTGGTTACTGGAGCAGCTTCTCCAGCGCGGCCAGCAGCAGCAGCACGTTCTCCTCGCGGGAGGAGAAGCCCATCAGGCCGATGCGCCATACCCGGCCCTTCAGCTCGCCCAGGCCGCCGCTGATCTCGATATTGGTTTCCTTGAGCAGCCGGGTGCGTACCGCCACATCGTCCACCCCCTCCGGGATGCGAACCGTAGTGAGCGTAGTCAGGCGGTAGGGCTCCGGGACATGCAGCGTCAGGTCCAGATCGGCCAGGCCCTGCCACAGCAGTTCGGCGTTGCGGCGATGCCGCGCCCAGCGGTTCTCCAGCCCTTCCTCCACCACCAGCCGCAGCCCCTCATAGAGCGCATAGTTGGAGGAGATCGGCGCGGTGTGATGGTACGTGCGGTCGGCGCCCCAGTACTTCTGCACACTGGTCAGGTCAAGATACCAGTTAGCGACGGGAGTTCGGCGCGCCCGCAGTTTCTCTTCGCCGCGTGGCCCGACGGTCAGCGGGCCAAGACCTGGCGGGCAGCTCAGGCACTTCTGCGTGCCGCTGTAGCACACGTCAATCCCGATCTCATCCACACGGACAGGCATCCCGGCCAGCGAGGTGACGGCATCGACGATCAGGATGCCCCCCTGATCGTGGACGATGCGGGCGATCTCGTCGAGCGGCTGGTAGACGCCGGTGGAGGTCTCCGCCTGGACGATGGCGACGACCTTCGCCGGGCGCCTGTCCAGAGCCGCCTTCACTTCCTCCGGGGTGAACGCCTCCCCCCAGGGCCGCGTGATGGTCTGCACCTCGCCGCCATAGCGGCCAGCCATATCGGCCAACCGTCCGCCAAAATAGCCGTTGACGCACACCAGCACGGCATCGCCGGGCTCGACCATGTTGGCGACCGCGGCCTCCATCGCCGCGCTGCCCGTTCCTGATACCGGGATGGTGAGCCGGTTGGTAGTCTGGAAGACGTAGCGCAGCATCTCCTGGGTGCGATCCATGATCTGGATGAAGTACGGGTCGAGGTGGCCGACCAGCGGCGACGCCATCGCCCGCAGCACACGGGGATGCACCATGCTGGGGCCTGGCCCCAGCAGGATACGGGGCGGTGAATCCAGCTCCGCGTAATCGGCAGGGTTGAGAGGATTCAGGGTGGTCATCCGTGCAGTCCTTAGCTGGTGAGGTGGGTCAGAGCAGTGGGACGGAAGCCGTCTCCCCTATGATAGCACAGGCCAGGGCTGCGGGGTGGCCCCAAATAGAAAAGGGGGCACATCGGTTGATGCGCCCCCCTGCGGCCCGGTATTGCAAACGGGTCACGGAACCAGGGTCACCTGCCAGACAGGCATCCACGCGCTCCAGCCGCTGCCTGTCAGGTAACGCACACGCCAGTAGTAGACGTCGTAACCGAGTGCGGTGGGCGACTCAAACTTGCCGGTATCGGCGGCGAGATCGTCGCGGTCGATCTCGGGCGTCCCGAAGTTGGGGTCGTCATCTACCTGCAGGTGATAGCCCAGTGCTCCGGTCAGCCGTACCCACTGGAAAGCGGGATACTGTGTGTCAAGCTCCCGCCCATCGGTTGGCTTCTTGTGCAGCGTCAGATCGAAGGTGAAGGGCGCGCTCCAGGATCCCCAGTTGCCGCGCGAGTCGCGTGCCCGCGCCCGCCAGTAGTAGGTATCGTAGGAGAGCGCCTGCCCTTCCGGTACGGTCACTTTGGTGAAGGCTCCGCTGGCGCTGAAGACGATCGTGCCGTCTGCGAAGCCGGGATCGGTCGAAACCTCAATGCCATACTCGACCGCGCCGGAGGATGACTTCCACTTGAAACCGGGGGTGGTATCGGCGGTATAGGAGCCATCACGCGGCTTGTTCAGCGGCGGCGGCGAGGGAGGCAGCGGCTCGTTATCGGACACCGACTCGTTGAGCGCTGCCGTCAGCCCCGCATACTCGGGAGCGCTGCCGGGTGCTACCGCGTGGTTGATCGCACTGCTGTGGGTGCCTTCATAGACGCTGTCATCCACGGCGCGCACGTTCACAGTCTGCGGGATATCCCAGTTCGCGGAGGTGAAGGTGATCTGGATGGCGGTGCCAAAGCTCCCCGCGCCGGACTGCACCTCGGTCTGCCCATCGGTCGTGATGTCCAGCGTCACCGGGGCGGTGGGAACCTTGTCAAGCTCCACCATGTAGCTGTCCTGCGCGCCGCCCTCCGCCACGCTGCCCGTGCCGGGCGTCAGCGTGATGCCCGGGGTCGCCGGCGGCAGGGTCTCAACCACCTGCACCGTCCCCAGCGGGTAGCGTCCGGCGGCATTCCTCCCGGCGAAGCCGAGGTTGATCGGCAGGCCGGTGCGCGTGTCGATGACGGCCACTTCGGTGGTATAAGTCCCTTCAGCCAGTCCCGCAGGGACACTCAGCGATGGCGATACGACATTGTCCGGCGGAGTCCCCGGCAGCGGGTCGGCGGGCATCCACTCGGAGAGATCAGCGCTGATCGACCAGTCCTGTACGACCGTTTCGCCGCTGGTCAGGTAGAAATGAAGGGCGAAGGTCTGCCCCATGCGCGGGTAACTGGGCGCATAGCCAACGTTCTGCCACTTCATGATGGGCGTGAAGCTGGCTCCCCGCTGGATGAAGGCCGGGTAGGATGCCTCGCGCAGGAAGTAGCGGTAGCCCGCATAGCGCATCAGGTTCTCGATCTCGGTGGCGTTGCGGCGGCTGCCCTCCAGATTGTCGTGCACGATGCTGCCGTGTGTTGCCCGCAGCAGGGTATTGGCCTGAGTGAACAGGTCGGAACCCAGGTAGGCGCAGAACTCATAGACGATCGGCGCATCGGGCCACAGCCGGGCGATCTCGCCGCCAACTTTCGCAGGCAGATCGGTGGTGCTGTTTGACTGACCCAGACAGTCGTGGCGGAAGCCGACATCCCGGCGGCGGGCGAACACATACTGTGTGGACTGCCGCGTCCCGGCGTAGGGCATCACCAGCTGGGTGGTCTGGAAGCCCGTATAGCTGTAGTTCACCGTCTGAGTGGCCCCGCTGCTGGTGCGGCACTTGTGCCCGGTGAACGCGCCGCCAATGTACATATCAGCCAGCCGCCGGCGGGCCTGACTGTCCAGAACGGTTGTGCTGATATCCGATCCGTCCGGAGGCGTGCCGGTGTACCCCGCATTCTGGTAAGCCGAATAGGCCGCCAGCCAGTCATCATCCCATTCGGTCTGGTTCACCCAGCTCCACTCATTGAAATCGCCATATCCGGAGATATCAATGAAGGCGATGGCCGGGTTGCCATCGTAGCGCTGGCGCAGCTGCTCGACGAACTGGCCCCAGTGCAGCTGGTAGGTGCAGTTGCTATAGTCCGGATCGCCGGTGGAGCTGTTGATCTTTGCCCCATTGGCGATCACCCAGTTCGGCACCTGATGCCCGCCGTAGGACTCGCCGCGCATCGTGTAGACGCGAAAGGAGATCTGCTTGCCCTCGGCCACCGCCGCTGCGATGCGCGTATCGAGCGCTGTCCAGTCGTAGACGCCCTCAGCCGGGTTCAGGATCTTCCAGCTGATCTCGGCCCGGTTCGGGTAGCTGACCGTCTCGGGCAGCAGCGGTGTGCCGCTGCCGGGTGCATGCTGCCAGCCAATGCCGGGGTTCGTCAGATAGTCGCTGATCGCGGTGGGGCGCACCAGCACGCGGCTGCCGGCCTGGGCCGGCCTGACCGGCAGGGCCGTCAGGACCAGCAGAACCAGCAGCATCATTGTTTTCACAGGCTGCCGGGATAATCGGTCAAACAGGTACACAGCCAATACCTCCATAAAGAGAGACAAAGTCGGAAACAATCCAGCAAATCGGGTTGCCGCTGTCACCTTCAGTCTAGGGTGCAGGCAGGCCCATCACAAGATGACCCCGGTACCTCAAGTACGAGGGTACTATGGGGCAGCGCGGCCGCCAATACGGGAAACTATGCATTCTCGGCTCTGTAAGAAGGTTGTAAAATACCTTTACTTCTGCCATACTGGCGCCTGCGCTTGCGGCCGATCGGCTGCGGTCAGGCGCTGGAGTCCATAGGAGACCTGCTATGCAGCAACAACGTTTTGTCCTTGCCGCCGCTTTGGCCCTTGCGCTGCTGGCTGCCTGTGTGCCTGCCGCCCCGGCCCCGGATACTGAGCCTGCTGCCGAGGAGGCGACTGCTGAGGCTCCGGCAGAGGAAACCGCCGCGCCAACGCCTGAAGGGCGCCCGCTGGTGCTGGGCGATATCTCAGACGATCCCGGTGAGGTCATCGAGGGCGCCCAGCCGCTGGCCGACTATCTGGCCGGCCAGCTGGCCGACTACGGGATCAGCGAAGGCCAGGTGCGAGTAGCCGCCAGTGCTGAAGAGATGTACCAGTTGCTCGAATCCGGCGAGGTTGACCTGTATTTCGACAGCGTCTACCCGGCCATGCTGATCAGTGATGACACCGGCGCCAAGCCCATCCTGCGCCGCTGGCGCAACGGCGTTGACGAATACTACTCGATCATCTTCGCCAGCAAGGAAAGCGGCATCGAAAGTATTGAGGATCTGCCCGGCCACCTGATCGCGATGGACAATCCGTACTCAACCTCGGGCTATGCGCTGGCATCCGTATACCTGCTGGAGGCTGATCTGACCCTGATCGGCGTTGAGTCCTATGATGTGGAGCCTGCCGAGGACGAGGTCGGGATCGTTTTTAGCTATGATGATGAAAACACACTTCAGTGGGTGCTGAGCGGGCTGGTTGACGCCGGGGTAACCGACGACTACCATTTCTCGACATTCCCTGAGGAAGCTAAACCCAACCTGGTCGTGCTGGCCGAAACGGAGCGCGTGCCGCGTCAGGTTGTGTTGGCGCAGCCCAATATGGATGACGAACTGCTGGAAGCTGTCACGCAGGCCCTGCTGGGCGCCGATGAGTCTGAAGAAGGTCGGGCTGCCCTGGAGGCATTCGACGAGACAGCGAAGTTCGACGAATTCCCCGAAGGCATCGAGGAAGCTCTGTCACGGATGCGCGAGATCCGTGAGCTGGTGCAGAGCATCCCACTGCCATGATGGGAGATAATCGATGGTAGGAGAACAACAGGGGCGTTTCTGGCGCGATCTGCCGCTGGGCAGCAAGATCGCCGGGCTGACCAGCCTGCTGATCATTGCGGCAGTAACCACGTTGACTTACCTCACCATTCAGCGTGAGCGCGACAGCTTCCGTGAAGAACTGGGCGATCAAGCGACGCTCCTGCTGGAAACGCTGCCACGCACCAGCCGCGACGAGCTCTATCTGCTCGAGATTGACGAGCTGGCTGACTTCGCCGCGGTGGTAAGCGACAACGAGAATGTCACCCAGTTCCGCATCTTCGACCGGCGGGGCGTCCTGCTGGTCGATGCGGACCTGGACGGCCCGGCCTTCGAACGAGAGCCTGATCCCCAGGGCGAAGCGCTGATCGCCACCGACAGCGATACCATCGCCCTGACATGGGAACCCAACCAGCTGGTGGCGGGGCGATCCATCAAGCTGGGCAACCAGACCATCGGGGCCATGGCGATCGGGCTGTCCACTGACCCGCTGGATCGCAAGATCCAGGCGCTGACAACCCAGAGCCTGATCATTGCCATCGCTGCACTCCTTGCCGGGCTGGCGCTGGCAGTGCTGATCGCCCGCCAGGTGACTCACCCACTGAATGATCTGGCACATGTCGCCGCTGAGATGTCGGGCGGCCGGTTGGATAAGCGGGTGAACGTCAACAGCCGCGATGAGGTCGGCCAGCTGGGCGCCGCGTTCAACCGGATGGCGGAGGCCATCCAGAAGCGCGAAAGCGATCTGCGCGAACTCGCTGCCGGGCTGGAGAAAACCGTCGCTGAGCGCACCGCGGAGCTGCGCGCCCAGAACGAAATGCTGGTGCAAACCAACGCGGAACTGGTCATCGCCCGGCGGCAGGCCGAGGAAGCCACCCAACTCAAGAGTCAATTTCTGGCGGCGATGTCACACGAACTACGCACCCCGCTGAATGCCATCATGGGCTTCAGCCAGCTGCTGCTGGCGGGGACTTCTGGCCCGCTGGCGGAAAAGCAGCAGGAGAAGGTGGAGCGCATCCTGAAGAACGGCCAGAACCTGCTGGAGATGATCAACGATCTGCTCGACCTGGCCAAGATCGAGGCAGGCCGGACCGAGCTGGTGCGCAAGCCGTTCTCCGTATCAGACTGGCTGAATGGGATCGTTTACCAGCTGGAGACACTGGCAGTCCAGAAGGGCCTGGAGTTCAAGGCCTCGCTGGACGAAAACCTGCCGGGCATCCTGATCGGCGACCCGCTGCGGCTCAAGCAGATCGGCATCAACCTGATCTCCAACGCCATCAAGTTCACAGAGCAGGGCCGCGTCACCGTGGAGGTCCGACGGCTGGGAAGCGATCAGTGGACGCTGACCGTGACCGATACCGGCATCGGCATCCCATCGCATGCGCTGGAATACATCTTCGAGGAGTTCCGCCAGGTGGATGGCACCCCGCAGCGGCGGCATGGCGGCACCGGGCTGGGCCTGGCGATCGTCCGCAAACTCTCGGTGATGATGGGGGGAACCGTGCGGGTCACCAGCACCGTGGGCGAAGGCAGCACATTCATCGTTCAACTTCCGCTGGTGGTGCCCGAAGCGGTGGAAAACTAGGAACGATCGATGGACCAAAGCAGCGAAGTCAGTCAGTGGCGTATCCTGATCGTAGACGATGACGACGATAATCTGGGCGTCGCGACCGAGTACCTTGAGTTCATGGGGGCGACAGTCCGCACCGCCTGCGATGGAGTCGAAGGCCTGACTGCGCTGCAAACCTTCAGCCCCAGTATTATCCTGCTGGATCTCTCGATGCCGAACATCGACGGCTGGCAGATGCTGCGCCAGCTGCGTGCCGATAAGGCTACCGCGACGATCCCGGTAATCGCGCTGACCGCCCATGCGATGTCCGATGACCGCGACCGGGCAATCGCGGCAGGATTCGACGGCTATCTGACCAAGCCGTTTGTTCTCACCACCCTGCTGGAAGAGATCGGGCGCTGGATCGGCGCGAACAGCAGGTAAACTCACTCTTTTGCAAGACGGGTAGCGCATGGCGAATGACACCTGGCATATCGTGGTAGCGGATGATGATCCGGACGCGCTGCGCGTCCTGGAGGAGGCGCTGCATTATTACCAGCGGGATGCTGAGGTGCGCTCAGTGCGCAGTGGGCGCGCCTGCCTGGAGGCCGTGCAGGCCAGCCGCCCCACCCTGGTGATCGTCGATCTGGCGATGCCAGGGCTGGATGGCTGGAGGGTGCTCGAGGCGCTCCGCCATGATCCCGCCACCGCCGACCTGCCGGTAGCCGCTGTGACCGCCTACCATTCTGCCAACGTGGCGGAGGATGCGCTGGCGGCGGGGTTCGATGCCTTTTTCCCGAAACCGATCGACGTGCTTTCCTTTGGCCCGCACCTGGCCGATCTGCTGCGGCACGGACGGTAGGCACCGCGGCGCGGAGCGCGTCCATACAAACCCGCTGCCAGGCGGCTGGCAGCGGGTGTTTTGCGTGTTGCATCCGGCTCACGGCCGGATCAGCGGGGCGTCCCTCAGGTGCTACCCGACGAGCAAGACGCAGCGCCAGCCGCCGACAACCAGCTTCCCTCCCCGCTGCCCCGGGCTGAAAAGGTGGACAGCTTCTTGCGGACGTCCTCACTCTGGCAGGCCGGGCAGACGATCGCCGGCGCCGCGGCGCTGCCCGGCCGCACCAGTTTGTCAAAATGATGCCCGCACTGCCGACAGGCATACTCATACAGAGGCATATTCAGCTCTCCTGCAGGCTGGCGGCAACGCGCTCCAGCCGGGCGCGTGCCTCCCGGGCGATTGAGAGAAGGTCGGGGTGGTTCACCACGTCGAGCAAGATCAGCGGATTCACCAGCGCGACCTCGGTCAAGCCCTCCTCAACTTCGGATACGGTGACATTACAGGGCAGCAACAGCCCGACCTCCGGGGCAGCCATGAGGGCGCGGTGAGCCAGCGGCGGGTTGCACGCCCCCAGGATGCGGTAGCGGCGGAAATCGACACCAAGCTTCTGCTTGAGCGTTGCCTGGACATCGATCTCCGTCAGCACGCCGAAGCCCTCGCCCTTCAGGGCGGCCACGGTACGCTCCAGAGCCGTGTCAAAGCTACAGCTCAGCCGCGCGGTGATTCCGACCGGCGTAGTAGATGAGGCCATACGTCTCCTTATGACAGGCAGGGGATGCACACCCATCGTGTGTTAGATGCTGCGCCGGTCAAAAGGTTGCAGGCTACCGGAGCCGATCGTCAAAATCGGAGGGATTCACCCGGCGTGACGTGCGCGATCGGATACGACGGGCCCGCCGGACCTGCCGGAAGAACTGCGGGATGTCCGGCGGGCGGTAACTCCGGTGATGAGGATGATCGTGGCCCGGAGGGGGCACATCGCCTGCCCCGAAGGCATCGCGGGTCATCTCGCCGAACAGGTAGCCGGTAAACGCACTGGTGAGCGACAGCGAAATAGCCGGCAGAAGGATCGGCGCCAGCAGCGCCCCGAACCCGGTGGCCGTTAGCAAGGTTGCAACCGCCGCATTCAGCAGGCCCAGCAGGATGTTGAAGATCACCAGGAAGATCGCCATGACGAAGTCATCCAGCATGGTGGTGATGACCGCGTAGAAGTTGGCGGCGATGTCGAAGAAGAACTCATAACGCCCGGTATCGATATACCGCAGGTAGCCCGCCCAGTACAGGCTGTTAAGAGCCAGCGCAACCATCGCTGTGACGATAATCATGCCGATACGCAGCCCCAGCCCGTAGCGGTAGATCGACTCAATGGGCTGGCTGGCAGCAGCAGGATCCCACAGGCCGCGGAGGATCGGGGCCAGCCACAGCCAGGCGGTGAAGGCCACCAGCAAGAGGGTCGGGATGTTATACAGCAGGCCGGTGAGCCGGATCAGCACCCCACGGAACAGCTTGCCCCACAGGTCTCCCCAGCCGGGGAACAGGCGGTGAGCATTGTGCCGTACCCGCCGGCTGACCTCAAACTCCCATCCTTTGATCAGAAAGTAGCCGGCAACGGGAATCGCTGAGATGGCCAGCGCCATGAGCAGCTCGCCAAACCAGTTCTTCTGCTGGAAGGGGTAGAACAGCGCCCTGAAGAAGTTCACGGCCCGCCACCCCGGTTGACCGCTGGATGTAACAGGCGAATCATGTCATTGATCATCTACAGTCCCCCGATCTACGCAAGTACGATCGAAAGCAGGCTCATCGGTTGCTGACAGGCACAGGAGCAACGCCATGCTGACGGCGATCGCGATATTCCTGATGGTGCATGGGGTGGTGCATCTTGCGCTGGCCTCAACGCCTTACAGTGCGGGCGCCCCGTGCTGGCCAAGTCTGTGGCGGGAGTGGCCGGGCGAAGGCTCAGCGCTGGCGCGGCTGGGCATGGGCAGGGACGCCGTGCGGTGGATCGGCGGCCTGCTGTGGCCAGCGGCCATGATCCTGCTGGTCGCCGCCGGGGTTACGCTGCTCACCGGCGCCCCGGAGGCGGCCTGGCGCGCCCTGGCGACCGGCGGGGCGGCAGCTTCCCTGCTGATGCTGATCCTTTTCTGGCACCCCTGGCTGGTAGTCGGCCTGCTGGTGAACTTCATGATCCTGCTCACCCTGCATGGATCTGACTGGCTGGCGATCGGATGACGCTGCCGGCGATCGGATCCATCATCGCCACACAGGCCGGCGGGTACCGGATCCAGGCCCTGCTGGGCCGGGGCAAGTCCGGCTATTCCTATCTGATCACACGGGGCGATGACCGGCGCGTGCTGAAGATCATGCACGACGAGCCGGCTGCCTACTACTCCTTTGGCGATAAGCTGCAATCCGAGATCAGTGCCTACGAACGGCTGCGGGCGCTGGCGATCCCGATCCCTCCCCTGCTCGAGTTCGATGTTGTGCGGCGCAGTCTGATCAAAGGATACATCGAAGGCGTGCTGGGGGCGCAGGCGGTGGCTGACGAGCAGGTCGATGAGGGCGTGCTGGCGCAGCTGTTCAGCCTGGCGGCCAGGCTGGCAGCCAGCGGGCTGAACATCGACTACTTCCCCACCAACTTTGTGATCACCCCGCAGGGCCTGGTCATCTATATCGACTACGAGATCAACCCCTATGCCGAGGAATGGAGCCTGGGCCGCTGGGGAATCTACTACTGGGTGAACACTGCGGGGATGCGCCGATTTCTGCAGACCGGTGACAGTACCGCCATCAATGCCAACCCCTCTCGCGGTGTGCCGCTGACTGAGGGGCTGGAGGACCGGGTAGCAGCCCTGCTATCCCGATACGGAAGATGCTGAGGGATCGCCCGGTCCGGCGTTACCATCTGAGGCACCCTTCCGACTGGCCGACGGAACCAGCCGGGCCGCCAGATCGCTCATCTGGGTGAATGAGATGGGCTTGACCAGCACCACGTCGGCCTTGTCCCGCACCTGATCGGCCAGCACCGCATCAGCCGTCGCGACCATCACCCGTGTATTGGCCAGCCGGGGCTCGGCGGCGATCTGTCTCAGCACGTTGATGCCAGACAGGTGCGGCAGGTGCATATCCAGCACGACCAGAGCCGGCGGCTCCCCCTCCGCGATCCGGGCGAGAGCCTTCCCACCATCCCGAATGGGTTCCACTTCGAAGCCTACCGCCTGCAATGCCTTACTGAAAATATAAGACAGGTCCTCGTCATCCTCAATGACCAGTGCCACGTACTTCATGGGGCATAGCGCCTTTCATCATCTGAAAGATGGTAGGTGGGTGGAGCGGCAGGATCAGGCGGAAACAGGTTCCCCTGTCGAGCGTGCTATCCACTTCCACACGACCGTGCATCATCGTAGTGAGCTGCTTGACAATGGCGAGGCCCAGGCCGATCCCGCCTTTGGTGCGGGTGATGGTGCTGTCGGCCTGCCAGAATGGATCGAATATCTGGGGCAATACGTCGGCGGGGATACCGGGCCCCGTATCTGCCACTTCGATCGCCCAGTTTTCGGCATCAAACGACCGCAGGCTGACGGTCACCCCGCCGCGCTCGGTGAACTTCAGGGCGTTATCGACCAGGTTGCCGGTGACCTGTGCCAGGCGGGCAAAGTCGCCACGCACCGGGTTAGGCAGATCCGGCGCGATGCGAAGATCCAGGGCCAGCCCTTTGGCGGCTGCCTTGGGAGCCATCGTTGACCGGATCGCATCCGCAAACTGGGCGGGATCAAAGGGGCCTATCTTGAGCGTGATCGTGCCGGAATCGAGCTGGGCCTGATCGAGCAGCTCAGTGACCATGCCGGAGAGCTGATAAGCGCTGGCTATGATGCGATCCAGGGTAGCACGCTGCTGATCGGTCACCGGCCCAAGCGCGCCCTGCTTGAGCATATCGGCGTAACCGGTGATGGCGCTCAGCGGCGTGCGAAAGTCGTGGCTGACTATGGCCAGGATACGCGACTTCACCCGCAGGGCCTCCAGTGCCCGGTTGTGAGCATGGGCCAGTTCCTGCTCAGCTTCCTTGCTGCTGGTGATATCCCGCAGGACGATCAGACGCCCGGTGACCCGGCTGCGCCGATCGCGGATGGGTGAGATGCGCAGATCGTAGGTCCGGACTGCATTATCCACACGCAACGCAAGCTCGGTATGTGTCTGCATCACCTCCCGGAAGCGGGCAATCGTCGCCTGCTGTTCTGGCATCAGCTCAGCCAGCGTCCTGCCCACTGCCCGGTCTCCGGCCGGGCCGAGGATGCGGCGTGCCGCCGGGTTGAGATCAACAATCCGGTTCTGCATGTCGATGGCCACAATAGCATCGTCCATACTCTCCACAACGGCATCACGCGCATCGGGCACCAGATCGAGCAGGCGCAGGTTCAGCAGGCTCCAGCCAAGGGCCAGCCCGGTGATGGTGAAGGCGAACGGCGTCAGGTCAAAGCCCGGGAACGGCCCCACGCCGGCGATATAAAGCGCGTTGCCGATCCACGGCGTGAAGGCCGCCAGCAGCATGGCGACGGCCTGGTCGCGGAATACACGCACCGAACGGACGGCTGTGCGCACCAGCAGAAACGTGGAGACAACGAGCAAGACATAGGCATACCCCCAGTTCACCCAGAACAGCGGCCCATAGGTTGGGTCGAACTGTGGGATCACCGGGGTCGTATCCAGGGAGATGGATCGGTAGTACAACCCGTGGTACGAGTTCGTGGATACGAAAACCAGCGTCAGCAGCGGGATGATCGACGCCAGCACCAGGTTGCGCGGCGTGACATAGCGATCATGGCCGGTATAGATCGCAATGAACGCTGTCAGCGCTACCGGCACGCTGACAATGCCGAGGTACTCAATGGGGATGAAGATGAGCTTGGTAGCAAGATCGGGAGTGCCGACTTCAAAGCTGTACGTGAACGACCAGATCGCGACGCCCAGCAAGGTGATCACGAATGCCTCTACGCCACGCTGCCCTCGCCGCCGCCAGCCCACTATGAGCGCCAGCAACAGGTTCTCGACCGCCACGGCCACAAGCAGCAGGCTGTAGATATTGGGTTGAAAAAGCATTCCCCCACCCCCCTTACCCGGCGCGCAGCCACCCCGTTACCCCACTCCGCGAAACCCGGCGGCTTATTATAGCATATCGTACTACCGAGCCCTGTTGACATCATCCGGGGCATTGTTATACTCTTATGTATCATCAATGAAAGCACTCTGCGGCCTGTTCAGTCACCATCACCCTCATCATGTCACCCGGCAGCGGCCCGGCGGCAGCGATGATCCCTGCAGTGAACAGGCGTAGTCGCAGCGGAGCAGATAGGTCCATGCTCACCAGCCCCCCGGCCCGCCGGGGGGTTTTGTTATCTTGCACGGAGAGATCGCCTGATGGCCACAGAATCACTCAGCGAAGTGCGGTTAGCCCTGCCGAGCAAGGGCCACCTCGAAGATCAGACGCTCGCTTTCCTGGCGGGCTGCGGCCTGCGGGTCGATAAGGTCAACCCGCGGCAGTATCACGCGCGTATCCCTGAACTGCCGCAGATACGGGTGCTGTTCCAGCGGGTAAGGGACATCCCCAAGAGCATCGCGACAGGCGATATCGATCTCGGCATCGCAGGGACGGATACGGTGCTGGAGGCCCTGGCGGGTGACCGGACCAGCGTGGTAACGATCCACGAAGCGCTGGGCTACGGTCAGTGTGAACTGGTGGTAGCCGTGCCGCACGAATGGGAGGGAGTCCGCGATCTGGCCGGTCTGGCAGCCCGGGCCGCCGCACAGCCGGGTCTGCGGGCTGCTACCAAGCACCCTTACCTGGCCCGGCGTTTTTTCGAGGCTCATGATCTGGGCGACATTCGCATCGTCAGCGCTGACGGCGCGCTGGAAGCCGCGCCCGCAGTGGGCTACGCCGATTTCATCGTCGATCTCTCATCCACCGGCACAACCCTGCACGATAACCACCTGCGCCCCCTGTCCGATGGGCAGGTGGTGGAATCGCAGGCCATGCTGATCGGCAACCGACGCGCGCTGAAGCAGCGCGATGACGTGCTGGCGGCGACCTCTCATCTGCTGGAGTTCGTCGAGGCGCACCTGCGGGCGCGCGGCCAGTTCCTGGTATTTGCCAATATGCGCGGGGAGTCCGCTGAGGACATCGCGGCGCGGCTGTTCAGCCAGACCTCTCTGGGCGGACTGCAGGGGCCGACGATCTCCCCGGTCGTTTCGCCCGGAGGAGGTAGCGGCTGGTGGGCCATCAACATTGTGGTGTCGATGGAGCGGCTCTATCAGGCCATCCAGCAGCTGCGGGCCGTCGGCGGCAGCGGCGTGGTGGTCACCCCGGCCACTTATATCTTTGAGGAGCGGCCCGCCCGCTACCAGCGCCTGCTGGCCGAACTGGGCCGCGAGGAGAGAACCGTATGACACCTCTGCTGCCGATCTTCACACTGGAACAGGCCCGCGCAGGAATCCTGCG
Organism: Anaerolineae bacterium; assembly: GCA_034435035.1. Classification (GTDB taxonomy): domain Bacteria; phylum Chloroflexota; class Anaerolineae; order Aggregatilineales; family UBA3940; genus JAHEME01. The sequence goes on along the minus strand of DAOTXW010000016.1, from coordinate 46,727 downwards.
CCGCCTGCCGCCGGACGAATTCCCGATCAGCGAGCGCGTCCGCGAGGGGATCGCGGCGGTCTTTGGAGAGCCGCTGTCCCCGGACGAGGTCGTGCGCCGCATCATCGCCGATGTGCGCGTTCGGGGCGATGAGGCGGTCCGGGAGTGGACCGCCCGTCTCGACCGGGCAGAGCCGGATCGCCTGTGGGAGGGCCCGGAGGAGATCGCCGCCGCCGCCGCCGCGGCGGAGCCAGCGGTGCTGGACGCGCTGGCGCTGTCGGCGGAGCGCGTGCGGCGCTTTTATACTCGCCAGCCGCTGATCCCGTGGATGGATGCCAGCAAGGACGGGCTGCTGGGGCAGCTCCTGCTGCCCATCGATCGGGTGGGGGTCTATGTGCCAGGAGGCACCGCCCCCCTGCCCTCCTCGCTGCTGATGAGCGCCATCCCCGCCCAGGTAGCCGGCGTGCGCGAGATCGTCGTCTGCACCCCCCCGGCCCGCGACGGGCGCCTCCCGGCTGTGATCCTGGCAGCCGCGCATGTGGCCGGGATCGACCGGGTGTACCGGCTGGGGGGCGCGCAGGCTATCGCCGCACTGGCCTACGGCACGCAGAGCGTCCCCCGGGTGGATAAGATTGTCGGCCCTGGCAACCTGTTCGTGACGCTGGCCAAGCGGCAGGTTTACGGAGCCGTGGGGATCGATGGATTGCTCGGCCCCACGGAGACCCTGATCATCGCCGACGAGGACGCCAGCCCGGCGCTGGTCGCCTCCGATCTGCTGGCGCAGGCTGAGCATGACGTACTGGCGCAGGCGATCCTGGTCACACCCAGCCGGGCGCTGGCCGAGGCCGTCGCCGCCGAGGTCGAAGCGCAGGCCGCCCGCCTCAGCCGCCGCGACATCCTGTGCGAGTCGCTGATCAGCCGCGGGGGCGCGGTGATCGTGCCTGATCTGGAAACGGCTTTCGCCGTCGCCAATGACTATGCCGCCGAACATCTGCAGCTTTCGGTGCGCGACCCGCAGCACTGGCTGGGGCATGTACGCCATGCGGGAGCCATCTTCCTGGGCGAACAGTCATTTGAGGTGCTGGGCGACTATGTCGCCGGGCCAAGCCACAGCCTGCCAACAGGAGGCAGCGCGCGGTTTGCCTCCGGCATCAATGTATGGGACTTTGTCAAAGTGACCGGGGTGATCGGCCTGCACACAGAGGCATCGGCGCAGCTAAGCGCCTCCGCTCGGACACTGGCTCTGGCAGAGAAGCTGACCGGGCACGCCGCCGCGGCGGAAAGGCGTCTGCTGCCATGAACCCGGCGGTGCGCGTCCGCCCTGACATTGCGGCGATGGAAGCCTATACACCGATCCTGCCCTTCGAGGTGCTCAGCGCCCAGCTGGGCCGCCCGCCGGAGCAGATCATCAAGCTGGACGCCAACGAGAATCCCTATGGCCCATCGCCGAAGGCGCTGGCGGCGTTGAGCGAGCTGGGGCGGACCGTGCCTGTTTATCCGGATCCGGAGGCGCGGATGCTGCGGGCGGCGCTGGCCGGCTGGCTGGGCATCGAGGCAGCGCATTTGTTGGCAGGGGCCGGCGCGGACGAATTGATCGACCTGATCATCCGGCTGTTTGTCCTGCCCGGCGAGTCCATCATCGACTGCCCGCCGACGTTCGGCATGTACCGTTTCGATGCAGGGCTGGCCGGCGCGCAGGTGATCACGGTGCCGCGCCGGGCCGACTTCTCGCTCGATCTGGACGGCATCGCCCGGGCCGCGCGCCAAAGCGGCGCCCGGCTGCTGTTCGTGACCTCGCCGAACAATCCTGACGGCAGCCTGCTGCCGCCTGCCGATCTGGAACGGCTGCTGGCGCTGCCGCTGGTCGTCGTGCTGGACGAAGCCTACATTGAGTTCAGCGGCGTGCCGGGCGCTATCTCCCGCGTGCCATCCACCCCCAACCTGATCGTGCTGCGCACGTTCAGCAAGTGGGCCGGGCTGGCCGGGCTGCGGGTGGGCTATGGCGCCTTTCCGCTGGAGCTGATGGCCCATCTGTGGAAGATCAAGCAGCCGTATAATCTCAACGTCGCCGCCGATGCGGCGGCGCGAGCCTCGCTGAGTGACCTGCCCGCCCTGCAGGCAAACGTCAGCCGGCTGATCGCCGAGCGCGAACGCCTGCTCAAGGAGCTGGCTGCTATCCCATACCTCCGCCCATATCCCAGCCGCAGCAACTTTGTGCTGTGTCAGGTGGTCGGGCGGGATGCGGCAGCCCTCAAACGGCGGCTGGCCGAAGATCACGGCATCCTGATCCGATACTTTGACAGGCCGGGCTTGCGCGATCATATTCGCATCTCCGCCGGCCGCCCCGAGCACACCGATGCTTTGCTGGCAGCACTGAGACAGCTGGAGAAAGACACCCCATGAGCGAAAGACGCGCCACCATCGAGCGGGTCACTCACGAAACCCGCATCACACTGACGCTGGCCCTGGATGGCAGCGGCCAGGCGGATATTCATACCGGTATCGGGTTCTTCGACCATCTGCTGCACCATGTAGCCGTTCACGGGTTGCTGGATCTGGCCGTCGAGGCGGAGGGCGACCTGCACATCGATGCCCATCACACGGTCGAAGATGTGGCGATCTGTCTGGGGCAGGCGCTGGATCAGGCACTGGGCGACCGGAGAGGCATCAGCCGGATGGGGCATGCCTATGTGACCATGGATGAGACGCTGGCACGGGTGGTCGTCGATCTCAGCGGGCGGCCGTATGCGGTGATCGAAGCGGGCTTCGACGGGCCTGCGATCGGGGCGCTGCCGTCGTCGCTGGTCACGCATGCCCTTGAGTCGCTGGCGGTCCACGCGCGGATGAACCTGCACGCCGCGGTGCTGTATGGGCGCGATGATCACCACCGGGCAGAGGCGCTGTTCAAGGCGCTGGGCCGGGCGCTGGACACAGCCACGCAGATCGATCCACGTCGAAGCGGTGTACCCAGCACCAAGGGGACGCTCAGTGCATGATCGCCATCATCGATTACGGGGCAGGGAACCTGCGCAGCGTCAGCAATGCCTTCCGCCACCTGGGAGCAGCTGTGCAGATCGCCAGCGCACCGGGCGACCTGGACGGGGCAGACAAGATCGTGCTGCCCGGGGTGGGAGCGTTCGGCGCGGGGATGGCGGCGCTGCGCGAAGCGGGGTTTGAGGGGCCGATCCGGCAGGCCGCGGCGGCGGGCATCCCCCTGCTGGGTATTTGTCTGGGGATGCAGTACCTGTTCGAGAGCAGCGACGAGATGGGCATCCATCGCGGGCTGGGGCTGCTGCCGGGCCGGGTGACACGCTTCCCGGCAGGCGGCCCGAAAGTGCCCCACATGGGGTGGAACGCGCTGCACCGGCAGCAGAATCATCCTCTGCTGGCCGGGATCCCATCGCCGGGCTACGCCTATTTTGTCCATTCCTACTACGTCGAAGCCGCCGATCCGGCCGACGTGCTGGCGACAACTGACTACGGCCTGGAGTTCGCCTCGGTCGTGGCGCGCGGCAGTGTGATGGGCATCCAGCCGCACCCGGAGAAAAGCCAGGCGGTCGGGCTGGCGATCCTGCGCAACTTCATCGCTCTGCCGGGCAGAGGCTGAGGTGATGGGCGCTCACACCCTGACCATCTACCCCGCCATCGATCTGCGCGGGGGCCGTGTGGTGCGGCTGGTCGAAGGCGATCCGGGCCGCCAGACCGTGCACAGCGACGATCCGATCGCCACGGCGCAGCGATGGCAGGCCGCCGGGGCGGAATGGCTGCACGTGGTCAACCTCGACGGGGCGCTGGGCGAAGCCGGACCCAACCGGGCGCTGCTGCCCCGGCTGGCGAGTCTGGGGCTGCCGGTGCAGTTCGGAGGCGGGCTGCGCTCGCTGGACGATGCCGAACGCGCACTGGAAGCCGGTGCGGCGCGGGTTGTCCTCGGGACACTGATCGTGCAGGAGCCGGCGCTGGCCGCCGAAGCGGTCCAGCGGTTTGGCGCAGAGGCGGTGGCTGCCGCCCTGGACGCCCGCGAAGGCCGGGTCGCCCTGCACGGCTGGCAGGCCACCAGCCGCTGGACTCCGGCTGAGCTGGGGAGTACCCTTGCCGGGATGGGCATACGCCATGCCCTGTATACTGATGTCCGGCGCGACGGCGGCCTCCAGGGCGTCGCCGCGGCAGAGACCGCTGCGCTGGCCCGCGCCACCGGCCTGCAGGTGATCGCCTCCGGGGGTGTGGCCTCGCTGGAGGACGTCCGGGCGCTGATCGACGCCGGCGACATTGCCGGGGTGGTGATCGGCAGGGCGCTGTACGAAGGGGCGCTGGCGCTGGAGGACGCGCTGCGGCTGGCCCGCCAGAGGTAATTCATCGAAAACGCAGGAGCGTGACCGTGCTGGCAAAACGCATCATCCCCTGCCTGGATGTCCATGAAGGGCGCGTGGTCAAGGGGATCAACTTTGTCAATCTGCGCGACGCAGGCGACCCTGTCGAGCAGGCCCGCGTCTACGATCAGGAGGGGGCCGACGAGCTGATCTTTCTGGACATCACAGCCACCCACGAAGCCCGCGAGACGATGCTGGACGTGGTGCGGCGCGTGGCTGACGCTATCTTCATTCCGTTCGGTGTCGGCGGCGGCATCCGCAGCGTGAGCGACATGCGCGATACCCTGCTGGCCGGGGCGGACAAGATCGCCATCAACAGCGCGGCGGTCCGCACCCCGGAGCTGATCAGCGAGGGAGCGGAGCGCTTCGGCAGTCAGTGCGTCGTGGTGGCCATTGATGCTCGCTGGAACGGCCAGTTCCATGAGGTCATGATCAACGGAGGCCGCATCCCGACCGGGCGGGAGGCAGTCACCTGGGCACGTGAAGTCGAGAGACGCGGAGCTGGCGAGGTTCTGCTGACGAGCATGGACAGCGACGGCACGCAGGCGGGCTACGATCTGCCGCTGACCCGCGCCGTGGCCGCGTCCGTGAGCATCCCGGTCATTGCCTCCGGGGGAGCCGGCCAGATCACGCACTTCTATGAGGTACTGACGGACGGCGGGGCGGATGCGGCACTGGCTGCCAGCCTGTTTCACTTCCGGGCGCTGAGCGTGGGCCAGGTCAAGGAATACCTGCGGGAGCGGGGAGTGCCGGTGCGACCAGCGCAGGAGGCGCACTATGGCGAATGAGCCTGCCCTGCGCTGGAACGACCAGGGGTTGATCCCGGCCATCGTGCAGGATGATGACAGCGGCGAGGTGCTCATGCTGGGCTGGATGAACGCCGAGGCGCTGCGGCTGACCCGCGAAACCGGCGAAGTCCACTTCTGGAGCCGCAGCCGCGGAGAACTGTGGCGCAAGGGCGCGACCAGCGGCCACATTCTGCGTGTGGTTTCGCTGTGGGCCGACTGCGATGCTGATGCGTTGCTGGTCGCTGCGCAGCCCGCTGGCCCCACCTGCCACACCGGCGCGGTCAGCTGCTTTCACCGCGAGATCGCGCTCAGCCGGCCATTGAACGAAGATCATATCCCGTGGGAGGATCGCTGATGGATACGCTGAGCCGCCTCTTCGCCGTGATTGCCGACCGGCGGGCGAATCCCCGCGAAGGATCGTACACAAGCCGGCTGCTGGCCGCAGGCGAGGACGAGATACTGAAGAAGATCGGCGAAGAGAGCGTCGAGGTCATCCTGGCGGCCAAAGCCCAGGGGGATGCCCGTCTGATCAGTGAGCTGGCTGATCTGATGTATCACAGCCTGGTGCTGCTGGCCGCCCGCGGCCTGACCCCCGCTGATGTCGCCGCCGAGCTGGAGGCCCGTTTCGCGCCCTGAGCCTGTGCTACAATAAGCGCAGACACAGCAGACCATCAGGGGTCAGATCGATGAAGAGGCGTGGAGCAGCCAGCCGGGTGCTGGTCGGTATACTGGCAGGATCGCTGCTGGCGGGCTGCCAGCGGGCTGCCCGCCCCACCACGGCGCCTGATACCGGGGCCCTCCCCGAATTAACCGCCGATCAGCCGCCCGAGGACTCCTTCACTGCGATGCGGGAGGCCATGGTGGAGCGCACCATCGCTGCCCGCGGCATCAGCACCCCGGCAGTCCTGAACGCCATGCGAACCGTCCCCCGCCACCGCTTTGTGCCCGACGATCTGCAGGGACAGGCCTATGATGACAATCCGCTGCCGATCGGCTACGGGCAGACGATCTCGCAGCCCTATATCGTGGCGCTGATGACCGAGGCGCTCGCGCTGGAGCCGGATGATGTGGTGCTGGAGATCGGCACCGGATCAGGCTATCAGGCCGCGGTGCTGTCCGGGCTGGCCGCGCAGGTGTATACCATCGAGATTGTCGGGGCGCTGGCTGACCAGGCCGCCGAGCTACTGGCTGCAATGGGCTACCACAACGTCACGGTGCGCCATGCCGACGGCTATTTCGGCTGGGAGGAGCATGCGCCGTTTGACGCTATCATCGTCACGGCTGCCCCCGATCACATCCCGCCGCCGCTGCAGGCACAGCTCGCGGACGGTGGCCGGCTGGTCATCCCGGTCGGGCCGGTGGGCGCCTACCAGGAGCTGTATCTGGTCGAGCGTCATGGCGACTCCTTCACTACGACCAGCCTCGGCGGCGTGGCCTTCGTCCCGCTGACACGCGAAGTACGTGACCGCTAATCAGGCTGCCCGCCGGGCCAGCCATCCCGCTGCCAGCCAGGCGATCCCATAGCAGCCCGCACCCAGCCACAGCACTGCGGTGAAGCCCGCGCTGAGGGCGAACATCACAGCCAGCACGGCTGCGATCACCGAGGCGCTGCCGTTGACCGCCCAGGCCCACGGCGTCAGGCCCGGCGCTGCCTGTTCGATCAGCGCCAGACCGCGGGCAAAGGGAACGCCCATCAGCATCCCCAGCGGGGCCAGGCTGGCGATGCCGGCTGCTGCCCGCGCCGCCAGCGGCCAGCCCAGCGCAACAGCGAAGATCCCATCCAGCGCCAGGGGAGTCGCCAGCCCGGCGGCCACCAGCGCGGCCAGCGCCAGCCGGGGCGGCCAGCGCGGGGCGCTCAGGCTGCCCAGCCCGGAAAACAGCAGCACCGCGAATAGCACCACAGCCAGCGCCGTGATGGGTTGGCCGATAAACAGAATAAAGCGCTGCGACAGGGGAAGCTCGATAAACAGGAATCCCAGCCCCAGCATGGCGAAGTAGAGCAGCGCCGAAGCCCGCAGCCGGGCAGGCGTCGATCTTGCTGCCCGCCCGTGCCGGGCTGCCAGCGGCCCCAGAATCAGAAGGGCAGCCAGCAGTGTCTCCGCGATCAACAGCGCCACCAGCACCAGATACCCGCTCCCGCCGAAGGGCTGCCAGGTGTGCCCCAGCCCGGCGAGTACGGCGGGAGTCTGCCGCCAGCGGAAGTAATGCGCAAAGAAGGGGCGATCATCGGTCGGGGGGCGGATGTCATATTCATAGGCGCGGACAAAGCCCGCCGGATCGGCCAGCAGGGCCGCGAAGCTCAGGAAGTAGCTGTCTTCCGGCAGGCGGATGGCGCGGTTCGTCTCCTCCGCACGCAGGGAAGGCAGCCACACCAGATCGTAGCCCCGGTCGGCGGCGAAAGCCCGCAGCGCCTGCTCATCGGCGGCTGTCAGCGGATCGCGGACAGCCAGTATCGTGAGGGTCCGCAGCGAGCGAAAAGCCGCCAGATGCTCGCCGGGGCGGGCAGCACCCTGTGCTCGCAGGGCCGCCTCGACGGTGGCCAGCAGGCGAAGCGGCTCAGTCGGCGGATTCTGCAGCCAGCGGGTGACGACCAGCACCCCGCCCGGCGACAGGCGATCCAGCGCATCGCTGACCGCCTCGACGGTGTAGCGATAGTCCTCGCCCAGGCTGTATGCGCCGGAGGTGACCGGGTGAAATGAGTCGCTCAGCGCGATATCGATGACATCATAGGTATGGGCCGTCTGCCGCAGATAGACGCGTCCCTCAGTGACCACAGCCTCCACACGGGGATCGGCATAGAGACCCGCCGCCAGCGGCCCGCCCAGCAGATCAATGACGGCCGGATGACGCTCAACGGCCGTCACTGAGGAGGCTCCCCCCGCCAGCGCCATCAGGACATCCCAGCCCCCGCCCGGCTCCAGGATCAGGATCGCGTGCGCCTCCGGTCGCAGGGCAAAGGCAGCGGCCAGCGGCACGTGCGCGGCCAGCTCGCGGGCCGCCGGATCGGCGGGGTGAAGCTCAGTGATCGGCATCAGGTTGTCGCCATCCAGCAGCAGGCCTGCCTGCGGCGGCGGCGCAGCCAGCAGGATGTTCTGGCCAAGACCCGGCAGGATGTGGATCGCGCCGCTGCTTACCACGTCGATGCGGGCGCTGGCCGTCCAGCGGGAGCGGATCAGACGCGCCTCGGGGGCCAGCAGCGCCTGAGAGAGCGGCTTGTAAGGGGACAGACGCACGTCCAGAGAGGGCGGCAGCCGCGCCGCCAGCCCGATCAGCACCAGCGCCAGCGCCGCCGGGGCCAGCGCCGCCGGGGAGGGCCGGCTGAACAGCGCCGCGGCGATCAGCCCGAGCGCTGCGCTGACCAGGACTGCCCCTACCCCACCCACAGCCTCCAGCAGCGGCAGCACGGCGGCGCAGCCCAGCGCCGATCCGGCCAGATTGGCCGCGTAGACCTGATGGGAGCGGCCCGGATCGGCTGCCAGCAGCCCGCTGATCACCGCGCCACTGCACAGGAAAGGCGCGGCTGCGGCCGCCAGCGTCAGCAGAAGCCGCGGAATCTGCCGGGCGTCCCATACGACCGCGTAGGAGTCGAAAGGGAGCCAGTTGAGCACGGCAACGCCACTCAGCGCCGCCGCCGCAAAACCCGCAGCCCAGCGTCCTGGCCAGCGGCCCAGCGCCGGCCACACACTGAGCAGCGAGCCAGCCGCGCCTGTGCCGAGGAGCGCCAGGCTGATCACCATGAAGGCAAAGTGGTAGAACTGAGCCAGGGCGAACAGCCGGGTCAGCGACAGCTCCAGGCTGAGCATCGCCGCGGAGAGCAGTGCCGCGGCCAGGTAGGCCGACGCGGGCGAGCGGGTATCTTCTGGCATGGTATGCCCGGCAGCAGCTACGGGGATCGTGCGGACAGCCAGACCGGAGCACGCTGGTCCAGCCGCCAGAGCCCGGCCCGAAGCGCAGCCTCGACGGCTGCCTGATACTCTGCGTCCGTAATGCGGCGGTTCAGCTCGGGATACTGCACCACGCTGACCCTGCCATCCGGATGATACTGGGGCATCAGATTGACGTAAGTGTCCGGGGAAACCTCGCGGGCCAGGAAGCGCATGATGGCCGGTGTACCGGCCACCCCCCCCGGCATCACCAGATGCCGCACCAGCACTCCGCGGAGGGCCAGCCCGCGCTCATCCAGCATCAGCGGCCCTACCTGGCGGTGCATCTCACGGATGGCCGCCCGCGCCGCCGCGGGGTAATCTTTGGCCAGCAGATAGAGAAATGCCTGCCTCGAATCCCAGATCTTGAAGTCCGGCATATAGATGTCTACCACGCCGTCCAGCAGGCGCAGAGTCTCGAGTGAGTCGTAGGCAGAGGTATTGTAGACGAGCGGCAGGCACAGTCCGGCCTCAGCCGCCAGCGCCACCGCCTCCAGCACCTGAGGGACGACATGCTCCGGCGTGACCAGATTGATGTTGTGGCAGCCTGCTGCCTGCAGCTCCAGCATCATGGCAGCCAGTTGATCAGGCGGGGTCTCGCGGCCGGCCTCAGTCTGGCTGATCTCATGATTCTGGCAGAATACACAGCGCAGGTTGCACCAGGCGAAGAAGATCGTGCCGCTGCCCCGCCAGCCGCGCAGACAGTCTTCCTCGCCAAAATGAGGAAAGCAGCTGCTGACCCGGGCGAAGCGGCCTGTGCGGCAGGTCGCCGTGCGGCCGGACAGGCGATCGGCACGGCACTCGCGGGGGCAGGCGCGACACTCGGCCAGCCCGGCGACAGCCTGCTGCGCCCGTCGGGTCAGTTCACCGCTGCGGTGCAGAGCCAGGTAGGCAGGTTCAAAACCCTGCGAGGAGAGGCGGAACGCATTGGCAGACCGGGGCTGAGACATACGATCCCGCTTTCGTGCATACAACTCCCCATCGACAATCATACATCACAAGTTTATGATACCATCAGTTCTGGCCCCTCCAGATACGCCGTCGCTGCAGCGAGGAGTGACATGGTGGCACGCCTGACTAAGAGCCTTTCCCCGCCGAAACCAGCTAACGACGGATTGGCAGCGATCCTGCACAACATCCTGCTGATCTTACTGGCCGCGTCGCTTCCGATCGTACTGACGATTGTCCTGTGGCAGAGCTGGTACGCGCTGGGCGGCATCTTCATCACCGATCTGGTACTGGTGGGCTGCCTGTTAATGGTGCAGCACGGCCAGACCACGATCCCCGGCATTACCGTCCCGACGCTGCTGCTGATCGCAACCACGGTCATCCTGTGGCAGGGCGACGGGATTCATGACCTCGCTGTGTTGAGCTACGCAGTGACGCTGATCCTGTCGGGCCTGCTGCTGGGTAAGTATGCTCCCTTTCTCTTTGCCGGTTTGTCTATCGCGGCGGTCGGCATCGTGTACGCCGGCGAGCAGGCCGGCGCGGTCGCTCCCTATCTGGCAGCCTATACCGGCATCGACGATCTGGCCCTGATCGGGGCGCTGCTGGGGATCGGCGCGATCATAATGTTCATGATCATCAGCGGCCTGGATGAAAGCCTGAAACGCGCCCGGCGCAATGAAGATCACCTGACGACGATCGTCAGCCAGATGGAGCGTGAGGCCGCCGAGCGTGTACAGGCGGAGGCTATCGCGCAGGAAATCCACCGCGCCATGCTCTCTGAGCGCACGCCGGACGAGATCACCACCAGAGTGCTCCGAAGCATGCGCCAGATGATCCCCTGCCAGCGTGCCAGTGTCACGCTGTTTGACTTCGATAGAAACGAAGCCTATTTTCTGGCAGCCGACTTCGATGTACCCAGCCCCTACGAGCAGGACATTATCACGCTGCAGCAATACGGGCAGTACATCATTGACGAACTGCGGCTTGGCCGGCCCTGTTTCGTCAATGATGTGCTGACACACCCCTCGGCGACTGAACTGGATCGGCTCCTGGCTGAGAATGGTCTTTCCGTCTGGCTCTACCTGCCCTTGTTGTATCAGGAGCAGCTGACTGGCGCGCTGAACCTCGGGCGCACCGCCGGGAACCCTTTCACACCCGCCGATGCGGAAATTGCCTCCCGCATTGCCGACCAGCTGGCCATCGCTATCCACCAGTCTCGACTGTATGATGCCCTCCAGAAGGAGCTGGCCGAGCGCATACAGGCCGAAGAACGCGAGCGGCTCGCGTTTGAGCTGGCCCAGCAGCTGACCACGGTGATGGGTCCCGACGTCCTGCTCGATACCACGGTAAATCGTCTTCAGCAGACGCTGGGATATTACCATGCCCAGGCGTACCTGCTGGATGCGAACAGCGGCCTGTTAATCCTGCGGGCAGCCAGCGGCGAGATCGGCCAGCAACTGCGCGCAATCAGCCACCAGATCCCGCTGTCAGCCAGCCCCAGCCTGGTCGCCCAGGCCGCTCGTGACCGGGCGCCGATGATTGTCAACGATGTCCGCCTGTCTGACAGCCATCTGGCCAACCCGCTGCTGCCCGATACCCTTTCGGAGGTAGCAATTCCTCTGCTGATCGGCAGCCATGTGCTGGGTGTGCTGGATATCCAGCATGATCGGCCCGATGGCTTCGGACCGCGCGATCAGCGAATGCTCCAGATGGTGGCCAGCTGGCTGGCAATTGCGATCTCAAATGCCAGCCGCTTCCAGGATATTGCCATCCTGAATCAGGAACTGGAGGCGCGCGTTGAAGAACGCACCGCGCAGCTGGCAGCGGCCAATCGCGAGCTGGAAGCCTTCGCCTACTCGGTGTCGCACGACCTGCGGGCCCCTCTGCGCAGCATCCATGGGTTCAGCCAGGCGTTGCTTGAGGATCATGCCGACTCCCTGAACAGCGAAGGGCGCGATTTTCTCAGGCGCGTCCACTCGGCCAGCCAGCGCATGGGCGATCTGATCGAGGCGCTGCTGGGGCTTTCCCGTGTCACCCGCCGCGAGATGCGGCGTGAGACGGTCGATTTGAGCGCGCTGGCGCGGGAGCTGGGGGCTGGACTCCACGAGGCCAACCCGGATCGCCAGGTCGAGTTCATCGTCCATGAGGGAATGACGGTAACTGGCGACGGCAGCCTGCTGCGGATCGCGCTGCAGAACCTGATCGGTAATGCGTGGAAATTCACCCGGGGCACGCCCGCTGCCCGCATCGAGATCGGAGTGATGCAGAGCGGCGATGGGCCAGAGTACTACATCAGGGACAACGGGGCCGGTTTCGATATGGCCTTTGCGAACCGGCTGTTCGGGGCTTTCCAGCGGCTGCACACCGATGAGCAGTTCGAGGGCACAGGGATCGGGTTGGCAACGGTCCAGCGCATCATCCACCGACACGGCGGGCACATCCGGTCCGAGGCCAGCCCCGGCAAGGGTGCGACCTTCTACTTCACTCTGCCAGGGTAGCCAGAATGGCAGGCATCAGACCACTCAGGCTGTGGCGCACATTCACCACGCGGCTGCTGACACCGCGCTACCCCTACACGACTCCGGTTGAGGCCCGGCATGCACGCAGGCTGCTGTTCGTCAGCCTGGTCGCGGCCCTGGCGGTTGTGGCCGGTGCGCCGCTGGGCTTCGCCGCAGGCGGCGAGCCGGTTGTGCAGCTACCGGTCGGCCCGGTGAGCCTTCACAATGTTCTTTACAGCCTGCTGCTGTTCCTGAACCTGGGAGGGCTACCGCTGCTGCGCCGACTGGTCCACCGGGGCCGGCTGATGCAGGGAAGCATCCTGCTGACAGCGATGTTGTACATCGCTGCCCTGCTGGGATACGGTCAGAGCGCCGCTGACGACCCTGCCATCCTGCTGTTTATGCTGCCGCTGCTGGCATCGGCCCTGCTGCTCTCCCGGCACGGTCTTCTGATCACCCTGACAGTTGTGTCCGCTTCAGTGATCGGCCTGGCTGCCCTCAAGGAATTCTTACCGGCCGGCACGCTGGCAGCCGGCCGGCTGACCGTCGGGGGGACTATTCTGTATGGTGTACTGATCTTCGTCGTGGCAGGCGTCCTACTCGCCGAGTTTGCCCGCGAGAGGCAGGCTCTGTCGGAACAGAATCTGACCATGATGCGCATCCTGGAGGAGGCCAATACCGTCCTGCAGGAAGAGATTGCCCGCTATGAGGCAGCCGATCAGGCCCGGCAGAAGGAAGCCCTGCGCTACCGCGCCCTGTTTGATCACAGTATTGACGGCATCTTCCTCATCGGGCTGGATGGCAGGCATCTGGTAGCCAACCAGCGCGCCGCCGATATGCTGGGCTACACGGTGGAAGAGCTGGCCCGGCTGGGAGTGAACGACCTAGTCGTGCCTGAGGCACGCGAAGCAGCGGAGAAGGTGCGCCAGACCCTGTTGGCCGGGGAAACCCTCCCCATTTATGAACGCCAGTTCGTCCGGCGCGATGGCTCGATCGTGCCGGTCGAGTTGAATGTCGCCCTGATTACCGACCCCGATGGCCGACCCTCTCACCTGCAGAGCATTGCCCGCGATATATCCGAACGGAAGGCCGCGGAGCGCCGCGAGCGGCTGGCCTACGAGCTGGCCCGGCAGCTGACCGGATTGCTGGATACGGGCGATCTTCTGTACAGCACTGTTGAGCGCCTGACGCGAGATTACGGGTACTATCATTGTCAGTGCTACGTGCTGGACCCGATCAGCCGCCGCCTGGAACTTTACGCAGCATCAGGCATCACAGGCGATCTGCTGGTAAAAAGCCGGCATTACCTGATGCTCGAGGCGACGCCCAGCCTGGTTGCCCGGGCCGCCAGGAGCCGCCAGCCGGTCATGTCGAACGATGTGCAGGCCGAGCCAGATTACCTTCCCAACCCGTTTCTGCCGCTGACCCGGTCCGAGCTGGCGCTGCCTCTGGAGTTCGGCTCAGAGCTGCTGGGAGTGCTGGATATTCAGCACGATCAGCGCGACGCCTTCAACGAACGCGAGCTGCGCGGGCTGGAGGCGATTGCCAGCCAGGTGGCTATCGCGCTGTCCAATGCCCGCGCCTTCGATGAGATCCGCGCCCTGAATAGCGAGCTGGAACAGCGGATGATCGAACGCACCGCGGAGCTCATCGCGACCACCTCTGATCTGGATGCCTTTGCTTACTCCGTGTCGCACGATCTGCGAGCGCCGCTGCGCAGCATTGATGGCTTCAGCCAGGCGCTGATCGAGGAATACGGCGACCAGCTCAATGAACAGGCACGCGACTATTTACGGCGGCTGCGCCGCGGCAGCCAGCGTATGGGCAGGCTTATTGACGACCTGCTGACCCTGTCACGGGTGACGCGCCGCCAGATGAATCCGCAGCCGGTTGACCTGAGCCGGATGGCTCGTGACATGGTAGCGTCTTTGCGGGCCAGGTCCCCGCAACGTGATGTATCGGTTGTGATCCAGGATCCAATGCCGGCCACGGGTGATCCCGCACTCCTGCAGACCGCGCTGGAGCACCTGTTCGATAATGCCTGGAAGTTCACCGCCGGGACGGACAACCCACGCATTGAGTTTGGCAGCATCGAACAGGAAGGTGAGCTTGTGTATTTTCTGCGGGACAATGGGATCGGATTCGACATGGCCTATGTGGGCAAGCTGTTTGGCATCTTCCAGCGGCTGCACCGCGATGAGGATTACGAGGGCACAGGCATCGGCCTGTCGATCGTGCAGCGGGTTATGGCACGCCACGGGGGCAGGGTCTGGGCAGAAGGAGTGCCCGAGCAGGGATCGGTCTTCTACTTCACGCTCCCCGGGCCGGACAGCCCGTGATTTACAACCTATCAGGCACGCGCTAAAATGAAGGCAACCCGGACAAGAACGCAGCCGCCCGAAAGGCTCGACCATGAGCATGAGCCCAAAGACGATTCTGCTGGTTGAGGACAATGCAGATGATGAAGCTCTGATCCTTCGCTCATTGCACAGACACAACATCGCCAATGAGATCGCTGTCGTTCACGACGGCGCCGAAGCACTGGACTATTTGTTTGCTACTGGCCAATACGCCGATCGCGACCCGAGGATCCGGCCTCAGGTTATCCTGCTCGACCTCAAACTGCCCAAGATCGATGGTCTGGAGGTGCTGCGCCGGATACGCGCCCACGAACTGACAGCGCTGATACCCGTGGTGATCCTGACTTCGTCAGACGAGGAACGCGATATCATCGAGGGCTACCGGTTAGGTGCCAACAGCTACGTCCGCAAACCCATCGATTTTGCGCAGTTCGCCGAAGCTATTCGCAGCCTCGGGCTATACTGGCTGATCCTCAACGAGCCTGTGCCCAGCTCGGGGGCTCCGTGAGTATTCCACTTCGCGTTCTGCTGATCGAGGACTCCGAGGACGATGCCATCCTGCTGCTGCGTATCCTCAAGCAGAATGGCTATGAGGTCACGCACGAACGCGTCCACAACGCAACAGGGTTGAAGGAAGCCCTGTCGCGTACACCTGGCTGGGATGTTGTCATCTCTGACTACAGTATGCCCAACTTCGATGGGCTGGCGGCGCTGAAGATCCTTCGCGAAAGCGGACAGGATCTGCCTTTCATCGTCGTGTCAGGCACGATCGGCGAAGAGACCGCCGTGCAGACGATGCTCGGCGGCGCCCATGATTACCTGATGAAGGACAATCTGGCGCGGCTGGTGCCGGCTGTGCAGCGCGAGATCCAGGAAGCATCGGTCCGACGCGCCCGCCAGGAGGCCGAGGAAGCCCTGCGCATCAGCGAACAGCGCTATCAGATGGCAACCAGCGCCGGCAAGGTCGCTGTCTGGGAGTGGAAATCCGGCAGCGGCGGCCTGCATGTGGCTCCCCACTTCTGGGCGCTGCTGGGCTACAGCGAAGGCGAAGTGGAGAGTTCGCCTGAAGCGCTGCTCACTCTGATACATCCCGACGATCGCGACCGATTATTGACATCCCTGAAGAAAGCACAGCAGGCGGCTGGCGGCCATATCGAGACGATCGAGCACCGGATCATCCACCGGGATGGCTCCATCCGCTGGTTCGCGACCCGCTGTATGCTGGTCGAGGAAGGTGAGGGCGCCTCGCGCCGCCTGATCGGGGCAAGCACCGATATTACCGACATCCACACACTGCTGGTGTCCCTTCAGCATCGCGATGCGATGCTGCGGGCGGTGAATGTGGCCGCTGAGCGTCTCCTGAATTCCACGGATGTGATCGCGGATACTCCTGATCTGCTGATGATGCTGGGGGAGGCCACCAATGTGGACCGGGTTGTCGTCTTCCGGAACCATCTGGCCGACGATGGCAGTACGCTCTGCAGCCTGGTGGCCGAATCGACCCGGCCTGGCGTCCTCTCCTACCTGAATAATCCGCACTTCCAGAATGTCAATCTCACTGCCCGGCCGGGCTTCAGTTCGCTGCTGGCCACCTGGCGCAGCGGGCAGCCCTTCTACGGCCTGACCCGCGACCTGCCGGATGATGTTCAGAGCCTGACCTCCATCTGGGGCGTGCAGGCGCTGGTCGTCATGCCGATCTTTGTGAACGATTCATGGTGGGGCACCATCAACTTCCACCGATGCGAGAGCGACACGGACTGGCAGCCCATGGAGATTGAGGTGCTGCAGACGGCCTCCAACATGATCGGCGCTGCGCTGGAAAGACAGCAGGCGCAGGAGGCGCTGGCCCAGCGCCAACACGAGCTGGAGAGCCTGCTGGACAATAGCCGCCAGCTGCTGGGCACCTTGGACCTGGACGAGCTGCTGCAGATGATCAGCCAGCGCACCGTCAGCCTGCTCAATGGCGATGAAGTGGTCATCTTCCAGCTGGAGTCAGCGCACAACCGGCTGATACCGATCATGATACTGGGCAACTTCCCGGAGGCAATGCCCCGCGACGGAATCCGTGTAGGTGAGGGCATCACCGGACATGCCGTTGCGGAGAACCGACCTATCCTGGCTAATCATGCGCGGTCCGATCCAAGGGCGCTGATATGGGAAGAGCCTGATGACTCCGAGATTGAACACCTGATGGCCACTCCGCTGGTCGCGCACGGCCAGATCATCGGAGCGATGCTGGTCAACCGGCTGTCATCTCAACCCTTCACTGAGGAGAATCTCACCCTGTTCACCGGGCTGGCCCAGCAGGCTGCGATTGCTATCCACAATGCCAAGCTATATCAGGAGATGGAGGCTTACAGCAAGTCACTGGCCGCCGCGGTAGAGGACCGAACGTCCGAGTTGCGCCGCACCAAGGAACGCGTTGAAGCGATCCTGAACAGCAGCCCCGACGCTATCCTGCTACTGCAGCGCGGCGGCGCCATCACGGCTGGCAACCCTGCATTCCAAGAGATGTTCAGCCTCGAGATCGATGATGCCTACGGCCGCACTCCGGCCGATCTGGTCGAACCGGCCCACCAGCAGAGCGTCAGGCATGCGCTGGCGGCTGCTGCCGGCGGGCAGGTGCAGCGCCTGGAGGTCATCGCGCAGCGCGGTGATGGATCGACCTTCGACGCCGGGCTGGCGCTGGCCCCGATCCGGGAGGGTGAGAGCATCGGGGGCATCGTGTGCAGCGTGCGCGATATCAGCCCGCTAAAGGAAGCACAGCGCGTCCGGGACGACTTCGTGTCCAACGTCTCCCACGAACTGCGGACGCCGATCACCAGTATCAAGCTGCACCAGGAACTGCTGGAGCGCAACCCGGCCAAGCAGGCTGTCTATATGGAGCGTCTGCGGCGCGAGACAGACCGGCTGGCTCGCATCATCGAAGATCTGCTGATGCTGTCCCGCCTGGATCAGCAGCAGATGGTGCTGGCGCAGGAACCGGTAGACCTGAATGCGCTGGCGAGCCATTATGGCATTGATCGCACGCCGCTGGCCGAAGAGCGGCAGCTCAGCCTTTCGGTCACGCTGGAGGATAACCTGCCACCCGCCCGGGGCGACCTCGGACTGCTGGGGCAGGTGCTGAGCGCTTTACTGACGAATTCATTCAGCTACACCCCTGCAGGGGGGCAGGTCACGGTCAGGACGCACTCTCGTCAAGAGGACGGCCAGGTCTGGGTCGGGTTTAGTGTCAGCGACACTGGCCCCGGCATCTCCGCTGATGAGCAAGCGCAGTTGTTCAAGCGCTTCTTTCGCGGCAAGTCGGGGCACAACACCGGAGCGCCCGGCACCGGGCTGGGGCTGGCGATCGCGCACGAGATCATTGAGCGCCATCACGGCCGCATCGAGGTCTACAGCCCAGGAGTGCCCGGCCAGGGCGCCACCTTCAGCATTTGGCTACCCGCCGCGGAATAGGCGCTCCTGCTGGCGTTTCCGGGGACGCGCCGCGCTGACACACGGTGATTTGTCTCACACGATGTGTGTGACAAATGTCGCTTGAGCCCGCACAGAGCCTATTCTAAAATGAATGCGTCGACTTATATGCATATTTGCATAAGTCCACAGCTGCCGTTGATCCAACGCATTCTCCCGGCTCCGGCGCTATTACTCCCGGCGCGGGCGCTGCGGCAGCATACGGCGGAGTTCTGTAGCGGCCCTCTTTTGTGGCAGGAGGGCCGCTATGGCTTTCCGGCGGGATCTCACAGGCGGCTGGACGCCAGACCAAGAGCGCGGCGGGCACGGACCCCCGTCAGGCTCTGCCAGGGAGCCCGCAGCGAGCCAGACAGGTGTGCAATCTCGGCGTCGGTGGCAGAAAGGCAGGCGATCAGCGGCTCTGCATAGCCGTCCGGGCTATTAGCCTCCACCCAGGCACTGACAGCAGCCCGCAGTACTGCCGCATCGCTGATCGCGCCGAGATGATCCTGGAGCCGCCGCGCCGCCGCGATCGGCCCTGCCACCTCCTCCCCCAGCACATCGCTGAAGAACTCCAGCAGATAGCGCAGGCGTTTGACCCGTATCCGGAGCCGGTGCAGATCGGCCAGCGAGGCGCCTGACAAGCGGCCCTGGTAGGCCCGGACCTGGCCGAAGGCGCCCCAGATCAGCGCAGGCAGGACGTGGGATACGATCAGCGGATGGTCCGGGTCGGCATTCGGCGGCTGCGCCGCGCCTGCCCCCGGCGTGGTGCTGAACTCACGCAGCCGGTCGAGCAAGCGGCGAAGCTGTTTACTGTCCAGGTAGCGATCCAGGGCGCGGCGGGCGCGCGACCGAGTCTGTTCGAGGTGCTCCAGCAGGGGCGTAAAGGCGGGCCGGGCGTCCCCGGGGAGGCTTTCTACAAACGCCCTGATCTGGCTCAGCAGCACATCGCCATCACGGACAGCGCCCAGCGCCTCACCGCAGGCGCGCAGGCGGCGTGACATCTGGCGGAAGCAGCGCGGATCGTAGGCCGCCTGCAACAGCCTCAGGGCGGTGCGCATGCGGCGAACTGCCACCCGGGCACGGCGCACCGCATCAGGGTCACTGCCCTCACGCACCGCCGGCAGGTTAGCCATCAGACGTTCGAACTGCACGCGTACCAGCAGCCGGCCAGCTTCGCTGAGGCGATCGCCGGGCCGGATGCGCGACGCCGCCATCACGCATCCTCCTCTGCGGAACTGTGCGAGCTGACAGTCCGCACCATCAGCGGGTAAGCCGGGAACAGCGCCCTCCACAGATCGGCTTTCTCCAGCGCGCGGGCAGCATCGGCAGCGGCATAAGGGCCACGCACCAGCAGGCGCACGCCGCGTTCGCCCGCCGAACAGTTCACAGGCTGGGTGGAATGGCTCTGGGAGTAATCCAACCCATCGGCGATGCGCACCAGGGCGGCCAGCGCCAGCGCCACCGGCCGGTCGTCCGCAGGCAGCGCCAGGTACGATGGCTCGCCAAGCCGACTGGATTTCCAGGGCTTGCGGTGGAAGACTGTGGTGACGGCGATCAGGGCGCGATCGTCATCTGCCAGATCGGTGAGGGGGTGGCGCAGCAGGATGTCACGCCCGCGCTTATGGTGCTTGCTCACGCCTCCTGAGAGGGCCACGTTGTGCAGCAGCCCGGCTGTCATAATCACGTCCCGGTAGCGGGGAGCCAGCCGATGCGCCGGCAGCGTGCAGTCAAACAGGCGGACCGCCCAGCGCCCTACCTGCTGCCCGTGTGGCAGATCGACATCATACAGGCGGCACAGCATCTGAACGGAGACCGGCGCAGGCGGGGCGGCTGGATCATCCATACGCCGCGCCTCACACTCCCCCTTCGGGTGGGCGGCGTGTTGGGCGCATATCAGCGATGTTGGCGCGTATCTGGCCCTGCAGATCCAGGAAGGTCTGGCGCAGCGATCTGTTGGCATCGACCGGGACGAAGTGGTATTCGCGGGACAGCTCGCTGAAAACCGCCAGCAGGCGGCGCTGGTATTCGACGAAGCTCTGGTAGTAGTCGCGGTTGCCCATGAAGTCCAGGCCCGACTCCCAGTAGTCAAAGCCGCGGGTGTTGAGTACGCGGGGAATCAGGTTGACCACATCCGCGTACAGGTAGAAGACGATATCGGGCACCAGCGCGAAGCTGAACAGATCGCGCAGCCACTCGGGCTCCGCGCCGCGCACCTGCGCGCGGGCAATGATGGAGAAGAAATAGCGGTCGGTCAGCATGATGAAGCCCGCCTGCAGGGCGGGGATGATCTCGCGTTCCAGCCGGTCAGCGAGGTCGGTGGCATACAGCAGGTTCATGGTCGTGTCGCTGAGCGTATGGCCGCCCATCGCGTCACGGAGGCCCCGGCCGGCGAGCTTGCTGCGCTTCAGGCCGCTGGTGACAACTGCATAGCCTTCGTTTTCCAGCCACTCGCGCAGCAGGGCGATCTGGCTGGAGCGCCCCACCCCATCGGTGCCCTCCAGCACAATCAGACGACCCGGGTAGGCGCTGATCTTGGAGGCCAGCAGATTGTAACCATAGAAAGACGCGGGTTTGTCGCTCATGCCTGATCCTGCTCCGGTATGTCCGCCACGATCTTAAGATACCGCCCATGCAGCCCTTCATGGGAAAGGACTTCACGCCAGCCGCTGCGCTCGGCCCGCAGCACGTTGGTTAGATGCGGCATGACGATGCTGCGAACCAGGTCCTGCTGCTCGAGGATCGGTTTCTCAGCATCGATCACCGTGAGGCCGAATTCATCGACAATGGTTTCGTATTCCTGCAGGATACGGCCCTGGAACAGGCGGAAACTTTCATACAGATCGTCGCTCAAACCGAGGTCATGTCCCGCTTCATAATACTTGAGCTGCGGCCGTCCGCCGAGGATACGCTGCAGCGAGACCTCCAGCGGCACGCGGAAGTAGAAGGCGATCGTGGGCCGAATGGCGAAGCGGTAAACCCGGCGGACAAAGGCGCGATCCAGGCCGCGGGCGGCATCGCGGGCAAAAGCGGTGTAGACGTAACGATCAGCCAGCACGATCGCTCCGGCCTGGAGGGCCGGCAGGATCTGCCGGTTGATACGATCGGCCAGATCCGCAGCATGAATCAGGCTGAAGGAGAGGGGGGTGAGCAGGCGCTTGCGTTTACCGCGGCGCGTCACGTCCCGCACGATCGTCGAGGAATTCCATTCCGTAAACGCCACGCAATAGCGCTGGCCGATCAACCATTTCCGCAGCAGATCCAGCTGCGTACTCTTGCCTGAGCCATCAATGCCTTCGACAATGAACAGCTTGCCGGGCAGCTCACGACCATCCGGTAGGTGAGCCAAATGCGCCTCCTGGGTTCAGCAGCAGCCAGAATATCCCTGGAGGGGGGCTGCAGACACTGTGAAGATAGATTATATCATGGAAGGGTTTAAGAATCTTTTAAGCAACCCCGGCAGCAATGACGGCATCTAATCACCCTGAGCGGGCGGTCTGCGGGCTTCAGCGGGGAGGATCGGCGCCGTTTGGCGCATGCGCCGCACCAGGCTGGACGCTATCATCAATGCTTTGACATTCAACTATGAGGTGATGCCATGTCCAAACGATTTGCCGTCGTTCTGGCCCTGAGCCTGATCGCACTGGCGCTGGCAGCCTGCACGGGCAGCAGCCAACCTGCCGCGCCGACTGCCGCGCTGGAGGCTGGGAGCGAGGCCGAGTCTGGCAGCCAGGCTGCATCAGGCGGCGCACTGACTTACACACTGGTAGCAGGGACGGAAGCCCGCTTCGTCATCGACGAAGTACTCAACGGTAACCCGACCACTGTGATCGGCGCGACGCCGGACGTGGAGGGCACGATCACGCTCGCCCTGTCGGATCCGGCAGGCGCGGCGCTCAGCCCGATTCGCGTCGATCTGAGCACTCTGGCCACCGACAACAACTTCCGCAATCGCGCCATCCGTGAGATGATTCTGCAGACCGGCGACGAGAACTACCGCTATGCGGTGTTCACGCCGACAGCTATTGAGGGTCTGCCGCAGACAGCCGCCGTCGGGGAAACCTATGCCCTGCAGATCACAGGCGATCTGACCATTCACGGCACCACGCGCCCGGCCACCTTTGAGGTGACGGTGACGCCGGTTTCAGAAAAGCGCCTGGAAGGGCTGGCGTCGCTCACCATCGCTTATGCTGATTTTGGGGTGGCGATCCTGCGCCTGCCCCCGCAGGTTGCATCGGTGGCCGATCAGACCACCCTGGAGCTGCAATTCGTCGCCGAAGCGCCCTGATGGCGCGGCTGGCCTCTGCCATCCGTCCTATAGTCCTATATATGAGAGAGGTGTTGTGTGGTTCGTAAGTTCTTCCTGCTGATCCTGCCTGCACTGGCCGCGGCAGCGCTGGCAGCCTGCGCCCCGGCTGTTAGCCAGAGCCGGCTGATCACCCCGGCCAGCTATGTCGAGCAGTACAGTGCCGATGTCTCTTTCAGCGAGCATATCCTGATCGACGTGCGCACCCCCGAGGAGTTCGCTGAAGGCCATATCGCCGGTGCAGTGAACATCCCGGTCGACCAGATCGGCGCCCGGCTGAGCGAGATCCCACAGGATCAGACGGTGGTGGTCTACTGTCGCAGCGGAAACCGCAGCGCCACCGCCGCGGCGGAGCTGGCTGCCAGTGGCTATACGGTCTACGACCTGGGGGGAATCATCAGCTGGCAGGCGGCGGGCCTGCCGGTGACGCAGTAGCACCGACTGATACCCATCAGCGAAAGGTCCTCTCACCCGGGAGGGCCTTTCCTGCTGTCGGCCAGTCTGCTCAGCCTCTGCTGCGAGCTTCCTCCAGCAGCCGGTCAATGACCCGCAGAGTCGCCACCGCATCGGAGGCCGGGAAGCGGGGCGGGCGTCCTTTCAGCAGCGCATCGGCGAAGTCCTCCACCATCAACTGATACTGGTCAGCGCCGGGCACGATGATCTCCTCAGGCGGTTCGCCGCGCCACAGCTGAATGCGTGTCCCCTGCTCCGGGCCGAAAGCCTCATCGATGACGATCTGCCCATGCGTGCCGCGGACCTCGTAGGTCTGCCAGCGCGGCACACGCAGGCTGCAGTCCAACACTCCGATCACCCCGGAGGGGAAGCGCAGGGTGCCAGCCAGCACCTCATCGACGCCGCTGCGCTCGCCAAAGGTGGCCTGCGCGGTGACGGACACGGGTTCCTCACCGGTCAGGGTGCGAATCACATTCACACAGTAGCAGCCCACGTCCATGAGGGCGCCGCCGGCCATATCGCGCCGCAGGCGGATGTTGTCCTCCCGGGTTACCGTGAAGCTGAACGTAGCGCGGATCAACCTGAGTTCGCCGATCGCGCCTTCCGCCAGCAGTGCCCGAACCCGATCCATGCGCGGGTGGAAGCGATACATGAATGCCTCAGCCAGCGGCACACCGCGAGCGGCAAATGCCTCCACCATGCGCTGCGCCTCAGCAGCATCGGAGGCCAGGGGTTTTTCGCACAGCACGGGTTTGCCCGCCTCCGCGCAGCGGATGGCCCATTCGGCGTGCAGATGATTGGGCAGCGGGATGTAGACGGCATCCACCTGCGGGTCGGCGATCAGCGCTTCATAGGAGCCATATGCCTGAGGGATGCCCAGCTCACCCGCCAAAGCCCGGGCCTGCTCCGCATCGCGGCTGGCAACAGCATAAGCAATTCCGTTGGCCGAGGCCTGAATGGCAGGGATCACCCGCCGGCGGCCAATGTTGGCAGTGCTGAGGATCCCCCAGCGGATACGCTCGATCATCAGTTCCTGCCCGGTTTGATGGGTGGTAGGCGCGCGCATTCTTCGCGCAGCATGCTGCACAGATAGTCGCCGCTGCAGGCATCATCATCCCGCCGCGGGGCGCTCCGCGTCTGGCAAATGTGCCCTTCCCGCACGAAGCCGGCCCGCTGGCGGCCCGTCGTCTGCTCGCCTTCCATTCGCTGCACATGAGCCTGACCCGGCACGCCATCCGGTTTGCTAAAGGAAGAGGGCCTGGCGAGCCACCCGGTCAACGGCGACTTTCGGCACCGGTATCCCGGCGTCTTGCCGTCCGGATGCTCGGCCACCAGCCGATCCGGCAGGTCCAGCAGCAGGCGGCGCACAGGGATTCTCACTAAAGCAACCGGCTCCTCACAGGGCGAGGAGCCGGTGACAAACCCCCGTGGCCCGCCGATCAGTCCACGGGGTTGATCGTGGTCGGGCTGCCCGTCAGGCCGGCATAGAAGCCTTCCACACCCTCGAAGGCGAACACCCAGCGGTCGTTAGCCACCAGCGCCTGATCGATGCCATCGCCGGGCGAGGCCGCCTCAAGCGCCACCCCTTCCGGCACGATCACGGCGGTCAGCTGGCCGGTGGCATTCGCCACGCGGATGGGGGCGGAGCGGAGCGTCTCAGGCTTGAGCGCCAGGACCGTGTTCGCCGGTACATAGAAGCCCCTGGCACTCTTGGAGTCGAAGGTCCAGGTGGATTCGTCGAGGCTGGCGCGCTCTCCCACGAACAGCACCGCATTCTCTGCAGTCACCAGTGTCACCGTCACGCCATTGAACTCGAGGTAAGAAAACGCATCGTTGTTGCCATAAATCCAGCCGACCTGCACAGGCTCTCCGCCGTAGATCGTCTCGCTGATCTGGGCAACCAGCGGCTGATCTTGCAGGGCAGGCACCTGCGGCTCGTAGACCGGCTCGGCGCCCATCTCGCCGGTGAAGGCGCCCCGCATGGCCGCGACGAATTCGGTTGGATCCAGCTCCCAATAGGCCGCCCCGTAGGCCTCAAACTTGGGATCATCCACCGGCGGCGGGTACAGAAGGATGTTCAGACCCAGCAAAGTCTGGTAGGTCTGATCCTGAGCGATTGGCGAGTGCAGGGGGGAAGTCGATCCTTCGCGCAGTGACTGGCCGCCCCCGGCGCCATAGCCGGCAGCCCCGCCCTCACCCCGGCTGCAGGCAGTGAGCGCGGCGATGCTGGTGAGAACAAGCAAGATGATCAGTGTCTTCTTCATCTTCTCCACCTTGATGAATGGTTGCTGGCGGTTCAGGCATGATGAGTAAAAGAATGAGGGCATGGCTGCGCTATAGCATGAGCCCGACCAGACCTAATTATAACACAGGCAGAGGAGGAGTGAGTCGGCGAACCGGCCTCACTCCTCCCGCGCTACTCGGTGCCAGCCCTGACGGGCCGGAGGCTAGAAGTCAAAGTCGCCGATGTTGTCGATAGTGAAAACGGTCGGCGGGCCCGTGATGACGACGTTGAGGGCGCGGAACTCACGCTCGCCCAGGTTCGGCACCTCGAAGGTGTTGCCCTCGGCAGCTTCCACTTCGCCCTTCGCCAGCGCAGTGCCCAGATAGCCGGCCAGGTAGCCCTCATCATACGGGCTCCACAGCGCAAACGCCTCGACGACGCCGTTCTCAATGAACGCGCGCATCTGGTTCGGCGTGCCCAGGCCGGTCACCTGCAGACCCTCGCCCACGGCATTGGGGCCGCCCGGATACACACCGGCGGACTCAACGCACTGGGCGGCTGCGGCCACACCCACGGTTGTCGGGGCGATGATGCCACGCAGATCCGGGTACTTGGACAGCAGGCCCTCGCACTCGGTCAGGCTCTTCTGCGGATCGTCGTCGCCGTAGACGATCTCGACCAGCTCCATATCAGCGTACTTCGGGTCTTCGAGCGCGGCCTGCATGCCCTCGATCCAGTAGTTCTGGTCGGGCGCATCGGCGGTGGCGCTCAGGATAGCGATCTTGCCGCTGTAGTCGATCAGCGAGCCCATCAGCTCAACCTGGCTGGCGCCGGTGATGTCGAAGTCCATCGGGAGGATGGCTGCATCACGATGCTCCTCGCTGCCGGGGATGTCCGAATTGACGATCAGGACGGTGATCCCTGCCTCGCGAGCGGCGTCAAAGACCTCATTGAGCGCATCCGGGCTGTTGGGCGAAATGGCCAGCACGTCCACGCCGCGCTGAATCTGCTCTTCCACGAACGGGATCTGCGAGGTCGCCTCAGCGGTGGCCGGTGCAGTAGTCGTGAAGTTGCAGCCCAGCTCGATGCAGGCCTGCTCGAAGCCGCGGATGATGGAGTCGAAGTACGGGTTGCCCGTATTCTTCGGGATGTAGACGATATCAATCGCCTCTTCTTCCATCGGCTCCTCCGCCGCCGGCTCCTCAGCCGCGGGCTCTTCAGCGGCGGGCTCCTCAGCTGCCGGCTCCTCAGCCGCGGGCTCTTCAGCCGCGGGTTCTTCAGCGGGAGCAGCCGGCTGGCAGGCTGCCAGGCCCATCGCTACCACCAGCAGCAGCGAGAGCACAAACAATAGGCGTTTGTTCAACATGCTTGGTTCCTCCTCACAGAGAATTCATAGTGACAGCCAGTAGACACCTGCGCTCTATCGTACGATTGCATCACCCCCCTTCTGCTGGGCTAACGGGAGAAGCAGAGCG
Source organism: Anaerolineae bacterium (assembly GCA_034435035.1). GTDB lineage: Bacteria > Chloroflexota > Anaerolineae > Aggregatilineales > UBA3940 > JAHEME01. Next base: position 19,953 of record DAOTXW010000016.1, on the reverse strand, counting down.
CCTCTATCCCCCTTTGCGCACCCGAGCTGACAGGTTCGACACGATGACCGAGATGACCAGCAGCGCACCGATGACAGTCAGCTGGCTTTCGGCCTTGATGTTCGCGACCCCCATGCCGGTGCGCAGGATGACGATCAGCAGGTAGGCGATCACCGCGCCGAACATACTGCCGCGGCCCCCGGCGATCGAGACGCCGCCCAGCACCACCGCGGTGATCACGTCCAGCTCCCAGCCGCGGGCATGGTCATAGCGGGCCACGCCCAGGCGGGAGACCATCACCAGCCCGGACAGGCCGGAGAGAAAGCCGGCGAGGGTGAAGATCATGCGCTTGACCCATTCGGTCGGGATGCCGGAATAGCGCGCCGCCTCCTCATTGGTTCCCAGCGCATACACCCAGCGCCCAAAGGTGGTCTTGTGCAGCACCAGCCCCAGGGCAATGGCCAGCACAATCATGATGACCAACGGCATCGGGATCGGCGTGCCGGGGATCAGGATCTTGTTGATGCCCACAAACCACTCCGGGAAGACCACATCACGGCTCCAGGCCAGCATCGGACGGGAGTCGTCGCCCACCAAGATGTTGGCAACCCCGCGGTACAGCGCCAGCGTCGCCAGCGTCACCGCGAGCGCCGGCAGTTTGAGCCGGGTGATGAGCGTGCCGTTGATCCAGCCCAGCAAGCCGCCCAGCAGCAGCGCCGCTACCATGGTGATGGGCATCGGGATCCCGAAGTCGAAGTACATGATGCCCGCCACACAGGCGACCAGCGCCAGATTCGAGGCGACCGACAGATCGATGTTGCCGCTGATGATCACAAAGACCATCCCCAGCGCCATGATCCCGATCTCGATGTAGGTGGAGGTATAGTTCAGCAGGAAGGGCACATCCAGGAAGTACGGCGACAGCAGGGCCCCCCCGATGAATGCCAGGATCAGCAGCGCGACTGTCACCGCTTCAGGGCGAGCCAGTATGGCGCGGAAGCTTCCACGATGACGGACCGGCTCTACAGGGAGCACCCGTTCCGCCGGCGCGACAGGGGAAGATGTGACGTTAGAGGATTCATTCATAGTCATGACGCCTACTCCCCGGTGCTGGCGCGGCGCAGCTCGCGCTGGATGATGGCATCGACCAGGACGGCCAGCAGGATCACAAAGCCATAGACCGCCAGCTGCCAGGTTGCAGCGATGCCCAGCACCGCCAGCGCCACATTAATCGTCCCCAGCAGCAGGCAGCCGAGCGTCACACCCAGCACCGTGCCGGATCCGCCGAACACATTGGTGCCCCCGATGACGACCGCCGCGATCACCGTCAGTTCGAAACCGACGCCGGTCTCGCCCGGATTGATGAACCCGAAGCGCGAGGCATACAGCACACCCGCCAGCCCCGCCATCGCCCCGGTGATGGCGTAGACCATGAAGGTCGTCCACTCGACCGGGACACCGCGCAGCCGCGCCGCATCCGGGTTGCCGCCGACGGCATAGACGTTGCGGCCCGCCTTGCTGTAGCGCAAAAACAGGTGCATCAGGCCGGCAACCACCGCCGCGATCACCACCACCCAGGGAACCAGCGTGATCCCGCCCGGCCCCTGCTGGGACCAGAAGATGAGCGGGCGCGGCACGTGATTGGGATCGATCTGGCGGCCCTGGCTGACGATGAACGTCAGGCCGCGGTAGGCGCTCAGCGCACCCAGAGTCGTGATAACTGGCGGGATCTTGACCCAGGCGATCAGCGCACCGTTCAGCGCGCCCAGCGCCAGGCCGATCAGGATGGCGATCAGCGTACCCAGATAGATGTTAAACTCCGGGTAGTCGCGGAAGATCATCCCGACGATGATGCCAGCCAGCGCCAGCGTGGAGCCAACTGACACATCGATGCCGCGGATGATGATCACCATCATCTCGCCCATGGCCACCGTGACCAGCAGCGGGACCCACAGCAGGATCGTGCGCAGGTTGAAGGGAGTCAGGAAGCGCGGCTCGACAATTGTGGCCCCGACCACGATGATCGCGAGGAAGATGACGATCCCAACCTCCCGGAACCGGGCCAGTTGGACGGCCAGGTTGCTGTTAGCCCGCTGTTTGTTGAGCGTTGTAGAGATCGTGGCCATCATCGCTATACCTTTTCCAGAGTCTGCCCGGTGGCGGCAGCCATGATGCTCTCGGCGGTTGCAGTGGCCTTGTCGAACACCCCGGTGATGCGCCCCTCACGCATCACAAGGATGCGATCGCTCATGGCTAGGATCTCAGGCAGCTCAGACGAGATCATCAGGATCGCCATCCCCTGCGAGGCCAGCTCGCCCATCAGGCGGTGCACCTCGGACTTGGCACCGATGTCGATGCCGCGGGTTGGCTCGTCCAGGATCATCACCCGGGGCATCGCCAGCAGCCATTTGGAGAGGACCACCTTCTGCTGGTTGCCGCCCGAAAGCTCGCGCACTGGCTGAGAAATGTCGCGCAGCGCGATCCGCAGCTTATCCACATACTCGCGGGTGGAGGCTCGCTCCAGCTGATCGCGCAGCCAACCCCGGTTGGACAGGCGTTCCAGCACCGAAAGCGTCATGTTCTGTGTCACCGACATCGGCATCAACAGGCCGTGATGCTGGCGATCTTCCGGCAGGTAGATCAGGCCCTGCGCCAGCGCCTCGCGCGGGTGGCGGATATGCACTTCCTGGCCGTTCAGCCGGACCGTCCCCCGGTCAATATCCAGAGCGCCGAACAGCGCACGCGCAACATCAGTGCGGCCAGAGCCAACCAGCCCGGCCATGCCGACAATCTCGCCGGCCCGTACCTCGAAGCTGATATCCTCAAACTTCATCGTCCGGGACAGCCCTTGCACCTCCAGCATGGGCTGGCCGATGCTGTGCCCGTCCCCCTTTTCGAACAGGGCGCTCAGCGGGCGGCCGACCATCATACGGATGATTTCATCGACCGCCGTCTCGGACGGACGGCGCATCCCGACCAGCTCACCATCCCGCAGCACCGTAACTCGATCGCAGATCTCGAAGATCTCCTCCAGGCGGTGGCTGATAAAGACGATGGCGGTGCCCTGATCGCGCAGCTTACGCATAATGGCAAACAGGTCGGCCACTTCATTCGGCGTCAGCGCGGCTGTCGGCTCGTCCATCAGCAGAATTTTGGCATCCTGAGACAGCGCGCCGGCCATCTCCACCATCTGCTGATCGGCGATCGACAGCCCGCGCACTTTGCTGCGCGGATCGAGTTCGACACCCAGGGATGCCAGAATCTCACCGGATCGCTGGTACATATGTGCCCAGTCCACCCGGGGCACCCCCCGCGCCACGGGCTGGCGCCCGATGAAGATATTCTCCGCGATATCCAGCTCCGGGAAGGTCAGGGGCTCCTGATGGATCAGGGCGATGCCCAGCGCCGTGGCGGCGTGCGGGCTGGGGATCTCGACGACTCGGCCGCCCAGCTCGATCGTCCCGGCCCGCGGGCGGTGCACCCCGGCGATGATCTTGGCCAGCGTGGATTTGCCCGCCCCATTCTCACCTACCAGCCCGTGGACTTCGCCCGGGTAGATAGTGAAGTCGATGTCCTTGAGGACATTGACCCCGCCAAAGGCCATGTAGATGCCTCTGGTCTGAAGGATTGGTACTTGTTCTGTCATAGCATCGGCCCCTGTCTGTAAACGTGGTGGTGAGCTGGCAGGCAGACCGGGCAGCGCCTCCAGGTCCCGTGCTAGTACGCGACGCTGTAGTCCAGCGCCTCAAACAGCGGCTTGAGCGGTGCGATATCGCCATCGATCGCCATCGCGCGGCACGGCGAGCCATCGCGGCCACGCACGCGCAGCGGCAGCGCGATCAGAATGACTTCCCTGCTCTGCAACCGTTCCAGCCCGCGCAGCCCTTCGATGATCAGCACCTGCGCCTCCTTGTTCAGCAGGGAGTGATGCGACTTGGTATACTCCGCCGGATAGGTGGTGGGGCAGTCCAGCGCTATGCACCAGACCCCCTCCTGCGCCAGCCAGGTGCTCGCCTCGACGCTGAGGAAAGGCTGCCCGCCAAAATAGTGCTTCTGCGGGAACTCCTTGTCCCAGTTCGTATGGAAGATCAGGCGGCTGCCCTTCTTCACCTTGTCCGCGTGGGCCTTCATATCTTCCAGCGTGATAGCGTCGCCGCCCTTCTTGTGGGTGAAATCAAGCACCCAGGCCGGGCCAAAGCCGCGGCGAACGTCCAGGTTCTCCACCGTCACGCCGTCGTCAAAGAAATGGAAGGGAGCATCCAGATGGGTGCCCAGGTGCGTGCTCATGACAAGCTGCGTGATGTTGTAGTTCAGATCCGGGATCGTCAGGTGCGGGATCACGGCTGTCTTGGGATCCGGGTAGAAAGTCGGCGCTCTATCATAGATATCAAGCGACAGGTCAACCAGGCGTAACATATGTGCTCCTCCTTGCTGTGGTTGCCATAGGGGCCGCTTTAATCGAGATGAAAGTATTCCTCCAGCTCCAGCATACTCTCATCAACTGCCACATCGGGCAGCTTCTCAAAGTAGGGGGCCATGAACTCGTTCCACCTGGGGTTGATTGGCTCACTCTGGATGGCCGCCAGAGCTGTCTGGAAATCGACCGGCGCCTCAAAGTAGCCGAATACCAGGCCGTCTTCGCGGATGAACAGCGTGTAGTTGTGCCATCCCGATCGGCGCAGCGCCTCCTGCATCTCAGGCCAGACGGCCTCATGATGCTTCTTGTACTCCGCCACCTTGTCCGGCTTGACCTTCAGCAAGAACCCGATCCGCTTCATAGCGCCTCCTCCTCATAGCCTGCCTGGCGGGCGTGGCGTCCCACCAGGCAGGCTGACTCACCCCTATTCTGAACCCGCAAAGGCCGCTGTCTTGCCCAGTCCTTCCGGCCCCATGCTTTGATAACCGGCATCAATGGGTAGATCCGTACCGGTAATGAATGACGCATCGTCGCTGAACAGGAACAGGGTCGGCCCGGCGCACTCGATGGCTTCGCCGCAGCGGCCCAGCATGTGATATTCACCCCAGATCGGATCCCACTTCTCGCGGCCGCCCCCATCGAGGGCAGCCGCCTTGTATACCTCACGCGTCCAGATCCAGCCCGGGCTGACGCTGTTCACGCGGATATTGTATTTGGCGAGATCGAGCGCCATGCATTTGGTCATGGTATGGACGGCGCCCTTGGCGGCGTTGTACGTCCAGCGGTTGACCTGGGCGACGAATGCCGAGATGCTGGACATGTTGACCACCGCGCCGCCGCCCTGCTTCTGCATGTGCGGGACGCAGAGCTGCACCATCGTAGCGTAACCCACCGGCCCGACCATGAATACGCGTTCCCAGTCCTCACGGGTCGCGTCCATGCCTTTGGCGGTGAAGGAGAAGGCATTGTTGAACAGGTAGTTGATCTTGCCGTACCTGGCAATCGTCTGATCCACCACGGACTTACAGAAGGCCTCATCGGCCATGTTGCCCTGGCAGAACAGGACATCCCAGCCGTTGGCCTTCATTTCTTGCTCAGTGGCCTTGCCAGCCTCGCTGATGCCCGTGAAGACGACCTGCGCCCCTTCTTTGCAGAACTCTTCGACAACGCTGCGGCCAATTCCGTTGGAGCCGCCTGTGACAATGGCGACCTTGCCCTTGAAGCGATCCTTGATGGGTACTCGAGTGTTCATGCTTCAGCTCCTGAGTGCAAAACGATCAGCAAGTGTTCGACGCCGCTACATCAGCGCGGGCACAACTGCTGCGCCTTCGGGCATCACTACGATATGAGCATCCGGCCCGCTGAGGGCCTGCGCCGCCTCCAGCGCCGCCGCCAGGCTGGGCTGCGGGATCAGCCCGCAGGATTCCACGACAGCATCCGGCAGGGCGCTGACCAGCATCACGCGGGCGGTCTTGAGCACCCGGGCGATCGCGGCGGCTTTATGCCCGCCCAGGACAAAATCCTGCTGGATGCGGGTCAAAATGGCATCCACCCCGGCTCCGACCAGCCACTGCTCAAACGTGGCGTTGCCGAAGCCCTCCGGGCAGGCGGCGGCCCAGATGATGATCCCCCCGGGCCGGACGGCCGCCGCCGCGTTATCCAGCGCCTTCTGCGCCTGATACATGTTGATGTCTTTGGGCGAGCCGCCGGCGCTGACCACCACAATATCTGCCAGACGGTCGATGATCACCTTGCTCTGATAATCGAGGGCGCGGCACAGCCAGCGGTGGGCCTCCACCGGATGCCCGGCTGCGGCTATCACCACTGCATGGGCGCTATTCACGATTACATTCAGCACGAAATCCACGCCGATCAGCGCCCCGGCCTCCTCGATATCCTCGCGCACCGGATTGCCATCCAGCACGCCGAGCCTGGCGCCCGGCTGGATCATCAGCGCATGGTTATGGCGGATGGTCGCCGCCGAGCAGACTCCGGGTACCAGCGCCTTGACGCCGCCCGAATAGCCAGCGAAGTAATGCGGCTCAACGTTGCCCAGGGCCACCCGCACATCGGCGCGCGCCACAGGCTCGAACACTTCCACCGGCGTGCCGCGCTGCGTATGGCCCAGCGGGACGGTCCGGGCGGGATCGGAGTCGATGCAGCGAACCCGCCGCAGCGTCTCCGCGCCGACCAGCCGTTCCCGCTCCGCCGGTGTGTGCGGGCGGTGGGTGCCCAGCGCCAGCACCACGGTGACATCCCCGTCGGCCACACCGCCCGCCGCCAGCTCATCCAGCACCGGCGGCAGCAGCTGATAGCTGGGGCATGGGCGCGTGATATCGCTGGTGACGACAGCAACCGTTTGACCGGGACGGACCAGTTCGCGCAGCGGTGGGCTGCCGATCGGCGCGGCCAGCGCCAGCCGGATCGGATCGATCTCGCCCCGGCGCGGCTCCAGCACCGTGGCCCGGTCATCCAGCTCCAGGTCTATCTGTCCCTGCCCGTAGGGCACCGAAACGCGCATCACCCCTACCTACCCCATGAACAACCCGCCGTTGACGCTGAGCGTCTGGCCGGTGATGAAACTGGCCTCGTCTGAAGCCAGAAAGAGCACCGCCGCAGCGGTATCAGCGGGGCGGCCCAGCCGCCCTGCCGGGATCTGCCGCACGATGTTCTGCAGCGCCGCTTCCGTCCAGCCGCGGGTCATCTCGGATTCCGTGGTGCCTGGCGAGACGGCGTTGACCTGCACATCCGGCGCCAGGATTCGCGCCAGGCTCTTGGTCAGGCCGAGCATGCCCGCCTTGGAAGCGGAGTAATGAAGCCCGACCGCGATCCCGCCCATCTGCCCGGCGCTGGAGGCGATGTTGATGATCCGGCCCGCATGCTGCTGGCGCATGGTCGGGATGACCGCCTGGCTGCACAAAAAAGCGCCCTTCAGGTTGATGCCCAGCACGGTATCCCATTCCGCCGCGCTGATCTCCAGCACGGGAGTCAGCGGGCAGATGCCCGCGTTATTGACCAGGATATCGATGCGGGCCCATGTCTCCAGGGTGCGGCGAACTGCTGCCTGCACCTGGGCCGGATCGCTGACATCAGCGGCCAGCGGCAGTGCGGCGCAGCCCATCTGCTCCAGCTGGCGGGCTGCCTGCTCAGCTTCGGCCGCGCTGATGTCCACCAGGCCCACGCGAGCCCCGGCCTGAGCCAGCCGCTGCGCGATCTCGAACCCGATCCCGCGGGCCGCGCCGGTGACGATGGCAACCCGGTTCTCTAGCATGCCTCACACCATCCACAGATACGGCTGCTCAACAAACTGCTTGATCCGCTGCAGGAAGCGCGCCGCCGGCGCGCCATCCACCAGCCGATGGTCAAAGGTCAGGCTGAGTGCGACCATGGTGCGCACTGCTGGCGCTCCTTCGACGGCTACTACCTTCTGCGTCAGCCGCCCGATGCCCAGAACGGCGCATTCCGGCGGGTTGATGATCGGGGTAAAGGCATCGATCTCAAAGGCGCCCAGGTTGGTCAGGGTGAACGTGCTGCCGGTCAGCTCATCCGGCAGCGCCCTGCCCGCCGCGGCGCGCTCCAGCAGATCAGCCATCTCCTGCGCCAGCGCCCGCACCGGCTTACGATGCGCATCCCGCAGCACCGGCACCACCAGCCCGCGTTCGGTATCGACTGCTACCCCGATATGGACCGCTTCCCAGGTGACAATGTCTGCGCCGTCGAAGGAAGCATTCATATACGGCAGCTCGACCAGCGCCCGCGCCGTCAGGGCAGCAAACAGGGCATTGTAGCTCGGCACAACCTCGGCCCGTGAGTCCGCCTTCAGCCCCTGACGGATCCTGACCAGCTCGGTGGCATCGGCCTCGGTGGTCAGAGTCACGGCAGCAGTCGTCTGAGTGCTCTGCGCCATACGGTCCGCGATCAGGCGGCGCAGGCTGCTCGCAGGCTGGCGCTGAGCCGGGGCGCGGTGATCCGTGGATAGGACGGGGGTCGAGGTTGGGGTCGGGGCCGCTGCTCCATGGCCCACGGCCAGCCGGATGGCGTCTTCCACATCGGCGCGATCCAGCCGCTTGCCGGGATGCTGGCGGGCCAGCGTGGTCACGTCCAGGCCGGCCGATTCGGCCAGACGGCGGGCAACCGGGGTGATATGCACCTCAACCGGGGCAGGCGGCGCCGCCACCGCAGCGCCAGCGGAAGCCAGCGCGATCACATCGCGCTCCTTGATGCGTCCGCCCGGGCCGGTGCCCCTCGCCAGGCGCCAGTCCACACCTTCCTCGGTGGCACGCCGGCGAGCGGCCGGGCTAGAAGGCAGGCGGCCCCTATGGGCTGCGCCCCCATTGGCCGGCGCGCTGGCAGCGAGGACAGCCGGCGCCGCCGGGGTCACAGCGGCTGGCTCCGCCGCCGCCGGCGCAGGCCCGGCGGCTGGTGCCTTTTCGCCTTCGGCCAGCAGGTAGGCGATCACGTCGCCCACCGCCACAGCGCCCGATTCGGGGCCCTTCACGATGTGGAGGATGCCGTTCGCCACAGCTTCTACCTCCACCGTGGACTTGTCGCTCTCAACCTCCAGCAGCAGCTCACCGGCCTGAATACGGTCGCCAGACTGCTTGAGCCACCGGATAATCTCCCCGCTGTCCATCGACAGACCCAGCTGGGGCATGACGATTTCCTGTGCCATCGCTCTTACCCCTTATGCCCGCATCTCTTTGACGATCTCGACGATGCGATCCGCCGAGGGGATGGTGAGGTCTTCCAGGCTGGGCGCGAACGGAACCGGGACATCAGCGGCGCCCAGACGGCGTACCGGCTCATCCAGGTAGTCGAACGCGCCCTGCATCACCCGGGCCGCGATCTCGGCGGTCACCCCAAAGCTCTGGTAGCCTTCATCCACCACCAGCACATGCCCGGTCTTGATCGCAGATTGAACCAGCGCGTCAGTGTCCAACGGCGAGATGGTGCGCGGGTCGATCACCTCAACCTCGATGCCCTCCTGCGCCAGCCGATCGGCGGCCTCCAGGGCTGGGTACAGCATGCTGGAGGTGCAGATCACAGTTGCGTCCGCCCCCTCGCGGTGGATGCGGGCCTTACCCAGCGGGATGATGTACTCACCTTCCGGGAGGACGCCCTTCTGGTTGTACATCATCTTGTCTTCCAGGAAGATGACCGGGTTGTCGTCGCGGATGGCGCTCTTGAGCAGCCCCTTGGCGTCTTCCGGATTGGAGGGCATCACGACCTTGAGGCCGGGGATGTGAGCGTACCAGGCCTGCAGACTCTGGCTGTGCTGAGCTGCGGCGCGGCGGCCGGCGCCCATCGCGGTGCGGATGACCAGCGGGACGCTGCACTGCCCGGCGGTCATATAGCGCAGCTTGGCGGCCTGGTTGACGATCTGATCCGAGGCCAGGGTGGTGAAGTCGCTGAACATGATCTCGACGATCGGGCGCAGGCCGGTCATGGCCGCGCCGACCGCCAGGCCCACGATCCCCGCTTCCGCGATCGGCGTATCGCGGACGCGATCCGGACCGAACTCATTGAGCAGCCCGGCCGTGATCTTGAAGACACCGCCAGCCAGCCCGATGTCTTCGCCCATGATGATGATCCGCTCATCACGGCGCATCTCCTCATGCAGAGCCTCGTTGATGGCTTCTCGAATGGTCCCCGTGCGGGGTTCAGGCGTAGACATCTTCGAACACCTCGGAGGGATCGGGATAAGGGGCCTGCTTGGCAAACTCGACGGAGACGTCGATCAGGCTTTGCACTTCCGCGTCGATCTGCTCGAGCGCGCTGGCGGCCAGGCCGCCCTCCCCCGTCAGGTAGCGGCGGAAGCGCTCGATCGGGCAGTTCTCCATCCACTCCTCGATCTCGGCCTGGGTGCGGTAGCCGTAAGTATCCCCCTGGTCGCCCATGTGATGGCCGCGCCAGCGGTAGGTCTTGCACTCGATGAAGGTGGGGCCTTCGCCAGCCCGGGCGCGCCCGGTGGCCCACAGGGCTGCCCCGTAGACCGCCAGCACATCGTTGCCATCCACGGAGACGGCGGGGATGTTCATCGCCTCGGCGCGGGCCGGGCCGCTGCCGGCAGTTGAGCGGTTGGTGGAGGTGTATTCGCCGTAATGATTGTTCTCCATGACGTACACCACCGGGAGCTGCCACAGCGAGGCCATGTTGGCCACTTCGTAGAACAGCCCCTCGTTGAGCGCGCCATCGCCGAAAAACGCCACCGAGATACGCCCATCTCCCTTGATCTGAGCGGAGAGGGCAGCGCCGGTGGCGATGCCAAGCCCGCCTCCAACAACGCCATTCGCGCCGAGGATGCCCAGGCTCATATCGACGATGTGCATGCTGCCGCCCTTGCCCTTGTTATAGCCGCTCTCCTTGCCGAGCAGCTCCGCGAACATGCGCCGCGGGTCGCCGCCCTTGGCCAGCAGATGGCCGTGCCCACGATGCGTGCTGGTGATGTTGTCAGCGGGCGCCAGCGTCACGCACACCCCCACGGCGACGGCTTCCATACCGGTGTACAGGTGCGCCAGCCCGGGCATGATGCCCCGGCTGTAGACATCGTAGACCGTCTCCTCGAACTTGCGGATCGTGACCATGCGCCGGTACATGTCCAGATACAGCTCGGTCGGTAATATGCGAGTATCAAGGGCGGGGGGGGAGAGGGGGAGGTTCTGATCGGTCATGGTAGCATCCTTCGCACTAGCGAATGGGTCAATGGGCGGGCGGTCAGGCCGATCCCTGTTCGTCGGGATGTAACTCAGCGTAGCGCGCAAGGCCTTCAGTGACCTGGATCATATGCCCGGCCATCACCTCCCGCGCCAGGTCAGGGTCGCGGCTGGCGATGGCTTCATAGATGCGCTGGTGCCACTGGCGAGCGCGGGGCAGTTCACCTGGCACGACAAAGGTGCGGCGGCGGCATTCGCGCAGCATCTCGGAGATCGAGGTCAGGACGATGACGATGACGGGATTCTGGGTGGCCCGCGCGATCATGATATGGAAGGCCGTATCCCGTTCGACATGCTGCTCCAGGGTATCGGTATCCGGCAGGTAAGATTTTTCGCGCAGCTCCTCGACCTGCTCCGGGCGGATGTTGCGGGCCGCCAGCGCCGCCATCTCCGGCTCAATGATGCGCCGCATCTCCATCACCTGATTGAGCAGCGCATTGCCGTGCAGCACCATCAGCACGTCCGGGTCAAAGGTATTCCACTGTTCGGTGGGGTTGATGGTGCTGCCCTTGCCCTGCCGCACCGAAAGGATGCCCCGTGAGGCCAGCGAACTGATCGCTTCGCGCACCGCTACCCGGCTCACCTGAAACATGGCCGCCAGCTCGCGCTCCGGGGGCAGCAGGTCGCCGGCGCGGTAGTGGCCGGCGATGATCGTCGCCAGCAGCTGACGGCTGATCTGCTGGCTGAGCTTGGCGCTCTGGACAACCTGGAACGGTGGTCTGTCGGGCATCCGGTCACCGGTCAGGGTATAGACACCCCGCGGTAATATGATATAATGGCAGAGTGGCAGAGTGGTATGACCAATTTCTGCCTCTCAGCATAAACCGGTCTATGAGGTTTGTCAAGCCCCGGAGGCTGACTGATGACTCCATCTGGCGCGACCACCTGGTTCATCCCCGATGCGTACCTGCCTGAGCCGATCGCAGGCGACGGCCCCTACGTGGGCCACGAAGCGATCTGTGTGCTAAACGTCACCAACCAGGATGCCACTCTGCTGCTGGACTTCTACTTCGAAGACCGCGAGCCGGTCCGGGACATCCGCGTCATCGTCCCCGCCGAACGCACCCGGCATCTGCGGCTGGACAGGCCGGAGCAGATCGGGGGGTTCGCTGTACCGGTGGGCGTCCCCTACGCAGTCCGGCTCCGCAGCAGCGTCCCGGTCACGGTACAGTATTCGCGGCTGGATACCACGCAGACGCAGTGCACCTTGATGACCACCATGGCTTACCCGCTTCCATAAAAGACAAGGGGGAGTTCCGTGAGCGACTACCAGGCTGCTTACCAGGTCCTGGCGGATGGGCTGGCTGCCCGGGGAATCGATGTCGAGGCTGTTAAAGCCCGGCTCAAGCAGCAGCGGATTGAGACTCCATCCTGGGGGTACGGTAACAGCGGGACGCGCTTCAAGGTCTTTGCATGGCCGGGCGCGGCCCGAAATGTTGAAGAGAAGCTGGCCGATGCCGGATTCATTCACCGGCTGTGCGGCATCGCCCCCAGCGTGGCGCTGCACATCCCCTGGGACCGGACCGACGACTGGGCGGCGCTGAAAGAGTACGCCCGGCAGCAGGGCGTCACGCTGGGAGCGATCAACCCGAACGTCTTTCAGGATGATGTCTACAAGCTGGGCAGCCTGTGCCACCCTTCCCCGGCTGTGCAGGAGCAGGCGATCAGCCACATGATCGACTGCTGCGAGATCATGAAGGCGACCGGCAGCGACATCCTTTCGATATGGCTGGCTGACGGCACCAATTACGCCGGGCAGGACAGCATTCGCGAGCGCAAGCACCGCCTGTACGATGCGCTGGCCGAGGTCTATCAGCACCTCCCCGCCGGGGGCCGGATGCTGATCGAGTACAAGTTCTTTGAGCCGGCCTTCTACCACACCGACCTGGCTGACTGGGGCATGGCCTACAGCATGTGCCTCAAGCTCGGCCCGCAGGCCGAAGTGCTGGTCGATACCGGGCACCACGCGCCCGGGACCAATGTAGCGCACATCGTGGCCTTCCTGCTGGACGAGGAGCGGCTGGGCGGCTTTCACTTCAATTCGCGCCAGTATGCCGACGATGATCTGATCGTAGGCAGCGCCAACCCGTGGGAGCTGTTTGTGATCTACACCGAACTGGTGGGCGCCGGGGCGCTGGCCGACCGCGTGGCCTACATGATCGATCAGAGCCACAACATTGAACCCAAACTCGAAGCCATGCTCCAGAGTGTGCTGAACTGCCAGGCGGCCTACGCCAGGGCACTGCTGGTAGACTGGAAGTCGCTGCAGGCAGCCCAGCAGGCCGGCGATATGCTGGAAGCTCATCGCATGCTGGTTGACGCCTTCCAGACCGACGTGCGCCCGCTGCTGGCGCAGGTCCGCGCCGAGATGGGCGTGCCGGTCGATCCCATTGCGACGCTGCGAGCCGATGCTTACCCGAAGCGCATCGCCGCCGAGCGTGGGCAGGGCAGCGGCTCCACCAGCGGCTACCCGGGCGCCTAGCCCTCCCACGGACGGCGACGCCCGATGCCCGAAGTACGTCTGTTTGGCAGTTTGAGGCTGCGCGCCAGAAGTGACCGGGCGACACTTCCCGGCACTACCGTCCGCGAGGTACTGGTCACCCTGTGCGACGGCGACCCCGGCCTGTGCGACGTCATCCTCAAGGATGGCTACCTGATGCCATTCGTGCGGATCACCGTCAACGGGCATGATATCATGTTAGCGGATGGGCTGGAGACGCCCGTCTCTGAATCCGACTCGCTCGCCATCTTTCCGCCCATCGCGGGGGGTTGAGATCGAACAAGGAGCCATCACACTCAAATGGAAGGCTGGGCAGGCAAGGTACTGGATATTGATTTGACTGCTGGCAGCATCGCGGCACTCCCGCTCGACAGGGAGACCGCGCGGCTGTACCTGGGCGGGCGAGGGCTGGGCGCCCGGATGCTGTGGGACCTCGTCGGGCCGGAGGTCGAGCCGCTCTCGCCGGATAACGTCCTGATCTTCGCCACAGGTCCCCTGACAGCGACCGGCGCGCAAACCAGCAACCGCTTCTCAGTAAGCACCAAGAGCCCGCTGACCGGCACCGTGCTGGACGCCAACAGCGGCGGCTGGTGGGGGATGCAGTTCAAGCGCACCGGGCATGACGCCCTGATTGTGCGCGGCAGGGCCAGCACCCCGGTCATGATCTGGATCACCCCGGACGGCGTCAGCATCGAGGACGCCTCTCACCTGTGGGGCAAGCGTGTGCTTGAGACAACCGCGGCGCTCGGTCAGGATAACAACCGGCGCAACGTGCTGTGCATCGGCCCGGCAGGCGAGAAGCTCGTCCGCATGGCCGCCATCATGAATGACGGCACGCGTTCGCTGGCCCGCGGGGGCCCCGGCGCCGTGATGGGCAGCAAGAACCTCAAGGCGATCGTGGTTGTGGGCGACGAAAAGAACAATGCCAGCGACCGCGAGAAGTTCCGCTTCATGCTGTACGAGACAGGCAAGCTGATCAAGGCCAGCCCGCTGACCTCGCAGGCGCTGCCGGAGTTCGGGACGGCCGCCGTGATGAACGTGATCAACGATATCGGCGCGCTGCCCACCCGCAACTTTCAGGCCTCGCAGTTCGAGGGCGCCGAACGCATCAGCGGTGAATACATGACCCAGCATCTGCTGGTGCGTAACCAGGCCTGCTGGGCCTGCCCGATCGCCTGCACCCGCGTCACCCGGACAGAGAAAGCCGAGGGTGAAGGCCCGGAGTACGAATCGACCTGGGCGCTGGGCGCCCAGTGCGGCATCGACCGGCTCGACGTGATCGCCGAGGCCAACTATCTGTGCAACGATCTCGGGCTGGACACGATCTCGGTGGGCAGCACGATCGGCTGCGCGATGGAGATGACGGAGCGCGGGGTCATCCCGGGCGAACTGCGCTTCGGGCGTCACGATCTGCTGCACGCTACCATCGAGTCGATCGCCTACCGTCAGGGGCTTGGCGACGCGCTGGCAGAAGGAAGCGCCCGCTTCGCCGCAGCCCACGGTGTACCGGAGCTGTCGATGTCTTCCAAGGGCATGGAGATGCCAGCCTACGATCCGCGCGGCATGCAGGGACAGGGGCTGCTGTATGCGACCTCCAACCGCGGCGCCTGCCATATGCGTGGCAACATGCTGGGGCCGGAAGTGCTCGCCCTGCCCCGGCTGGTGGATCGCTTCGCCACGGCGGGCAAGGCGGGCATCGTGGCTGTCCATCAGAACTCCGCAGCGCTGGTGGACAGCCTGGTGATCTGCAAGTTCACGAATCTGGCCGTAGCCGAGGAATTCTTCGCCCGCACGCTGTCGGCCGTCACGGGGCTGCCCTATAATGCCGATGACCTGATGCGCGTCGGTGAGCGCGTGTGGAACCTCGAGCGGCTCTATAATCTGCGCGAAGGGTTCACGAGCGCCGACGACACGCTGCCGCCCCGCCTGCTGAACGAGCCGGTGGCGGAAGGCCCCAGCGCCGGCTTCACCGTCAGGCTGGAGCCGATGCTGAAGGAGTACTATCAGTTCCGCGGATGGGACGCAAACGGAGTCCCGAAGCCTGCCAAGCTGCGCGAGCTAGAACTGATCGCCCTGGTAGAAGGAGCCGTTCCGTGATCGACCAACGTCTGTACGAAGAGTTCCGCGATGTTGGCCGCGACATCTATGTCGGCCAGCTCACCAGCACGCACGGCGGCAACGTCAGCGTGCGGGTGGGCGACCGCGTGATCATCAAGCGGCGTGGGGCGCAGCTGGGCCGGCTGAAGCGCGAGGACTTCATCGAAACCAGCCTGTTCCAGAAGGACAGCGGGATCATGCGGGCCAGCACCGAGCTGATTGTGCACCGCACCATCTACCTGAAAACCTCAGCGCTGGCGGTGATCCACTGCCACCCGCGCACGGCCATCGCGCTGAGCCTGAGCCGAGATGCGATCATCCCCATCGACGTGGAGGGTTCTTACCTGCTGCACAAGGTGCCTGTGGTAGCGGCAGAGTTCGCTTCCGGTTCGCAGGATATGGCCGATCTGGTGGCTGACACACTGCGCGAGTACAAGATCCTCATGCTGCGCGGGCATGGCTGCTTCTCTACAGGCCAGACGCTGGACGAGGCGCTGCAGTGGGTTTCGTGCCTGGAAGAAGCCAGCGATATCATCCTCGAGACTCACCTGCTGGGCGAGGAGCGCATCGAATACCGCAAGCACAGCGAATCGTACAGCAAGTGGTAGCGGATCTGCCGATGTAATAAACCTGACATCTTCTCCTTCCTCTCCTCCAGTCCCATCCCGGCGCTGACGGCTCCCGGCGCGGCGCCGGGATGGGACGCCGGGGACCAATCCGGAGCAGCGGCTGATGCGCGCAACATCGATGGTGGTGGCGGTTGACCTGGGAGCCGAGAGCGGGCGGGTTGTCACCGCCACTCTGGACGGGCAGCAGGTGGCGCTGGAAGTCTGCCATCGCTTCCCCAACAACCCCGTGGAGGTGCGGGGTACGCTGCACTGGGATATCCTGCACCTGTGGCGCGAGATCCAGGAGGGCATCGGGGGCTGCCTGGAGCGTGCCCCCGCCTCGATCGGGGTGGACGCCTGGGGGGTCGATTTTGGCCTGCTGGATCGACAGGGGACGCTGCTGGGCAACCCGGTCCATTACCGGGACGCTCGCACCGAAGGGATGGTTGAGCGGGCCTGCCGCCGCGTCCCGCGGGAGGAGATCTTCGCTGCCACCGGCATCCAGTTCATGCCGATCAACAGCCTCTACCAGCTGCTGAGCCTGGTCGAGTCCCGCAGCCCGCTGCTGGAGCAGGCCAGCACCTTCCTGACGATCCCGGATCTGATCAATTACTGGCTGGCCGGCGAGAAGGTCAGCGAATTCAGCAACGCCACCACCACGCAGTGCTGCGATCCGAGGAGCCGCGACTGGGCGCGCGGCCTGCTGGGCCAGCTGGGCATCCCAACGGCCATGTTCCCGCCGATCGTCGCACCGGGCACGCGGCTGGGCACCTATCGGGGCATCCCCGTGATCGCCCCGGCCTGCCATGATACCGGCAGCGCCGTCGCCGCAGTGCCGGCCTCCATCCCCACCTACGCCTACCTGAGCAGCGGCACCTGGAGCCTGCTGGGGCTGGAGGTGCCCGAAGCGATCCTGACCGAACGTGCCCTGGAGGCCAACCTGACAAATGAAGGCGGGGTGGCGGATCGCTTCCGGCTGCTGAAAAATATCATGGGGCTGTGGATCGTCCAGCAGTGCCGGGCGACCTGGGCCGCCGCGGGCAAAAGCTACGATTATCACACACTCGACGAGCTGGCGCGTGAGGCACGGCCCTTCGCCGCATTCATCGACCCTGACGATCTGGCGTTCCTGCCGCCGGGCGATATGCCGGCGCGCATCGCTGCTTTCTGTCAGCGCACCGGGCAGACCGCTCCCGCCTCGGTGAGCGCAACCGTGCGCTGCGTCCTGGAAAGCCTGGCCCTGAAGTACCGCTACTTCCTGGACCTGCTGATCGAGGCCAGCGGGCAGGCGGTAGACGTGATTCATGTCATCGGCGGCGGCTCACAGAACGAGCTGCTGTGCCAGATGACCGCGGACGCAACCGGCCGCCCGGTGATCGCCGGGCCGGTGGAGGCCACGGCACTGGGCAATGCCCTGGTCCAGTGGATGGCGCTGGGCGAGATCAGCTCGCTGGCCGACGCCCGCGAAATGGCCCGCCGATCCTTCGCGCTCCGGCATTATGAGCCAGTCGGGACCGATGACTGGCAGGAAGCCTACGGTCGCTTCCAGGCCCTGCTGGCCTGACTGGACGCCCCCGCCGTGCGACAAGTATACTCAGCAGTACCGTGTCAGCGGAGACAGGAGAGGAGTTCCCATCAATGCAGATCCTACGTGCCAACCTGCAAACCGGCAGCATCCGCTACGAACCCGTGCCCGAAGGCTGGCAGCGCCTGGGCGGCCGCGGCCTGGTCGCCCGCTTCCTTCTTGACGAAGTCCCTCCGCTCTGTGAGCCGCTGGGCCCCGGCAACAAGCTGATCTGGGCGCCCGGCCTGCTGGTGGGCCACATGCTGTCGAGCTGCGACCGCATCTCCGTGGGCGGCAAGAGTCCGCTCACAGGCGGCGTTAAGGAAGCGAACGCCGGGGGGACCACCGGCCTGAAGATGGTCTGGCTGGGCCTGCATGCGCTGATCATCGAGGGCGGGCCGCCCGCGGATGGCGGCTGGCAGCTGCTCTACATTGACGCAAACGGCGCGCGCTTTGAGGATGCCAGCGACCTGGTAGGGCTGGGCCTCAAAGACACGGCCAATCGCATCATGGAGCGCTACGATAAAAAGGTCGGCATCTCGGCGATCGGCCCGGCGGGTGAGCGCCTGTACCGCACGGCAGGCATCACGCATATCGACAAGGATCGGAACCTGACGCGTATCTCAGCCCGCGGCGGGCTGGGCGCAGTGATGGGCGCCAAACACCTGAAGGCGATCGTGTTTGACTGCCCGCGCAGCAACCAGCCGCCTGTGGCCGATCCGGCGTTGTTCAAGGACGCCTCGAAACGCTACATCGCCCGTCTGCAGGAGCACCCGCAGACCAGCCAGATCTACACCTTCTATGGCACGGCGGCGATGGTGAAGATGTGCAATACCTTCGGCGGCATGCCCACCCGCAATTTCTCAGCCGGCAGCTTTGAAGACGCCGAGAAGATCAGTGGCGAAGCCATCCACGACCTGAATGAGGCCCGCGGTGGCGAGGTTTCGCATGCCTGCATGCCGGGCTGCATCATCAAGTGCTCCAACGTCTACGCCGGCCCGGATGGCGAAACGCTGGTGACGCCGATCGAGTACGAGACGATTGGCCTGATGGGCTCCAATCTGGGGATCAATGACCCGGACGTGATCGCCCGGCTGAACGACATCGCCAACGACATGGGCATGGATACCATCGACACCGGCGCCGCGCTGGGCGTGGCCGCCGAGGCGGGCTACCTGGCCTGGGGCGACGCAGAGCGGGCCATCGCGCTGATGCAGGAGGTGAGGGAGGGGACTCCGCTGGGCCGGATCATCGCCAGCGGCGCCGGGCTGGCCGGCAAGGTGCTGGGCGTTGAGCGCGTGCCGGTGGTCAAGAACCAGGCGCTTTCGGCCTACGATCCACGCGCTATCAAGGGCACGGGCGTCACCTATGCCACCTCTCCGCAGGGCGGCGACCACACCAGCGGGCTGACGATCCGCGCCAAAGTCGATCACCTCGACCCCACCGTGCAGGTCGAGCTGTCGCGCAACTCGCAGTACAACATGGCCGGCTACGACTCGCTGGGCGCGTGCATTATGGGCAGCTTTGGCTTTGCGCTGGACGCCACCATCATCCCAGACCTGATCAACGGGCGCTACGGCTGGGGTGTTGGCCCGGCTTACCTCCGCGAGCTGGGGCGCGAGACGCTGCTGATGGAGCGCGAGTTCAACCGCCTGGCAGGCTTCACCAGAGAGGACGACCGCATCCCGGAATGGATGTGCCGCGAGCAGCTCCCGCCGACCAACGCCGTCTTTGATGTGGCCGAGGCGGAGCTGGACCGCATTTTCGATACACCGTAACGCGGAATGGCCACCATCCACATCACCGTGCGCCTGTTCTCGATCCTGCGCCACCGCGATGGCCAGATCATCGATCGGCTGGAGCTGGAGATGCCAGCAGGCAGCTGTATCGGCGATGTGCTGGAACGGCTTCAGGTTGTTGCGGAACTTGAACCGGTGCTGGCGCTGAACAATGAAGTGGCCGACGAATCGGCGGCGCTGGCGGACGGTGATCAGCTGGCCATCATCCCCTCCGTCGCAGGGGGATGAACCTTCGCTCAGCCAGAGAAGCGGGGGGGGGGGGGGGGGGGGGGGGGG
>DAOTXW010000015.1:0-25197 GCA_034435035.1 Anaerolineae bacterium | reverse complement strand
CTTCAGAATTCCAGAAGTTCAGAATTCAGGTTTTCAGGACTATGGAAGTGAGCCCCCTACGGGGACGCTGCGCGGCGGGAGCAACGAAACCCGACGTAGTAGTGCCAGTCGCCGGGTACGTTCCAATGGCGGTACGAGGCGCGGACGCCGTACTCAAGGTGGTACCACGAGCCGCCACGCAACACGCGGTATGAACCCGAAGCAGGTCCCTGGGGATTCTCCTTCGGCGACTTCTTGTAATAGCCCTCGTCATACCAGTCCGCGCACCACTCCCACACGTTGCCGGCCATATCCGCCACACCATAGAAACTATCCCCCTGCGGCGAGTATTTGCCAACCGGCGTGGTATCGCCGATGCCTGACTCTTCCGAGTTGCAGCGGGCGGGGTCGAAACGGTCGCCCCAGGGGTAAACGCGCTGTTCTTTCTTGAGATCGTCCCAGCCGGCCGCCTTCTCCCACTCGGCTTCGGTGGGCAGGCGCTTGCCCGCCCACTGGCAGTACTGGAGCGCCTGGCTGTGGTTCACATAGACCACCGGGTGCTGTCCGAAGGCCGCATCGGCGTAAAACTCGTCGTTGGAGGGCGGCGTGCAGACCTCGGCGGCGACACAGGCCGCATAATCCAGATTGGTGACTTCGGTCACGTCGATATAGAACGGGCTGAGCGTGACCTGCTCAACCGGCTGCGCATCGCCGAAATAGTCGGGCAGGCAGGCAGGGTCGCCCTCCACCGTGCTTTCATTAATGCAGGACAGGATCGCAGCCTGGGCTTCCTCGTCGGTCACGCCGCGCTGGAAGGGGCCGCCATCCACCAGCGCCATGCCCGGCGGCGTCGTCGGGATGCTGGTGGGCGTGGGCAGCGCCGGCTGAGTGGGGGGCAGGGTGGTCGGCAGGCCGGCCGCCGGCCCGGTGGGCGTCGCCGCGGACTGCGGCGGCGCGGGCGTGGTGGCGGCCGACGCGCCGCTGCCGCCCAGGGAAGGCAGGCGCCAGTTCAGCGGGTTGATCAGGATGACGACCATCAGGGCGGTCAGTACGACCGCGATCAGGCCGGCCAGCAGGAAGCGCCCCAGCGGAATGCCGCGCCGCGGACGCGGCGGGCTCGCGGGCTGGTAGATACGCGGCCCGTAGGGCGGGGTCGGCTGTGGATAGCCGTAGCCGACCTGACCGCCAGCCGGGACGGGCGGCAGCCCGGTGACCGGGTCGATGGCATAGCCCGGCGGCGGGGTATAGGCGGGCTGGCCCGGCGGCGCGTAGCCTCTGGGCACGCCGCGCTGGCCGTAAGCGGGCGGCGGGGCGTAGGGCGGCTGAGGCGGATAGGCTGGAGCCTGCGGAGGGTAGGGGGCCTCAGCCTCCATGCCGTAGGCCGGAGTCGGCTGGGCGGGCGGCGCCGCGGGCGGCTGGTAGGCAGGCGGGACCGGCGGCGGCTGCGGCGCATACGCTGGAGCCGCCTGGGTCCGCAGCGTGTCGCCAGCCTGAGTCGGCGGCTCCGGGATGTCCGGCGGCAGCGAGGTGCCGACCGGGCCGCTGTCGCCCAGATACTGGCGCATATCCACGCCATGCGGGATGGTCTCGGACGCAGACAGCGCGGGCGGCAGGGGCGGCGCGGGCGGCGGGGCGTCGGTCCGGCGCACGGCCAGCGTGGGCTGCATCTCGAACGAGGCGGGCTGCCCGTCCCAGGTGTGCGGTGTATCTGCAGTGAGGGCGGGGGCGCCATCGCGCATCAGCATGGCGATCACACTGACGTTTTCTTTGCCGCCGCGGTCGAGCGTCTTGCGCACGAGGGTTTCCGCGGCGCTGCGCGGCGACGAGGCGCTGATCAGCCCGGCGATCTCGTCGGCGTGCAGGTAGCGGCTCAGGCCGTCGCTGCACAGCACCAGCGAATCATCCGGGCGCAGACGCAGGTCGAAGATATCGACGCGCACGCTCTCTTCGCTGCCCAGTGCGCGGAGCACGACATCGCGGCGGGGATGCTCGGCGGCTTCCTCCGGGCTGATGGCCTCCTCGTCCAGCAGCTGCTGCACCAGCGTGTGATCGCGGGTGATCTGCTGAATGGCGCCCTCGCGGATCAGGTAAGCGCGGCTGTCGCCAACGGCGGCGATATGGGCTTCCTCGCCGCGCAGCGCGGCAGCCACCAGCGTGGCGCCCACCTTGACCAGCTCCGGCTGCTGGTGCGCGTAGGCGTACAGATCAGCGTTGGCAGCCTCAACTGCCTCGCGCAGGCGCAGCCCCAGATCAGGCTCCAGGTGGGTGAAGTAGTGATGCATGATGCGCTGGGCGGCATAGCGGCTGGCCACCTGCCCGCGTGAGCCGGCCCCGGTCCCATCGGCGACGACATACAGACTGCCTGAGTAGCGGCGCTGGTCCGGATCGGTCGGCTCGTGGATCAGGACCGTGTCCTGGTTCTCGTCGGCCTGGCCCGGGTCAGTGACCGGCCAGGCTTCAACGGTCAGGCGTGAAGGGCTCATAGCTCCATCCCGTGCCGGGCAGGCCCGGTCACTGTGTGGCGATCGGCTGATAGTCAGGCCGCGATCCCTGAGGGCCGCGCATCGGAATTCTAACAGCCTCTCTGCATTTAGACCAGTATCGGGGCCGGCAGGTACGCCGGAGGAAGTGCGAAGTGTAGACCGGGCAGCGGCCTGACGGTAGACTCAGCGCATGCTGCCCCGAATCCGCATCGGAGGTCTCACATGTCCGAAACGCCGTTGCTGGCGGCGCTGCGCCGCCCCAACCGGGAGACGCCGTATGCCCGGGGAGTGGCCGATCTGCTGACCCTGCTGGGACTGCTGCGGGAAGGGCCGCCGGCGGGGCCTTCCGGCGAGGTCGCCGGGATGGTGCTGGCCAGCCTGGCGGCCCATCTGCGGGATGGCGTGACCGCCGGGCTGAGCTGGGACGATCTGGACGCCGCGGGGCTGCGCGGGGTGGACATCCTGCGTGCGCTGGAGGCGTCGCGGCTGGCCCGCGTGGCGGCTCCTACGCCAGCCCGCGTGGCGCGGACGGTGCAGGCCGTCATCAAGGCGCGGCGCGGGGGCGAGGATGTCTACCTCATGCAGTACGACGCCCACGCCGGGCGCTACCAGCCCATCGGCGGCAAGGTGGAAGCATCGGACGACGGACCGGAGGCGGCGCTGCGCCGCGAGATGTGGGAAGAACTGGGCCTGAAGGAGCTGCCGACAGCGCAGACCTGCCCGCTGGCGCTCATCCTGGGGGACTGGGGCAAGACGGAGATCAGCGCGACTTACGGCATCCTGACCCGCTACGCCTTCGACTTCCTCTATGTGGAGGCGGTCGCGTTCCCGCTGGTCACGGACGAGGCGACCCGCTGGCTCAGCCGCGCCGAGATCGCGGCGGCGTGGGCCGCCGATGGGCGGGCGATCAGCCCGATCTACGCAGAGGGGCCGGGGCTGGCCCGGCTGGACGGGCTGCCGCCCACCCGGGGGGCCGCCTGAGGGGATGCCTCACAGCCACCCATCCAGCGCCATGGCGAAGCCGGGCAGCAGCACCGATCGGGCCTCTGTGCCGGAGCCGTAGCGGCCGGCCAGTTCATAGCGATCCGCGCCGCCGGGGAGTGTGAACACCCGCACGCTGACTTGCTCCGGGTCCACCAGCCAGCATTCCGGCACACCGGCGCGCGCGTAGGCTTCCAGCTTCTCGCCTTCATCCGCGCCCCGCGTCCCCGGCGCAATCACCTCGGCGATCCAGTCCGGCGGGCCGTCGATCCACAGCCGCCGCTTGAGCGCATCGCGCCCGGCTCGCAGCATGATCACGTCCGGCATCCGGACCTCGTTGGGCCACAGCCGCACAGCCAGCGGGGCGAACAGCGCTTCCCCCAGGTGGCGCTCATTCACGAAGCTGTCCAGCGCGAAAGCCAGTTCGCCCGCGATGCGCTGGTGGTCGGGAGTGGGGCGGGGCTGCACGATCAGCCGCCCCGCGGTCAGCTCGATCACCCGCGAGCCGTGCGGCAGGCGAAGATAGTCGGCCTCTGTCCACAGGCCCTGCGGCGGGAACAACTCTGCGACCTCGATCACATAAGCGGGGTGATCATCCATGTGCCGATTCTACCGCAAAAGGCGCAGCGGAACGCGTCCGGCACGCCGGCCAGATTTGGAGCCTGTGCCGACCTGACTACAATGAAGCGCAGCATACGCGCGCTCTGTGAGGATGGATCATGACCGACCTGCTGCGGATCAATGGCGACCGGCTGCTGGCCGACCTGCAGGCGCTGGCCCGCATCGGCGGCACGCCGGATGGCGGCGTCGATCGCCCGGCGCTGTCGGATGCCGACCTGCAGGCCCGCGACTGGCTGAGGGCGCGGGCGGCGGAGGCCGGGCTGGAAACCCACACCGATGGGATTGGCAATATCAGCGCCGTGCTCCGCTCGGAGCATCCCGACGCGCGGACCGTCCTGTGCGGATCGCACCTGGACAGCGTCCCCGGGGGAGGACGCTACGACGGGGCGCTGGGTGTGACAGCGGCGCTGGAGGCGCTGCGCACGATCCGCGAGGCCGGGCTGCGCCTGCCGCATCATCTGGAGGCGATCAGCTTCACCGATGAAGAAGGGACGTGGGGCGGGCTGCTGGGCAGCCGCGGGCTGGCCGGCCAGCTCAGCCGCGAGGACTTCGACCATCCGCGCGGCGATCCGGGCGCTTTCATCCGGCGGCTGGCTGCAGCCGGCATCACGCTGGAGGGGGCGCTGCGTGCCGGGCGCGACCCCGCCTCCCTCCGGGCCTGGCTGGAGGTGCATATCGAGCAGGGATCGCGGCTGGAGGAAGCGGGTGTGCCCATTGGCGTGGTGACGGCGATCGTCGGCATCAGCTCCTACTGGCTGACCTTCACCGGGCGGGCCGACCACGCCGGGACGACGCCGATGGATCGCCGGCTGGATGCTCTGCGGGGCATGGCGGAGTTCGTGCGGCAGTCCCGCGAGCTGGTGATGAACCGCTTTCCGAAGGGCGTGATGAACTGCGGCATTGTGGAAGTGCAGCCGGGGGCGTTCAACATCGTGCCGGAGCGCGTGCGCCTGGCGCTGGAGTTCCGCCACCACGATGCGGGCAAACTGGAGGCCCTGCGCGAGGCCCTGCTGAGCCTGGCGCTGCATGTGGTGGAGGTGGAAGGGCTGGGGCTGGAGGTGGAGTCGGCGGGTTCGCACGATCCGGCTCCGATGCACCGCGAGGTGCTCGGCGCGATCGAGTCAGCCTGCAGCTCGCTGGGACTGCGCTATGTGGAACTGCCCTCGTATGCCGGGCACGACTCGCAGGTGATGGCGGGCATCACGCGGGCGGGGATGTTCTTCGTGCCGTCGGTGGGCGGGGCCAGCCACAGTCCGCGCGAACTCACGCGGGATGAGGACTGCATCCACGCCGGGAATGTGCTGCTGCAGGCGCTGCTGCGGCTGTGCGACGCCTGAGCGCACAATCAAACAGGGCCGCCAGCGGCAGCCCTGTTGATCGGTTTACAGGAAAGCCTACCGCCGGCTGCGGCGACGGGGAACCTCAATAAGGATCGGAACCGGTACACGCCGGGGGGCGCGAAGGCGGGCCTGAATGGCGGGGCTGAAGGCGTACACACCAGCCAGGAAGACGA
Organism: Anaerolineae bacterium; assembly: GCA_034435035.1. Classification (GTDB taxonomy): domain Bacteria; phylum Chloroflexota; class Anaerolineae; order Aggregatilineales; family UBA3940; genus JAHEME01. The sequence continues at coordinate 19,620 of DAOTXW010000015.1, read as the reverse complement.
AGGCGACGATCAGGCTGACAACAGCGGTTCCGAACATAGATGGGTTCCTTTACTATTACTGGATAGCGCTCCGACGATACGCACCCTCAGCTTACTCAGATGGAAAATCTGCGCAACTCCGGCGCGGGCAGGGGGTTTAGATCTATTTAAGCCTTCAGTCCCCACCGCGCTTTTCCATGCTGCTGACTCTAGCGATGCCGGGCCGCTGTGTCAAATGACCCGCGGCTGCCTGCCCACCGATTTGCCTGCGTTTTCCACTTGACTCAGCCGCAAAACCCGCCTACAATAGTTCTGTATGCAACTATTCTTGGCGCAACAGTTCTGTTCCTGATATATGTCTGCTAATGGGCAAAACCGGAGCGTGCCAGCCGTGATGCAGCAGTACCGTATGCTGCACGACATCTATGTCTTGCTGGACGACGGCGACCGCCGCATGCTTCAGACCTTTGGCCTGACCCCCTCACAGTACGCCGTCCTGCTGCTGCTGGATACCACCGAAGGCCGCCGTCTGAGCACTGTCAGCGACCGGCTGCTGCTGGCCCGCAGCACCATCACCCGCATCATGGATCAGTTAGAAGGGGCCGGCCTGGTGCGCCGGATGGGCGACCCGGTTGATCGCCGCGCCCAGCGGGCCTGCCTCACGCCGGAGGGGGCGCGCGTCCGCCAGCAAGCCCAGAAAGCGCACCAGCAGTCCCTGGAAACCCGCATGCGCGTGCTGAGCGAATCGGAGCACGCCCAGCTGGCCCACCTGCTCAGCAAGCTGCGCGATGGCCTGCACTACGATCTGGAGGCAAAAGGTCATGCCTGATCCCCGGCGCCTTTTGCCTCATTCATTGCGGCAGTCTTCATCACAGCCCAGCACCAGGGAAGGAGGTGATGCCCTGCTCTGCGTCTGGATCACTGAGCTGGCAGACTATCTTCACTTTCCACGATCGTGGGCGGCCCGCCGCACTGCGGAGGGTCCGCGGTCCCTCGTCCGAGTTCCATTCAGCTTTGGAGGATAAGAGAAGATGAAGCGACGTTCACTCCTGATGGCCCTGTTCCTGCTGGTTGTGGCCTCGTTCGCCCTGGCGGCCTGCCAGCCCGCGGCTCCCGAGCCGATGGAGCTGGTGATGTGGAGCCAGGACGAGCCCGCTATCGAAGAGGAAGTAGCGGCCAAGTTCGAGGCCTGGGCTGCCGAGAATGCCCCCGGCTCGACCCTGACCATCACCCACTACGACACTGAGAACCTCCGCACCGAGTTCCAGACCGCGGCCCTTGCGGGCACCGGCCCGGACTTCCTGTGGACGGTCAACGACCATGCCGGCCCGTTCACGGCTGCCAGCCTGCTGCAGCCGGTCGATGACCTGGTCGATCTCAGCGTGTTCGTTGAGCCCGCAGTCGCCGCTGTGAAGCTCAACGGCCAGACCTGGGGCGTCCCGATCCAGAATGGCAACCACCTGATGCTGCTGTACAACAAGAGCCTGGTGGATGCCCCGCCGACCACCACCGACGAACTGATCGCTCTCGCTCAGAGCTTTGAGGGCAGCGACGTTCAGGGCTTCGCCTACAACCTGAATGAGCCGTTCTGGCTGGCTCCCTGGTGGGGCGGCTACGGCGGCAGCGTCTTCGCCGAGGACGGCGTGACCCCGACCCTCAACACCGAGGCCATGGTCAATGCCTTCGCGCTGGTGCAAGGCTTCAAGTACGACAGCGCTATCGTCCCCGAAGAGTGCGACTATGACTGCGCCGACACCCTCTTCAAGGAGGGCAAGGCGGCCATGATCATCAACGGTGACTGGTCGCTGGCTGGCTACCAGGAAGCCCTGGGTGACGATCTGGGCGTGGCCCGCATCCCGGACATCTCCGGCGGCGGCACCCCGGCCCCGTACACCTCCGGCAAGTTCTTCATGCTGCCCGCCAGCCTGGAGGGCGACCGGAAGGAAGTCGTGCTGGCCTTCATCAAGTACCTGACCACCGACAAGCAGAATCAACTGGATCTGTCGGTGCCGTTCAAGCGTCTGCCGGCGCTGGCCGCGGCCCTGGAGGACGAGTCGATCTCCAGCGATCCGATCCTGGCCGGCTCGGCTGACCAGATGACCGTCGGCACCCCAATGCCCACCGTGCCTGAGATGCGCTGCGTGTGGGATTCGATCCGCCCGAACCTGGAGGCTGTGATGGGTGACTCGGCGACGCCCGAGGATGCCGCAGCCGCCGCCCAGGAAGCGGCTGAGACCTGCGTGGCTGACCTCGAGTAAGTCAATCGCTGGGCGGGTAACGGGGGGCGCGGGGTTCTCGCGCCCCCCGATTTGCATGCGGGCCCGACCCATCATACCATCGGCAGCAGAGGGTCCGGACTCCAGTCGCTCAACGTTCGATCGGCTCCCGGCCGCCTGGCGGGGGAGCAGTGGACAGGAGGAAGCGATGTCGGTATCCGAGCAGCCGCAGCGGCAGCGCTTTAGCGCTCCGAAGCTGGACAGCACCTGGCTGGTGCTGGGAGGTGTGGCGCTTTTCATCCTGGTCGTCGGGCTGCTGGTCGCTCAGCTCCCCGTCCCGCGGAGCGGCTATGGCGGCCTGAATACGCGCCTGATCGGCCGCAGCCTGGGCGAGCTGATCCCGGCGCTGCTGGTCATCGTGGTCGGCGCGATCCTGCTGGAAGTGCTGGTCTACCTGCTGCTGGAAAAAGTCTTTCGATCGCGCTTCTCGCTGCCCTACGCGCTGCTGGCTCCGGCGGCGGTCGGGCTGGCGGTGTTCGTCGTCTATCCCTTTGTGTTCGACTTTCAACTGGCTTTTTCGGATGCCAAGCTGGACACGCTGCCCTGCTATTCCGCGGACCCCGATCTGCGGGCCCGCTGCGGAATCGAGGAGCTGAATGCGCGGGGCGAGCCGGTGCTGTACAGCCTGCAGTACGGCATCGAGAACTTCCGGCGCGTGTTCTTCGTCCGCGATGACGAAACCGGCCAGCTGAAGTGGGGCCCGCTGCTGTACACCCCTGCCTCGACGTTCCCCAACATCTTCGCGCGCACCGTCCTGTGGACGTTGATCAACGTCTTCTTCCATGTCACCGGCGGGATGATCCTGGCGCTGCTGCTGAACCGTGACCTGCCGCTGAAGGGCCTGTACCGGACGCTGCTGATCGTGCCCTGGGCCATCCCGCAGGTCATCGTGGCGCTGGCCTGGCGCGGCGAGTTCCACTCGACCTACGGGTTCGTCAACAACATCCTGGCGGCCATGGCCGAGTGGGGCATCGGCCCGCTGAAGCTGGGCAGCCTGTGCCTGGGCGAAGTGTGCTTCGGGCCGCAGACCTGGCTGCGCGATCAGCCGTGGGCCTTCATCGCCGTGGTGATCGTCAACGTCTGGCTGGGCATCCCCTTCATGATGGTCATCATCCTGGGCGGGCTGCAGAGCATCCCGCATGATTATTACGAGGCCGCCGAGATGGACGGGGCCAACCCGTGGCAGCGCTTCTGGGGCATCACCATCCCGATGCTGCGCCCGATCCTGACGCCCGCCATCACGCTCGGCGCGATCTGGACGTTCAACCAGTTCAACGTGATCTACCTGATCACCGAAGGCGGCCCGCAGGAAAAAACCGATATCCTGGTCACGGCGCTGTACAACGCCGCGATCGGCAACAGCCGCTATGCCTTCGGCGCGGCTTTCTCGATCGTGATCTTTGCGATCCTGCTGCTGATCTCCATCGGCTGGATACGGTTGAGCGGCGGCCTGAAGGGAGTGTACGAATAATGAGCACGGTCGATACGTCACAATCCAGAGCCATCGTGCAGCCTCGCTCCCAGGCGTCGGTGCTGCGGCGCTTCTTTGCCCGCACCCGCGGCGACAGCCCGTTCCAGCTGCTGCTCATCAACCTGCTGCTGATGGCTTACTGCGTGGTGTCCATCTACCCGGCGCTGCGCGTGATCAGCGTCAGCCTGCGCCCCGGCGACCGCCTGCTGTCCACCTCGCTGGCGATCATCCCGGAAGATGCGGCGCTGGACAGCTACATCCGGCTGTTCACCGAGAAGGACTTTCTGGTGTGGCTGTGGAACAGCATGATCATCACGGTGACCGTCTCGATCATCGGGGTGGCGCTGTCGGCGACCAGCGGCTATGCGTTCTCGCGCTGGAAGTTCCCCGGCCGCAATGTCGGGCTGGTCTTTCTGCTGACCACCCAGATGATCCCCGCCGGGATGCTGATGATCCCGCTGTACCTGCTGATGTTCCGGCTGGGGCTGCAGGACACCTACCGCGGCGTGCTGTTCGCCTACTCGGTGACCGCGGTGCCGTTCAGCATCTGGATCCTGAAAGGGTATTACGACACGATCCCGCCGGATCTGGAAGAAGCGGCGATGATCGACGGGGCGTCGCGGCTGGAGTCCTTCTGGCGGGTGATCCTGCCCCTGTCCACGCCGTCGCTGGCTATTGTGTTTCTGTTCAACTTCATGACAGCCTGGAACGAGTTCATCCTGGCCCGCGTGCTGCTCAAGGACGCCAAGCATCTGACGTGGCCGCTGGGCCTGTTCAACCTGATCAAGGACTTCGACGCGGAATGGGGCGTGTATGCGGCGGCCTCGGTGCTGATCATGCTGCCGGTGATGGCGCTGTTCCTGTACTCGTCGAAGTGGCTGCTCTCCGGCCTGACTCTGGGAAGCGTGAAGGGCTGATCTTCTCCTGGCGCAGAGGCGGCGATTCCGGCTCGCGGCGCAGGGGCATGGCGCCGACACCCGTGCCCCTGCGCCCCCGTGTGCGCTGACTCTCAGGATTCCGCGGCTCCGGCATGGAAGAATTCATCTTCGGCACGCTGGCCACCGACGAGCTCAAGATGCTGTATCACCGGGCGGAGGTGCGCGGGCTGCATCACCGCTACCGGCTGCAGCCGCGCGATCCGTGGCCCGGCCAGCCCGTGACGCTGGAAGCGATCGCCGGGCCGGATGTCAGCGCCGGGCGCATGGTCTGCTACTACACACTGGACGGCAGCATCCCCCGGGGCGAGCGCGGCGCCGCGCTGAACGGTCATGTCCTGGAGATGCAGCCCGTCGAGGTGGGCTGGGATACCCCCCTGTGGGGCTACACGGTGCGCTGGCAGGCGATCCTGCCCGGCCAGCCCGACGGCACGATCGTGCGCTACCGCATCGGCGCGTGGGATGGCGCTGGCCCGGAGGTGTTTGCGGACTGGCCGGATGTCAGGGCCACCACCGACCGCGCCGCCGAAGCGTTCTTCCACAGCCTGCCCTACCGCGATCCCCTGCTGGGCGACCCCGCAGCAGGGGATGTGTTCACTTACCGGGTGGATCGGCTGCGGCCGCCGGCCTGGGCCGCGGGGGCGATCATCTACCACATCTACGTGGATCGCTTCGACCCCGGGCCGGGGCGGGGCTGGCTGCAGACCGCGAACCTGCTCGATTTCTGCGGCGGGACGCTGTGGGGTGTGCTGGCCCGGCTGGACTATCTGCAGGCGCTCGGGATCACCGTGCTGTGGCTCAGCCCGGTGGTCGAAAGCCCGACTCCGCACGGCTACGACGCCACCGACCTGCTGCGCGTCGATGCCCGGCGCGGCGGCCCGGAGGCTCTGCGGGCCGTGATCGAGGAGGCGCACCGCCGCGGGATGCGCGTGCTGCTGGATCTGGTGTGCAACCATGTTTCCAGCGAACACCCGATCTTCCGCGAGGCGCTGGCCAACCCGGGCAGCCCCTACCGGCGGTGGTTCTACTTCGACGAAGATACCCCACACGGCTACCGGGCATTCTCCGGCGTGGCCTCCATGCCGGAGCTGAACACGGCTCATGACCCGGTGCGCGGCTGGCTGATCGAGGCCGGGCGGTTCTGGCTGCGCGAATTCGGCGCGGATGGCTTCCGGCTTGACCACGCCTCCGGCCCCGGCCCTGACTTCTGGTCCGATTTCCGCGCCGCCTGCCGCGCGGAAAACCCCGACTGCCTGCTGATCGGCGAAGTGGTGGACACCGCCGAGGTGATCCGCCACTATGCGGGCCGGCTCGACGGCTGTCTGGATTTTCTGACGGCTGATGCGCTGCGCAGCACCTACGGGCGCCGGACATGGAGCGAGCAGGACTTCACCCGGTTTCTGAGACGTCATGCCGCCTTCTTCCCGGATGACTTCCTGATGCCGACTTTTCTGGACAACCACGACATGGATCGCTTTCTGTTCATTGCAGGCGGAAACCGGGAGGCGCTGCGCCAGGCGCTGGCCGCGCAGATGCGCCTGCCCGGCCCCCCGGTGATCACTTACGGCAGCGAGATCGGCCTCAGGCAGCCGGAAAGCACCCGCGGCCCGCTGGGGCTGGCCGCCAGCCGCCCGGTGATGGTCTGGGACGGGGCGCAGGATCGGGAGCTGCTGGACTTCACCCGCGAGCAGATCGCCACCCGGCGGCAGCGCCGGGCCACCTGACCCAGGGGAGAACAGCATGGGCGTCGAACGGATGACGCTGGGCGCGTACACGATCGCAGTTGACACCGGCAGCGGAGCGCTGTGCGGCCTGCAGCTGGCCGACAGCCCGGAGGCAGCCGGTCATGGCGGCGGCCTCGCGCCGCTGGCAGCCGATCTCGCCTGGAAGGCGGTGGCCGGCACGCCGCGCTATCTCTCCCACGCGGTCGAGGGGGATGCGCTGGCGGTGCGGGTCGCGCTGGGGCCGCTGACGCTCATCGACCGGCTGCGTGCGTCCGGCGGCCTGCTGGAGCGTCGGGTCGAGGTCGAGAACACCTCCGGCGAGGAGGTGCAGCTCACCGGGGTGCGGCTGGCGCTGGGCGGCGTCTCGCTGGGCGACCCGGCGGCCTGCCGCTTTGAGGCGCCGGCCAACACGACCAGAGCCCGCGTGCCGCTGCCCCTCGCGGCCAGCCAGCCGCGCAAGACCGGCATCCTGCGCCCCCAGTACGACTCGCCGCCCGATCCGGGGTTTGCCCCCGGCGCCCGCGACCGCTGGAACCGCCCCTTTGCCGATGCGCCGGACGTCGGCCCCGGCCTGCTGGTGGTGCACAACCCGGATCTGCGCTGGAGCCTGCTGACGTGGTACGTGAGCGATGTCGAAGCCGCCACCCCCTGGGTGACCGGCGACGGCCTGCATGCCACGCTGGGTTTTGACCTGTGGCTGGCGGGCTGGCTGGCGCCCGGCGGGCGGCTGGAAGGGGGCACGCAGTACATCCTGCTGCATGACGGCCCATACGAATCGGCGCTGGCCGCCTACCGCGATCGCTTCGCCCAGACGGGTCTGCTGCCGGCGATCTACGGCCCGATCGATCGGGCCGCCGACTGGTCGGCGGTGTATGAAGTGCATCCCGGCCAGTATGGCGGTTTCACTGCCTTCACTGAGGTGCTGCCGCGGCTGGCCGATCTCGGCATCGACACGATCTACCTGCTGCCGGTGATGTCCCACCGCAACAAGAAGGGCCTGCCGTGGGATGGTAACTGGGAGGGAATCGGCAGCCCGTATGCCATGCACGATTTCACGGAGCTGGAGCCGAGCCTGGGCACCGAGGCGGACTTCCGCGAGCTGATCCACACCGCGCACGACCTGGGGATGCGGGTGCTGATGGACCTGGTGGCGCAGGGGTCGTCGCTGGAGTCTCATTATGTGCAGGAGCATCCTGAATGGTACGCCCGTGATGAGCGGGGGAACATGGTGCATTCCCACGGCTGGAACGACACCTGGTCGCTGGACTGGGCCAACCCCGACTACCAGGCGTACATGCTGGAGTGGACGACGCGCTACGCCCGCGACTTCAAGGTCGATGGCTACCGTGTCGATGCGCCGCACGGCAAGGAGCCGAACTGGGATCGCGCCATCCCCTATCACGCCAGCCAGACCAACCTGGGGGTGCGCACCCTGCTGGAAGCTCTGCGCCGCGCCCTGCTGGAGGTGCGCCCCACGACCGCCATGTACTGCGAACTGTTCGGCCCGCTGTGGATCCGCTCGCATGACATCTCCAACGACTATCACCCGTGGGCGATGGCTTATCAGTTGTTTCATGGGACGCTCAGCCCGGCGGAGTTCAACGAGTATCTGCGCGACTACTGGGCGGTCATGCCGCAGGCCGCGGACGGCACGCCCAGCCCACGCATCTGCTTCACCGAGACGCACGATACCCGTTCGTGGCCGGCCTACGCCCTGCGCGGCAGCGCGATCAGCCAGGCGCTGCTGGGCATCCTGGTGATGGCCGGCTTTGTGCCGATGCTGTGGGCCGGGCAGGAGAAGGGGCAGGAGGAGTTCATCAAGGGGCTGCTGATGGCCCGGCGCCGCAACGCCGTCCTCCGGCGGGGGCGCTTCCTGTTTAATGAAGTGCTGATCGATGACCGCAACCACTACCGCCGCCACGATGGGCTGACCCCGCAGGACAGCGTGTACACGTTGATCCGCCACGATGAGCGGGCCGTCATCTTCGGGGTCGCCAGCCTGTTCCCCGAACAGGTGACATTCCGCTTCGGCCTGCCGGTGGACCGGCTGCCCCTCGATCCGGCGGGGAGCTACCGCCTGCGTGATCTGGTGACCTACCAGTTCATCGGCGAATACCGGCAGATGACCTGGACGGGGGCCGAGCTGGCGGACTTCACCCTGACGCCGACGATGTTCCGGCCTTACCTGCTGCGGATCGAACCGGTCAGCGAGCCATAGAGGCGCCTTGATGAACACTCCCATTCTGGTCACGTATGCGACGGAGCAGGGCTATACGGCGGAAGTGGCGCAGACGATCGCCGAGGCGCTGAGCGGGCAGGGGAATGCCGTCACCCTGCTGCCCATGAGCCGGGTGACGGACCTGTCGGGTTACCGGGCCGTCGTGGTGGGCGCTCCGATCTATTCGGCGCAGTGGCTGCCGGAAGCGACCGCGTTTGTCAAAACGCACCGGGATGCGCTGGCCGCGATGCCCACTGCGTGCTTCATCCTGGCGATCCGGCTGCGGCTGGACGATGAGGGGGTCCGGCAGGCGGTGCTGGGCGCGACAGCAACCGAGCGGCTGCTGATGAAGCCTGCCGCGGTCGGGCTGTTTGCCGGGGCGCTGGACTACAGCCGGCTACCGCCGATCATGCGCATGCAGGCTCAGGGCAAGGGGCTGCCCGAAGGCGACTTCCGCGACTGGGAGGCCATCCGGACGTGGGCGGCGGCGATCGGGCCGCTGCTGGCCGGAGGATAGCGGCAGCGCAGATGGCCCCCATCCTGCTGCTGATTGAGTTCCTGGATGAGCTGGTGTTCGGCGCCGGGGAGGCGGCCTGGCCGTTGATCCGGGACGATCTGGCGCTGAGCTACGATCAGATCGGGCTGCTGCTGGGCATCCCGGGGCGGCGGGCCCCGGAGAATTAGCGCCGCCTGCCCCCGCCGAGCCGCTGCCGGCGTGTTTCGCGCGGGCACCGCTATCCCTGGCATCCTCTGCGCCGCAAAACACTAGGGGCCGGCTGGCGGCGCGCCGATCGCCGGAGCTGCCGCCTCGAGGCTGCGCAGATAGGCCACCAGCGCGTTCAGGTCGGCGTCGCTCAGCCGCCCTCCCCAGGCGGGCATGAAGGTGCCCGGCACGCCGTTGGCGATGATCTGGTAGATCGCCGCGTCGGGCGTCTGGCTCAGGAAAGTGCGGTTGTACAGCGCCGGGGCCATCCGCGTCCCCTGGGCGCTCCGACCGTGGCAGTTCGTGCAGGCCACGCTGAACAGCTGCTGCCCGGCGGCGATCATCTCCGGGGTGGCCGGGGCAGCCGCGATCTCGATTGCGGGGAGCGCCAGGCCAGCTGTCTGCAGATCGCCCCAGCGCCGGATGACCGCGACGAGATCGGCGATCTCCTGCTCGGACAGGGCATTCCCCCAGCCGGCCATCAGCGTGCCGGGGACTCCCTGCGCGATGGTGCGCGCCAGGTCGGCATCGGCCAGCCGCGCCCGCAGCTCGTCCGTGTTGAGGGCGGGCGCGATAGCCGTCCCTTCGGCATTGGCGCCGTGGCAGGCCACGCAGTCTTCGCCATACAGGCTCAGCCCTCTGGAGAGGGCGTCGCCCCCCGGCAGCGCGCTGACCTGAGCCAGGAGGTCGGCCGGGACTTCGACCTGGACGGCGGTCGGTGGCTGCAGGCCCAGCCCGGCGACCCGCGCCCCGACGGCCGTCCAGTCGCCGTGCTGGATCAGCGTCACAACCTGGTCGATCTGGGCGCCGGTCAGCGTGCCGCCGTACTCAACCTGCCAGGCGGCCATCGCCGTATTGTAGCGCCCATTGGCGATGACCCGCGCCAGCTCCGCCGGGTCGGCGGTGCGCAGCCCGTCGCCGTTCAGCGGCGGCGCTGCGCCGAGGCCCTCCCCGGCCGCCCCGTGACAGATGGCGCAGTTCTGCGCATAAAGATCGGTGGCGGCGCGAATATCACCTGCCTGCAGGCTGGCCTGCGCCGCCGCCTGCCGGGCAGGCTCGAACAGCGCATACACCCCGATCCCGATCACCATGACCAGCGTGGCGATAAATCCGGTCCATTCCATGAGGCGGGACATGTTACGCTCCTACGGGTAGACGATCTGCGCCGCATCGACGCGTTCCCGCTCGATCCGGTCGCCGGTGTCAACGACGACCTGCCCATCACGGATCGACAGGGCGAAAAGATCGAGCGGACGGGGGGCGGGCGGGTTGAGCACCTGCCCATCCAGGGTGAAAGCCGATCCGTGGCACGGGCAGACGAACTGGCCCTGAACCGGATCGTAGGGAACGGTGCAGCCCAGGTGGGTGCATCGTCGGTAAACGGCCAGGAAGCCGCCATCCGGCAGCCGCACCAGGTAGAAACGGCCCTCGTTGAAAGGGGTGACGCTGCCCGGCAGGAAGCTCTCGGCAGCGCCGGCCTCGATCAGCCCGCCGAACTCACCCTCGGCGACGCGCGGGGCGAGGAAACGCAGGCCCACGAACAGCCCTTCGGCGAACAGCAGAGTCCCGGCGGCAGCCCAGCCAAGCCGGAGCGCATCGCGGCGGGGGAGGGTATCGGTCTGGTCGGTCACGGCAGCACCCCCGGGGAGAACACCAGCGCCATCCCTTCGCCCCGGAAGAAGATGCCGATCACGGTCAGGGTGACGAAGGAGGCGGCCAGAAGAACAAACACAGCCAGACGTGTCTCGCAGGCGGAGGCTCCGAATCGGCGCAGCGCCTCGCCGTAGCCTATCAGGGCCAGCAGCAGCGCGGCCAGCGGAATCCAGCCGTTGCTGATGAAGACGGGAAGAAACGGCAGCAGCGACGGCAGGTCCAGCCAGGCTTCATCCAGCAGCACCAGCGCGATCGTGGCAAACACGCCGATGAACGCGCTCACGATGGCCAGCCAGCGCCCCTGCACGGAGCGGAACCAGATCCCGGCGGTGTCCTGGTCGGCTTCCAGGTAGGGCAGGGCGGCCAGCGCCCCGAGAGCCAGCGCCGGGATCACGATCGCGCCGAAGGTGGGGTGGAAGTGCAGCAGCATCTCCTGCAGGCCCATGAAGTACCAGGCCGCCTTGGCCGGGTTGGGGCTGTGGTTCGGGTCGGCGGCTTCTTCCAGCGGCGCGTTCACCAGCGCCGACCAGGTCAGCAGCAGCGCCAGCATCACCAGGGCGAAGATCAGCTCGCGGCTGACCAGGTGCGGGATGGTCGTGGCTTTTTCGACCTGCTCCTGGGGCGGCTCGCCGGCGCGGCGCGGCACGGTCAGCGTGTCCTTCCGCACGCGCCACAGGTGGAAGGACATGATTCCGAACAGCGCCAGCGGGAGGATCGCCACGTGCAGCCCGTAGAAGTTGGTCAGGGTCGCCGCGCCGACTTCCGGCCCGCCCAGCAGCAGGCGGCTGATTGGCTCACCCAGCAGCGGAAGATAGCTCAGCAGCCCCGTTCCCACCGTCACCGCCCAGTAGGCGAGTTGATCCCAGGGCAGCAGGTAGCCGGTGAAGTTGGCCCCTACAATGAGCAGCAGCAGCGCGATGCCCAGCAGCCAGTTGAACTCGCGCGGGCTGCGGAAGCCGCCGGTGAAGAACACCCGCAGCAGATGCAGCACCGCCGTCACGATCATGAGGTTGGCGCTCCAGTGATGCAGGTTGCGGATCAGCTGCCCGAACCATACCTCAGTCTGGAGGGTCAACAGGCTTTGATAGGCCGCCTGCGGCGTGGGTGTGTAAGCGAACATCAGCAGAACGCCGGTCGCCACCTCGATGGCCGCCAGCAGCGCCAGCAGCCCGCCGAGGCCGAAGGTATAGGTGAAGCGCAGAGTCGGCACGGCGACCCTGGCGGGGTGCAGATGCAGGATCAGGTTGTTCATCACCAGCCGCATCCGGCCCCGGTCGTCTTCGGGGGGAAGCGGATCGCGCTGGATAGAGCGCCACAGCCTGCCGGGCAGCGCCTGCCGCGTTTCAGAAGATTGTCTGTCCATGGGAGATCGCTCGCTTTGATCTGCTCCGGCGGCGCGGATGGGGCGGGCCGGCATCAGCCCGCCCCATTTACGCCGGGGAGGGAGATGGCGTCTACGGAGCAGGGGTTGCCTGCGCGCTGCCCTGACCGCCCTGGCCGCTGCCGCCCTGACCATTCCCATTGCCGGGCCCGGCCCACAGCGGGCGGCCGTTCGGGTCGCGCAGCATCAGCCGCAGGCCGGTCGAAACCTGGGTGATGTCGCCGGCGTTGAACTGCGTGCCCTGGTAGAAGCCGACCACAATCACTTCGTCGCCCGCCCGGAAGGTGATCCCCTGCGAGGCGGCGAAGCCCGGTCGCCCCATCTGGATCACCAGCGTGTCGCCCGTTGTCGCCTGCACGGTCAGGGAGTTGCGCCCCACTGCCGTGACGATGCCTTCCAGGGTGATCCACTCATCCACCTGAGCCTGAGGCTGGGGAGTGCCGCTGCCGCCCCCCCCGCCGCCGGCATTCTGGGCGCTGCCGCTCCACAGCGGGCGGCCGGCCTCATCGCGCAGCCGGAGCTGCTGGCCGTCGCTCAGGGTTACTACCCCTGCGTGGTATTGGCCCTCATTCGCAAAGCCGTCTATGGTGACAGCGTCCTGTACCGCCAGGGTCACGCCCTGCGTCTGCCAGAAGTCCGGCGGGCCCAGCTCGACATAGTAGCTGCTGCCATCGGCGCCGGCCAGGTTCAGGCCAAAATCATCCAGCCCGGCGATCGTGCCGCTCATCGTCCAGGGATCGCCCACCGACGACTCCGATCCAGCGGGGATGGCGGCTGCCGGCTCGTCGGCTGCCGCCGGGACTGCTTCCACGGCCGCTGCCGCCGGGGTGGGAGCAGCGTCTGCGCTCTGTGCGCTGTGATACAGCACCGCTGCGCCGCCCGCACCCACCACGCTTATCCCCAGGATTCCCACTACGATACGCTTCAGCATCTCAAACTCTCCTCAGATGATTCGAATTGATCCGGCCAGCGGACCTGACCAGAGGATGCCAGCGAATTGTGTGGAATGTATGATGAAAAGATGGGGGTTCGATATGATTTACGAGGGCGCAGCCATGTGGCTGCTGCTGGCGGGGCCGATCGCCCTGCGGGCGGGCATCCCGGGGCGGGGGGACGGGGTGCGCGAAGCCCGGCTCTGACCGATCACCAGCCTCCGCTCTCCCGCCGGACGAGATCGGCCAGAAAGTCGAGCCAGGCCGGATCGTCGTTCAGGCAGGGGACCAGGCCGTAGTCCTGCGCGGCGCCGCCCGCCTGCGCCCAGCCCTCCCGCCCGGTGTGGCCGAGCTCCTCCAGCGTCTCCAGGCAGTCCGCCGTGAAGCCGGGGAACGCTACCAGCGCCGACTGGCCTGCCCGCGCCAGCTCATCCAGCACATCCTGAGTGCTGGGCCGCAGCCACGGCTCCGGCCCGAAGCGAGATTGATAGCCGATCCGCCAGCCGTCGGCGGGCAGGCCCAGCTGCGCCGCCAGCCGGCGAGCGGTGTGCTCGCACTGACCGGGGTAGGGGTCGCCCTCGTCGGCGTAGCGCTGCGGGATGCCGTGGAACGAGAACAGCACGCAGTCCGGCCGGCGGGCGCGGGCCGTCAGCGCGGCCTCGATGCGCCCGGCCAGGGCCGCGAGGTACCCCTCTTCGGCGAAGAAGGGCGGCACGAAGCGCAGCGCCGGGATGCGGCGTTTGCGCTCGTGGAACCACGGGCAGCGCCGCCCCGCTGCCGCCTGATAGGCGGCGTCGTAGACGGATGCGGTCGTGGTGCTGGAGAACTGCGGATACATCGGCAGGATGATCACACGGTCGATGCCGGCCCGCTCCAGTTCGGCCACCGCGGATCGGATCGAGGGCTCCCCATACGTCATCCCCAGTGCCACCTGATGCCCGGCCCCCAGCCGCGCCTGCAGGCCGTCGGCCTGCGCCTGCGAATGCCGCAGCAGCGGCGAGCCAGCCGGCGTCCAGATGCGGGCATACAGCCGCGCCGAGCGCGCGGGCCGGGTGAGCAGGATGACGCCGCGCAGCAGCGGCTGCCAGAGCAGCGGCGGGTAATCCACCACGCGCCTATCCGAGAGGAACTGACGCAGGTAGGGCCGGACGGCAGCCGCGGTGGGGGCTGCTGGCGTGCCAAGCTGGGCGAGAACGACACCGATCGGGGGCATGCAGGGCTTTCCTTGTGAGTCGAAACAGGTGCCAACCGGCGCAGGCGCCGGGATGGGGTGACAAACGTCACCTCTATTCTAGCAAAATGTCAGTCAATCTTGTAAATCATACACATTTATGCTAGATTGTTACATATTCTATACTCCCAGAGGGCGTATGTCATCCCCCGATCCGCAACCGCAGCCGCATATCGCCATCCTTGGAGCCGGCATCACCGGCCTGAGCGCCGCCTGGGAAATCCAGCGGCAGGCCCCCGGCCTGGCCGTGACCCTCATCGAAGCGGGATTGCAGCCCGGCGGCAAGATCATCAGCGAGGCCGTGGACCTGCCCGGCCTCGGCCGCTTTATTATTGACGGCGGCCCGGAGTCGTTTATCACCCGCAAGCCCGAAGCCTGGGCGCTGGCCCACGAGCTTGGACTCGGCGATCAGATCGCGCCTTCCAGCAGCGAGGCGAAGCACATTTATATCCTCGAACGCGGGAAAGCGCACCGAGTTCCCCTCGACCCCATAAGCTTCCTGACTTCGCCCCTGCTGTCGCCGGGAGGCAAGCTGCGCCTGGCCCTGGAGCCGTTCGTCGCGCCCCGGCGGGATGACGGCGACGAATCGCTGGCGGCGTTCAGCGCCCGGCGGCTGGGGCGGGAGGCGGCGGAGCGGCTGATCGGGCCCATCCTGGGCGGCATCTATAACACCGACCCGGCCACGCAGAGCATCCTGACCACTTCAGCCGTGATGCGCGAGATGGAGCGCGAGCACGGCGGGCTGTTCCGGGGATCGCTGGCGCGCTTGCGGTCCCGCCGCGCCGCCGCCCGGGCCGGAGAGCCTGCCGGCCCGGCTTTCTTTACCTTGAAGGAAGGGGCGGCCTCGCTCGTGACGGCGCTGACCCGGCAGCTAAAGGCAACCCTGCGGCTGGCGACTCGCGCCCAGGCCGTTGAGCCGGTGGAGTCGGGCTACTGCGTCCGGCTGGCAGGCGGCGATCCGCTGCGCGTGGACGGCGTGCTGATCGCCACACCGGCGCCCACGGCGGCGCTGATCCTTCGCGGTCATTATCGTGCCGCCGCAGAGGCTCTGGCGGCGATCCCCCATTCCAGCCTGGGGACTGTTTCGCTGGCATACCGGCGAGCCGAACTCCCCGACAGCGACCTGCGCGGCCTGATGATCCCGCGCCGGGAGGGGCGGGCGATCGACGCGCTGACCTGGACTTCACGCAAGATGCCGGCGCGCGCGCCGGAGCAGGCCTCTCTGCTGCGGGTCTTCATCGGAGGATCGCGGCCCGACCTGGTGGAAAGCGATGAAACCGCGCTGGTCGATACCGTGCGCGCCGAACTGGCGGCGCTGCTTGGCATCCGGGCGGAGCCGCTTTTTGCCCGCGCCTATCGCTGGCCGGGCAGCTATCCGCAGGCGCTGGTCGGACATCTCGACCGGGTGGATGAGATCGAGCGGCTGCTGCCGACCGGTGTGCGCATCGCCGGGGCATCTTACCGTGGGCTGGGCGTCCCGGACTGCGTGCGGCAGGGTCGCGCCGCCGCTCGCGCCCTGCTGAATGACCTGGGTATGTCAGAGGCGGCCCGCGCAGGCTGAATGCGCCCCAGGCCGAGAACATCCTCGTCAAACAACCGGAAGGAGAAGTGAGCATGAAAGCTGTGGTGCGCATCCTGAACATCGCCCGGCTGGCGGCCTTTCCGCTGGCCTACGGCCTGACCGGCGCCCTGATGGGCGGCACGCTCAACCGTATCATGGTCGCCGATCTGGGGATCTCGGTGGCGCTGGTGGGCTTCTTCTTCGCTGTCCCACTGCTGATCTCGCCGGTACGCGTCTGGCTGGGCTACCGTTCGGACGGCTATCCGCTGGGGGGCAAGCGCCGGGAGCCCTACATCATTGGCGGGGCGCTGCTGACGGCGCTCAGCGCCATCGCCAGCGTGCTGCTGAGCCTGCGCGGGGGGCCACAGACCCCGGCGGTGATCGTCGCCGGCCTGACGCTGGCCTTCGTACTGTACGGCATTGGCCGTAACCTGGCGCACAACAGCTACCAGGCGCTGCTGTCTGATCTCTACACGGGCCCGGCGCGGGATCGCGCCATCACCCTGTACGAGATCGCCACCCTGCTGGGCCTGGTGATCGGCGCGGGCGGCCTGGGGAGCGCCCTCGAAACGTTCGATGCAGGCCGGCTGGTGGCGGTAACGCTGGCGGCGATGGGCGCCGCGTTCTTCCTCTCGCTGCTCGCATCCCTGGGCTCCGAGCCTGGCAGCCACACAGCTGCCGCCAGTCAGCAGGCCCGCGGGCTGACCTTTGGGCAGACCGTGCGCGAGGTGCTGCTGGCAGATGTGCAGGTCGGGCTTTTCTTTGTGCTGGTGTTCTTCACCATCGTGGGCACGCTGGCCCAGGATGTGCTGCTGGAGCCCTATGGGGCGCTGGTGCTGGGGATGGAGGTGGGAGACACCACGCGGCTGACAGCCTACTGGGGCCTGGGCGTGATGGCTTCCATGCTGCTCTCCGGCGTCCTTCTGCTGAAGTGGCTGGGCTACCCCAACGTGCTGCGGCTGGGGCTGGTCGTGAGCGTGCTGGCCTTTGCGGGGCTCGTCCTGACAGGGGTCAGCAGGAACGCCGCAGTCTTCCGCGCGCTGGTGCTGGTGATGGGGCTGGGCTCCGGGCTGGCAGGCGCCGGGATGCTGGCCAGCCTGATCAACTTCACCACCGTGATCCGGGCGGGCCTGCTGATGGGCACCTGGGGAGTCGCCAACCAGCTCGGGCGCGCCGCTGGCTCCCTGATGGGCGGCAGTCTGGTGGAACTGATCCTGCGGCAGAGCGGGGGCAACGCGATGCTGGCCTACGGCTTCGTCTTCGCGCTGGAAGTGCTGATGCTGCTGATCGCGCTGGGGCTGTCCTTCAGGCTGAACGTGGACAGGTCGCGAGCGCGACAGGAGCTGCGCCAGCAGCAGCCGCTGGCCGAGTTCGGCTAGGCTGACCCGTCCTGCCGCAGCTCGGCGGCCCCGGGGACGGCTGGCATCCCGGCCGTCCCCCCTGTTATCTCAGACGGCGCCTGCCCGGGGCCGGGGCGCCGGCTTCTCTGCTCTCGCTGGCGCTTCTGCTGCGCTTCGGCCAGATAGTAGGTGCCGATCACGAAGATCGCGGCGGCGAACTGCGCCGCCAGCCCTTCCCAGGTGGCGTAGACGCCGAACCATGTGCCCAGCCAGAAGGGCAGGGGCACGCCTTCGATCACGTGGATCGGCAGCCACCCCACGATCTGCATCACGTGCGCCGTTGTCCCCACCATCTGCAGCAGCACTCCACCCACCAGGACGCCGGTCAGGATCAGCATCTTCCTGTACGGCAGATTCATCTGCAGCCGGAACCCTGCCACGCCCACCAGCGCCACGGCGGCCATTCCGCCGGCCACGCCGCTCAGCACCACCGGCAGGCCGCTGTCCAGCACCAGCGCCTGCAGAAACAGGACGGTCTCGAACCCTTCCCGGTAGACGCTGGTGAAGCCCAGGAGAATCAGGCCGAACCACAGCCCGGCTTCCCCCCTGAGGATCTGACGCTTGCGGGCGTGGAAGCTGGCGATCCACTCCGTCCAGTACAGCTTGTGGAAGAACCAGTTCATGATCACCAGCAGCACCCCGACCGCGATCAGGGACACAACCGCTTCCAGCTTCTCGCCGTAGCGGGCCAGCGACTGCAATACATCGTGAGCCAGCAGCCAGGTGAGGATCGTGGCAGCGACGGCGGCGCCGGCGCCGATCCACATGGGCCGGCGGTAGCGCCTCTCAGCGGGCCGCTTCATGCTGCCCATCAGCGACGCCAGGATGATGATGGCCTCCAGCCCTTCCCGGAACAGGATCATCCCGGCGTTGGCGGCAGTCGCTGCCGGCGCCGAACTGGCGCCGAGCCTTTGCTTTGCCTCGTCCAGCGCCAGATCCAGCTGCGCACGGGTCGCCCGGATGTCTGACAGCGGGGCGCCGGTCCTGATCAGGTAGGCCAGGCCCGGATGCTCGCCCTGCCCGTTCCAGAACAGCTCCTCCAGCCGGACCTTCAGCTCGGGCGCGAAGACCATGATCCGCGCCTCCGGTCCGGTCTCCATCACGGCGTAGGCTTCCAGGCGCGAGGACTCGGCGGCCTGATAGTCGCCGCTGCCGGCGGCAGCTTCCATCTGATCCAGCATGGAGGCGATCACGTCAAAGTCGCCCTCCAGGCTGCCAGCGGCGATCCATTCCGCGGGCATGATGTCCCTGAGCAGGTCGGTCAGCGCCTCCGTCTGCTCCTCAATCGAGCCGGCGCTGGCGACCTTGACGCCGCGGCTGGCGTCGCTCAACTGCGCGCCCAGATCGGCGAAGCGGGCGCGGGCGCGGGCGGTTCCCCCGGGATCGCGGCCAGCCAGCACGTACTCCAGATCGGCAAAGGCGGCGTAAGCGCCGGCGTGGAAGGTGACGGCCTCCTGAACTTCGAAATCGCGGAGGATCTGGCCATCGGTCACGCCGCGCTCGTATTCCACGGGCACCAGGCTGAGGAAGCGCAGCAGCTGGCCGGCGCGGCGGGCCTGCTCGGCGGGGCTGAGCGGCGCTGCCCGGAAGTTCTGGAGTGCATCCTCGACCCGCAGCAGGGCGTCAGCCAGCGGATCGCCGCTCACCGCCGCCCGACGGAGGTCCGCGAACGCCGCCGTCGCCCCGGCCAGAGCCTCCGCGCCGCGCTGCTCGGCGTAGGCCGGCGCCAGGATCAGGAAGTACCCTTCGGCCAGCGCGGCCAGCTCCGCGCGGCGCGTGGGGAAGCCGCTGGCATCGGCGGCGGCCAGATCGAGCAGGGCTTCGGACAGCCGGGCCTGATAGGTATCCAGCACGTCCGCGCGCACGAACAGGATCGCGTCCGGCTGCGTGACACTGCCGGCGATGAACCCATCCACGGCCCGGGTGGCGTCCGCGTTGGGACGGGAGAACCGGGTCACCGTGCGGAACTCGCGCACCGGGAGCCAGGCGCGCGCGGTTTCGCCGTCCCCGCGCCGCAGCGCGTCGTCCACGACCGCATAGCCCCCGGCCAGGACGGCCGTCCAGGTCTGCGTGCGGGCGGCAGCGAAGGCGGGCGCATCGCGCTCAGCCAGGGCGCCGGCCGCCGCGTCGAAGCCGGCGCGGACGCGGGCATCCGC
>DAOTXW010000014.1:0-3153 GCA_034435035.1 Anaerolineae bacterium | reverse complement strand
GATCGAAGCTACCCGACGGCCACATCCGCTACATCGCCCGGGCTGACCGTCTCGAGGGCTCAACTCGATCCAAATCCGCGGCCGCTTGCCCCTGCGCCCTGAGATCCGCCGGATCCCGACAACCTCGTAACCTTCCCACTCTCCCAGAATCCCGATAGGGTCGAAGTCTGACAACGGTGGCCTCCTGAGGTTTCCTTGGTCTCGCAACCTTGGGAATACCCCAGCGCCACCGTTGTCTCAACTGCCCCTCAACAGCTCCCCGGAAATCCCGGATGAACCTTTTTTTTTAAGCACAAGCAGTGCCGCGGTCTCCGCGAGCGCCTTCTCCTTCCGCCGCAGCTCCGCCTCCAGCTCCCGGATCCGCTGCCCCTGTGCCGTCCGTCACGGCTACTGACCCGGGGCTCGTCATCGAAATGACCCACCCCTGCCGTGCTCAATCAGGATCGAACAACGAGCGCGATCTGTCAACGCATCCGAGGGACCGTCGGTGGTCCGGACGGGGCTCGGGTCGATGGGCACCGTCTGGGCCGATGGCCGGAGGTAGCTGAGTACCACCCCCCCTCTTGAAAACGCGCTGGTGGGCCGCCACGTGAGAGCTGGGAGAGCTCACGGTGCTCGCAGCCGGCTGGGAGGCGGGCGTGCTGCTCCCGGAGCCGCGGCTGCCCTGGGGTCCGTTGGCCCGCTCACTCGCCATGGGGCAGCTCCCGGGAGCGCTTGACGAACGTGTCGACGCGGAAGCTCTTGCCCTCGATGACGATCTTGGTGGCGCGGTGCACGAGCCGGTCCATCGCCGCGCTGCCCATGAGCGGGTTGTTGAACACCATGGGCCATTCGTTGAAGTCGCGGTTGGAGGTCAAGATCGTGGGCGCTCTCTCGTAACGCTCGCAGATGACTTCGTACAGGTCCGACTGCTCGACCTCGGTCAGCGGCTTCATGCCGAAGTCGTCCAGGATCAGAAGCGGTACGGTCGCGGCGGTTCGTAGCCGCCGCTCGTGACTACCGTCACCGAGCCCGCCGGCGATCCAGCCGAAGAGCGCGGAGGTCCTGCGGTACAGGACCTCCCAGCCACGGCGGACGGCTTCGTTGCCGATCGCCTGCGCCAAGTGGCTCTTGCCGACCCCGGAGGGACCGAGAAACAGGCAGTTCTCTTTCTTGCTCAGGAAGCCGCAGCCGCCGAGCTCGCGGATCGTCGGCTCGTGGATGCGAGGGTTGAAGGAGAAGTCGAAGCTCTGCAGCGTCTTCTCCGGGTCCAGCTCGCTCTTGAGCAGGCGGCGGACCAACTGCTTCTGGTCGCGCCGCTCGACCTCGTCGGAGAGCAGGAAGTCCAGGAACTGTGAGTACGACCACTTGTCTGCTTGCGCCTGATCGAGTCGCCCGCCCAAGGTCTCCAGGATTCCGGAGAGCTTCAGGCGCGTAAGCTTTGGTTTGAGTGTCATGGCATCCATCGGATCGTCTCCTTGTCAGTTTGAGTGGTTGCGCGGGTCGAAGTAGCCCGCCGCGCGCTGGAAGCGGAAGTTCCGGTAGGCCCGCGCGTGCTCCGGCTGGTCCAGGCCCTTGGCCAGGATCTCCTTGACGCTGCGGTAGCAGGGCGTGCCGTACTGCAGGGCCCGCGCGCAGGCCGCATCCAGCCTCTGAGCCGAGTAGCGATGCTCGAAGCTCAACAGCGCGCGCACCGAGCGCATCCCGTCGACGGCGCGGTCCGCGAAGACCGTCTCGACGAGCGCACCGACTGCCGCTCCGAGCTCCCGAGCGCGGGCCACAAGGCCTTCCCGCGTGACCGAAAGCCACTGCTCCTTGTGCGGCGGTGCGTGCTCGGGCTTGCTGCTCACCCCCCAGGGCCGATCGACCCGAGCGTGCAGCGCTACCTCGGCCTCGTCGACGAAGATGCGGACACTGCTGCGGTTGCCGTAGACCAGGGCCTGCTTGCCGACATGGGCGTAGGGCACGGAGTAGAACCCCCGCTCGAACTGCACCCGCCAGTCCTCCCCGACCCTTGGCGTGCCCCAACTCACGGGATCCCAACGGTCTGCCGGCAGCGGCTTGAGCGCTCCAGCCTCCTCGGTCTCGAAGATCTCGCGCGGGCTGCGACCCATGCCCTTGATGATCCGCGTCTCGGAGACCTCCGCCGTCCATCGTTCCAGCTCCTGCTCCAGCTCGTCGGCGTAGGGGACCTCGCGTCCCTTCCGTCGTTGCCGCTCGCGGAACAGCGGCCAGCAGTTGCCCTTGACGTACTTGATGTCGTTCTCAACCCCTCCCTTGTGCTCGGGCTTGCCGGGCAGACACGGATCGATCAGAAACCCGTAGTGCTCCGCCAGTGACCGATAGGCACGGTTGATCACCGGCTCCGTGAAGGAAGCCTTGATGACCGCCGCCTTGAGGTTGTCCGGCGTCACCCGCTCCGGAACCCCCCCGAAGTACTCGAAGGCGTTCATGTGGCAACGAAAGAAGGTCTGCTCCTTCTGATCGAAGACCCGCTCCCGCCACGCCAGCCGCGAGTGGCGCAGCCGGCCGCTGAACAGCCACGTCTTGCGCTTCCTGCCGCTGTCCGGGTCGTAGCTCACCCCGAGGTAGCCGAAATCCACCTCCATGACCTTCCCCGGCTCCGTGGGCCGGTGCGCAACGAGTCTCGCCTCTGGGGGGAAGTGACGCACCAGATAGCGGCGTACCGTCGCTGCCGAGCAGGGGATCCGCTCACAGACCAGCTCATGGATCACGACCCCGCTGTAGCCTTCCTTCAGCCAGCCGCGTATCTCCTCGTGCATCCCGGCCAACCGCTCCGCGATCAGCTTCTCCGAACGCTCCAGGCGCCGCGTCCTTTGGATCTGCTCTTCGCTGGGTAGCTCGCTGTCCGCCGTCAACCAGCCCTGCGCCTTCGCGACGCCGACCAGCGAGCGGATGATCGATCGGTGCACCCCGGTGCTGCGCGCGATCTCCCGTACGCCGTGGCCCAGCCGTAGACGGCGAACCACATCCTGCAACTCCGCCATAGTTCTCCTCCGTGGCATCCGTACCCCCTGGTTCATTCGGATACCCGAAGACGACCAGGTGGGTCACTACGATGACGGAGGGGTGGGTCAGTTCGATGACGAGACCCTGGGTCAGTTCAGATGACCCCAGGTGGGTCGGTTCCTTGACGAGGCCGGGTCACTGACC
>DAOTXW010000013.1:0-15873 GCA_034435035.1 Anaerolineae bacterium | reverse complement strand
CGCCCGCCGTGGGGGGGGGGCCCCGGGGGGCCGCGGGGAATTTAACCGGGGTGGGGGGCACCCCCAAACACTCCCCCGGCAGAATCAGCGACTCAGAGCCCGGAGATCAGAGTCACAGAGGGACAGAGCTATTCAGGAAGAACAGGGACGACGCCCCCCACCCGAAAACCGTAGTCGTCGAACCCGTTGCCCGGGTTGATCCAGTCGCGGTACGAGCAGCGGACCCTCTGAACGTAGTGGTTCCACGAGCTGCCCCGCAGCACGCGCCACGCATACCCTTCCGGGTCGTTGTCTTCCGGGTGGACAAATGGATCAGCCCACTTCGAGAGGCACCACTCCCACACGTTGCCCGCCATGTGGTACAGGCCGTAGGGCTGGGCGTTCGCCCCCGCGGCATGGCTCGTCACGGGGCTGGTCTGGCCTACATTGCGATCAAAGTTGCACAGTTCCTTCGTCGGCGGCTCATCTCCCCATGGCCAGCGGCGGGCCGGGTTGGGGTTCTTCTTCATGCCGCCTTTCCCGTCCGGGATTTGCAGGCCACCGCGTGCGGCTTTCTCCCACTCGGCTTCGGTGGGCAGACGGTAGCCGCGCCCGGTCGCCTCCGCCAGCCAGCACGTGTAGGCATACGCTTCATACCACGAGACGCCGATAACCGGCAGGTTGGGATCGCCTGTCCATTTCGTGTCTGTCCAGTATTCGGGCTGTGTGCGGCTGCCGCGCCACCCCCAGCCTGTCTGCGTCCAGTAGGCCGGGTTGGCGTAGCCCCCTGCGTCCATAAAGGCCCGGTACTGCCCCACCGTCACCGGGTATCGGCCAATGGCGTAATCGTAGTTGAGATCCAGCTGGAACTGCTCCGGCTCGCCGTCAGAGCGCAGACTGTCGTTTTTCGGGCTGCCCATCAGGAACGGCCCGGCGGGGATGCGCACCATTTCGGGTTCGTAGGGCAGCAGCGGCAGCGGCGCAGGCTCCGGCGGGGGCGCAACCACTTCGACCCGCGGCGGGGGCTTCTCGGCGAGATCCTCCTCCAGCCAGCCGATCAGCCGCTCGATGTCGGCATTCAGGCTGTAGGAGTCGATGAAATGGGCCGCCAGGTCGGCCAGCGGGGCCAGCGGCTCCGGCAGGTCGGCGGCGGATGGCATCAGCGTGCCGCGCAGCAGCACCGGGATCACCCGCAGACCGCCCTCCAGCCCGGCGGCTACCTCCAGCCGCACGAAGTCGTTGGGCTGATCCAGCCGCCGCTCGCCCGTCTTCGGGTCGGTGAGGCTCAGCCACTGCTTGTCGATCAGCACCAGCATCACCCGGCAGCCGGTCACCGCCCCGGTGATGAACTCGCGCACTTTGCGCCCCGGCGGGATGCTGGTGATGTCCTGAAAGACGGCTCCTTTGCCAAAGCGCGCCTCCAGCCGCTCGCGCAGCAGCAGAGCGTAGCCTTCGGTGTCGTCGCGGCGGTAGCTGAGGAAGATCGTCGCCATGGCGTGATTCCGGTCGGGGGTGGATGCTGCGTCCTATT
Source organism: Anaerolineae bacterium (assembly GCA_034435035.1). Taxonomy (GTDB): domain Bacteria; phylum Chloroflexota; class Anaerolineae; order Aggregatilineales; family UBA3940; genus JAHEME01. The sequence goes on along the minus strand of DAOTXW010000013.1, from coordinate 14,363 downwards.
GTACAGCATCCTGCCGGGCGGGGGGAACCCCCTCCCCGCAAGGGGGAGGCGGGTCGAAGACCCGGAGGGGGTCCCGGGCTAGGCCGCCCAGACCGGCTCCCCGGCCAGGATGCGGTGCAGCTGCTGCGGGAAGCGGACGGCGTCCAGCGGCTTGCCCAGGAAGCCGTCGAACCCCGCCCGGCGTGCCGTGTCGATCTCGCTGGTGTGCACGCTGTAGGCGATGAACGGGGCGCCCGCCAGCCCCGGCAGGGCGCGCAGATGCGGCAGCAGCGCCAGCCCGTCCGAGGTGGGGAACTCCAGATCGAGGAACACCACGTTGAAGGGCGGGTTCCCGGCCAGCGCCTCCTCGATCTCCGACGGATCGCTGATCCAGTCGCAGGTGACGCCGGCCTGCTCCAGCAGCAGGGCCAGGACGCTGGCATTGGAGCGGTGGTCATCGACGATAAGGGCGTGAGGCACAGGGGGTCTCTCCTAGTGAGGTGCGTACCAGACCGGCTGACCCTTGATGGCGTCAAGCACCTGCTGCGGGAACAGGAGCGCATCAATGGGCTTGGCCACATAGCCGGACAGGCCCGCCTGCCGCGCGCGGGGCATTTCGAGGCCCGCCTCAGCCGCCGACACCATGACGATGGGGACGGTGTCCAGGCCCGCCTGCTGGCGCAGGGTCCGGAACACATCATACCCCGAAAAGCCGCTGCTGAACATCAGGTCCAGCAGGATCAGGTCCAGGGGCAGGTGCTCGGCGACGGCGGACAGCGCCATGGCGGGCACGCCCCAGCGCTCCACCCGGACCTGCGCCCCGGCTGCGCCCAGCAGCAGTTCGACCAGCCGGCGGTTGCGCGGATCGTCCTCGATGTACAGGATGCGCCTGCCCTGCAGCAGCATGATGTCTCACTCCTGATCGCGCCGGGAGCGCCGGCGCCCGGTGCGCCGCGCAACACTAGGTGATGCTCCAGACCGACTCCCCGCGCTCGATGCGCTCCAGCAGCTCCGGGAACTTCCGGAGGTCCAGCGGTTTGGCGATCGTGCCGTCAAAGCCCGCCGCCCGCAGCTGATTCACTTCCTCGTTCATCACGCTGGCCGTCAGCGCGATCACGCGGCAGTCCCGGTAGTCCGGGTCGGCCCGCAGCATCTGGAGCATCTCGAAGCCGCTGTGAGGGGTCATCTGGATATCGAGCAGGAAAACATCCGGCCGGGCCGGCAGCGCCCGGACGCGCTCCATGAAGTCCGTGCTGTCCTCAAAGACGGTGTAGCAGCTCACCCGGAGCATCTCGACCATGATCACCGCCATCACCGAACGGCTCAGCCGGTCATCTTCCACATAAAGGTAGCTAAGGCTGGGCATGGGCGGCCTCCGGCGGCCGGCTGAGCTGCTGGCGCAGCGGTTCGCAGACGATCGGCAGGTCAAAGAAGAAGGTCGAGCCCTGCCCGACCACCGAATCGACCTGCAGGCGGCCCCCGTGGGCTTCCACCAGATTGCTGGAGATGGGCAGCCCCAGCCCGGTGCCGCCGGCATGTCGGATGCCGGTTTCGGTCTGCTGGAACGGCTGGAAGATGATTGCCAGGTCTTCTTCGGCGATGCCTGGCCCGGTATCGATGACGGCGAAGGCGATCCGATCGCCCTGCTGCCGGGCCCGCAGCGTGATGCGTCCGGCAGCCGTGAACCTGGCCGCGTTGCCGAGGAGGTTCAGCAGCACCTGCTGGAGGCGGCGGCGGTCGCCCACCACCGGCGGCAGCGGGTTATCGACCTCCAGCACCAGTTCGACCGGCTTATCCGCGAGCAGAACACGGGTGGCGGCGGCGGCGCTGCGGATGATCTCGTTGACATCGACATCCTCCTCGACGAACAGGGCCAGCATCCCGCCCTGGATCTTGCTCATGTCCAGCACGTCGTTGATCAGGCCCAGCAGGTGCTTGCCGCTGTCTACCACCTCGTCCAGAGTCTCTTTCTGACGATCGTTGATCGGGCCCAGCACGCCCATCGCCAGCAGCTGGGTGAAGTTCAGGATGGCATTGAGCGGGGTGCGCAGCTCATGGCTCATGCTGGCCAGAAACTGGGACTTGACCCGGTCGGCCTGCTCCGCCTGCTCGCGGGCGGCCTCGGCCTGATCCCGGGCCGCCTGCAGCTCGCGGTTGACCTGCGCCAGCCGGGCGATGTCGCGCTCGCGGGCGAACTTGGTCACCAGCACGACCGGGGCGATGAAGTACAGCAGGGACAGGGCGGTGGCGATCTCGGCTGCAGAGCCGCCGCCGACCATCAGGAGGGCGACCGTGGCCAGAACAACATTGGCGACGGCGACCCCCACCGCAGGCCAGCGAGGCAGCAGGATGGCGGCCAGCAGGATCGGCAGCAGCGTCCACAGCGAGGCGAGCACCACCTGGTCAGAGGTCGGCAGCGCGGCGGCGTTAATCAGGGTGGTGACAATGACCAGCATCAGGCTGGCGGCCTGCGGCTGGCGGCTGCGGCTCAGCAGGTACACTCCGGCGAAGGTCAGGCCGGCCAGAGTCGGTTCCACCGCCAGTATGCCCGTCTTCATGACATAGGCGGCGGTGCCGATCACGCTGAGGCCCAGCAGCGGCAGCATCAGCCCGGCCAGCACCGAGGCGGTGCGGCGCTGCCGCGGATCGGTGATCTGCGGGTTTGGCTCCACCAGCTTTTCCGCCAATCGCTGGATGGCCGTCGCGGTTCGTTGCATAAGCGAGCCTCCCTGACTTCCGCTCATGATAGGGCCATTCGAGGAGAGCAGGCTATGGGGGATTGCCCTACCCGCCGCCTGTGCTATACTGGCCGCCGTCCGCCGGCACAGGGCCGGCTGCTCGTCTGATGCGAAATAACGCTAAATTGAGGGGAAAACCATGCAGACTGAACTCTTCTATCAGCCGTCGTACACCATGGCCGAGGTCACGCTTGACCCGAACGAGGAGATCCGCGTCGAAGCCGGCTCGATGCTCAGCATGTCAGCGGGCATCACGCTGGAAACCAAAATGCAGGGCGGCCTGCTGAAGTCGCTGGCCCGCGCCGCGCTGGGCGGCGAGTCGTTCTTCATCAACACCTACCGCGCCCCGGCGACGGGCGGCTTGATGCACCTGGCTCCCGCCCTGCCCGGCGACCTGTTCGCGATGGATGTCAACGGGGACAGCCTGCTGGTGCAGTCAGGATCCTATGTCGCCTCCGAAAACACCGTGAACGTCGAGACGGGCTGGGGCGGCGCCAAGACCTTCTTCGCCTCTGAGGGGCTGATCATGCTGCGGGCTACCGGCACGGGCACGCTGATCCTGTCCAGCTATGGGGCGATCCATAAGCTGGAGCTGGCCGCGGGCCAGACGCATACCGTCGATACCGGCCATCTGGTGGCGTTCTCCGAATCGATGGGCTTCAAGGTGCGCAGCGTGGGCGGCCTGAAGTCCACCCTGTTCAGCGGCGAGGGGCTGGTGGTCGATCTGACCGGGCCGGGCCGCGTGCTGATCCAGACGCGCTCGGCGCAGGCGTTCCTGGCCTGGCTGATCCCGCAGCTGCCCAGCAAGTCCAACTGACCGGGCATGGCAGCCGGCGCCGCCCCGGGGCCTGACCGCCTGCCCCCGACCGCCGATGTGATCCTCATCGGCGGCGGGCCGGCGGGCGCTGCCGCCGCCTGGGCGCTGCGGCGGGCCGATCCCCGCCTGCGGCTGCTGATCCTGGAGGCCGGCACCGGGCTGGCGTCGGGCAGCTCGACGGCCTCGCTGGAGGCCTTCCGCACCTGCTGGCCCGCCGGGCCGCTGGCGCGGATGATGCGGCGCAGCCTCGCCATTTTCAGCGCCGCCGACGACTACCTGGGCGAGGGCGCAGCCCGGGCGCTGGCCGTCCGCCGGCAGGGCTACCTGTGGTGCGCCTTCAGCCCGGAACGCGCCGCCGCGCTGCGGGCGGAGGTGGCCCGCGCCCGGGCCATCGGCCTGCCGCACATCGAGTATCTGGACGCGGACGCCGTGCGCGCCCGCTTCGGCTGGGCCGGTGAGCGCGTGATCGCCGCCCGCTTCGATCCGCAGGCAGGCTGGCTGGATTCCCATGCGCTGGTGCACTGGCTGGCCCGCGGCATCCCGGCCTGTTTCGGCATCCGGGAGGCGCGGATCGTCATCCACGGCGGGCGCGTGCAGGGTGTGGCCACGGCCCAGGGGACGGTCAGTGCGCCGCGCGTGGTGCTGGCCGCCGGGGCCGGATCGATCGGCGTGGCGCGGGCGTCGGGGCTGGCGCTGCCGGTGGTCGTGCGCCCGCGCCAGAGCTTCGCTGCCGGCTGGCGGCACGAGGCCTTCCCCGCGGACGCTCCCCTGCTGATCGGCGGCCCGCCGTTCCCCCACGTCCGCCCGGAGGCCGGCGCCGGCGCGATGTTCGGCTGGGAGTACAGCTGGCGCAGCCCGTCGCCCCGGGGGGATGGCGATCCGCCTGACGCCCTGCGCGAGCCGGCGGCCTCCCTGGAGGGGCTGAAGGATCCGCGCTTCCCCTCGCTGACGCTGGCGCTGCTGGCGCGGCAGTTCGGCCACCGGGAGGGGCAGGGCTTCGCCGACCCGCGCTATCTGCGCGGCCTGCGCCACCAGATCGGCTACTACGTCCAGCGCGGCCCCGCCGCCGCCTATCGCGCCGGGCCGGACGGCGAATCGATCCCCTACGAGAGCGAGCGGGCCATCCTCGACGCCTACCCGGGGGTCGAAGGGCTGGTGCTGTCCGTGGCGCATGTCGGCCACGGCATCATGAGCGCGCCGGCGGGCGGGGAGATCGCCGCCTGCCATGTGCTGGGCCTGCCCCTGCCCGACCCGGCCTTCGCGGCCTTCGGGATCGGCGTGCCGTGGGTGGAATACGACGAGAACGCGCTGTAACTGCGCGGCTGACCGGGAGCATCCGGCCTGATGCCAACCTGCGGCGAGCACATCCAGGGCATCCAGTCGGCGCTGCGCGATCACAAGGAGGCATGATGGGCGAGAAGACAGCGGACATCATCCGGCGGCTGGCGGAAAAGGGCGCCGAAACCCGGGCGTACTTCGGCGGGCTGCGCGACGATCAGTGGGGCCAGCAGGTCTACACCACCGGCCCCGCCTGGGACGTGCGGCAGGTCCTGTGCCACTTCGTCTCCGCCGAGAGCAGCTTCCCGCGCCTCTTTGAGGCAGCGATGGCCGGCGACCGCTCCGTGCCGGACGCCTTCGACATCGACGCCTTCAACGCCCGCGAGGTGGCGGCCATGGCCGATCTGCCGCCTGCCGAGCTGCTGACCCGCTTCGCGGCAGTGCGGGCGGGCACGATCCGCTTCCTGGAAGGCATCGAGGATGCCGACCTGGAACGTGAGGCGTGGCATCCGTGGTTCGGCTGGGACAAACTGGATAAGTTCCTCAAGCTGGTATACCGCCACAACATGCTGCACGAGCGCGACGTGCGCCGGGCGCTGGAGAGCGGGCAGCCGGTCGAACCCTCGGAGTGAGGCGGGGGGCCGCTGCCGCCCATCGGGGGCAACTATCGCGCCGGCTGGATGTTCCTATAATAAGACACGCGGGGGTATGACCTCCGTGGCAACGTGCCGGATCCAAATGACTCGTACCTCGTACAAAGGAGAGACCGATGCTGACCTTCCTGTATTCATATGCGCCCCTCCTGATGACCCTCCTGTTCCAGGACGACGATGGCGGCGCCGCCGCCGCCGCCGGCGGGGCGGTGGGCTCGCTGTGCGGCCTGGGGATTGCGGTGCTCGTGATCGCCGGCCTGTGGAAGGTGTTCACCAAGGCGGGCAAGCCGGGTTGGGCTGCGATCGTCCCGATCTACAACTACTATGTGCTCACCCAGATCATCGGCCGCCCGGCCTGGTGGATCATCCTGCTGTTCATCCCCTTCGTGAACTTCATCGTCCTGATCGTCATGATGAACGACCTGAGCAAGTCGTTCGGCAAGGGCATGGGCTTCACCATCGGCCTGATCCTGCTCTCGCCGATCTTCATTCTGCTCCTCGGCTTCGGCGACGCCCAGTACATGGGCCCGGCCGCGGCCGGCGGTGGCTCCATGATGTAGCCGGTCTGCCGCCGAATCGGCAGGGGCTTCCCGCACTGGGGAAGCCCCTGTTCGTTTTCCCCCGACGCGCTGGCTCACGCCACGGGCAGTTCTACCCAGAAGGTGCTGCCCTGCCCGGGCTGCGTGTGCACACCGATGCGCCCCTGGTGGGCTTCGATCAGGTAACGGGCGATGGCCAGCCCCACCCCGGAGCTTTTCTCCCCGCCGGTGGGTCGGTTGCTCAGCCGGGTGAACTCCTGAAACAGCAGCGGCACTTCCTCCGGCCTGATGCCCGGCCCGCTGTCGCTCACCTCCAGCCGCAGCGAGCCGCCGTTGCCGCGGGTGCGGGCCACCACCTGGCCGCCGCGCGGCGTGAACTTGATCGCGTTGCTGATCAGGTTGTTGATCACCTGCGCCAGCCGGTCGGGGTCGCCGCTGATGCGCGGCAGGGCCGGGTCGAGGTCCGCCTCCAGGGCGATGCTCTTGCTGTCCGCATAGGGCCGGAACTGGTCCAGCACGGACTCCAGCTGGTGGTTGAGCTGGATGCTTTGCAGGTCCAGCTCCAGCCGGCCCGCCTTGATCGTTTGCAGGTCCAGGTAGTCATCGATGATCGAGCGCATGGTGGCGACGGCGAACTCCATCATCTGCAGCACCCGCTCGATCTCCTGCCCCGCTTCGTCCCGATCGGCGACCGCGTCACCGAGGATCTGCAGCCCCATGCCGATGGTGCCCAGCGGGCTCTTGAGGTCATGGGCGGCGATCTGCATGAAGCGATCCTTCAGGACATCCAGCTCGCGCAGCTGCTCCAGCCCGGCCAGGGCCTGATCGTGCAGGCGCTTGTTGCGCAGGTGGCCCCGGATGCGGGCCGTCAGCACCGCCAGATCGACCGGCTTGACCAGGTAGTCGCTGGCGCCCAGCTCCAGCCCGCGGGTCACGTCGCCGGTATCCCCCAGCGCGGTCAGCAGCACCACCGGCAGCTCAGTCGGCTGGTAGCGACCCCGGACGGTCTGGAGCACTTCCAGCCCGCTGAGGCCGGGCATCATAATATCCAGCACTACCAGATCGGGCGGATCGGCAGCGATCAGGTCCAGAGCGATCTGGCCGTTCTCGGCCTCCAGCATCGTGTAGCCGTGATGGTGGCCCAGATAGGTGATGAGCAGGTTGCGGGCTGAGACATCATCATCAACCACCAGAATGGTGGCAGCGAAGGGGTTGTCGCTGGCTTCCCGGGGCATTCCGTGTTCTATCTCCGTACTATCCCTGCGCCGGCGGCGGCCCCGCCGGTTTATCTTCCTCGCTGAGCAGGTCGGCCATCAGGGCGCGCATCTCATCGGCGGCCCGCTGCACCGGCTCGGAGCCTTCCATCGCCAGCACCTGCATGGCCAGATCGGTGAGCAGGTTCAGGCGCTTGAGCTGCGCGGCGATGCGTCCCTGGCGCGCCTCCAGCCGGCGCAGACGCAGCAGGGTGCGCACCCGGCTGACCAGCAGCTCGAGCTGCACCGGCTTGATCAGGTAGTCATCCGCGCCCCCGTGCAGGGCCCGCGCCACGTCGCTGGTATCGCCGCGGGCGGTGACCATGATCACCGGGATATGGGCCGTCTCCGGGCGGCTGCGCAGCGCCGCCAGCACCTCCAGGCCGTCCATGCCGGGCATCATGCCGTCCAGCAGCACCATGTCCGGGATGCGCTCGGCCACCAGACTCAGGCCCAGTTCCCCGCTGTCCGCCTGACGCACCTGGAAGCCTTCAAACTCCAGGTAGGCGACCATGGCCTCACGGGTGTCGCGTTTGTCATCGATGACCAGTAAGCTGGCTTCCGGTTCACTATCCGGTGCGGGCACACCCATCTGTGCTGAGCCTCCGGGGGTGGCTGCGATTCAGTCTGACTATAGCACCGATCCATTTTGCGCGATAGCGCCCGGAGACCGTACTTCAGTCATGGTGAGTCCGACCGGCTCGCCGGTTCCCCCGTCAGCCTCCGCCCGCCGGGCAGGAAGGGCGCCCCGGGTCTCAAGCCCGTGTGAATCCTGTCGCGCTCCGGCGGCGATTCGGGTCGCCGGCGGGGCCGCTTGCTCACCGATGTGAAATCTCTCACCTGCCAGCCGGATGAATGTCACCAGTCGGACGCGCGCCTGACTCGCCGCCGGGAACGGGGTTATAATGGGGACGTGAGCCTGAATCACAGGACGATTCCCCGTATTAACTGCCCATCTAATCGCACACAAGGGAGCGATCGATGACTGACGCACACACGGATCCAATGCTCGCGATGGCCGACTATCTGCTCGGGCTGGCCTGCGAGCGGCTGGGCTTTGATCAAGGCATGAAGGACTGGCTGCAGAAGCCGGAGCGCAAGCTGGAAGTGGCTGTGCCGATCCACATGGATGACGGCTCGCTGCAGGTCTTCACCGGCTACCGCGTGCAGCATTCGACGGCCCGCGGCCCCGCCAAAGGAGGCATCCGCTACCACCCGGCAGTGACCTTCCAGGAAGTGGAGGCGCTGGCCACCCTGATGACCTGGAAGTGCAGTGTGGCCAACATCCCGTTTGGCGGCGCCAAGGGCGGCATCTCGGTGGACGCCCGCGCCCTGACCCGCACCGAGCTGGAGCGCCTGACGCGCCGCTACGCCTATGACATCAGCCCGATCGTCGGCTCCCGGCGCGACATCCCGGCGCCGGATATCGACACCGACGCGCAGATCATGGCGTGGTTCAACGATACGCTCAATATGCTGCACGGCGGTTCGATCGATCCCGCCGTGGTCACCGGCAAGCCGCTGACGCTGGGCGGGTCGCTGGGCCGCGGCGAGGCCACCAGCCGCGGGCTGGCGATCTGCATCGATCTGGCGCTGCGCAAGCTGGCCCGCAGCACCCGTGACGTGACCATCGCCATTCAGGGCTACGGCAAGGTGGGCCGCTACGCTGCCGAGATCCTGCAGAAGGAATACGGCTCGAAGATCGTCGCCATCAGCGACGTGACCGGCGCGTACTTCGACCCCAACGGCATCGATGCCTTCGCCGCCAGCGCCTGGGTGGACGACAACCACGGGCTGCTGACCGGCTTCGAGACGAGCCGCAGGGGCATCCAGAAGATCACCAACGAGGAGCTGCTGGTGCTGGATGTGGACGTGCTGGCCCCCTCGGCCATCGAGGGCCAGATCACCGGGCGCAACGCCGGCGACGTCAAGGCGAAGCTGATCGCCGAGGGCGCCAACGGCCCCACCACCATTGAGGGGCACGAGATCCTCAAGTCGCGCGGGATCATCGCCGTGCCGGACATCCTGGCCAACGCCGGCGGCGTGACCGTGTCCTACTTCGAGTGGGTACAGGGCCTGCAGTTTGACCAGTGGACGCTGGAGACGGTGAACCACCGGCTTGAGCACATCATGACCGAGGCGTTCGAGACGGTCTGGCGGGTCAAGGAAGAGCAGCGCATCGACATGCGCGAGGCGGCCTTCCTGGTGGCCGTCAGCCGCGTGGCGGAGGCGCTGCAGATCCGCGGGCTGTTCCCGTAAGCCGCCGCCCGATCCCATCTCCCCATCTGCCCGGATGGCCCTTCCCCGCTGCCTGACCCCGGGGAAGGGCCATCCGCTGCCCTGCCCTCCGGGGGTTTGTCCGCGCCGCGGGGATGGGCTATCATGGCCCGCATACCTGGAGGATGCCCTTCCCTGTGCCCCGACTCCGCGCCGCCCTGTTCCCTGCCGCCGCCGTGCTGATCGGCCTGGCCGTCACGTTCCAGCGGCTCCTGATCCAGCCGGGCACGCACCTGCCGGGCAGCCCGGATCAGGCGGCGCTGGCGCTGTGGCATCTGTGGTGGCCGGCTTCCGGGGCCGGCGCGGGCGAGTCGCTGGCGGTTCATGCCTACCTGGGCGCCCCGTTCGCCGCCAACCACCTGCTGGCCCTGCCGATCCTGCCCGCGGGGGTGTACCGTCTGCTCGCGCTGGCGGGCAGCCCCGCGCTGGCCTTCAATCTGACCCTGATCGCCGCGCCGGCGCTCACGGCGCTGCTGACCGGGGGCTGGCTGCGCCGCCGGGGGGCGCCGCCCCTCCTGGCCGCGCTGGCCGGGCTGGCCCTGATCCTGACGCCCTGGTACACCGCCGCCGTCCGCCGCCCCGATGTGATCGCCGCCAGCCTGTGGCCGCTGCCGCTGGCCCTGCTGGCGTGGGATGCCTGGCTGGCGCGGCCCTCGCTCCCACGCGCTGCGCTGACGGCAGGGGCGGCCTACGCGGGCGCCCTGTGCGGCGTCCAGCATCTGAGCTGGCTGATCGCGCTGGGGCTGCCTTACGCGATCTGGACGTGGCAGGAGCGCCCGCCGATCGATGAGAGCGCCGGATCCGCCCGCCGCGATGGCCTGCGCCTGATCGGCCTGCTGCTGGCGGGCCTGCTGCTGATCTATCCGATCCCGGCGGTGGTGCGGGCCTGGGCAGGCATCGACCCCGCCTACGCCGTCGATCTGCCGGCCCGCTTCGCCGCGCAGCGCAGCCTGATCGGCGAATGGCGGCGCCTGCTGCCCATCCCGCTGCTGGCGGCCTTCAGCCTGCTGCTGGCCCGCCCGGGCCGCCGCGCCGCGTTCTGGCTGGCGGCCGGCGGCGGGCTGCTGATCTTCGCCGCCGGGGTGCTGCCGGAGCCGGTGCGGCTGCTGGCCGGCGCGCTCGACCTGCCCTACCAGCCCCTGTATCCGTCGCAGTGGCTGTACGGCCCGGCGGCCTTCGCGCTGATCGCCGCCGCGGCAGAGGGCTGGGGGCCAGCCTGGGCGCGGCTGCCGGACGGGGCGTCGGCAGGGGCCGGCGCAGCCGCCCTGATCGGGCTGATCGCCGCCGGCCTGCCAGCCCTGCGCCCCATCGACCTGCACCGCATCCCCGTCGAGCCGTTCTACGCGCAGATCGCCGCCGAGCCGGAGGACTACCTGCTGCTCGAATACCCCTTCGGCGTCTGGAGCGATCAGGAGGGGATCGCGCTGGGCGAGGGCGTGTACCTGGCCCGCTACGCGGCCTGGCACGGCAAGCGGGTGATCGGCGGGCCGCTGCCCGGCCCTGCCCCGGCCCTCGAGTTCTACCGGCAGATGGCCTTCCTGCCCGCCGCCAACCTGAGCGCGGACGGCATCACCGCGGCGGCCCCGGCGCTGGCCCGGGCCGTCACCACCTGGCGCATCGGCTACGTGATCGCCCACCGCGACGCGCTGCCCGAACCGGCGCTGGCGGCGATCACCGATCTGGCAGAGGCGTCCGGGGCGCTGTGCCCGCCCGTCGAGCGCGGCGGGCTGCGGGTGTTCCGCGCCCGCTGGCACCCCGCCGGCTGCGAGGCCCGCTGAGATGAACGGCTCCCCGCCCCGCCTCCGCGCTCACCGGTGGGCGCTGCTCGGCCTGAGCGTGATCGCGCTGGCGGCCTACGCTGTGGTGCGGCGCGGCAACATCTTCGGGGTGGACGAGTGGATGAACATCTACACGGTGCTGGATCGCGGGCTGGCGGGCGGCCTGACTAACCGTCCGCTGAACCGGCTGGCCCAGACCGTGATCTTCCGCACGGCGGGCATCGGGCCGGGCGCGACCTACGCCGCCTATCTGCTGATCCGCCTCGCTACCGCCTTCACGCTGTACCTCCTGATCCGCGAGGCTGCCGGCGACCCCGTCTTCGGTTTCGCCTGCGGAGCGGTGTATCTGACTTACACCGTCAATGATTTCGAGACGCTGCTGTTCATCCTGCGCATCAGCAAGGCGAGCGCACTGCTGGCCGGGCTGCTGGCGCTGCTGGCCTTTGCCCGCGCCCGGTCGCGGCAGGCCGTCTGGCTGATCCCCGCCCTGGCGCTGGCCGCCTTCGCCGTGCTGGCCTTCGAGGGAGTAGTGCCCGTGCTGGCCGCGGCTCCTGTGCTGCTTTCGCTGGCCCGGGGCCGGGCCGGCCTGCGCCGCCGCGATGTCCTGCTGCTGGCCGCCTGGGAAGCCGCGCTGGCGCTGGCGGCGGCCCGCTATGCCCTCCCCCTGCTCGGCATCGGCGCTTACACCTACGGCGCCGGGACGCTGGCCGGGCGGCTGGACGCGATGTACCTGGTCAACGGCAGTGTGGAGCAGATGAAGAACGCCTTCGCCGGGCTGCTGCTGATCGAGCCGGCGGCGCTGGCGGCTCACCGGCTGCCCGCCCTGGTGACCGCCGCCGCCGTCCTGCTGGCGCTGGCGGCGGTGCGCCCGCCGCTGGACGCCGACGCCACAGACTCCGGCGGGGCGCCGCGCTATGCGCTGTGGCTGGCCGCCGGGCTGGCGCTCACCTGGCTGGGCTTCGCGCCCTACCTGCCGACCGTGTACATCCAGCAGGTGTTCCGCATCCACGTGGTGGCCGCCGTCGGCGAGGCGATCGCGCTGGCGGCGGGCATCTGGCTGCTGGCGGCACTGGCACGGGATGGACGCGCCCGCCGCGCCATCCAGACGCTGGGCATGATGCTCACCGCCGCCGCCGGCGCGGCGACCGTCGCGGCCATCCAGGCCGAGATCAACGGGCTGGGCGCCACCTGGGACACGCAGGCCATCTTCCTGCGCTCGCTGGCGCATCAGGTCCCGGCCCTGCGCGAGGACGCCCTGTTCGTCTACGTGGAGGATCCCGCGCTGCCCGAAGTCCCGTTCATCTCCGGCTGGTCATTCGACTTCGCCATGCGCTACCTGTACGATGACCGCGCCGCCGGGCTGGTGCCCACTGATACCCTGTTCTTCCAGGACTGGGCGATCGACGACGCCGGCATCGCCATCACGGCGCAGGCCCGCGCCGGGGATCATCCGCTGGTGCACGAGGCTTTCTACGGCTGGGATCGGGTGATCTTCGTGACCAAGCGGCCCGGCGGCGAGGCGGACATCCTGGGCGCGCTGCCCCCGGACTACGCCACGCCGGCCCGGGCCGCGGCCTACGATCCCGATGCGCTGATCGCGCCGGCCTTCGTCTCGCCGCGGGTATCGTCTGTCCTGCCGCCGCTGCGCCGGACGTGGCCGTAGGGGCAGCACGGGGGGGGGTTGATCCCCCGGCGCCCATCACCACACAAAGGAGCTTTTCCCATGACCCGCGGCGACCTCATCGGCCTGATCCTGTCCTATGTTTATGCCTTCGGCATGCTGCTGATCGTCGAGGCCATTGGCCGGGCGCTGAAATGGCAGACTGCCTTCACGCGCAAGATCATCCACATCGGCGCGGGGCTGTGGATCTGGGGGATTCTGGCCCTGTTCGATCACTGGGTTGTCGGCGTGATCCCCTTTGCCACGTTCATCGTGCTGAACTACATCTTCTACCGGCGGCAGACGTTCTCCCAGATGGACTCCGGCGATTCCACGCCCGGCACGGTGTACTTCGCCTTCTCGATCACCGTCCTGTTCGTCCTGCTGTGGCGCACGCCGCCCGCCCCGGTGGATCGCGTCCCCCTGGCCGCCGCCGCTGTGATGGCGATGACCGTCGGCGATGCGCTGGCCAGCCTCGTGGGGCGGCGCTGGGGGCGGCACCCTTACCGCTGCTTCGGGCACGCCCGGTCCTGGGAGGGCAGCGCGGCGATGGCTCTCAGCAGCTTCGTCGTGATGCTGATCACCCTGCGGCTGCTGCCCGGATCGGCGCTCAGCCCGGCCAGCGTCCCTTACGGGGCGGCGCAGGCGGCGCTCCTGACGCTGGCCGGGACGGTGGTTGCCACCGCCGCCGAGGGCGTCTCGCCCGCCGGGACCGATAACCTGAGCGTGCCGCTGCTGACCGCGCTGGCCCTGTGGGGAGTCGAACGGCTGCTGTAGCGGGCCGCCCCGCCGGGTTGCCGAACGCCCGTCCGCGCTGCATAATCCGGGCCTGGTGATCCTGCCACGGAAGGCTGCCGATGACTCTGTCGATCCGTCTCCTGCTCGGACTCCTGTTCTCCGGCCTGATCGGGCTGGCGGCCTACCGGCGCGGCTCGCTGGCCCGCTCCGGCGTGGCCGGCGCGATGATCGTCGGCACGGCCATCTTCGGCTTCGGCGGCTGGGCCTGGGGCCTGACGCTGATCACCTTCTTCGTCACCAGCAGCCTGCTGTCCCACTATCAGGAGGCGCAGAAGGCCCGGGTGGCCGCCGAGAAGTTCGACAAGGGCCACACCCGCGACCTGACGCAGGCGCTGGCCAACGCGGGCGCGGGCGCGCTGATCGCCATCCTGTCGGCCCTGCGGCCCGACCCGGCCCTGCTGGCCGCCTTCGTGGGCGCGATGGCCACCGTCAACGCGGATACCTGGGCCACCGAGCTGGGCGTGCTGAGCCGCCGCGCCCCGCGCCTGATCACCACCTGGCGGGCCGTCGAGCCGGGGACCTCGGGCGGGGTGACCGCGGGCGGCACGCTGGCGGCGCTGGCCGGAGCGGCGCTGATCGGCGGGGCCGCCGCC
>DAOTXW010000012.1:0-11624 GCA_034435035.1 Anaerolineae bacterium | reverse complement strand
CGCGCCGACGGCTACCCCGGCCTCGCCCTTCGGCGTGATCCCGGGCGTGAGCACCCCGCTCACCCCGCCGGGCGGGGGCGTCATCGTCGCGTTCAGCGCATCCCCCGCCGAGGCCGCGCCCGGCGACCCGATCACCCTGACCTGGCAGGTCAGCGCCGGGACGGTCACGCTGTGCAGTCTGGTGCCCACCGGCCAGCTGGGGGACTGTCAGCCGGTGCCGCTGACCGGGACGCAGGTGATGCCCACCCGCCCGGAGGACCGCAATGCCAGACAGTACATGCTGTTTGTGGAGATCGCGGGCCGGACGGAGCAGGCCAGCGCCAGCGTGCGCCTGACCTGTCCGCTGACGTGGTTCTTCAGCCCCGACCCCGGCGGCTGTCCGCAGAACGCGGCGGTGGAATCGCAGGGGGTCTACCAGCGCTTCGAGCGCGGGCTGATGATCTGGATTGCGGCGACGGACGCGATCTTCACGCTGTACGCCGACGACATCGCTTCCCCGCGCTGGGAGCAGACGGCTGACGCCTGGGCCGAGGGGATGCCGGAGGAGGATCCGTCGGTCGAGCCGCCGCCGGGGCTGATCGAGCCGGTGCGCGGCTTCGGGCTGGCCTGGCGCGGCGGGGGATCGGTCATCACGCCCCGCGACCGGCTGGGCTGGGCCACCACGCCGGAACTGCCGCTGACGGTGGGCTACCAGTGCAATTCCGCGCCGAAGTACAACACCTGCTATCTGCGCGGGCCGGACGGGCTGATCGTACTGGAGCCGGAGCACAGCGGCTGGCATCCCTGGCCGTGATCTATTGGACCTCACCCCCGGCCTCGCCGGGCCCGGACTCCCCCGATCCGCGCAGCTTCGCAGCGTGTGCGGAGCGGGGGACTGAGGGGGTGAGGTGCGCCGCGCGATTTCCCCTCCGGGCGCAGTGATCGTATCATGGGGGGCGGCGGCCTGGCGACGACGCACAGCCGCCCAGGAGGACCGGACGCCATGACTGCGATGCCCCTTACCCTTACCCTGCTGCCGGGCCGCTATGCGGTGGTGCGCCTCGACCCGTGGGCCGGCGTGCCCACCTGGGCCGCTCAGGGCGACTTCTGGGCCGTCGCCCGCAGCAGCGAGCAGGTCACCGTGGTCTGCCCGGAGGATAACCCGCCGCCGATCGTCAGCGCCGAGCGCGGCTGGCGGGCCTTCTGCGTGACCGGCGAGTTCAGCCTGACGAAGGTGGGCATCCTGGAGTCGATCACCCACCCGCTGGCCGGGGCCGGCGTGAGCATCCTGATCGTTTCCGCCTATGAGACGGCCTACGTGCTGGTGCGCGAGGCCGACCGCGCGCGGGCTGTGTCCGCGCTGGAGGGCTTCGGCCACAGGGTAGCCGCCGGCTGACAGCCGCCAGCGGCTGTACCGGGTCGGCGGCTGTGACGATCCCGCTATCTATCTGCCATGCGCTTTTCCCCCAAGGAGACTCCGCGTGAAGATCTTCGTCCCCGGACGCATCTGCCTGTTCGGCGAACACTCCGACTGGGCCGGCGGCTACCGCCGCATCAATGCCGAGATTGAGCGGGGCTATACGCTGATCTCCGGCACCGAGCAGGGCATCACCGCCGAGGTCGAGCCGCACCCCACCCACCTGATCCTGAGCGCCACCACGCCCGCCGGCGAACGGCTCGGCCCGCACCGCATCCCGATGGAGCCGCGCGCCCTGCTGGAGGAGGCCCAGAAGGGCGGCTTCTGGAGCTACATCGCCGGGGTGGCTTACCAGGTGCTCACCAACTACCATGTGCGCGGCCTGGTGATCGACAACACCCGCACCGACCTGCCGATCAAGAAGGGGCTGTCCTCCAGCGCGGCCATCAGCGTGCTGGCGGCGCGGGCTTTCAACCGCGTCTACGATCTGAAGATGACCATCCGCGGCGAGATGGAGGTGGCCTATCAGGGCGAGATCACCACCCCCTCGCGCTGCGGGCGCATGGATCAGGGCTGCGCCTTCGGCAGCCGCCCGGTGCTGATGACCTTCGACGGCGACCACCTGGAGACGGCTGAGCTGCGCGTCGGCGGCGATCTGCACTTTGTGATCGTCGATCTCGGCTCCCAGAAGGACACGATGGAGATCCTCAAGCGGCTCAACCGCTGCTATCCCTTCGCCGAGACGGAGGTCGAGAAGGGCGTGCAGGAACTGCTGGGGCCGATCAACCGCCGCATCGTCAGCCAGGCCATCGAGGCGCTGGAGGCGGGCGACGCCGAGCGTCTGGGCCTGCTGATGGGCGAGGCGCAGGCGTTCTTCGACCGCTATGCCACGCCCGCCTGCCCGGAGGAGCTGACCGCGCCGGTGCTGCACCGCGTCCTGAGCTATGAGCCGCTTGCCCCCCACATCTGGGGCGGCAAGGGCGTCGGGTCACAGGGGGACGGCACGGCCCAGTTCCTGGCCCGGGGCCGCGCCGATCAGCAGGCGGTGATCGAGATCCTGGAGCGCGATCTGGGGCTGACGGCCTATACGCTCACCCTGCAGCCCGGCCCCACCGTCCGCAAGGCCGTCATCCCGGCGGCGGGCTTCGGCACGCGGCTGTTCCCGGCCACCAAAGCCACCAAGAAGGAATTGTTCCCGATCATCGACCGCGACGGCATCGCCAAGCCGGCCATCCTGCTGATCGTCGAGGAGGCGCTGGAGGCGGGCATCGAGGAAGTGATCATCATCGTGCAGGAAGACGATCTGGAGGATTTCCGGGCGTTCTTCAACGTGCAGGTATCCATCGAGAACTACAACAAGCTGCCGCGCCACTTCCAGGAGTATTCGCACCGCATCCTGGAGATCGGGCGGCGGGTGACGTTCGTGACCCAGGCTATGCAGGAGGGCTTCGGCCACGCCGTCTACTGCGCCCGCGAGGCCGTCGGCGGCGAGCCGTTTCTGCTGATGCTGGGCGATCACCTGTACCGCTCCGCCGGGGAGAAGTCGTGCGCGCGGCAGCTGCTGGAAGCCTACACGCGCCACGGCCTGAGCGTGGTGGGGCTGCGGCGCACCCCCCAGGACATGATCGCCAACTTCGGCACGGTGGGCGGCGTGTGGGTGGAGGATGCCCGCCTGCTGAACGTCACCGAGTTCGCCGAGAAGCCGACGCTGGATTACGCCCGCACCAGCCTGCGCGTGCCCGGCATCCCGGAAGGCGAATACCTGACCGTGTTCGGGCAGTACGTCATCAAGCCGGAGCTGTTCGACTTCCTGGAGGAGCACATCGCCAACAACGTGCGCGAGCGCGGCGAGTTCCAGCTGACCTCGGCGCTCGACCGGCTGCGCCGGCAGGACGGCTTCCTGGGGCTGATGATGGACGGCCGCCGCTACGACATCGGCCTGCCGGAGTACTACCTGGAGACGCTGCGCACCTTCCGCGAAGAATGAGGCGGGCCTGACCCTCACCCCCCTCGACCGGCGAGCAGGCCGTGGTTGCCTGGCCGCCCCGCGCTGACTATACTCCGCTGAACGCCGGTGGAATGTGGGCGGCGGGGGGACCCCTCGCCGCAGATCGGATGGGTCCCTGATATGGAAGAACGCATCGCGCGTTTCGTGGCCGGGCTGCGAGCCTCCGGCGTGCGCGTCTCGGTGGCCGAAAGCGGCGACGCCTGGCGGGCGATCACGCATCTGGGCGTGCGCGACCGCGAGCCGTTCCGGCTGGCCCTGCGTGCCACGCTGGTGAAGGACCAGAGCGATCTCGATACCTTTGATGAACTGTTCCCGATGTACTTCGGCGTCGGCGTGCCGCCTCTGCTCAACCCCGCCGCCGAGCTGTCGCCGGAGGAACAGGACCTGCTCCAGCAGGCGCTGGAGGAGCTGGCCGGCGACCTGTCCGCGTTGATGCAGTGGCTGCTGAACGGAAACCCTCCCTCCGAGCAGGAACTGCGGGAGCTGGCCGAGCGCGCCGGCATCGACAGCGCCGATTCGCGCCAGCAGGCCCGCTGGTATGCCCGCCGGATGCAGCGCCTGCTGGGCTGGGATCGCCTGCCGCAGCTGCTGGAGATGCTGTGGGAGTGGCTGGCCGAGCACGGCATGGATCCGCAGACGATCGCCGAGATGCAGGCGCAGGTCGCCCAGAATATGGACGGCGTGCGCGAGCAGCTGGAGCAGGTCGCCGGACGCGAGATCCACGAGAACCAGGTCGAGGAATACCACGAGCAGCGCCAGAACGCCCACGACCTGATGAACCGCCCCTTCAGCGCGCTCTCCGAAACCGAGATGGATGTGCTGCGCGATCAGGTGCGGCGGCTGGCGGCCCGTCTGCGCAGCCGCGCCGCCCTGCGCCAGAAGCGCGGCAAGGAAGGCAAGCTGGACGCCAAAGGCACGCTGCGGGCCAGCCTGAAGTACGGCGGCGTGCCCGTCGAACTGCGGCTGCGCAAGCGCCGCCTCAAGCCCCGGCTGGTCGTGTTCCTGGATGTCAGCACGTCGATGCGCCCGGTGGCCGAGTTCTTCCTGCGGATGCTGTACGAGCTGGGCGATCAGGTGCAGAAGACCACCAGCTTCGCCTTCATCGACCATCTGGAGGATGTCAGCCACGAGATGAAGACCCTGCGGCCCGATCAGGCGGTGGAATCCGTGCTGACCAGGCTGCCGGCGGGCTACTACAACACCGACCTGGGCCGCAGCCTGCGCCAGTTCGCAGCCGACCATCTGGGGACGCTCGACCACCGCACCACGGTGATCGTGCTGGGCGATGGCCGCAACAACTATCGCAACCCGGGGCTGGATGCCTTCGACACGATCCGGCGGCGGTCCCGGCGGCTGATCTGGCTCAACCCGGAGTTCCCCGCTCAGTGGGGCAGCGGCGACAGCGACATGCTGCTCTACGCCCCGCTGTGCAGCGAGGTCTTCACCGTCCGCAACCTCAAGCAGCTGGCCGACGCGGTGGATGCCATGCTGGGCTGATCCCCGGCCCCGCCAGCCGCGCCGGGCTGCTTGCTGCGCGGGAGGCCGCCCGGCGCTTCGATTCCGGGGGGCTGCCCGGCCCGCGGGCGCTCTGCAACTCCCGCCCCGGGGGCGCGTACAGGTAGACAGGCAGTATCTTATGCCACAGGAGGCAGTCATGAACCAACAGCCAGTCAGCCGGCGCCTGGGCGGCCACTCCGGGATCTGGGGTGGGCTGCTGATCTTACTGGGCGTGCTGGCCCTGATGAACCCGTTTTTCCCCCTGAGCGGCCTGGCCTGGGTGGTCGCCTTCGGCGCGGCGGGCGTGGTGTGCTTGGTGGTCTACTTCGCCGACCGCGCGCGCTGGCCGGCGCTGATCCCGGCCTTTCTGCTGATGGCGATCAGCGTGGTGATCTTCCTGGAGGAAGTCCTCCGGGTTCGCAGCGGCAGCCTGCCCGGCATCCTGGTGGTGCTGGCCATCGCCGCGCCGTTCTATGTGCTGTACGCCGCCGATACGGCCCGGCGCTGGTGGGCGCTCATCCCCGCCTACTTCATGACCGCGCTGGCCGGGATCGTCTTCCTGGAAGCGGTCCTCAGCCTGCCGGAGGCGCTGACCGGGACGTATGTGATGTTCGCCATCGCGCTGCCGTTCCTGTACGTCTACGTGCGCAGCCCGCGGCGCTGGTGGGCGCTCATCCCGGCCTACGTCATGATGGCCATCGCCGGCATCATCCTGCTGGACGAGATCTTCCGCGCGCCGGAGAGCCTGATCGGGATGTGCGTGATGTTCGCCATCGCGGCGCCGTTCCTGTTCGTCTACGTGCGCAGCCCGCGGCGCTGGTGGGCGCTCATCCCGGCCTACGTCATGATGGCCATCGCCGGCATCATCCTGCTGGACGAGATCTTGCGCGCGCCGGAGAGCCTGATCGGGATGTACGTGATGTTCGCCATCGCGGCGCCGTTCCTGCTGGTGTACCTGCGCAACCCGCGGCGCTGGTGGGCGCTGGTGGTGGCGCTGGGCATGGCGGCGCTGGGCGTGCTGATCTTCCTGTCCAGCGACGCAGCCGGCTATGTCGTCCCGATCGCGATGATCGCCGCGGGCGCCTTCGTGCTGCTGCGCAGCCGCAGCCGGCGCGCCCCCGTGGAAGCGATCCCGGCGGCGGCCCCGCCTGCTGCGGAGAAGCCCGCCTCCGGCCCGGAGGCGGATCAGGGCTGACCGCTGCCTCTGCCTTTGTGACCTGAAATCCGCCGGGGCGCAGGGTGATCGGCGCCCCGGCCCGCCTGAACAGGCACCGGGAACTTGCCTCCGCGGGCGGCCCGTCGTATGATGCAGACGGCGGGCCGCCGCCTGCCCCCGCCCTGAGCCGCGCGCCCTCCATCGGAGCTGAGGGATCATGACCTGGCTGGCCTACGCGCTGATCGCCAGCGCCGTGTACACCGGCGTCGCCTTTGTGGATAAATACCTCATCGAGCGCGAGGTGCGCGATCCGCGCAGCCTGACGCTCTACGCGGCCATCACCGCGGCGCTGGCCGGGCTGATCCTGTGGGCCGCCGCCGGTTTTCCGCTCCTGCCGCCGCTCACCACCGGGCTGGTGCTGTTCACCGGGATGCTGGCCATCTGGGGCGTGGCGCTGTACTTTCAGGCGATAGCCCAGGCGCACGCCAGCACGATCATCATGCTGATCCAGCTGGTGCCGCTGTTCGTGCTGATCCTGGCGTGGATCTTCCTGGGGGAGCGCCTGTCGCCCCGCCAGCTGGCCGGCTTCGCCCTGATCCTGGGGGCGGCGCTGGCGGTCTCTGTGCAGGAGGAAGGCAGCCAGCAGCTGACGCTCTCGCCGGCGCTGCTGGCCATGCTGGGGGCGTCGCTGCTGTGGGCCGGGCAGCAAGTGCTGTTCAAGGCTGTCTCGCGCGGGGTGCCGCTGCGGGACCTGCTGGGGCTGGAGTCGCTGGGCTTCGGGCTGGGCGGGGCGCTGCTGACTGCCCTGCCGGGCGTGCGGCGGGCCTTCCAGGCCAGCCTGCGGACGGTGCGGTGGCAGGCGGTGGTGCTGGTGTTCGTCAACGAGGCGGTGTCGGTGGGCGCCAAGCTGGCGATGTTCGCGGGCATCGCGCTGGGGCCGGTGTCGCTGGTGGCCGTGGTGGGCGGGACGCAGGTGTTCATGGGGATCGGGCTGGGGTGGGCGCTGACGGCGCTGGCCCCGGCGGTCTTCCACGAGGATGTGCGGGCGCTCAGCCTGGCGCGGCGCGGCGGGCTGGCCGCGCTGGTGCTGGCGGGCGTCTGGCTGGTGGGGTAGGGATCGGGGGCGTGCCGGGGATCGCGCCGGCGGTGACGGCCCTCCCCGCGCAGCTCCCCCCCCGCCGCGCCGCTACTCCCCGCGCAGGCGGGCCAGCCACTCCCGCACCCGCGCCTCGTAGCCCAGCTCGCCGGGCACATAGTAGCCCCCGGCCACCCCGTCGGGCAGATACGGCTGCGCCACATAGTGATCCGGGAAGTCGTGCGGATAGCGGTAGCCCGCGTGATCCCTGCTCCGGTTCATCGGGTTGGTGCTCAGGTGCAGCG
The DNA here is from genome assembly GCA_034435035.1 of Anaerolineae bacterium. Classification (GTDB taxonomy): domain Bacteria; phylum Chloroflexota; class Anaerolineae; order Aggregatilineales; family UBA3940; genus JAHEME01. The sequence goes on along the minus strand of DAOTXW010000012.1, from coordinate 4,187 downwards.
GCACCTGCGTATTGGCCCCGGCCTCGATATCCGCGGCGGCGCGGAAGACCGCCCCGACGCTGTGGCTCTTGGGCGCGGTCGCCAGGTAGAGCGTCGCCAGCCCCAGGTGATACAGCCCCTCCGGCAGGCCCACCCACTCGAAGGCCGTGGCGCAGGCCGCCGCCACCACGATCCCCTGTGGGTCGGCCAGGCCGATGTCCTCACCGGCCAGGATCAGCAGCCGCCGCAGGATGAAGCGCGGGTCCTCGCCGGCGGCGACCATCTTGGCCAGCCAGAACAGCGCCGCGTCCGGGTCCGAGCCGCGGATCGACTTGATGAAGGCGCTGGCGGTATCGTAGTGCTCGTCGCCGCCCTTATCGTAATGCACCGCCCGCCGCTGGATGCTCTCCTGCGCGGCGGCCAGATCGACCCGGATCGTCCCGTCAGCTTCCGGCGGGGTGGACAGCACCGCCAGCTCCAGCGCGTTGAGCAGGCTGCGGGCGTCGCCGTCGGCGATGCGGATCAGGTGGGCGCGGGCGTCGTCCTCCAGCGCCACCTTCCGCAGCCCGAAGCCGCGCTCGCGGTCGGCCAGCGTCCGCTCGACGATGGCGTTCAGGTCGTCGTCGCTCAGCGGGCGCAGCTCGAACACCCGCGACCGGCTGAGCAGGGGGCGGATCACCTCGAAGGCGGGGTTCTCGGTGGTGGCGCCCACCAGGATGATGGTGCCGTCCTCCACGTGCGGCAGCAGCGCGTCCTGCTGGGCCTTGTTCCAGCGGTGGATCTCGTCCACGAACAGGACGGTGCGCTGACCGTGCAGGCTGCGGCGCTCGCGGGCGCGGTCGATCACCTCGCGCAGCTCCTTGACGCCGGCCAGCACCGCGCTGAGCGTCTCGAAGGCGCTGGCGGTATGAGCGGCGATGATGCGGGCGATGGTGGTCTTGCCGGTGCCGGCGGGGCCCCACAGCAGGATCGAGGTCAGGCGGTCGGCCTCGATGGCGCGGCGCAGCAGCCGCCCGGGGCCGATGATGTGCGCCTGCCCGACGAACTCGTCGAAGCTGCGCGGGCGCATCCGGTGGGCCAGCGGGGCCTCGCGCTTGAACTGATCCTGCCGGGCGTGGGTGAAGAGGTCCATGAGACACCAGTGTACACCCGATCGCCGGGCGGCGCGCGGGGCGCCGGAAGCGGGTGAAACGCCGCGATTCAGTGCGCCACCGATCGCGCGGACGCTATACTCACTGTCTGCGGAAGTCGGCGAGCGCAACCGCCGGCTGATCGACCGCCGCATCTTTTACGTCTTCGCCGGCGCCGGGGGGACATCGATCCACACCCGGCGGGCCGGCGGGTTGTGATTCCGGGATCGGAAGAGGAGCAGCGAACATGGATTTGAACGGTATTCACCACGTCACCGCCGTCACCGGGCAGATCGGCCGCAACGCCGGTTTTTATACCCGGGTGCTGGGCCTGCGCCTGGTCAAGCGATCCGTCAACCAGGACGATGTCAGCGCCTACCACCTGTTCTACGCCGACGCGGTCGGCAGCCCCGGCACCGACATGACGTTCTTCGACTGGCCGCGCACCGGCCCGGATCGGCGGGGCACCGACAGCATCGCGGCGACCGCCTTCCGCGTCGAGGGGCAGGCGGCGCTGGCGTACTGGGCCGGGCGGCTGTCCGGGTTCGGGATCGCGCACGCGGGCATCGAGTCGTTCGCCGGGCGGGGCGTTCTGCGGTTTGAAGACCCCGAAGGCCAGCGCCTGCTGCTGGTGGATGACGGCGGCGCGCCCTACGAGGGGGAGATCTGGACGGGGGCCGGCATCCCGGAGGCGTTCGCGCTGCGCGGCTTCTACGCGGCCCTGCTGTCGGTGCCCGCGCTGAGCCCGATCGAGCCGACCCTGACGCAGACGCTGTCGATGCGGCGGGCCGGCGCGGCGGAGTATCCGGGCGGCGGGACCGCGGTGATCTACGAGATGGGCGAGGGCGGGCCGGGCCGCGAGCTGTGGGTGATCGAGGAGCCGGGGCAGCCCTCCGGCTGGCTGGGCGCGGGCGGCGTGCATCACGTCGCCTTCCGCGTCGCCGACGGCGCGGAGCAGGCCGCCTGGCGCGCGCGCGTGCTGGGGGCCGGGCTGGGCGTCTCGCCGATCATCGACCGCTTCTACTTCCAGTCGATCTACTTCCGCATCTCGCGCGGCATCCTGTTCGAGATCGCCACCGACGGGCCGGGCTTCGCCGCCGACGAGAGCCTGGAGACGCTGGGCGAGCGGCTGGCGCTGCCGCCCTTCCTGGAGCCGCAGCGGGCGCAGATCGAGGCCGGGCTGAAGCCGATCGTGATGCCTTCCTGAGGGCGCGGGGCCGGGGCAGCCGGCTGAATCGATGGGAAGAAGTACCCATTCACCGTCCCGTCTGGCTGGCAGTATCATGGGAATGAAAGTGGCATTCCCCTGCTAACCCGGGAGCTTCTGCGATGTGGTACCTGCCTCGACGAATCGGCCTTGCCCTGCTGGCTGCCCTGATTCTGATCCTGCTGGCCCCCGCGGGCGCGCCGCGGTCTCACGCCGCTCCGCCCGCCGCCCCGCCCGCGGCCCCGCCCGCCGCCGGCGCGATCGATGAGCTGATCCCCGCCGGCGCGATGGACGCCGACTCCAACGGCGACGGCCGGCCCGACGGCCTGACGCTCAAGGGGCTGGCGGAGACCGATGGCCGCGACTGCGTGACGGCCCACAGCGGCTGCTCTCTGCACCTGGCCGCCGGCAAGTCGAAGAAGGTGCGCTGGTCGGAGCCTGTCGAGGGCAACGGCGGCGTGCCGCTGACCTTCAGCCTGTGGACCCGGTCGGATGGCCCCGTCGGCGCCCCGCTGACCGTCCGGCTGCGCTTCACCTATTCCAGCGGATCGAAAGAGACCTTCGCCTATTCCATCCTGCCCGGCGACGGCGCCTGGAGCGAGTTCATGATCGTGATCGTCCCGGACCGCGCCTACCGCGAGGTGCGCCTGGACCTGGGCGTGCCCCGCGACACCGGCCTGTGGCTGGATGACCTGAGCCTGAGCGCCGCCATCCCCCCCTCAACCTACACGCCGCCGATGACCGCCGCCGAATGGATGGCCGAGCCGGTGCGGGGCGCCGTGCTGGAACTGGGCGACAACGGCCCGTGGCAGCAGCCCGCCGCCCCCTCGCTGCGCAAGCTGCGGCTGCTGCGCGAGCTGGGCTTCAACGTGGTGGTGGTCGAAGTGCAGTATGTGTGGACCATGACCCCGCCCTACGGCCCCGCCGAAGATCAGTTCGACATCCTGGAAGAAGCGCTGGACAATATCTCGGCGGCGGGGCTGTATGCCGTGGTCAGCATGCGGAATGGGCCGGGCCGCAATGTCGCGCTGGGCAGCCGCGAAGACTCCACGCCGATCCTCAGCGCGCTGTGGACGGAACCGGATGCGCAGCAGGCCTACCGCGATATGCTGACCGATCTGGTCAACCGCTACAAGGATCGCCCGGAGATCATCGCCTGGGAGCCGCTGGGCGAGCCGGCGCTGGATCATTACCTGTTCGGCGGCGAGGACCCGCCGTACCCGCAGTCTTACGCCATCTGGAACCCGCTGGCTGAGACGTTCATCCAGACCATCCGCGCCGCCGACCCGAACCGGCCAATCCTGATCGAAGGGGTCAACTGGGGCGGCCTGGAGAGCTTCACCGGGCTGGCTCACTTCAGCGATGACAACGTGATCTACAGCCTGCACACCTACGAGCCTTACGAGTACACCCATCAGAGCGGCAAGTCGTACCGCTACCCCGGCAGCTACTACGGCGAATGGGTGGATCGGGATACCCTGGATGCGTGGCTGGCGCCTGCCGATGACTTCCAGCAGCAGTACAATGTCCCGATCGTGGTGGGCGAGTGGGGCGGCTTCCGCTGGCAGCCCAACCTGAGCCAGTACCTGGCCGATCAGGTGTCGCTGTTTGAGGAGCGCGGCTGGAGCTGGATGATCTACGCCTGGTACGATGCGATGTGGCCGGATCAGTACGGGCTGGAGCTGCAGTACGGCCCCGACCGCAAGAAGCCGGCCTATGACCCGCTGAACCCGGTCTTTGCGCCGGTGTAAGCGACGATGCTGATGCGGGGTCGCTTGGGCTCACCACCTGCCTCGATGGCGACCTCCGGGGCGGCCAGCAGGAGGTTGTCGGTTGCGATGGTTCCGGGGGTGGTCATTCACGCACCTCCA
>DAOTXW010000011.1:0-4315 GCA_034435035.1 Anaerolineae bacterium | reverse complement strand
CCGCCCCCGCCATCGCCAGCACCTTCGTGATGGCCGCCGTCAGCGTCGTCTTCCCGTGGTCGATGTGCCCGATCGTCCCCACGTTCACATGCGGCTTCGTCCGCTCAAATACCTGCTTTGCCATTGCGGTTCTATCCTCCTCAGCTTACATGACAACTTGGCCCGGCTCCGGGCCCCCTGTACGAAACCTGGAGCCCACGACGGGATTCGAACCCGTGACCTCATTCTTACCAAGAATGCGCTCTACCGACTGAGCTACGTGGGCCTGGTTCAGCGGCATCCCACCGGGGGGAGGGATAGTGGAGATGAGGGGATTCGAACCCCTAACCCCCGCCTTGCAAAGGCGATGCTCTCCCGTTGAGCTACATCCCCACAGTGACAGCTATCCAGGATGCCGACCATCGGATCAGCCAGGCATCGAACCTGCTGTTCAGGCGCCGGGCGCCTGCGCCGCCAGCCGGCGCTGATCGCAACACAACAGACGCACCGCGGTGCAGGTGCGTCGCTTTCGGACTGAGTGGGCCCGGTAGGACTCGAACCTACGAAGGCCGGTGGCCATCTGATTTACAGTCAGACCCCTTTGCCGCTCGGGACACGGACCCAGGTTGTTAAAGATGGCCGCTGCCTGACGGCCTGCCAGGAGCCGACGAAGGGACTCGAACCCTTAACCTGACGTTTACAAAACGCCTGCTCTGCCGGTTGAGCTACGTCGGCGCAGCGCCTCATTATACCATCTGCCGGGCCGCCTCTCAAGGGCAATCCCGCCGCAGGCGCAGCCGTCACACAGGCATTTTGCCAGGCAGCGGGATATTACCCGATCGGGCGCGAGGCGTCAATAGCTGTGGGCGGCATCTCCGGTGGAAAGGGCCTACGGCAGGGAGCCGAGGTGGATACCGGTGGAGTGCGGGGCCGGATCGGTCGGGGCCAGCACGAAGATCGGCGCGCCCTGCGGCCCGGTCATCATCCAGCCGCCATCGAACTCCTGCCACAGGATGGTGACGCTGACTTCCTCGCCGATGGCCCAGCCGAGCGCCTCGCGGATGAAGCCGTTGCCGCGCCATACCTTGCCGAAGCCGCGCACCGGCTGGCGCAGCCCTTCCGGCGGGGCCAGGCCGGGGTCAAACTCCGGCTCGCCTTCCGACCAGGTGTCATCGACGCGCCACCAGGTATCGGTGGGCTGGCCCTGCCGCGTCCCCAGCTCGGACAGGACAAAGATGCTGCGGTCGCGCTCGCGCCAGAACATCGCCCCGTATTCAAAGCCCTGCCAGACGCCGGCCACCTCCTTGAGGTCGCCCTTCGGGCAGCGCATCAGGCTCTGCGCCTGGGCGATGTTCTGCCAGATCGGCGTGAAGGGCATCGGCGGCGCGCCGGCGCAGACCAGCGGGCCGGGCGTGGCCTCCAGCGGCGAGCGCGTCGCCTGCGGCGCAAAGGTGCCGATCGGCAGGGTGGGCTGGCGCAGGATGCTGACCGTCGGCAGCGGCAGCGTCGGGGCGGGCGTCGGGCTGGGGACGTTGGGGATCGTCGGCGTGGCCGAGGGCGTGGGCGACAGCGCGACCGTCGCCAGCGCCTTACCCGGCGTGGCGAACAGATCGGCCACCACGAACGGCTCGCCGGTGGGCGCAGCCGGCTCGCAGGCCGCCATCAGCGAGAGGGCCGCGGCGAGGATCGCCAGCAGGCCGGGCAGGGGCGTGATGCGTCGCATGGCGCCCAGCAGTGTAGCAGATGCCCGCCCGCCCGCCAAACGTCCGGGCGGTCACGGCGCATCGCCCTCCACGATCTGCCGGGCAGCCGGCAGCGCTGCTTCCTCGACGACCAGCAGCAGCCGGTCGCCTTCGCGCAGTTCGGCTGCCCCGCTGGGCACGAAGCTCTCCGGCCCGCGCGTGATCAGGACGACCAGCGCCCCCCGGGGCAGCCCCAGATCGACCAGCGACCGGCCCGCGGCCTGCCCCCGGGCGGACACGGTCACTTCCAGCACCCGGCTGCGGGCGCTCACTTCCGGCACGTACTCCCGCGGATAGCGGGACGGCGGCTGTGGCGGCCCCTCCACGCGCAGCCAGCGGGCTGCCAGGGGGATGGTGGGCGCCTGCACGGCTACCGAGGTCAGCACGATGAAGAACACCAGATTGAAGAACAGATCCGCGCCCGCCACGCCGGCCAGCAGAGGGTAGGTGGCCAGGATGATCGGCACCGCGCCGCGCAGGCCCACCCAGGATACCATCGCCTTTTGCCGGATTGTCAGCCCCGAAAAGGCCAGCGACACAAACACGCTGATCGGCCGGGCGACCAGGATCAGCACCCCGGACATCAACAGGCCGGCGCCCGCCACGGGGATCAGGCGGCTGGGGAACACCAGCAGGCCCAGCGCCAGGAACATCACGATCTGCATCAGCCACGCGATGCCGTCGTGGAAGCGGAGCAGGCTCCGCTTGTGCGCGGTATCGCGATTGCCCAGCGTCAGCCCGGCCAGATACACCGCCAGAAAGCCGTTGCCGCCCAGCGAGGCCGCCAGCCCATAGGTGAGCAGCACCAGCGAGAGCGTCAGGACGGGGTACAGCCCTTCGTATTCGAGGCGCAGCCGGTTGACGAGCCACACCATCAGCCAGCCCATGACCCACCCGCCCCCGGCGCCCACCGCCATCTGCAGGGCAAAGGCCGGGACCAGGTTCAGCAGAGAGCCGCCGGGCGGGATCAGCAGCCCGGTCAGGCTGGCGGTCAGGAAGACGGCCATCGGATCGTTGCTGCCCGATTCCAGCTCGATCAGCGCCTGCAGCCGACCGTCCAGCGACGCGCCGCGGGACTTGAGGATAGCGAACACCGCTGCCGCATCGGTTGAGGAGATGATCGCGCCCAGCAGCACGCCCTGCAGCAGGGAGAGGCCGAGGATCTGCGTGGCCGCGGCGCCCACGATCAGGGCGCTGATCACGACACCCAGGGTAGCCAGGCTCAGGCCCGGCCACAGCATGGGCTTCACCCGGGACCAGTCGGTATCCAGACCGCCCGAGAACAGGATGTAGGCGAGCGCCACCACCCCCAGCGACTGGGTGAGCCGGGGATCGTCGAAGTAGATGCCGCCCGGCCCGTCCGAGCCGGCCAGCATGCCGATCAGCAGGAAGATCAGCAGCGCGGGGATGCCCAGGCGGGCGGCGGCCTTGCTGGCCACAATGCTCACCACCAGCAGCAGCGCCGCGATCAGCAGGAGGCTCTCAAAGGCCATTGTACTCATGGCGAGGGCCGCGGTGCGGACCCTCCTCCCCTCCCGATTAACAGGCTCCTGGCCGATCTCCCTGCCTGCCGGGGCCGTGCTATAATAGCCGGTAAGGTTACGACGACGCTGCTCATGGAGATCCGATGCAAGAGACCTTGCTCCCACTGCCGGCGGGCTCGCCCGCCCCGGATTTCACGCTCACCGATGTGCTGTCTGGCCAGACCGTTCACCTGGCAGACCTGCGCGGGCAGCCGGTCATCGTTGACTTCTGGTCGGTCGAGTGCCCGTGGTCGCGCTACTATGATGCGTACTTTGTCGAGCGTGCGCCGGCCTGGGCGGACCGCGGTCTGCGGCTGCTGTTCATCGCCAGCAACGCCACCGAAGACGCCTACGAGATGCAGGATCTGGCCGAGAGCCTGGGCATCACGCATCCGGTGCTGCACGACCGCGGCAACGTCGTGGCCGACGCCTACGGGGTGCAGACCACGCCGCACTGCTTCCTGATCGACGGGGAGGGGCGGATCGTCTACCAGGGCGCGGTGGACGATCGCTCGTTCCATCAGCAGGTCGCGACGATCCCCTATCTCGACGCGGCGGTTGAAGCCCTGCTGGCCGGCAGGGCGCCTTCGCCCGCGGATACCCCCGCCTACGGCTGCGCCCTCGTCCGCGACTTCGGCGAGGGCTGACCCGCCCTGCCTCAGGGCAGATCGACCCCGCAGCGCCCCGCGCTGGCCGCGCAGGCGGCGAGCGTCGCGCCGTCCTGCAGCACCTCGAAGTCCGCGTGCCAGAAGCGCGAGGATGGCGAGATATAGATCGCTGCCCGCAGATTGACGCACTCCGGGGGCGTCGGCGGATCCGGCTCCCCGAACCCGTACACCTGCAGGCATTCCCCGGGCGGGAACTCTATCAGCGAGGCGGTCAGGAAGTCGGACTGCCAGGCGGTCAGCGGCAGGGTCTGGCCGCCCCCGGCCAGCACCAGCCGCGAGAGATTGGCGTGGGCGCCCGAGCTGTTCAGCAGCGTCAGGGCGGCGAAGTCGTAGATCACGGTCACATCGCCGCCGGTGGAGGCCGGGGACGGCGCGGCAGCCGCCGCCGGCGGGGTGGGGGTGG
>DAOTXW010000010.1:0-48622 GCA_034435035.1 Anaerolineae bacterium | reverse complement strand
GGGCAGGGGCACCGCGGGGGGCAGGGGCACCGTCGCAGCGGGAGCCGGGGGCGCGGCCGGGGGAGCCGCTGCGGGCGAGACAGGAACCGGCGCCGGCGCAGAGGGGGCCGCCGGGATCGTCGGCGCCGGCGCCGGCGGGGCGCTGACGACTGCCGGCGCGGGTCGGGGCTCCTTCTCGCGCTCGCGGCTGCCCTTATCCCTGTCCTTGCCGCCCACCCCGATGGCCTTCAGGAACTTCTGCGACCAGGTCAGGTTCTCTTCCATCGGCATGAAGGGCACCTCCTCGCCCATCAGCCGCCGCGCGATATTGCGGAACGCCTGCCCGGCCCGCGACTCGTCCGAGTTGAGCGCTACCGGCAGGCCGCGGTTGGTCGAGACCAGAATGTGCTCGTCCTCCGGCACCAGGCCGATCAGCCGGATCGCCAGGATATCGATGATGTCCTCCGGGCTGAGCATATCGCCGCGCTTGACCATATCCGGCTTGACGCGGTTGATCACCAGATGGCCGGGGCCTTTCTGCTCGGCCTCGATCAGCCCGATGATGCGGTCGGCGTCGCGCACCGAGGAGACTTCCGGGTTCGTCACGATCACCACCACGTCGGCGGGAGCGACGGCGTTGCGGAAGCCGCGCTCGATGCCGGCGGGGGAGTCGATCAGGATATAGTCCACCATCGGACGCAGCTCGTCGCAAACGCGCACCATATCGCTGGGGCTGACGGCGGTCTTGTCGCGGGTCTGGGCGGCCGGGATCAGGTACAGTTCTTCCTTGAGCCGCTTATCCTTGATCATGGCCTGGCGCAGCTTGGCGCGGCCCTCCACCACATCCACCAGATCGTAGACAATGCGGTTTTCTAGCCCCAGCACAATATCGAGGTTGCGCAGGCCGATGTCGGCATCGATGCAGCACACCCTGTTGCCGAGGGTAGCAAGCGCCACCGCCAGGTTGGCTGTGGCCGTGGTCTTGCCTACGCCTCCTTTACCTGAGGTAATCGTTATGACTCGAGCCGACATGCTCACCTTCCTGTAAAAACGCGAACCGGCTTTTCGTGCAGGCTCAGGCGGGGGCGATCAGGCTGTCGAACCCCATTCTTCGGCGACGATCTGCCCGCCGCGCACAAACGCGAATTCAGGGCGGGGCCGGGGATGCCGATCCTCCGGCGAGATCGCCACCAGGCTGGCGATCCGCAGCTGCTGCGGCCGCAGGTCGAGCGCGCAGACCATCGCGCTGGCGCTGCCGCTGGCCCCGGCGTGGACAGTGCCGCGCAGCCGGCCCCAGACCAGTACATCGCCCCCGGCGATGATCTGGGCGCCGGGGTTCACGTCGCCGATGACGATCACATCCCCGGCATAGCGGATCACCCGTCCATTGCGCAGCGTGTTCTTGACCAGCAGGGCGGTGGTCCCGTACTCATTGGAATCGATCGGCGGCAGATCGCCGCTGTCGGGAATCTCCTCAGCCGGCGCGGCGGGCTCGCTGAGCTCGGTCTCCAGATCCATGCGCCGCGCTGAGCGGAGGGTCTCCGGCGACTTGCCGAGCACGGCCCACAGCGTCACGTCATGCTCGGCCAGCTTGTCACGCAGCTTGCGGATATCATCGCGCTCCAAAGATCGGTCTCCTACCTGCAGCGCCACCCGGGCGCCGCGGAAGAACTCCCGCTGCGTGGCGATGGCCTCCAGAAATGCTTGCTCAAACGCCGGCCACGGGACATCCCCGGCGGTGACCAACAGGCCATCCCGAATCCCTTTGATCGAAACGGCTGATCGGTCCACGCCGCTCTCCCGACAATAGGCTTAGTGTAGTGCAGGCCGACTCCCCGCGCAACCGTCGCGCGGCGTCGGGGTGCCTTTCAGTTCAGGGGGCTGCCTGCCGATTCAAGCCTCAGCCGCGCCGGAACCTGCCCCTGACCCCCCGGGTTGAATTGCCCCGGCGCCCATCAGAACAGGGTCGCCTTCTTGCCGGGGCGCGGATCGTAGGCGCTGGCGAACTGCTCCAGTACGGTGCGCTTGACCAGCCAGGTATTGGCGAACTTGCGGGCGGGGAGCTTGCGGTTGCGAATCAGCCGCCGCACCGACTCCGGATGGATGTTGAGGCGCTCGGCTACTTCGGCCACCGTGACGTAGTCGTCAAAGCTCTCGTTCACGCTGCTCCCCCGGCTGCTCGATCGCGCTTCGTCAATTGTTGCACCGGTGCAACATCAGGCAGGAAGTATAGACGATTTGGGCGGTCTGTCAAGAGCCGCTCGCCGATCTGTCCAGCACAAAGCGCTGGACGGCCTCGGCGACGCCTTCGGCGTCGTGGCTGGCGACCACGGCATCCGCTGCGGCCAGCGCGTGCGGCATGGCGTTAGCGACCGCCACACCCATCCCGGCCAGCTGCAGCATCTCGACATCATTCTCGCCGTCGCCGATGGCCAGCACCTGCGCGGGTGGGATGCCCATCCAGCCCAGCAGCCAGCCCAGCCCGGCGCCCTTGGAAGCGCCGGGGGGCAGGATCTCCAGCGCGTCATGCAGCGCCTGCACCAGCCGGGCCCGCCCATCAAGGTGAGGCTCCAGCCGCCGGCGCAGCGCGCTGATAGCCTCTGGCTCGCCGATCGCCAGGAGCTTGTGGGTCGGGGTATGCGCCAGTGCGTCGGCCAGCGGCCCCACAACCTCCGGGGGCGGCTCATGATATTGCAGCAGCCGATCCGTGTAGGCATCGCGGCGGGGGGCCAGGATGCGCGTGCCGCAGTAGGCCACCATGCTGAAGCCGTCAGCGGCCAGTGCCGCAGCGGTCTCGCGGGCGACCTCCCTGTCCAGGGTGACGGTGTGGAGGGGGGTTCCATCGGCCTCGCAGACCAGCAGGCCCTGAATATAGACGCCGGGCGTGGTCAGCCCGAGCCGGGCGACGAGGCTGCGGGCGGAAGCGAAGCTCTTGCCGGTGGCCAGGACGATATGCACCCCGCGGTCCATGGCGGCCCGCAGCGCCGCTTCGGTGCGCGGTGTCAGTTCGTGGCGGCTGGTGAGCAGCGTGCCGTCGATATCTGTGGCGATCAGCCGAATCGGAGGAGGCATGTTTTCTGCCTGTGAGGAGTCGAGGCGCAGCCAGGCGGGGAGGTGCCGCAGCATCCCCACCCGCCCGGATGATACCGCTGGCGCTCAGGGCTCGGCCAGCGCAGGGATCAGATCCCACCCGGAGAAGGCATTCTCAGCGGGAACATGGCGGCTCGCATCAGCCAGCCCCCGGAGGGATCGGCCTCAACGTTTGCCGGCGCGTCAGCGCCCCAGAAACGCCTCGATCTTCTCCATCAGCCGGGGGAACTCGACCGGCTTGGTTTCATAGTCATCACAGCCGGCCTGAAATGCCTTGTCGCGGTCGGCGGTCAGCGCATGGGCGCTGAGGCCGATGATCGGGATGGCGCGGGTTTCCGGCGCCGACTTGAGCTGCCCGGTCACGGTCCAGCCATCCAGGCCCGGCAGACGCATATCCATCAGGATCAGGTCGGGGGCAGCCTGCCGCGCCATCTCCAGCGCCTGCTCGCCGGATGTCGCCAGCGCCACTTCAAAGCCGCGGCGCTCCAGCCGGCGGGTCAGCATATCGCTGTTGTCTTCATTGTCCTCAACCAGCAGGATCTTCGGCATAGTCAGCTCCTCGTGCAGCCGGGCCGACGCAATCCCGCGCTTCCAGGGTGGCGTGATGGCCCAGCTGCCAGTGTGTTTCGCAACGTCGCCCCTGTCCCTGGCGCCTGTGCGCCACGAAACACTAGCCGTTGGACTGTCTGGGCTGGATGTAGGTTGCCACCATGCTGCGGATTTCGCTCAACAGCCCTTCCTGGCTGTAAGTTGGCCCGCCCTTCTTGACGATGCGTTCCACCGATCCGTTCAGCTGCTTCTGATCCTCCTGAGTCAGCTCTTTGGCGGTGACGACGACGATGGGGACATCAATCTGCTGCTCCGGGCTGCGCTGGCGCAGCGCCTCGATGAACTGGAAGCCATCCATCTCCGGCATCATCAGGTCGAGCAGGATCAGCTCCGGGCGGCTGACGGCCAGACACTCAAGCGCCTGCCGGCCGTTACCCGCCTCGGTGACGGCCCAGCCTTCTTCCTCCAGCATCCGGCGCATCATCTCGCGGATCACCGGCTCATCCTCCACGATCAGCACCTGGCAGGGGGCGTTGCCACAGCGGATGCGGCCCAGCACCTCCGCCAGGCGAGCGCGGTCTACCGGCTTGGTCAGGTAGTCGGTGGCGCCCAGCGCAAAGCCGAGGTTGCGGTCATCGACGATCGTCACCATGATCACCGGGATGTCTTTCAGGGTGGGATCGCTCTTGAGCTTGTTGAGGACGGCCCAGCCGTCCATCTGGGGCATCATCACATCCAGCGTGATGACGGCAGGCTTCACCTCCAGCGCCCGCTGCAGCCCTTCGCGCCCACCCTGGGCGGTCTCCACATGATAGCCCTCTTTGCCGAGGAAGCGCTTCATCATCTCCAGCACAGCCGGATCATCGTCGATCACCAGCACCGTGCTGGCGCTCGTCGGGGGCCGGGACGACCCCGCCGCGCTGGCTTCCTCGACCGGGGCCGGCTCGCTGAGCCGCACAGGCAGCCAGAACGTGAACGCTGACCCCTGCTCGGGGGTGCTGCGGACCGTGATATCCCCGCCCATCATCTGGCAGAAGCGCTGCGTGATGGTCAGCCCCAGGCCGGTCCCTCCGTATTTGCGTGTCGTGGACGGATCCGCCTGCGCGAATTCGCCGAAGACCTGGGCAAGCTGGTCGGCGGTCATGCCAATGCCTGTATCGGAGACGGTGAAGATAACCCACTCATTGGCGCCGGCCGATCGCGGCTGCCACCCCTCCGGGAACGTGCCATCGCGCGTGACGCGCAGTGTGATAGTCCCTTCGTGCGTGAATTTGCTGGCATTGGAAAGCAGATTGAACAGCGCCTGCCGCACCTTGGTCACGTCCGAGTGCATCATGCCGATATCGGGCGGGACCTCGAGGGCCAGCCGGTTGTTGTTCCGGGCAACCATGGGCTGGATGGTGCTGACCACGTCGCCGATCATGCTGGCGATGTCAAACTCCTCCAGATACAGCTCCATCTTGCCGGCCTCGATCTTGGACAGGTCGAGGATGTCGTTGATCAGCTGGAGCAGGTGGCGGCCCGCCGTCAGGATCTTGTTGAGGTCGGGGATGGATTCCTTCTGCCCCAGTTCATCGGCTTCCTCGATCAGCAGCTCGCTGTAGCCAATGATCGCGTTCAGCGGGGTGCGCAGCTCGTGGCTCATATTGGCCAGAAAAGTGCTCTTGGCGCGGCTGGCTTCCAGCGCCTGGTCGCGGGCGATGGCCAGATCGCTCAGGGCGTTCTGCAGCTCGCGGGTGCGTTCCTCGACCTGCTGCTCCAGGTTATGGTACAGGTCGTGCAGGCGCCGGGTCATCTCGTTAAAGCTGTCGCCCAGGTCGGCGATCTCATCGCCGATCAGAAAGTGCGTGTCCACCCGCTTGGTGAGGTTGCCGAGGCTCACCTCCTCGGCAGCCTGCGCCAACTGCGTCAGCGGTCGGGCGAAGTTCACCAGCACCAGCGCCGCCACCATCAGACTGGAGACTGCGACGGCGCCGGCAAACAGCAGCAGGGCAGCCTGGATGTCCCGGCGGCCCTGCATCAGGTCGTCAACCGACTTGGCAACCACCACATGTCCGTGGGCACGGCCATCCACGATCAGCGGGGCGGCCAGCATACGCGTGAAGCTCTGCGTCATCGCCATGGAATCCCGGGGGATCACGATATTGGTTGAGGTGATCCCGCCCGCCGGATCGATGAAATCCTGCTGGAGCAGCAGCTCGTAGCCGGTCTCACGCGCGATGGTGGAGGCGATCGGGGCGTTATCTACCACCAGCGCGACCTCCGCGCCCAGCACGCCGCTGACTTCATCGATGTACTCCTGATCGATGAAGATCGAAGCCAGGATGACACCCTGCAGATCGCCGGGCGTGCCGAACGCCATGCCGGGAGGCAGCACCGGCGCCACCCCGATGATCTGGGAGCCCTGCGGCACGACGATCAGGCCACGGGCCGCCTGGCCGGTCATCAGCGCCTGCTCGATCAGGGCGTCGCGCGTCTGGTTGGCGGCCTCGCTGACCTGGAGCCGCCGCGCCGTGACCGGCCCATCGTAGTAAACCGGGGTATCGCCGGGGGTGAAGTCGGCGCTGTAGAAGCTCAGCTCGCGCAGATCGAGCGCCTCGCGGCGCGGCGGCAGCACGTGGCCCAGCTCATCCGCCGATGAGCCGGCGGCGCGCACTTCAGGCAGATTGGCTACGAAGCTCGCGCTCAGCAGCGCCTGCTCTTCCGAGTTCTCGATGAGCTTGGCCACGGATGCGGCGGTCTGCTCCAGCTGCCGGTCGGCCTCGTCCTCGATGCGCTGCGAAACCAGCCGATTCGTGATGGGGAGCAGCACACCCAGCACCAGCACAATGATCAGGATGAACGGCAGCAGCAGCTTCCAGCGAATGCTCAACCGCAGATTCGACATACTTCTTCCTCATTGCCAGATGATTCAGATCAGAGATTCGGAATCGTTCGTATCGATTATTGGATAAGAACAGTATAATTAGCAGATACTTAGTTTAGTGAATCTGCGGTGGCCTGCAACCGTCAGGGGAAGAAGCGCGATCCAATCCGACAGGGGTGAGCGCAGATTTCCCTGAGGCGATAGGCACCCCCGGATCACTTCGGTTTGAAAGACCCTGGAAACTGTGCTACCATTAAATCGCTTGTGATGTTTGCCACAAGACGCACCTGCGGCGAACCGTCGTCGTTATCCCTGTCAATCCGTTCGCGGCCTTGACGTCTGTGGCAACTTGGCTTATTTTAAGACAGTCGTCACTCGTGTTTCCCCTCGGAGAGGCGCCCGTGCAGCTCGAACAATATGTGCCCATCGCCATTCTCGTCCTGGTTGCCACATTTGTCGCGCTGGTCACGGTTGTGATCTCTTCCATCCTCGGGCCGCGGCGCCCGACCCCCAAGAAACTCGCTCCCTATGAGTCAGGCATGACACCTATCGGGCCGGCGGTGCGCCGGCTGCCCGTCCGGTTCTACCTGATCGCGGTGCTGTTCATCCTGTTTGACGTGGAAATCATCTTCCTGCTGCCATATGCCGTCATCGTGCGCGAACTGGGAGTCTATGGGCTTATTGTAGCGGGTGAATTCGTTCTCGTCCTGACGCTTGGGTTGATCTATGCATGGAAGAAAGGGGCGTTGGAATGGGAGTAACGCAGAAACTGGGCGATATGGGCGTCGTGACGACGACGCTGGAGCAGGCGGTCAACTGGGGCCGCACCCGGGCCATGTGGCCGATGCTGTTCGGCCTGGCCTGCTGCGCCATCGAGATGATGGCGACCCAGTGCTCTCACTATGACATGTCGCGCTTCGGCATGGAGCTGATGCGCGCCTCGCCGCGCCAGAGCGACCTGATGATCGTCGCCGGGCGGGTGAGCCGCAAGATGGCCCCGGTGCTGCGCCGGCTGTACGATCAGATGCCATCCCCCAAGTGGGTGCTCTCGATGGGCGACTGCGCCAGCTCGGGCGGCGTCTTCAACAACTATGCGATCCTCCAGGGCGTGGACGAGATCGTGCCGGTCGATGTCTATGTGGCGGGGTGCCCGCCGCGCCCCGAGCAGCTGATCGACGGCATCCTCACGCTGCACCGCAAAGTGATGGGCGAGAAGATCAAGGACTGGGCATAAACCTATGGCCTACGTGATGGCGCTGGCAAAGACGCTGCAGGAGCGCTTCCCTCAGCATGTGCAGGAGATCATCGAGTTCCGCGGCGAGATCACCGTGGTGCTGGATCGCGCCGGGATCGTCGAGGTGGCCGCCTTCTGCCGCGACACCGACGGCTTTGAGTTCAACATGCTGGCCGACCTGGCCGGCAACGACTACTTCCCGGACGAGCCGCGCTTCGGCATCAGCTATGTGCTGTACTCGCTGCCGCTGAACCACGAGCTGCGGCTCAAGATCTACGTGCCCGGCAGCGACCCGCAGGCCCCCAGCGTCACCGGCGTCTGGAAGGGCGCCAACTGGCTCGAGCGCGAGGTGTACGACATGTTTGGCGTCCACTTCGAGGGCCACCCCGACCTGCGCCGCATCCTGCTCCCGTTCGACTGGACAGGCCACCCGCTGCGCAAGGATTATCCGCTGGGGTACGAAGAGGTGCAGTTCTCGTTCAACTATGACCGGGTGCTGGCCAAGAAGCCGCAGCCGAAGGACTAGCTATCCGCCGCGGCGCCGCACGGCGCGGCGCGCAGCCGCCGAAGGGTCCAGCCAATGACACTCACCAAGCAAGACCTGACCCACGTCACCGGGATCGACAGCGACGAGCAGACCATCGAGACCACGCTGGAGGAACTGCGCGGACGCGTCAGCGATCGCGCTTTCTCCGGCGATACCATCCTGCTCAATATGGGTCCGCAGCACCCCAGCACGCACGGTGTGCTGCGCCTGTTGATCGAGCTGGACGGCGAGACGGTGGTCACCTGCAACCCCGATATCGGCTTCCTGCACACGGGCATTGAGAAGACGATGGAAGCCAAGACATTCGAGAAGTCGCTGGTGATGACCGATCGCATCGACTATCTGAATAACCTGGGCAACAATCTGGTCTACTCAATGGCCGTCGAGAAGCTGTGCGACATCGACGTGCCGCTGCGGGCGCAGTACATCCGCGTGATCCTGGCCGAGCTGCAGCGCATCGCCAGCCACCTGGTATGGATCGGGACGCACATCCTCGACCTGGGCGCAACCAGCCTGCTGCTGTACGCGTTCCGCGAGCGCGAATACATCCTCGACCTGTTCGAGATGCTCTCCGGCCAGCGCATGATGGGCAACTACATCCGCCCCGGCGGCCTGTGGCGCGACATCACGCCCGACTTCCTGCCGGCGCTGCGCAGGTTCCTGAAGTACATGCCCGGCAAGATCGACGACTACGACCGGCTGGTCACCCAGAACCCGATCTTCGTCGATCGCACGACTGGCATCGGCGTCATCACGCCGGAGACGGCCATCCAGTGGAGCGTGACCGGGCCGTACCTGCGCGGGTCGGGCGTCAACTTCGATCTGCGCAAGGCGATCCCCTATTCGTCCTACGATCACTTCGAGTTTGATGTGCCGCTGGGCACGAACGGCGATGTCTACGACCGCTACCTGATCCGGCTGGAGGAGATGCGTCAGTCCCTGCGCATCATCCGGCAGGCCGCCGATAACCTGCCGGACGGGCCGTTCCGCAGCAGCAACCGCAAGTTCGTGCCGCCGCCGCGCGCGGAACTGGGCAGCAGCATGGAGGCGGTGATCCACCACTTCAAGCTGTGGACCGAAGGCTTCAAAGCGCCCGTGGGCGAGGTGTATGTCCGCACCGAGTCGCCCAAGGGCGAGCTGGGAGTCTATATGGCCGGCGATGGCGGCCCGCGGCCCCACCGCGTGCGCTTCCGCACGCCTTCGTTCGTCAACCTGCAGTCCATCGGGGTGGTGAGCCAGGGGCATCTGGTGGCCGACCTGGTGGCGATCATCGGCAGCATCGATATTGTGCTCGGCGACTGCGACCGTTAGCGCAGCACAGGAGCGTGCAGCATGGTTATCACCCTGATCGTTGCACTGGTACTGGCCATCATCGTCGGCATCTTCGCCATCGAGAACACCGACTATGTCAGCGTGGTCTTTCTGGGACGCCCGGTCGTCGATGGCTCCGTGTCATTGATCCTGGTCATCGGCTATCTGCTGGGAGTCGTCAGCGGCGTGCTGCTGATGCTGCCGGGCGCGATCCGGGCGCGGGCGCAGATCATGCTCCAGAAGCGCAAGATCGGCAGCCTGGACAAGCCGGGCGACAAATCGAAGGGGTGAGGGAGGCGCGCCGCGCCCACCTGGCCCGCGGTCCTCTGCATCCTACCCATGTTTCGAGGCACAGCATGGCCTTACTAGATACCCGCCGGGAAGAGATCGAGTATCATCTGTCGAAGTACCCCGATAAGCGCTCGGCGGTGATGCCGCTGCTGTACATCGCGCAGGAAGAGTACGGCTACATCACGCCGGAAGCGATGGAGGAGATCGCCGGGATCATTGACAGCGACGTGACCCACATCAGGGGCATCGTCGGCTTCTACACGATGTACTACGACCGGCCCAAGGGCAAATACCTGCTGCAGATCTGCACCGATCTGCCGTGCGCGCTGCGCGGCGCCGAGGCGTTCAGCCAGCATGTCTGTGAGCATCTGGGCGTGCAGCCGGGCGAGACCACCGCTGATGGCCTGTTCACCGTCGAGAATGTCATGTGCCTGGCGGCCTGCGATCGCGCCCCGATGATGCAGGTCAACTTCCATTACTACGAGAACCTGGATTTTGAGAAGGTCAACCGGCTGATCGAAGAACTGCGCCGTGAGTCTGAAGCCTCCAGGCCGTATCACGACTGAGGATTATGACCGGCTGCTGGCGCTGTGGGAGGCAGCCGGCCTGCCTTACAAGCCCGCGGGGCGCGACTCGCGCGAGGCGTTTGAGCGCCAGTGCGCGGGCGGCACGCAGATCCCCATCGGCGTTCAGACGGAGGATGGCAGGCTGGTCGGTGCCGTGCTGGCGACGCACGATGGGCGTAAGGGCTGGATCAACCGGCTGGCGGTGCACCCGGACTACCGGCGGCAGGGGTTGGGAAAGGCGCTGATCGCCGCCGCCGAAGAGGCCCTGCGCGGGCTGGGGCTGGATGTCATCGCCGCGCTGATCGAGCCGGAGAACGAAACCTCGCTGGCGCTGTTCATCCGGGCGGGCTACGCGGAGTGGCCGGGCCTGCACTATGTGAGCAAGCGGAGCAGCGACGAGAGCTGAAGCGGGTGGAAGGCGGCTGCCTGATGTCCGGGCTGAAACCCATCAAGCCAGCACGGGAAGATGGCTGCCTTCAAGCGCACCAGAGACCGACCGCAGGAACGAGGAGAACCTGTGACCCACATCATTCTACGTCATCGAGAGATCGAGAACCTCAAGGATCTGCAGGTTTACCGGCAGCATGGCGGCTATGAAGGGCTGAAGAAAGCTCTCAGCCTGACGCCCGCCGAAGTGATCGGGATCGTCAAGGACTCCGGGCTGCGCGGGCGCGGCGGCGCGGGCTTCCCCGCCGGCGTCAAGTGGAGCTTCGTCCCGACGACCCCCGGCGACAAGTATGTGTGCGTCAATGCCGACGAGTCCGAGCCCGGGACCTTCAAGGATCGGGAGATCCTGGAAGGCAACCCCCATCAGATGATCGAGGGCGCGCTGATCGCCGCCTATGCGATCCAGGCAGCCGCGATCTATGTCTACTGCCGCGGCGAGTTCTGGGACATCGCTCATGCGCTGGACAGGCACATCCAGGCGGCGCGTGAGGCGGGGCTGATCGGCCCGGACATCCTGGGCTCCGGCTGGGGCATCGAGGTCTACACCCATCTCGGCGCGGGCGCCTACGTCTGCGGCGAGGAGACCGCCCTGCTGGAATCGCTGGAAGGCAAGCGCGGCCAGCCCCGCATCCGGCCCCCGTTCCCCGCCAACGAAGGCGGCGGCCTGTACCGCAGGCCCACCGTCATCAACAACGTTGAGACGCTGGCGAATGTGCCCTACATCCTGGCCAACGGCGCGGATGCCTACCGGCAGATCGGGTTCAGCAGCCCCGGCCCCACTGACAGCACGGGCACCAAGGTGTTCTCGGTGAGCGGCTGCGTGGAGAAGCCGGGCAACATCGAGCTGCCGTTCGGCGGGGAGACGACCTTCCGCAAGATCATCGAGCTGGCGGGCGGCGTGCGCGGCGGCCTGAAAGTCAAGGGCATCCTGCCCGCCGGGGCCAGCGCGGCGATCCTGCCGGCGACCGATGAGGTGCTGGACACGCCCATCACCTACGGGGCGTTCAGGCAGTGGGGGACGGATATCGGCTCGGCGTCGGTGATCATCCTTGATGAGACCGTCGATATGGTGTGGGCGGCCAGCAAGATGATCCACTTCTTCTCGCACGAATCGTGCGGGCAGTGCACGCCCTGCCGTGAGGGCACCTACTGGCTCAAGCGCCTGTACGAACGCGCTGACGCCGGGATGATGGATGAGGGCGATATCGCCCGGATGAACAGCGTGGCCGGTCAGATGAAGGGGAAGTGCATCTGCGCGCTGGGCGAGTTCGCCGTGAACCCGGTGATCGCCACCATCCAGCACTTCCCGGAGGATTACCGGCAGGCGCTGACCCCGGTGGACACTCCTGAGCCGGGCACCACGACCGTCCCGGTGGGCCAGGTGGATGACCTCAAGGCGCACCTGACCATCGACCGCGGCCCGCTGGGGCACTGAGCGCCCGCCGCGCCGGCTTTGCCGGAACTACACGACCTGAAACGCCAGATTCTACAGGGTGGCGATTGCTGATATGACCAACACCGTGAAGCTGACCATCGACGACAAAACCTACGAGGTCCCCGCCGGGATGAATCTGGTGGAAGCCGCCAAGCGGTACGCGGGCGTGGATATCCCGGTCTTCTGCTATCACCCCAAGCTCGGCCATGACGGCAACTGCCGCATGTGCCTGGTAGAGCTGGCGACGCCGCGCAAGAACGCGCAGACCGGCGAGGCAGAGCTGGCCTGGTTCCCCACCCCGCAGACGGCCTGCACCCAGTACGTCACCGATGGCATGACCATCCGCACGACGACGGCGAAGGTGCAGGACGCCCGCAAAGAGATCCTGGAGTTCCTGCTCTCCAGTCATCCGCTGGACTGCCCGATCTGCGATAAGGGCGGCGAATGCCCGCTGCAGAACCTCACCATGCGGCACGGCCCCGGCACCAGCCGGATGTACTGGGATGACCGGATGCGCCTGGGCAAGCACATCCCGCTGGGCGAGGTGATCACGCTCGACCAGGAGCGCTGCATTCACTGCGCCCGCTGCATCCGTTTCCAGGACCGGATCGCCGGCGAGCATGTGCTGGACTTCGAGAGCCGCGGCCGGTCGCAGCGCATCATCACCAACAGCACCCCCGGCTTCGACAGCATCTTCTCCGGCAATACCACCGATATCTGCCCGGTAGGCGCCCTCACCACGGCGGACTTCCGCTTCAATGCCCGCCCGTGGGAGATGGTGCAGGTGGCGACCATCTGCTCGCACTGCCCGGTGGGCTGCAACATGAGCTTCGACACGCGCACCGACCGCGATGCGGGCGGCCGCACAGTCATCAAGCGCGTGATGCCGCGCCAGAACGAGGCGGTCAACGAGATCTGGATCTGCGACAAGGGCCGCTTCGCGCATCACCACATGGATCATGAACAGCGGCTGCGCACCCCGCTGATCCGCAAGGGCGGCCAGCTGGTGGAATCCACCTGGGAAGAGGCGCTGGAGGCCGCCGCTGGTTATTTGAGGAGCGCGGGCGACCGGGTCGCCGTCATCGGCGGCGGGCGCCTGAGCAACGAGGATGCCTACGCGATCCAGAAGCTGGTGCGCGGTCTGGGCAGCGATCATCTGGCGGCCTACCCGGATGCGGCTGCCGGCGGCGAGTACGCCTCCTGGTACGGCGTCGGAGCGGGCACCGATCTGCAGCAGCTGGGCCAGGGGGATGCCATCGTCGTGGCCGCCACTGACCTGCATGAAACCGGCCCGGTCTGGTATCTGCGGGTGCGGGCGGCGGCGCTGCGCGGCGCGTCCCTGATCGTCGTCAGCGGGCGCAGCACGCCGCTGGATCAGTACGCTGCCCACACAGTGCGCTGCGCCTACGGTGAAGAAGCCGCCGCGCTCAGCGGGCTGCAGGGGCACCCGGCGCTGGCTGACGCTGCCAGCGTGGTCGTCTTTGTCGGGCGCGAGGGGCTGGGTCCGCAGGCCGCTGCGGCGCTGGCTCAGGCCGCTGCCAGCCTCCTGCTCGAAACCGGGCACGTGGGCCGCCCGAACAACGGCCTGATCGTCGTCTGGCCGTCGGCCAACGGGCAGGGGACTTCGGATATGGGCCTGCGCCCGGATTACCGCCCCGGCTACCAGCCGGCGGAGCGCCCTGGTATGGGCTACGCGGAGATCCTCGATGCCCTGGCCGCCGACAGCCTCCAGGTGCTGTACATAGCCGGCGCCGATCCGGTCGCAGATGACCCCGCCGCCGAGCGGGCGCTGCGCGGGACCAAGGCGACGCTGATCGTGCAGGACCTGTTCCTGACCCGGACGGCCAGCCTGGCCGATATCGTCCTGCCTGTCCAGAGCGTCGGCGAGCGCGAAGGCACCTTCACCAGCGGCGAGCGCCGCGTGCAGCGCTTCTACCCGGCCATCGAACCGGTCGGCGAGAGCCTGCCGGACTGGCTGATCGCGCAGCGCCTCGGCGAGAAGCTGGGGCAGGGTCGTCCGGCGGCCTCGGCGGCTGCCGTGATGGCGGAGATCGCCCGCACCACGCCGCTCTACGCCGAGGTAACCTACCCCCGGCTGGCCCGCTACGTCGAGCAGTTCCCCGATGTCGGCGGGGACGATCTGTACTACGGCGGCACGGCCTTCCAGAACCGGCAGGGTCTGGGCTTGCAGATCCCGGCGGCGGCTGAGAGCGGGAACGCCCCGGCCGTCCGCCGCCCGGATGGCGGCGCGGCTCTGCAGGCGGGTCGGGGCTCGCTGGTGCTGGTGCCGATTCCGTTGGTCTATGATGCCGAGCCGGTATTCGCCCTGGGGGCGGAGGCGCTCAGCCAGCGCATCCCGGCCCCGTGGGTGCGCCTGAACCCGTCCGATGCGGCCTGGCTGAGCATCCAGCCCGGCGATCCGCTGTCCGTCACCTTCGATGGACGCACTGTCGAGGCGGCCGCGCAGGTCGATGACGGCGTGCCAGCCGGCGTGGCGCTGATCGCTGCCCGGCTGCAGCCTCAGGGCGCGCCGCTGATGGCTACCCCTGCCCAGATTGCCAGACTGGAGAGAGTCGGCGCATGAGCGACTTTGCCATCTTCGTGATCGATGCCGCCGTCAAGTCGGTGATCATCATCTTTAGCCTGGTCACCGGTTTCGCCTACACCACGCTGCTGGAACGGCGCTTCATCGCGTTTGTCCAGCAGCGTATCGGCCCCAACCGGGCCGGGCCGCAGGGCTTCTTCCAGCCTGCCGCCGATGCAGTCAAGCTGTTCTTCAAGGAAGACATCATCCCGGCGCGGGCGGACAAGCTGATCTTCTCGCTGGCCCCGGTGATCACCGCCGTGCCGGCGCTGATCGTGCTGGCAGTGGTGCCCATCGGCGGGCGCGTCAACATCTTCGGGCACGAAACCAGCCTGGGCATGGCCGATATCAACGTCGGCGTCCTGTACATCCTGGCGGTGACCTCGATCTCCGTGTACGGGATCGTGCTGGCCGGCTGGGCCTCGGCCAACAAGTACGCCATGATGGGCGGGCTGCGCTCATCGGCCCAGATGATCAGCTACGAACTGGCGATGGGGCTGTCGGTGCTGGCGCCGATCATGCTGGTTGGCAGCCTGAGCCTGGGCGACATCATCGGCGCGCAGAAGGGGCTGTGGTTCATCTTCATCCAGCCGGTCGCCGCGCTGATCTTCTATATCACGCTGCTGGCCGAGACCAACCGGTCGCCTTTTGATCTGCCCGACGCGGAACAGGAGCTGACCGCCGGCTACCACAGCGAGTACAGCGGCATGAAGTTCGGCGCGTTCTTCATGGCCGAGTACATCAAGATGATCGCGGTCAGCGCCATCTTCGCGGCGCTGTTCCTGGGCGGCTACCGCCTGACCATCCCCTTTACGAACATCCATGTGCATGAATGGCTCGGCGGCTGGATGGGCCCGATCATCCTGGGCGGCAAGGTCTTCGCCAGCCTGGTGTTCATGGTCTGGATCCGCGCCACGCTGCCGCGGCTGCGCTACGACTACCTGATGGCCTTTGGCTGGAAGGTGCTGCTGCCGATTTCGCTGGCTAACGTGATCGTGACCGCCGTGCTGATTGTGCTCGGCGTCATTCCGGCCTTTGGGGCCGCGTAGGAACGTACGGTACAAAGACTGGAAAAGGATGCCGCTGAATGATCCGCAAACAGCCAAACATGCTGCAGGAGACCGCCGCCATCTTCAAAGGTATGGCGACCACCATCAAGCACGTCTTCCAGAGGCCGGTGACGATCCAGTACCCGGAGCAGGTCCGGCCGCTGGCCGAGCGCTTCAAGGGCCGCCATGAGCTCAAGCGCTACGATAATGGGCTGGAGAAGTGCATCGGCTGCGCGCTGTGCGCGGCCGCCTGCCCGGCGGATGCCATCTGGGTGGAGGCGGCCGAGAACACCGATGACGAACGCTACTCGCCCGGCGAGCGCTACGCCAAGACCTACGAGATCAACATGCTGCGCTGCATCTTCTGCGGCTACTGCGAGGATGCCTGCCCGACCGAGGCCATTGTGCTGGAAGACCATCTCAAGCTATCATTTACCGACCGTCAGAGCGCGATCTATACCAAGGACATGCTCCTGGTGCCGCCGCCTCCCGGTGTGATGGGGACGCCGCAGCAGGTCGAGCCTGGCACCTTCAACCGCGCCATCCCGGAGATGGAGAACCCGAAGTAGCCCCCGCGAGGGTTAGCCCGGGACGGCGCCGGCGGTGATGCCGCCGCTGCCCCGGCAGTCGGCCTGAACCGGATGCTTCTGCAAGGGAGCCATGACCTGATGCTTGGAACGATCCTGTTTCTGATACTGGCCCTGATCGCCGTCGTGGCAGCCATCGGGATGCTGACCAGCACGAACGCCGTCCACGCGGCGCTGTTCCTGGTGATCAACTTCACCTGCATCGCGCTGTTCTACCTGGGGCTGAGCGCCCCCTTTCTGGCGATGGTGCAGATCACCGTCTACGCCGGGGCGATCATGGTGCTGTTCCTGTTCGTGATCATGCTGCTGGGCGCTGAGCGCATCTCGCTGCAGTCGCGGCTGCGCTGGCAGGTGCCGGTGGGCATCGCACTGACGGTAGCCCTGATCGCGGTGGCGGCGGTGATCCTGTTTGGCCCCGGCAGCGGCGCCGAACTGCCGGCCATCGGCCTGCTGGCGACCGGGACGGCTGCCGCAGGGTCGGCGTTTGAATATGGCAGCCCGCAGGCGGTGGGGGAGAGGCTGTTCAGCCGCTACCTGCTGCCCTTTGAGCTGATCGGCTTCCTGCTGCTGGTGGCGATGGTCGGCGCGATCGTGCTGACCCGCGATGATCGCAAACCGCGCCAGGGGACTCCTCAGCCCGGGCAGACACCCTCTACTGGCGACTGACACGGGATTAGGAATCCATGACCGAGACGACCTTCCTGGTGCCGACGAGCTACTACGTGATTCTCAGCGCGATCCTGTTTGCGCTGGGCGTGGCGGGCGTCCTGCTGCGCCGCAACGCCATCCTGATCTTCATGTCCGTCGAGCTGATGCTGAACGCCGCCAACCTGGCATTTGTCGCTTTTGCCCGATCGATGCTGGATATGGACGGGCAGGTAGCCGTGTTCTTCGTCATGACCGTGGCTGCCGCCGAGGTGGCGGTCGGCCTGGCGCTGATCGTGGCGATCTTCAAGACCAAGCACAGCATTGACATCGACGAGCTGCATACGATGGAAGGCTGATCGACGGCAGGTGAGCCGGTGATCACAAAAGGCAACCTGGCCCGCAAACTCGCGCTGTTCGATGATCACTGGCATCCCCGGATCGTCGGCCAGCTGAACGACTCGTCATCATCCCGCGCGGCGTGGAGCACTGCCCGATCGCGGAACAGGAGGCGCACCTCCTGCTGCTGGAGCCGATCACTACCCTGAACACCGGTAATGTGCAGGATGAGCGCACCGTCACCGATCTACAGCGCATTTAGGCAGTCTGACTCATCTCACCGGGAAAAACCTCTATGACCGGACTGTTTTCGCTGGTCCCGCTGGTTGTCCTGCTGCCCTTCATCGGGGTGCTGATCAACGTCTTCTTCGGGCGGCGGCTGATGCCCGACCGGGACAGCCGCGGCCCGGGCGTGATCGCCTCCTCCCTGGCGGCGCTGGCATTCGTGATCGCCCTGCTGCAGGTCATCGCCCTGCTGGGCCGCCCGGAAGGGGCCGAGATCCCCTTCCTGACCTGGATGAACCTCACAGCCGGCGAGCGCACCCTGTTTGTGTCATGGACCTTCAAAGTGGACACCCTGTCCTCGGTCATGATGCTGGTGGTCACCGGGGTGGGCACGCTGATCCACGTCTACGCTATCGGCTACATGCACGGCGATATCGAGGAGCAGATCGGCAAGCGCGGTTATTCCGAGGCCGAGGCGCTGGACTTCAAGCGCCGCCGCTATTCGCGCTTCTTCAGCTACTTCGGGCTGTTCCTCGGCTCCATGCTGATCCTGGTCACGGGCAACAACTTCCTGATGATGTTCGTCGGCTGGGAGCTGGTGGGGCTGTGCAGCTACCTGCTGATCGGCTTCTGGTTCGACGACCCGAAGGCCGGCCTGTCGAACTCCAGAGCGGGCATGAAGGCGTTCGTGGTCAACCGCGTGGGCGACTTCGGCATGCTGTCGGCCATCTTCCTGATCTTCTGGACCTTCGGCACGCTCCAATTTGATGACGTATTCGCCCGCGCCGAGTGCATGGTGAGCCAGCCGCAGGCGGAGTGCCTGACGCTGAGCGCGGGGGAGGGCCATGCCGCCGGGGGTGAAGCCGCCACTGAAGGCGAGGGCGAGCACGCCATCGGCCCGCTGACCACCCCGATCGCCCTGGGGCCGGTGACGCTCGGCCTGGGCGCGGTGGTGACGGCCATCACGCTGCTGCTGCTGCTGGGCGCCACGGGCAAGAGCGCCCAGATCCCGCTGTTCGTCTGGCTGCCGGATGCTATGGCCGGCCCGACGCCCGTCTCGGCGCTGATCCATGCGGCCACCATGGTCACCGCGGGCATCTACATGATCACGCGCAGCAACGTCCTGTTTGCCATGGCCCCGGTGAGCGCCGGGGTGGTGGCGCTGGTGGGCGCGGCGACTGCGTTTGTGGCCGGGACGATCGCGGTGGCGCAGTTCGACATCAAGCGCGTGCTGGCCTACTCGACGATCAGCCAGCTCGGGTTCATGGTCGCGGCGGCGGGCCTGGGCGGCTACGTGGCGGCGATCTTCCACCTGGCGACTCACGCCTTCTTCAAGGCGCTGCTGTTTCTCAGCTCCGGCTCGGTCATCCACGGGATGGAGCACGGGCATCACGCGCTGGCGCACCACGGGCACGGCGGCCATGACGATCATGGCGAGCCGTTCGATCCGCAGGACATGCGGCAGATGGGCGGCCTGTCCCGGCGCATGCCGGTGACGACGGCGGTCTACGTGGTCGGGGCGCTGGCGCTGGCGGGCATCGTGCCGCTGGCCGGCTTCTGGAGCAAGGACGAGATCCTGCTGGACGCCAGCAAGCACAACCCGCTGGTCTACCTGCTGCTGACCGTCGCGGCGTTCTTCACGGCCTTCTACATGGGGCGGCAGGTGTTCATGGTCTTCTTCGGCAGCCCGCGCACGGAGGCGGCAGCCCACGCGCACGAAAGCCCGCCGATCATGACCACCCCGCTGATCGTGCTGGCCGTCCTGTCAACCTTCGGCGGGCTGATGAACCTGCCGTTCGGCAGGCTGCATTTCCTGGCCGAGTGGCTGCACGAAAGCGTGGTCAACGCGCATGTGCCGGCCCCCGGCGAGGGCTTCTCGATCACCGTGGCGGGCCTCTCGACCGCGCTGGCGCTGATCGCCATCGGCCTGAGCTGGCTGCTGTACGGGCGCAGGCCGCTGCAGGCCGGCGCCGCCGATCCGCTGCGGACGACCGGCCCGGTGTTCACCTTCCTGAACCGCAAGTGGTACTGGGACGAGCTCTACGGGGCGATCTTTGTGCGGCCCTACCAGCGCATCGGCGCCTGGCTGGCAAACGCCGTGGACTGGGCGTTCTGGCACGACTTTGTGCATGACAGCATCGTGGCGGACGCCTTCCGCGGCTGGGCGCAGATCCTCAGCCAACCGGTCGATCTGGGCGTGGTCGATGGGGCGGTGAACGGCATCGCTGAACTGATCAGCGGCTCGTCGCAGGGGCTGCGGCGGGTGCAGACCGGCTATGTCCGCAACTACGCGCTGGCGGTGGCGCTGGGCGTGGTGGTGATCCTGGGCTTCCTGGCGATCCGGCTGCTGCGCTGAGGCGGCGGTGCGCAGATAGGGCATTGACATTGGATAGCCGCCCCTCGCTCCCGCGCCTGCGCGGGGGCGTCCGGGCGTTCTGAACAGGCGAACTGACTGCTGCCGTAAGGAGCGATCATGACTGACTTCCCAACCTTTCTCACGGTGCTGCTCGCCATCCCGCTGGTTGGCACGCTGGTGATCCTGCTCACCCCGCGCCGCTTCCCGGATTTCATGCGCTGGACGGCGCTGGTGTTCTCGGTGGTGACCTTCGTCGTGTCGCTGTTCCTGCTCCGGGCGCCGTTCGGGCAGGAGGCGGGGATGCTGTGGGCGGGCCGGGTGCCCTGGATCCCGACGGCGGGCATCAGCTACGCGCTGGGCGTGGATGGCATGAGCATCCTGCTGGTGCTGCTGACCACCCTGCTCATGCCCATCGCCGTGCTGTCCTCCTTCTCGGCGATCGAGGACCGGGTCAAGGAATACTATGCCTTCATGCTGCTGCTGGAAGTGGGCATGATCGGCGTGTTTGTGGCCCTCGACCTGTTCCTGTTCTACATCTTCTGGGAGTTCACGCTGGTGCCGATGTACTTCCTGATCGGCATCTGGGGCGGCCCCAACCGCCAGTACGCGGCGATCAAGTTCTTCCTGTACACGATGGCTGGCTCGCTGCTGATGCTGCTGGCGATCCTGTGGCTGGGCATCACGGGCGGCACGTTCTACCTGCCTGACCTGATCGCCAACCTGAGCATCCCGCCGGGGCTGGAGCGCTGGCTGTTCCTGGCCTTCGCCATCGCCTTCGCCATCAAGGTGCCGCTCTGGCCGCTGCACTCGTGGCTGCCCGACGCCCACGTCGAGGCGCCGACCGCCGGCTCAATCATCCTGGCGGGCGTCCTGCTGAAGATGGGCACCTACGGCTTCGTGCGCTTCAACCTGCCGCTGTTCCCCAACGCGTCGCTGGAGTTTGCCCCGTGGATCGCGCTGCTGGCGGTCATCGGCATCATCTATGGCGCCTGGGTCAGCTTCGCGCAGCAGGATGTCAAGAAGCTGGTCGCTTATTCCTCGGTCAGCCATCTGGGCTTCGTGATGCTGGGCATCTTCTCCCTGAACCCGATCGGCGTCCAGGGCGCGATCCTGCAGATGATCAATCACGGCATCTCCACGGGCGGGCTGTTTCTCCTGGTCGGCATGCTGTATGAGCGCCGCCACACCCGCGATATTGACGCATTCGGCGGGGTGTGGAAGGTGATGCCCGTTTACAGCGCCCTGATGCTGGTGGTCACGCTGTCGTCGATGGGCCTGCCGGGCCTCAACGGCTTTGTGGGCGAGTTCACCATCCTGATGGGCTCGTTCAACTCAGCGGCGCTGGGCGCGCGCCCGTGGCTGTTCACCGCCTTCTCGACCATCGGCATCATCCTGGCGGCGATCTACCTGCTGTGGATGTTCCAGAAGGTCTTTCTGGGCCCGCTGGATAAGGACGAGAATCAGAAGCTGACCGACCTGTCCCTGCGGGAAGTGGTGACCGTCGTCCCGCTGGTGATCTTCATCTTCTGGATCGGCCTGTACGCCAAGCCGTTCTTTGATGTGATGGCCCCGGCGGTGCAGGCGCTGCTGGATACCATACCCGCTGTCGCCAGCCTGGTGCCGTGATCGGCCCGGCACGATGAGCGACCGCAGCCAATTTCCGCCGACGCTCACAGTCAGGTAATGGAATGGATCAACCAACCCTTGCTACGACCGACCTGGTGACTATCCTGCCCGCGCTGGTGCTGCTGGGATGGGCCAGCCTGCTGCTGATAGCCGACCTGTTCATCGGGCGCAAGATGCTCACCGCCTCCATCGCCCTGCTCGGTGTGCTGGTGTCCGGCGGGCTGCTGGCGATGCAGATGCAGAGCGCCCGCGGTGTGCCGGTGGCCGGCTTCAACGGCATGATCGTGGCCGATGGCTTCGCGCTGGTGCTTCAGGGCATCTTCCTGATCGGCGCGTTCATCGGCATCCTGATCGCCATGGAGTACCTGCCCCGGCACGGGCTGGAGCGCGGCGAGTACTACTCCCTGCTGCTGTTCGCCACCACCGGCATGATGTTCATGGCGCTGGCCCGTGACCTGATCGTGGTGTTCGTCTCGCTGGAGCTGCTGAGCATCCCGCTGTATGTGCTGAGCGGATTCGCCCGCCCGCGCCTGATGTCCGAGGAAGCGGCCATGAAGTACTTCCTGCTGGGCGCGTTCGCCAGCGGGTTCATGGTCTACGGCATCGCGCTCACCTACGGCGGCACGGGGACGACTTCCCTGGCCGGGGTGGCGCAGGCGCTGAGCGGCACGGCGCTGAACCTGCCGCTCTCGCTGGTGGGCATGGGGCTGATCGTCGTCGGGCTGGGCTTCAAGGTGGCGGCAGTGCCGTTCCATATGTGGACGCCCGACGTGTATCAGGGCGCGCCGACCCCCGTCACGGCGTTCATGTCGGTGGGAGCCAAGGCCGGCGGCTTCGCAGCGCTGCTGCGGGTGCTGGTGATGGCCTTCCCCGCCGCCGCCGCCGAATGGGGCATGGTGGTGACGATCATCGCGGGCCTGACGCTCATCCTGGGCAATGTGGTCGCCATTTCGCAGAGCGACATCAAACGCATGCTGGCCTACTCCAGCATCGCCCATGCCGGCTACATCCTGATCGCGGTGGCGGCGGCGCAGGATCCCGCCGTGGCGCCCTACGCGATCGGCGCGGCGGCGTTCTACCTGCTGACCTATACCTTCACCAATCTGGGCGCCTTTGCCGTGGTGATGACCGTGGAGCGGGTCGATGGGACGGGCACGCGCATCGAGGACTTTGCCGGCCTCAGCAAGATGCGCCCCCTGCTGGCGCTGGCGATGGCGCTGTTCATGCTCTCGCTGACCGGCATGCCGCCCTCGGCAGGGCTGGTGGGGAAGTTCTTCGTCTTTCAGGCGGCGATCCGCGCCTCGGCGGATAACCCGTGGATGGTTGCGCTGGCGATCATCGGCGTGGTGACCAGCGTGATCAGTGCGTTTTACTACATCCGGGTGGTGGTCATGATGTACTTCCGCGACGGGGCGGGCGAGACGGTGCTGAAGCCTGCGCTGGCGGCGGCCACCCTGATCACCGCGCTGGTGACCCTGCTGCTGGGGATCGTTCCCGGACCGGTGTTTGCCATCGCCCAGCAGGCGCTGCTGGCGCTGGGCGGCTGATAGTATCCGGCTGACTCAACAGAGCCGGCCTGTCTCGGTAGGCCGGCTCTGTGCGTTGTCTGCGCCGTCTGTCACTCACGCTAGGCGGTTTCGAGGGCGTCCGTCAGCCAGGTCATGATCTCCGGCTCGGCGGGGATGCGGCCCGAACTGACCACCTTCTCATTGATCACCAGCCCCGGCGTGGACAGGATATCGTAGGTGATGATCTCGCTGTAGTCCGTCACCTTGACGACAGTGGCGTCGATCCCGAGGTTGGCGATGGCCTGGCGGGTGAGGGCTTCAAGCTTCTTGCAGTTAGGGCAGCCGGTGCCCAGAATCTTGACGGTGAGCATCCAAACCTCCTCAGATAGACGATGACAAACAGGCCATCCGCAGGTAGCCAGCAGGGCGGCGGCTGATCGGGGCTGTGGCGGCCCGTCGTGTCTGAGTGAACTGTAAGCCCTCCTGTCGCCCGGTGGAAGGGCCGATCGGCAGCAGTGGAGTGTGACGAATGTCCCTGTTGGAGGCTAGCGCGCTCCTGTTACCCAGTAGAGGGGATCCCCCACACGCAGCATGCCGCTGCGCTGGGTGGAGAGATAGACCCCGGCGCGCTCGCCGCGCTGCTCGACGACGGTCTTGAGCACCCGGCTGTCGCGCTGGCCGCTGTCGGGGTCGATGGTGGTGACGGCGCAGCGCACGTTCTGGCGATCCACGCGCAGCAGGGGGGTGTCGTCGCCCTCACCGGCGGACACCACCTCGCCCAGCCAGCTTTCCTCGTCGAAAGGCTTGCCGCTGGCCACTTCGACGACGAGGTTGGGGCGGAAGCGGCGCGCGTCCAGCCCGGCCACGCCCGACGCTTCGCGCAGGGCATCGACCGAAGCCGTCCCGATCAGCGAGAGGGCGGCGGTATCCTGGCAGCCCTTATACAGGTGCAGCAGGGCGACCGGGCCGCCGTGCAGGGCGCTCAGCTCGGCTTGCAGGTCAGGGCTGTCCAGCGGCAGCTCGCGGCCAGCGGGGGTAGTCACCAGCACCGCTGAGTCGCGCGGGTCGGCAGGGTCGGCGAAGCGCGCGCTGTACAGCAGCATGCCGGGGATATCGCGGGCGCTCAGCCACGGGAAGCCGGCGGTGCTGCCGGCTTTGACGAACGCATAGCGCCGGTCGCCGTCAAGGCCGTGCCAGCCGACGGCGGCGGCCTCCAGTGCCTCGCCGCGCATCCCCTTGACCGGGTAGCGGTACAGCGCGGTGATGCGGCCAACCAGAGTGCGGGTGCTCATGGGTTCCTCCTGGCGGATGAAGGGCGCTTTTTCAACGGGCGGGCCTCAGGCCAGCAGCCTGCGTCGAAACGCCCTGGATAGATCGGTTCATTTGCGCCCACCCCTCTCCAGATGGATGATCGCTTCCATTCTACCCGATCCGGCTGACAGGATCATTGCCCCCGCCGCGCTGTATCCTGCGGATGTCACAACCCGTCGGGCAGTGGGGTTAGAAGGGTGAAGCTTCATGAATGCCAGCGAGGACAATGCGATGACGCTCTTATCCGACGCGCTGCTGCTGGAGCGCTTTCAAGAGGGGGATGAGGCCTCCTTTGAAGAGTTGTTCCGGCGCTACTACGACATGGTCTACGGGGTGCTGTTCCGCCTGACGGGCACCCGCCAGGCGGCGGAAGACCTGCTGCAGGAGGTCTTTCTGCGCCTGTACCGGCGGCCCCTGCGCCACGGCGAAAATGTAGCCGGCTGGCTGTACCGCGTCGCGATCAACGTCGGCTACAATGCCCTGCGCGCTGAGGGCCGCCGCAGCCGGCGGGAACAGAAAGCGGCGGTGCGGGAGGAAGATGCCTCGGTCGCGCCGGAGGAAGCCGTCAGCCGACGCCAGGACCGCCAGCGCGTCCGGCTTGCGCTGGCCTGCCTGCCGGAGCGGTCGGCCAAGCTGCTGCTGCTGCGGGAAGCTGGCTTCAGCTACCGCGAGATGGCTGAACTCGTGGGAGTTGCGCCGGGCTCGGTGGGGACGCTGCTGGCGCGTGCCCAGGAAGCCTTTGTGCAGGCGTTCGGAGGGGAGGAAGGGCTGTGAATCCGCGAAGTGGACATATCGATGAAGGGACGCTGATGGCCTACCACGACCACGAGCTGACTCCGGCGCAGCGCCAGGCAGTGCAGGGGCATCTGCGGACCTGCCCCGGCTGCCGCGTCCGCCTGGAGCAGATCGAGGCGAGGGCTGTGCAGGTTTCGGCCCGGCTGGCGATGCTGGCCCCCGGTGGGTCGGAGCAGATGGAGCCGCGTAGTGCGCTGGGTCGTTTTCGACAAACCATACTGTTGAGGAAGGAATCACCGATGACCGAGGGTGTCAGGATCAATCGACGGATTCGCCAGTGGGCGATCGGGCTGACGGCGCTGGCTGTGCTGGCGGGGCTGTTCATGCTGGCCCCGGTTCGTGCGCTGGCCAGTGAGTTTCTTGGCCTGTTCCGGGTAGAGAAGTTCGTGGCGGTGGACGTAGAACCCGAACGCATCGAGGAAATCGCCTCCCTGATGGATCAGGGCATGGGCTTTGGCGATGTGCAGGAAATGGGCGCCTCTGATGAGGGCACCGAGGTGAGTTCGCTGGACGAAGCCGCCGATCTGGCCGGCTTCCAGCCGCGCACGCTGGGCAGCCAGGTCGCCCCCGATCACATCGTGGTGATCGCGGAGCGCTCGGCGGTCTTCACCCCGGATGTCGAGGAGATGCGCGCGCTGTTCGCGGCGCTCGACCTGGATCCCGATCTCCTGCCGGATGACATCGACGGCCAGCCGTTCACCTTCACCTTCCCGACGGCGGTCGCCCAGGGATGGCTGGATGAGGGGGATGTTCTTGAGGTCATGCTGATGCAGTCGCCCAGCCCGACGGTGGAAGGGCCGGAAGACGCCGATATGCAGCAGCTGGGCATGGCGATGCTGCAGCTGCTGGGCATGTCCCCGCGCGAGGCTCGCCGCCTCAGCCGCGACATCGACTGGGCCTCGACCCTGCTGGTGCCGGTGCCGGCCAACCTGGCCTCCGTGCGCGAGGTCGAGGTCAGCGGCGCCCCGGGGCTGCTGTTCGACACCTCCGAATACGTCGATCCGGAGGACGGCGGGGACGGCAGAATGCCGGGCAGCATGCTGCTCTGGCAGACCGGCGGCATGGTGTATATGCTGTCCGCCTCCGGGGTGGACACCGTAGACCTGATCGCGATCGCTGAATCGCTGAACTGACCGCGCGATCGGCGGGCAGAATCAAGGGCGGGGGCGCAGGCTGCTGTGCTCCCGCCCCGGCTTCCGGGGTATCATCAGGGCGATTCCAGGGGGATGGCCGTGTCCGACCGGGCGATAGAAACCACCGATCTGCGCAAGGTCTACAACGAAACCAAAGTCGCCGTGCAGGGACTCAGCCTGCAGGTGCCGCGGGGCGAGGTGTTTGGCTTCCTGGGCCCCAACGGGGCCGGCAAGACGACCTCGGTGAAGATGCTGCTGGGGCTGGTGCGGCCCACCGCCGGGAGCGCCCTGCTGCTGGGCCGCCCGATCGGCGACCCGGCCGCCCGCGCCGGGGTCGGGTTCCTGCCGGAGCACTTCCGCTTCCATGAGTGGCTGCGGGCCGACGAGTTTCTGGATCTGCACGGCCAGATGTACGGCATGAGCCGCGCCGACCGCGTTGACCGGATCCCGCGCCTGATCGAGCGGGTGGGCCTGAGCGAGGCCGCCTCGCGCCGGCTGAGCGCCTTCTCCAAAGGCATGCTCCAGCGCATCGGGCTGGCGATGGCGCTGCTGCCGCGCCCGGCGCTGGTGTTCCTGGACGAGCCCACCAGCGGGCTGGACCCGTTCGGGCGGCTGCTGGTGCGCGACCTGATCCGCGCCGCCCGCGACGAGGGCACCACGGTCTTCCTGAACTCCCACCTGCTGAGCGAGGTCGAAGTCACCTGTGACCGGGTGGCGTTCATCCGGCAGGGGCGGGTGATCCGGGCCGGATCGCTGGACGAACTGTCCGCCGGGCTGCTGCGCGTGCGCATCCGGCTGGAACAGCCCGCGCCGGCGGGCCTGCTGGCCGAACTCGCCGCCTGGAGCGACCGGGTGGAGCCGGCAGGCGAGCGCGAGATCCTGCTGAACCTGCCGGACGAGCATCGCGCCGCCGACCTGAATGCGTGGCTGGTGGGGCGAGGGCTGCGGGTGACCGGCTTCAGCCCGACGCAGGTGTCGCTGGAGGACCTGTTCTTGCAGATCATGGAAGGCGGACCGACCGCCGAGGAGGCCATCGCATGATGCCGCCGCGCACACACGAACGCGACATCCGGGCACTGCACCAGGTGGGCGTGATCGCCGGCCTGACCTTCCGCGAGGCGCGCCGCCGCCGCCTGCTGTGGCTGGGTCTGGGCCTGGGCCTCGTCTTTGTGGGGCTGTTCAGCACGGGCTTCTACTTCGCCACCCAGGACTGCCTGCGCAATGGCTGCATGGGCAGCCGGGGGGCAGTGTCGGATCTGTTCACCAACAGCTTTCTGATGGCCGGGCTGTATGTGGTGAACTTCCTGATCGTGATGGTGGCGGTGCTGACCTCCGTGGGGGCCATCTCCGCCGAGGTGGACAGCAACACGATCCACGCGGTCGCTACCAAACCGATCTGGCGCTGGCAGATTGTGCTCGGCAAATGGATCGGGCACGCGCTGATGCTGACGCTGTACACGGTGCTCATGGCCGGCGGGCTGATGCTCGCCGTCTACCTGATCAGCGGCTACGTGGCCCCCAACCCGCTCGGCGGCGTCGCCATTCTGGTGCTGGAGGCGCTGGCGACCCTCAGCCTGACGCTGTTCGGCAGCTCACTGGTCAGCACGCTGACCAACGGGGTGCTGGTTTTCATGCTGTACGGGCTGGCGTTCGTCGGCGGGTGGGTCGAGCAGATCGGCGCGCTGATGCAGAGCCAGACCGCCCGCGATATTGGCATTGCCTCCAGCCTGCTGATGCCCAGCGAAGGGCTGTGGCGCTATGCCGCCAGCCTGATGCAGCCGCCCAACCCGCTGGCGGCTGGAATTACGCCTTTCTCGATCACCAGCGAGCCGACGCCGGCCTTTGTGATCTACGCCGTGATCTACCTGCTGGCGCTGCTGCTCGGGACGATGGTCGCCTTTGGCCGGCGCGATTTCTGACCGGGTCTGCCCGCTTTTGACGCGCCGATCCCCATGCGCTACAATGTGAGCCTGCTTCTCGATGCAGATCGGCCTGTGGAGGAAATGGCATGAGTCTCGGCCTCAGACGGATCCTGGTGTTGGGCCTGGCGGTTGGCGGCGGCATTGCAGGGGTGTTCGTCCTCTTTGCACTGCTGAACGCCGTCTACAACGCCCGCGTCGATTTTGATCGCTATGGCGCGGCCTACTTTGTGCTGACGGCGCTGCCGCTGGCGCTGCTGATCGGCCTGTGGATGGACTACTTCCTGCGCACCGGGATCATCCCGGAGACCCCGGAACCCGAGGCCAAGCCGGAGAAGCGGGGCCGCGCTGCCGAAGAGTAGCAGCCGGTCCTCCACCCGTACCCGCTGTGCCCCGGTCGGATCGCCGGGGCATTTCGATTCGCGCCGGCCAGGATCCTGGCCCACTTCGCGGCGGGGATCTCCCTGAGCGATCGGGATTGCGATCTGGACCAATCGGGTTATAATGGTGAAAGGACTGCGGGTATAGTTCAGTGGTAGAACGCTTGCTTCCCAAGCAAGATGTCAGGGGTTCGAATCCCCTTACCCGCTCAGCACCCGGGGGCAGCGCGCTGCGCTGCCCTTACCGATTCCGGGCGTCATCGATCAGCATCCGGGCGGTGCGCCGCCCGATCTCCACCGCGTAGTTCGTGCCGCGATCCCACGGGTAGACCTGGCTCATCGAGGCCAGATACAGACCCGGCAGGGGGGTGCGGATCGCCGGCAGGTGGCGGGAATGATCGACGAACGGCACAGGCTGGGCGTAGGGTGCGCGGAACACCCAGCGCCGCCGCACCCACTCCGGCGAGAAATCCGGGTTGACGTTCTTCAGCGAGGGCAGGAAGCGCCCGGCCAGCGCCTCATCGCTCAGGCTGAAGAACTCGTGATCGGTCGGCAGATAGTCTCCGCAGTAGACAATGCGCTCCCCGCCGAAGTAGTCCGGCGAGACATAGTTGGTATGCTCCACCAGGGCCAGGAAGGGGAAGGGGTTGGCGGCCTTGTCCGGGCTGCGGGCGGGCAGGTTGAGCCAGTAGGTGCCGTCGGTCATCAGCTGGCGATCGAGCGCCAGGATCAGGACGATCGCGCCCAGGCTGCGCAGCGCGTTGAGCTGCTGCCGGTAGTCCTCCGGTAGATCGGGCGCCAGCCGCGCCAGCAGGCCCGGCCCGGTGGTCGCCAGCACCTGATCGAAGCGGCGCGTCTCTCCGCCGACGGTGACACTCAGGCCGCCGCCGTCCGCCGGGGTGATGCGCTGCACCGGCGTGCTCAGGTAGATGGCCGCCCCGCGCCCGCGTGCCGCCTCCGCAAGGTCCTCCAGCGCGGCCTGAAAGCCACCCTCGTAGGTGCCCAGCGCGGCGGTGCGCTTGTTCAGCCGCGCCCACAACCATGCCATGTTGACCTGATCGTACAGCGGCCCGAACTTACCGATCAGCATGGGCCGCCAGATCAGGTTGTGCGCGGCCTTCCCGGAAGCGCGCTCCATCCAGGCGTCGGCGGTGTGCTTCTCCAGGAAAAGCCCGTTGGGGATCTGGCTGACGAGCAGCGCCGCCGCTCCGAAGCGCAGCCGGTCGATCAGCGACAGCTGCGGCAGGCGCAGCACATTCACCGCTCGCGACAGCAGGGCGCTGGGCGTGACGGGGCGATCCATCGGGTAGCTGCGGCCCTCGTGCCACAGGCTGGTGATCGGCGAGGGGAAACGCACTTTGTGGCGAGTCCCGATCTCCTCCAGCAGCGCCAGGATGTCGTGGTCGGTGGCGAACCAGTGATGGTAGAACTTCTCCAGCGACCACGCCCAGGCAGGGTCGCGGAAGCCCGCCGCCAGCCCGCCGATCTCCGGCTCCGCCTCGTACAGGGTGACGGTTTTCCCCGCCCCTGCCAGATCATAGGCGGCTGCCAGCCCTGCCGCTCCTGCCCCGATGATGGCGATCTCTGTCAACCGTTCCCCCTGGGTGCCCGCGCTTAGCTGCCGGCGGCCCCGCCCTCCGGGGCGCTGACCGCCTCGGAGGCTCGCGCAAAGTCCGCCCACTTCACCCCCTGCCGGGCCATGTAGTAGAACCCCAGCAGAGTGATCGGGAACCACAGCGCAGCGTGCAACACCAGCGTATAGGCGGCGGCCACGCTGGCCCGCACGCCGAATACCTTGAGGATCTCGATCCCCGGCTCGTCGAAGGTGCCCACGTAGCCCGGCGAGCTGGGCAGGGTGGTCGCCAGGTTGACCACCGCGGTCATCAGCATCAGCACGAAGAAGCTGACCTGAAAGTCAAAGGCGTGCATCACAAACCAGTACTTGGTCGTCTCGGTGAGCCAGATCGCCACTGAGGTGACCAGCGTCATTGCCAGATCGGCCGGGCTGCGCAGTGAAGCCAGCCCGGCCATGAAGCGGTCGGCCAGCCCCAGCAGGCGGGCGCGGGCCCCCTCGACCGGGACGAAGCGGGTGAAGAAGCCGCTGTACAGGCGGCGGGCCAGCTCCGGGCGGAGCGCCAGCGCCATGAACGCGGCCAGCGCGCCGAAGAACAGGGCGGTCATCCCGATCACGATGCGGTCGAACGGGGCGGGGATCGGGGCGAAGGGCAGGGCGGCGAAGACGAAGATCAGCATCACCAGCCCGTCGAAAATGCGCTCCACGATGATCGTAGCCAGCGAGGCGCTGATGCTCACCTCGTGGTTGCGCTTGAGCACATAGGCCCGGATCACTTCGCCGGCGCGGAAGGGGTAGACGTTGTTGCCCATATAGCCGATCACGACCACCGGGAAGAGATCGCGCAAACTGACGCGCTGGATCGGGCGCAGCAGATAGTGCCAGCGCCACGTCCTCGCCCAGACGGCTGCGAAGTAGACGGCCACACCGGGGATCAGCCAGGCATAGCGGGCCCCCTGCAGGTCCTGCCATACTTCGCGCAGGCTCAGTCCTTCCAGCGCCAGGTAGACGAAGACCCCGCTGACCGCCAGGCCCAGCGCCAGCAGCAGCCAGCGCTTCCAGTCCTTCATGCCCCCTCGATTCATGGCGCGGGGGCCAGGCTGCTGGCCCCCCGATGTGAGCCGCATTATACCACGCGCCTGCCGGTGATACACGGCCCCGCTGCCGATTGCTCAGCGCGGACTATATCCGCCGCGGGTTGATCTGCCCTTGTTGTGGATTCGCCTTTGTGCTATCCTGACTGAAATAGATCAGATGCTGTTCTCATTTTCTGCCGTCCGTGCAGGGAGCGGCAGGAGGAATCATCCATGAGCGACCAGCTTCGCTATATGCAGCATGAGGTGTCCCGGCTGCAGGACGAGAACCGGGCCCTCAAGGAGGAGGTTGTCTCGCTGCGGCAGTATCTTAACTCGCTGCAAGCGCTGATGACGGCCATCGACCAGATCGCGCCGAGCGATGAGATCATGCCGCTGCTGGACCGCATTCTGTACAACGCCCTGCTGGTGATCAATGCCCGCAATGGCTCGCTGCTGGTGCTGGACGAGGAAACCCGGGAGCTGGTCTTTGTGATCACGCATGGCGATGTCCCCCGTCAGCAGCTCGTCGGGGTGCGCATCCCCCCCGGCAAAGGGATCGCCGGCTGGGTGGTGGAGCACCGCCGGCCGACAGTGGTCAACAATGCCGCTTCGGACGATCGCTTCTTTCCGGGCATCGACACGCGGTTTGACTTCCAGACCCAGTCGATCCTGGCGGCGCCGATCATCGGCAGCGGGCGGGTGCTGGGGGTCATCGAGGTGCTCAACAAGCAGAACGATGCGCCCTTCAACCAGACCGATCAGACCCTGATGATGCTGCTGTGCCGCTTCGCCGGCGAAGTGCTGAGCGCCATCGTTCAGCGCGATGAGCCTGCCGCCGCCGCGGCTCCGCCCCCCGCCTGAGGCGCTGCCGGCATGCGACGCCCCCGACGAGTCCG
The DNA here is from genome assembly GCA_034435035.1 of Anaerolineae bacterium. Taxonomy (GTDB): domain Bacteria; phylum Chloroflexota; class Anaerolineae; order Aggregatilineales; family UBA3940; genus JAHEME01. The sequence continues at coordinate 16,305 of DAOTXW010000010.1, read as the reverse complement.
CCTGTGCTGATCGACGTCGCTCTGCTGGGATTCGGCAACGTGGGCCGCGCTCTGGCCGAGCTGCTGCTGGCGCGGGCCGATGCGCTGGCCGCGGAGTTTGGCCTGCAGGTGCGCGTAGTGGGCATCGGGACCGGCCGCCACGGCTATGCGATCGACCGGCTGGGCATCGATCTGCGCACCGCGTTGGACGCCGTCCGCCACGGTTTGAGTATCAACGGCCTGAATGCGGGCGGTGCCATCCCGGATACCCCGGCCTTCCTGGCGCGTCTGCCCGCCCGCCTGGTCTTTGAGAGCCTCCCCACCAGCCCCGTTGATGGCCAGCCTGCGCTGGACTATGACGCCGGCCTGCTGGAGCGCGGCATCCATGTGGTGACCGCCAACAAGGGGCCGGTGGCCTTCGGCTACCGCGATCTGACCGCTCTGGCGGCCCGTCATCAGGCTGGCTTCTTCTTTGAGAGCACCGTGATGGACGGGGCGCCGGTGATCGGCATTGGCCGTGAGGGGCTGCCGGCGGCCGGCATCCACCGCATCAGCGGCATCTTCAACAGCACCACCAACTACATCCTCACTCGCATGGAGACGGAAGGGCTGTCTTTTGACCGGGCTGTGCGGGCCGCGCAGGACATCGGCATCGCCGAGACAGACCCTGCGCTGGACATCGATGGCTGGGACGCTGCGATCAAGACGGTGATCCTGGCCAACGTGCTGATGGGCGCCGACCTGCGCCCTGCGGAGGTGGATCGCACCGGCATCCGCGGGATCACGCTGGCGGACGTGCAGGCCGCCGCCGCCGCCGGCGAGCGCATCCGGCTGCTGTGCGAGGCCGTCCGCGGATCGCCGGGCGCGGTTTCGGCGCGGGTCTTCCCTCAGCGCCTGCCCGCCGCCGATCCGCTGGCCGGGGTCGCCGGCACGACCAGCCTCGTGACTTACGAGACCGACGTGCTGCCGCGCCTGACGGTGATCGAGCACGATCCCGGCCCGGTCACGACCGCCTACGGCATGCTGGCCGATATGATCAACCTCGCCCGCGGCCGGCACCAGACAGCCCCGGCTTCCCCCCTGCGCGACCTGCATCCGCAGTGACCGCGCTGCCCCGGTGCGCCATTTGGCGCAGGGCAACCGGGCAGACGATGCCTTGACACTCCCTGTACCGGGATGTATATTCCCCTCCGCCATCATGAGCAGACTCTGGAAGTGGCTGGTTAGCGGTCCGGGCCAGCCACTTTCACCATGCGGGCATTTGACAGGCCCGCCACCCACGACGCGGAGGCAAGCAGAAGGATGATCCAGGTTGAGGGGCTAACCAAGTTCTACGGTAGCTACAAAGCCATTGACAGCCTTTCGTTTCATGCCGATGCAGGGGAGATCGTAGGTTTCCTGGGGCCCAACGGCGCCGGCAAAACCACCACCATGCGCATCCTCACCGGCTACATGCCGCCCAGCGATGGCCGCGCGGCCATCGCTGGCTTCGACGTGTACGAGGAATCGCTGGAGGTGCGGCGGCGCATCGGGTACCTGCCGGAAACCGTGCCCCTGTACAAGGAGATGACCGTCTGGCAGTACGTGGACTACATGGCTGCGCTGCACGGGATGCGCGGCAATGAGCGCGACGAGCGCGTCGATGAAGTGCTGGACAAGGTGGGGATGCTGGATCGCGCCAACAGCATGATCGACAGCCTGTCCAAAGGCATGCGGCAGCGCGTTGGCCTGGCGCAGGCGCTGGTGCATCGCCCGCAGGTGCTGATCCTGGACGAGCCGACCATCGGCCTCGACCCGCGCCAGGTGCGTGAGGTCCGCGAGCTGATCCGCGAGGTCGGGCATGACCGCACGGTGCTGCTGAGCACGCATATCCTGTCCGAAGTCAGCCAGCTGTGCTCGCGCATCCTGGTGATCAACAAGGGGCGCATCCTGGCCGAAGACGACCCGGAGACGCTGGCGGCCCGCCTGCAGGGATCGACGCGCTTCGCGGTGCGGGTCGGCAACGCCGACTCTGAGAAGGTGGTGGCGGCGATCCGCGGCATCAAGGGCGTCATCGAGGCGCATCCCACGGAGCGCGGCGGCGTGGAAGTGACCAGCGTCCGCGATACCGACGTGCGCCCGGTGGTGGCCGCGACCATCGTGGGGCAGGGCTGGGATCTGTTCGAGATGCAGCCGCTGGGCATGTCGATGGAGGATATCTACATGCAGCTGGTGGCAGACGATACCCCGGCAGAGGACTTCGAAGACACAGAGGAGGAGGGCTAGTCCATGGAAGGCGTCGGCCGTTCGCTCCACACCCTGTGGACGATCTTCAAGCATGAGTTTGGCCTGTACTGGATCTCGCCCATCGCCTATCTGGTGGGCGCGGCCTGGCTGTTTCTGAGCGGGTTCTTCTTCTCGCGCTCGCTGGGCGCGTTCAACTCCGGCGGCTTCGGCTTCGGGGGCGGCCCCGAGCCCAGCATGATCTACACACTGGCCCCGATGGCCTTCCTGATCATGTTCATGGCGCCGGCGCTGACCATGCGTCTGGTCTCCGATGAGATCCGCAGCGGCACCCATGAGCTGCTGCTGACCTCCCCGGTGCGGGACTGGGAGATCATCGTCGGCAAGTGGCTTGGCGTATGGGGCGTGTTCACGGTGTTCATCCTGATCACGCTGCTGTACCCGCTGCTGCTGGCCTGGCGCGGCTCGCCCGACCAGGGGATGATGATCACCGGCTACCTGGGCTACTGGCTCTGGGCGGGCGCCGTGCTGGCGATCGGGGTGCTGGCCTCGGCCCTGACCCAGTACCAGCTGGTGGCGTTCATGATCGGCGAGGCCATCGCCCTGGCGCTGTTTCTGGCGGATGGCGCGGCCAGCCTGATCACCCAGCCGACGGTCGGCGAGATCCTCAGCGAGCTGACCCTGAGCGCGCACTACCAGCGCACACTGCTCAGCCGCGGGCTGATCGACCCGGTGGACATCGCCTATTTTGTCGGCCTGATGGCCATTTCCCTGTTCCTCGCCACACAGGTACTCAGCATGAGGAGGTGGCGCGCGTGAGCACCCGAAATGAATTGAGCATCGACCGCGGCCTGGCGCGCTGGATCGCGCTGGGCGTCGGTGTGATCGCCCTGATCGTGATGATCGTTGCGCTGCTGGCCATGCAGATGGAGTTTGGCACGGTCAGCTATGTCGCGCTGGCGGTGGCGGTGCTGGGCATCGCCGCCTTTGTGCTGCTCGACCCCGATTCGCTGGCCCGCGCCATCACCGGGCGCACCGGGCAGCAGGCGGTGATCACCGCCCTGATGACGATCTTCTTCCTGGCGATGATCGTCGCCGCCTACTACATCCTGTACCGGCTGGTGCAGGACGGCAAGATCACCCCCTGGGACCTCACCGAGGGCCAGAAGTACCAGCTCTCCGAGGCCACACTGGATGTGCTGGCGTCGCTGGAGGAGCCGGTCACCGTCACCGGATTCTACAGCGAGAACGACCGCGACTCCCGTGAGGAAGCCGAGCTGTGGCTGCAGCAGTACAAGCGCCACAGCAACGGCCTGCTCGACTACAGCTTCGTCGATCCCGACCGCGACCCCGGCGAGGCGGCCCGGCTGAGCGGCGAGCCGGGGGTGCTGGTCTTTGAGCAGGGCGACCGCACGGCGCAGGCTACCTTCGCCGATGAAAGCCAGCTCACCGGGGCGCTGGCGCGCGTCCTGCTTGGCGAGCCGCAGAAAGCCTACCTGATCACCGGCCACGGCGAGCGCGGCTTTGACGACTTCGCCCAGACCGGATATTCGCAGGCCGTCAGCCTGCTGGAACGCGGCAACTACACGGTCGAGGAGCTGAACCTGCTGGAAGCCGGCAGCGTGCCGGAGGATGCCAGCGTGGTGATCATCCCCGGACCCACGGCGCAGTTCGCGGGGCAGGAAGTGGCCGCGCTGTCTGACTACCTGGCGGCGGGCGGCTCGGTGCTGCTGCTGGCTGATCCGGGCACCGCAGGCGGCACGCTGGGCAACGGGGTGCTGGGTGTCGAGTTCAGCCCGGACGGGAGCCTGATGGCCACTGCCGGCGCCGACGGCACGGCCCGCCTCTGGAACGTCGCCGACGGCGACGAGGAGCTGATCCTGCGCGGCCATACCAGCGACGTGGTGGACCTGGCCTTCTCCCCGGATGGGGGCCGGCTGGTGACCGCCGGGCGCGATGGCACGGTGCGCGTCTGGGACGCTGACAGCGGCGAACCGATCGCCATCCTGGAGGGCCAGACCGACTTTGTGCAGCGCGTGGACTACTCGCCCGATGGGGCGCTGATCGCCAGCGCCGGGCAGGATCAGGTGGTCAACGTGTGGGATGCCGAAACCTTTGCGGCGATGCCCTATTCTCCGCTGGCCACCGTCGTCCCGCTGTTCACCGTCCAGTTCTCGCCGGATGGGTCGCTGCTGGCAGCGGGCGGCGGGCAGCCTCAGGGCGCTACCGATGGGATCGTGTTCCTGTGGGACGCCGCGACCGGTGAGGAGGTCGCCAACCGCACGCTGCACACCAACATCGTGTTCAGCCTGGCCTTCACCCCGGACGGCTCAGCGGTGCACAGCGTGGCCGTCGATGGCACCCTGGGCACGCTGGACACGGCTACCGGGGAGGGCAGCGCGGAGACCCTGTACCCGGCGGCGGGCATCACCGCCATCGACATCGCCGCCGACGGGCGCATCTTCCTGGGCGTCGGCGATGGCACGGTGCATATCCGCCAGCCTGATGCGTCCTCAACCGACGATGACATCGTGCTGGAGGGGCATACCGACGTGATCTGGGATCTGGCGGTCAGCCCGGACGGCGAGGAGTTCCTCACCGGCAGCCGCGACGGCGACGTGCGCCTGTGGAACATCGCCGATGGGGATACCCGCCTGCGCCTGACCGGCCATGCCACCGGCGATCCGCTGCTGACCTACCTCCAGCAGGAATGGGGTATTACGGTGGGGGATGACCTGGTGGTCGATCAGACCACCCAGGCCGAGTTCGACGCGGTCACGCCCGTGATCTACAGCTACAACGCCGACTCCGAGGTCACGCGGCCGCTGTGGCAGTCGCAGACGCGCACGTTCTTCATCCTGGCCCGCAGCGTCCAGGTCGGCGCGGCGCCGGAGGGCGTCGAGGTCAAGGGGCTGATGTTCACCGCCGCCGAGCCCGGCGCGTCCTGGGCGGAAACCACCGATCCGTTCGGGACGGGCACGGTCAGCTTCGATGAGGCCGATGTGCCCGGCCCGGTCACCCTCGCCGCGAGCGCCGAGAACACCGTCACCGGCGGGCGGGTGGTGGTCATCGGCGATGCGGATTTCGCGGCTAACGACTCGGTGCAGCGGCAGACCTACGGCAACGGGCAGCTGCTCACCAATGCGGTGAACTGGCTGGCGGGCACGGAGACCAGCTTTGAGCTGCCGCCGAGCGATCTCGGCATGGCCACCTGGGACAATCCGCTGTCCACCGCCGGGGTAGTCGTGGTGCAGATCGCGGCGACCTGCCTGATCCCGCTGGCGATGATGGTGCTGGGCGCGGCGGTGTGGTTCATCCGCCGGCGCCGGCGCTAGGCAGGAGGCGCAGGCATGAACCGGAATCAACGCCTGACCGCCACTCTGATCATCGGTCTGATCGCGGTGGCGCTGGTGCTGGTGGTGATCCTGGCGCTCAACCGGGATGAGGAGGTGGACGGCGGCGAGGGCGCCGAGACCACCGATGAAGCGCCCGGCCAGCTGTTCCCGGAAGCCGGCTTTGACGAGTCGGTGACACGGGTGCGGGTGGTCGATAACGAGTCCGGCGTGGCCATCACCGCGCTGCTCGACCCCGAAACCTTAACCTGGTCGATTGACGGGGCGCCCGAAGGCAGCGATACGGGCCTGGGCGTGGATGGCGACCGCATCATGCAGGCGGTTTTCTCCCTGCCGACGCTGACGCCCAGCCGCGTGCTGACCGAGATCGAGTCGCTGGGGACCTACGGGCTTGAGGAAGCGGCCTACCGCATCGAGTTCACCACGACGGCGGGCCGCTCCTACACGCTGGATATCGGCGCGGCCAACCCCGGCGGCGCGGCTTACTATGTCCGCATCCCGGATTCGCCCGATGTGTACCTGATCCCCGTCTACAACCTCGATCCGGTGCTGGGCTGGCTGGAGACGCCTCCCTTCCTCCAGCCCACGCCCGACCCGAATGCCACGCCCACCGCGGAGGAATCGAGCGGCTGAGCGGCGGCTGACAGCAGAATGACCGGCGGGGGCGCACAACGCCCCCCCGCGGCGTTTAGCCGGATTGTGAGTGTTCTGTGAGGATCCGCCCCGCCGCCGCGCCGATCCGGTAAACTACAGGGTGAATCCTCGGCGCAGGAGGCGGCAATGCCCCATCGCGTGCTGATTGTGGAAGACGAGCAGAAGATCGCGCGGCTGGTGCGCCTCTACCTGGAGGAGGCGGGCTTCGCCGTCGAGGTGGTGCATGACGGGGCGCTGGCGCTGCCGGCCTTCCGCCATGAGCGCCCCGATCTGGTCATCCTGGATCTCAACCTGCCGGGCGTGGACGGGCTGGACGTGTGCCGGACGCTGCGGCGCGAGTCCGATGTGCCGGTCATCATGCTGACCGCCCGATCCGAGGAGGCCGACCGGCTGATCGGGCTGGAGATGGGCGCGGACGATTACATCGTCAAACCCTTTTCCCCGCGCGAGGTGGTGGCTCGGGTGCGGGCGGTGCTGCGCCGGGCGCTGGGGCCGCAGAACCCCGGCGAGATCATCCGCGCCGGCACGCTGACGCTCGATCTGGCCAGCCGCCGGGCGTATGCTGGCTCGCATGAGCTGACGCTGACCGTCTCGGAGTTCGATATCCTGACGACGCTGGCCCGCGAGGCCGGGCGCGTGCTCACCCGCCTGCAGCTGCTGGAAGCCTCGCAGGGCGTGGCCTATGAAGGCTACGAGCGCAGCATCGACCAGCACATCAAGAACCTGCGGCGGAAGATCGAGAATGAGGCGGGGCATCCGCGCCTGATCCACACCGTCCACGGGGTCGGCTACCGGCTCGATCCGGTGGAAGAAGGCTGATATGCGAAGCCTGTGGTACCGGCTGATCGCCGCCTTTGCCGTGGTCATCCTGGTGGCGCTGGGCATGGTCATCGCGGGGACCACGCTGGCGACCGCCCGGCAGTACGACCTGCTGATCGTCCGCAGCGGCCAGGCATGGACGCGCCGGCTTGCGCCGCTGCTGGCCGACTCGTATATCCGCAATGGCAGCTGGCGCGACGCGCAGGCCATCCTGGAAGGCCCGCTGGCTGACGACGACTTCGCCAGCGGGGGCCGGCAGCAGCGGGGGCCGGGCGGCCTGATGGGGCCCGGCATGATGGCGGGCCAGGGCTTCGCGCCGGATATGATGGGCTTTGACCTGCTGCTGGCCGACGCGCAGGGGATCGTGGTCGCCGATACCGGCGGCGAGCGTCTGGGCGACGCGCTGCCGCCCGCCCTGCTGGGGCAGGGCACGCCGGTGCTGGTCGGTGGGCGGCCTGTCGGCACGCTGCTGGTGGTCAGCCCGGAGGGCAGTTCCCCGGCCCGCCGCGCCTTCCTGCTCAGCGTCGGGCGGGCGGCGCTGACGGCCGGCCTGGCCGCCGGGCTGCTGGCGCTGGTGATGGGGACGCTGCTGTTTCAGGGCATCACGCGGCCGCTGCGCCACCTTCAGGCGGCGGCCCAGCAGGTGGCGGCGGGCGATCTGCAGGCCCGCGTGCCGGTGGAATCCCGCGATGAACTGGGCGACGTGGCGGCCGCCTTCAACCGGATGAGCGAGCGCCTGGCCGATCAGCAGCGCCTGCGCCAGCAGATGGTGGCCGATATCGCCCACGAGCTGCGCAATCCGATCAGCATTATGCAGGGCACGCTGGAAGCCATCGCCGACGGGCTGGTGCAGCCCACCCCCGACGAGATCCGGGATCTGCACGGGGATGTCCGGCGGCTGGCGCGGCTGGTGGAGGACCTGCGAACCCTGTCGCTGGCCGATGCGGGCCAGCTGACGCTGGTGCGCGGCCCGATCGATCCGGCTGAGCTGGCGGAGGGCGCTGTCTCGCGGTGGGAAGGGCTGGCGACGGAACGGGGTGTCAGCCTGCGGGCGGCCGTTGAGCCGGGGCTGCCGGCGCTGTCCGCCGACGAAGATCGGCTGGCGCAGGTGCTCGGCAACCTGCTGGACAATGCCCTCCGCCACACCCCGGCGGGCGGGCAGGTGATGCTGCGGGCGCGCCGCGACGGCTCAGCCGTGCTGCTGGAGGTCTCGGACTCTGGCCCCGGCATCGCGCCGGACGACCTCCCTTATGTCTTTGAGCGCTTCTGGCGCGGGGACAGATCGCGCAGCCGGCAGAGCGGCGGCTCCGGCCTGGGGCTGGCGATCGCGCGCCAGCTGGTGGAGATGCACGGCGGCACACTCACCGTGGAGTCGCAGCCGGGAGCGGGCAGCACCTTCCGGGCGCGTCTGCCAGCGGCCTGATCAGCCGCCGGGCGCATGGCCGGACTGCGTTTCGGCCAGCCAGGCGCTGACGAAGCGGTGCTGTTCAGGGCTGATGCGGTGCAGCCGCGCCAGCGTATCGATGACCTCCTGCGGCGTCAGGATAGCATGGACGCGGCAGCCTTTTTCCTCGATAGCCTGCCTGCCACCCACTCCCCGGTCGATGACCACCAGCATATCGGTTACCTTGAGGCGCACGATCTGGAACAGCTGCAGGGTCTCCAGCTGGCTCTTGCCATCCAGGATGAGATCGTCGATCAGCAGGGCCGTCTCGCCGGCTTTATACGAGCCGGCGATCAGGCGGCCGGCGTTGCTTTCGGCCTTGACGGGGCGCGGGTAGATCAGGGGCTTATCCAGCGTCAGGCTGAGCGCCACGCCGATGGCCAGCCCGCCGAGGGGGATGGCAGCCAGCCGATCGTAGTGCAGCGTGTTCGCCTGCGCCTGCATGATACGCGCCACCCGGCGCAGCATGGCCGGGCGGGAAGCCAGCGCCTGCACATCGACGCGCAGGGTGCTGCGCCCGCTCGCTTCCATCCCGAACTGGCCGATCTGAACGGCCCCGGTTTCGAACAGGCCGAGGATGAGGGATTCTTTGTCGATGACGGGTTGTTCGTTCACGATAGCTGACTGCTGCTTTCCCCCCGGTGATGATCCCCTCCCCACATTACCAGTGTAGCCCACTCGGCGCAGCCCGACAACGGCTCGTTGGCGTCCCCTGACGCAGCGCGCTCGCCAGAGCGCCTGACAGGCTCTAGAATAGGGGTAGGACCGCTCTGCCACACAGGAGAGATCGAGATGCTGCTGGAGAACCGGGTGGCCATCATCACCGGCGGGGGAGGCGGGATCGGGCGGGCGGCGGCGCGGCGCTTCGCCCGCGAGGGCGCGAAGGTCGCCGTCGCGGATGTGCGCCTGGAGGCCGCCGAGCAGACCGCCGCCGAGATCCGTGCCGCGGGCGGCGAGGCGCTGGCGCTGGCGGTTGATGTCGCTGAACGCGCCAGCGTCGATGCGATGGTCGGGGCAGTGGTCAGCGCCTGGGGCCGCGTCGATATCCTGGTCAACAATGCCGGCGTCCTGCGCGATGCGCGGCTGGTCAAGCTGGCCGAGCAGGAGTTCGACACGGTCATCAGCATCAACCTCAAGGGTGTCCTCAACTGCACCCAGGCTGTCGCGCCGGGGATGATCGAGCGCGGCTACGGGCGCATCATCAACACCTCGTCTGTGGTGGCCCTGTACGGCAACTTCGGGCAGACCAGCTACGTCGCGGCCAAGGCCGGGGTGATCGGCATGACGAAGGTCTGGGCGCGCGAGCTGGGCCGCAAAGGCATCACGGTCAACGCTGTCGCGCCGGGTTTCATCGAGACGGAGATGCTGGCCGGCGTCCCGCCCGAGATCCTGAAAAATCTGGCGGACAAGATCGCCCTGGGGCGGCTGGGCCAGCCGGAGGACATCGCCAACGCCTACGTCTGGCTGGCCTCGGATGAGGCGAGCTACGTCAACGGCATCGTGCTGAGTGTGGACGGCGGAGTGACGACCTAGTGCCGTTGGGCCGTCACCCTGCCCTGTAAACGGAGCGCTGGCCCGCCGGCGCCTCGGCGTGCACCTCATCACCGGGGCGCAGCAGGGCTTTCAGCTCCGCGTCCGGGTCCAGGCGCCGGGGGCCGGGCGCCTGGGCATCCGTGAAGCACAGATAGCCGGCGACACGCATCGAGCCGCTGCCGTGGGTCAGGGTTTCCACCACGGTCCGCATCCCCCGGGGATCGAACGCTGTCTCCCGGCCAGTGGCCCGCCAGTTGTCCCTGCCTCCCTCTGCGCAGGTGGAAGAACCCGCCGCGAACGATTATACTTGATAAAGCATCCGTCTTTTCCCCTGCCGGGGTGAATGTGATCGAGCTGTGCTGCCGCTCTATACGGACGGACAGGGCGCCTGTTGTCTGTGAGGGATCGCTCGCCTGTTGATGTCGCAGGCAGAAAGGAGTCTACCATGATCAATACCCTGAAGGAGGCACGGCCTCGCTACCTGCGGACGTTCTTCCAGCAGTTCTTTCAGCTCGAAGCGTCCAGCGGCATCCTGCTGATGATCACCACTGTCGTAGCGCTGGTATGGGCCAATTCGCCGCTGGCGCCGGCCTACTTCTCGCTGTGGGATACCCGGATGGTCATCGGGATCGGCTCCCTGGAGCTGGCCAAGCCGCTGCTGCTGTGGATTAACGATGGTCTGATGGCGGTGTTCTTCTTCGTCGTGGGGCTGGAGATCAAGCGCGAGGTCCTCATGGGGGAGCTTTCCACCCTGCGCCGGGCGCTGCTGCCGGCAGCGGCTGCGCTGGGCGGGATGGTCGCCCCGGCGGCCATCTATCTGGCCATCGCGGGCGGCGGCCCCGGCGCTCGCGGCTGGGGCATCCCCATGGCCACGGATATCGCCTTCACGCTGGGGGTGCTGGCGCTGCTGGGAACGCGCGCGCCGCTGGCGCTCAGGGTGTTCCTGACGGCGCTGGCTATTGTCGATGACATCGGCGCGGTGCTGGTGATCGCGCTGTTCTACACCTCTGCGATCTCGCTCCAGGCGCTGGCGGTTGCGGCCTTCGTCCTGATCGTGCTGCTGCTGCTCAACCGGATGGGGGTGCGCCTGCCGCTGCCCTATCTGCTGCTCGGCGTCGTGATGTGGGTGGCTTTTGTCAGCTCCGGTGTCCATGCCACGATCGCCGGCGTGCTGCTGGCGATGACCATCCCGGCCCGGGTGCGGGTGAATGATCAGGAGTTCCTCGACCGGCTGAAGGAGGCGATGGACGAATATAACGAGGCGCTGACCCCGGAGATCGCCGCCCTGGAGCAGTCCCGCGAGCGGCGCGAAGCAGCCGCCCAGGCCATCGAGATGGCCAGCGACCACGTGGAGTCGCCGCTGCATCAGCTGGAGCACGATCTGCATCCCTGGGTTACCTACGGCATCCTGCCGGTGTTTGCTCTGGCTAACGCCGGGGTCATGCTGCAGGGCGAGGGCCCCGGCGCGGCGAGCCTGGCGCTGAACCCGATCAGCCTGGGGATCGTCGCCGGGCTGACTCTCGGCAAACCGCTGGGGATCACGCTGCTGTCGTGGCTGGCGGTGCGGCTGGGGCTGGCCCAGCTGCCGGACGGCCTTTCGTGGCGGCATATTTTCGGGGCGGCGGTGCTGGCGGGGATCGGCTTCACGATGTCGATCTTCATCGCCAGCCTGGCGTTCGGCCCGGGCGATCTGCTCAGCAGTGCCAAGATCGGCATCCTGGCGGCTTCGCTGCTGGCAGGCGTCGTGGGCTATCTGCTGCTGCAGGTCAAGGCGCAGCCCATGCCGGGCACAAACGAGCAGGAGGGCAGCTAGCCGGCGGGCGGGCGGGAGCGCAGCGCGGCCAGGCCGGCCGCCGCGCCGGCGATCAGGATGGCAGCCCCGGCCAGCGCCAGCCGGGTGCGCGGGGTCAGGTCAACCGCCAGCCGCGCATCGAACGTTTCCGGGCGGCTCAGGTCGGCGTGGGCGTCCTCGATGATCAGCGCCGGCGGCCCACCCATCAGACATTCCGGCTCACAGCGGGCCGGCTCCAGCGCGAGCCAGTAGTGCCCCAGCAGCGGGCGGATCGTCCGCGCCGCGCCGGTCGGATCGACCCGGCGGGCGGAGCCGGCCAGCGCCGGCAGTGCGACCAGCGTCCGGTACGGCCCGCGCGCCCAGACGACCCGCGTGGTCTGCTCGTCCCGGTCCAGCGCCACGATCAGCGCCTCCGGGCGCAGCCTGTACGCGGCGTTCTGCGTGCCCGCGTAGTGCGCCGCGGCGGCCCGGTAGGCGTCATAGGCCGGGCGCGGCGACCGGTCAGCCCGCAGCAGGCCATACGGCTCAAAACCGGGCGAAGGCGGCGGCTCATCGACCCACTTGTAGACGCCCACCCGCTCCACGCCCAGCGCCAGCGCCAGCGCGAACTCCTGCAGCAGGAAGGCGGCCTGCTCCTCCTGCGTCACGCGGAAGACCGGCTCAGTCCACGGCTGGGATGGGTCATCGTAGGGTGGGGCGTTGGTCTCGTTGATCCAGATTGGCCGGTCCAGCCCGAAGTCGGCCAGCGTCTGGCGCAGCGTTCCCACGATCCCGATCGTCGTCTCCGGCTTGAAGTAGACGTGGACGGATACGGCATCGAAATAGTAGCCGCTGGCCGCGGCGGTCGGGTCGGCGCTGGCGGCGGTCAGGAACTCGCGCAGATAGTTCGGGTTGTGCCAGTAGGTGAGCCCGCCCAGATGGATCTGCGCCGCCGGATCGACTTCGCGGGCCACGATGGCGGCGGTCCTGACCAGCTGGTAGTAGTCGGCGGCCGTCCCCTGCCACTGAGCGCCGAAGGTATCGAGCGCGATGTCCGGCTCGTTCCAGATGATCCAGCGGTGGACGCGATCGCCATAAACCGTCACCAGATAGCGGATGTAACCTGCCCACAGGTTGCGCGGGTCGTCTGGCGGCAGGTACAGGCCGTAGGGGATCCCCGCCCCTTCGAGGCCGTCTGTGGCCCAGCCGGGCGTGTGCGCCACCAGCCCTACGATCTCCCGCCCGGCGGCGATCTCCGCATCCAGCCGTTCCATCGGCGCGTGGAACCAGTTCCAGTCGTCCGGGCCGTCGCGCTCGATCTCGCTCCAGTAGAAGATGATGCGCTCCCAGCCGACCCCGGCTGCGGCGGCCTGATCGGGCGCGTGATAGGCTTCCACCGCGCCGAAGCGCGGGTCCGGGGGGGAGGGGGGCGCCGGCGGGGGCGCCGGCGGGCCGGCGCAGGCGGTCAGCGCCAGCGCCGCCAGCAGGGCCAGGGGATCAGGCAGCCGGCAGGGGCCGCGCCAGCGCGATGACATTCCCATCCGGATCGGCGTAGTAGGCGACTTCATCGCCCCAGGAGCGCGGCTGCGGCGCGGAGAGCAGCCGCGCTCCCGCCTCGGCCAGGCGGGACATGGCGGCGGGCAGGTCGTCTACCTGCCAGTAGAGCTCGGTGGGGGCCAGCGTGCCGTGCGGAATCAGGACCGGCGTCTCGGTGGTGTTGGCGCCGAAGGCGTGCCGCTCGTACAGGCCCAGCCGCAGGCCGCCCGCCAGCGCGAACTCGATATAGGTGGCGGTGTCCACAGCCGGCTCGGCGGCCAGCGCGGCCCGGTAGAAGCGGGCGGCCTGTGGCAGATCGCTCACTGCCAGGATGATCAGGGTCAGGTGATTCAACGCGCTCATGCCCCCAGTGTATCACGAATCCGGTCGCTTCCGGTCCGGGGCTATCTCCCCATGCGCCAGTTGACGATGTAGGTGGTGGGGTCGGTGTCCCTGGCGATCAGCACCGGGCGAGGGCGCCCCGCGCCGGGGTCGGGGCCGACCACGCCCAGCCGGTACAGCGCGTCGATGATGCGCCCGGCCCGCGGGTAGCCCACATTCAGGCGGCGCTGCAGCAGCGAGGCGGAGACTTCGCCTTCCTGCAGGCAGATGCGGATGGCGTCTTCCAGCATCTGATCGGTCTCGTCCAGCATGGCGGCGCGGGTCAGCGCGCGCTCCCACGGCGGGATCGGGTCTTCCGCTTCTGTCCAGTGTTTGCGCCAGTATTCGACCAGCCTGTCCATCTCGCGGTCGCTCACGAAGCAGCCCTGCAGCCGGATCGGCCCGGCGGCGTCGGAGCCCTGATAGAGCATGTCCCCGCGGCCGATCAGGTCTTCTGCGCCCACGCTGTCGATGATGACCCGCGAGTCCACGCCGCTGGGCACGGCGAAGGCGATCCGCGAGGGGAAGTTAGCCTTGATCAGCCCGGTGACGATGTCCGTGCTGGGGCGCTGGGTGGCCACGACCAGATGGATGCCCGTGGCGCGGGCCATCTGCGCCAGCCGGGTGATCAGGTGCTCTGTCTCGTCGTGGAACTCCGTCATCAGCTCGGCCAGCTCGTCGATCAGCACCACGATGTACGGCAGCCGATCCTTCTTGCGCCGCCCGTGGTTATACACGGCGATGTTGCGGGCCTGCGCCTGCTCCATGAGCTTGTAGCGCCGGTCCATCTCGCGCGTGATCCAGCGCAGCACCCCGATGATGCGCTCCACTTCCACCTCGACACGGCCCAGCACGTGAGGCAGACCGTTGAAGCGCACCAGCTCCACCATCTTGGGGTCGATCATGATCAGCCGCAGCTGGTCGGGCCGGTTGTTGGTGACCAGGCAGGTGGCGATGGCGGAGATGCACACGGACTTGCCGGAGCCGGTGGTGCCGCCGATCAACAGGTGGGGCATGGCGGCCAGGTCGACCGCGAACGGCTTGCCATCCACCTCGCGCCCCAGCGCCAGCGCCAGCGGCGAGTGCACCCGGAAGTACTGCTCGGATTCCATCACCGGGCGCAGGGAGACGATGCCGGGCCGGGTGTTGGGCACCTCCACGCCGATGTAGCTGGTGCCGGGGACAGGCGACTGAATGCGGACGCGCGACGCGGCCAGCGCCAGCGCCAGGTCGCTGCCCAGCGAGGCGACACGGGCGGCGCGCACGCGCTGCACCACCTTCTGCCCATCCTTTTCGATCTCGGTGAAGGGCTGCACGGCATACTGCGTGACGGTCGGGCCGGCCTTCACCCCCACCACCTGCACCCGCATGCCGAAATCCTCGACGGCTTCTTCGATGATCTGGGCATTGACGTTGATCTCGTCGGCGCCGGGGCGCTGGAAGTCCATCGCCTCCAGCAGATCCAGCGGCGGCAGGTCCGCCTCCCGTTTCGCGAGCCGCTTGCGGTCGGGCAGGTCGTCCACTTTGAAGCGCATCCGGAGGGGGGAGCGCAGGGTCTGGGCGCGCTCGGCGGGTGTCAGCCGCCCGCGCTGGCGGAACAGCAGCTCGCGATCCTGCTGGCGCTGCACCGTGATCGCGCCTGAGCCGGTCTCGCCCGTGATGATCGACGGGCGGCCCGGCAGCGGCGGCAGTTCCACCAGCATCGCGCCGTCCACCCCCGACATCGCGCGGGCGGCGGCGGCGGCCCGCCGCGCGGCGATGATCCCGGCCAGCGGGACGCTCAGGCGGGCGGCGCGGGCATAGCCGGCTGCCAGCTGATCGGCCCGGCGGGCGGACTCGTCCATGCGCCGGACGAACGCATTCAGCCGCGCCTCGATCCGCGTCAGCGTGTCCACGATCTGCTGGCGGCGCACCCCGATCATCATCCCCAGGCTGATGCTCAGCAGCATCAGCAGCACCACGCCGGTGATCACATCGCCCAGCAGCGCGTGGATCACGTCCTGCACCGCCCAGCCGACGATCCCGCCGCCGCGGCCCTCAAACGCGCGGGCGAAGGCCTCGATGCGCCCTTCCTCGCCGCCGATGCTGGCCCGGATGCCGGCATGGACGTAGGCCAGCAGAAAGACGAAAACCAGCTCGCCGGTGATGATCCGCCACCAGTTGAGCCGCACCTCGACGCTCAGTTTGGGCAGCAGCATCAGGGCGCCAGCCGCCAGGATGACGGCCGAGACGATGTACGATCCCAGGCCGAAAGCCTGCTCCAGCACCCCGGACCAGGCCGTGCCCAGTGCGCCGCTGGAGGGGCTGAGCAGCGTGAAGAAGGACAGCAGCCCGATGCCCACCAGCGCAAACGCCAGCACCTCATCGGCGTAGGGGGGCATTTCTTGCTGGATTCGCCGCACCCAGGCCGGCTCAGCGGCCTGCTTGCGGGCAGGCCGCGACTTGACCTTGACGCCTTCCACGCCGGGCAGGGAGCGCATCGCGCCGCGGGCGCGTGACGCGGCAGCGGACGGGCCGGGCGCCGGGCTGGCCGGGCCGGGAGGCCGGACAGGCGGTGGCCGTGGGGGGGGCGGGGCGCTGCCGCCGGGACGCTGCTCGCGTCTGTCGGGGGC
>DAOTXW010000009.1:0-173800 GCA_034435035.1 Anaerolineae bacterium | reverse complement strand
TCGTAGTTGATCAGGCCCTGATCCGCGGACTGCTGGATGAAGGGCAGCTGGGTCAGCTGGAGGCCGTCGCTGGTGGCGTAGTCGCACTCACCGGAGAGCGTCGAGGCCAGCAGCTGGTTGGTGTCGGTGATGAAGCGGAAGATCAGATTCGGAACGGCGACCTCGCCGCCCCACCAGTTCTCGACCGCCTTCAGAACCACGCGGTCGCCCTCGACCCACTCGACGAACTCGTAGGGGCCGAGCACCGGGTTGGGCAGGCGGGCATAGTCGCTCTCCGCGATCTCGGCCGGGGTCATCTCACCCAGGACGTGCTCGGGCAGCGGCGCAGAGATGCCATAAGCGGAGCTGAGCGGCGGCAGGAAGTACAGCGGATCCTTGACGCCAGCCGGGTAGCTGACCTTCAGGGTGTAGTCGTCCACCTTCTCGAAGGTCATGGTATCCAGGATGCCGCGGGTGACGGCGCCTGAATCCGGGTCGATGACGACTTCGCGGGTGAACAGGATGTCATCCACCGTGAAGGGCTCGCCGTCGGACCAGGTGATGTTGTCCTTGAAGCGGTACGTCACGCTCAGGACCGCATCCGATCCCTCGCCTTCCAGGACGGCATCGCCGGTCTCGAAGGACGGGAAGGCGTTGTCCACCAGCATCTGGGTCTCATAGAAGTAGCCGCGGTCATTGACATAGCCCTTGGGGTCGGCAGCGCCCAGGACCTGCACGGTCACCGCCATATTGCTGGTGACGCGGTAGAGGCTGTCAGGCTCCTGGCTCATGCAGATGATGATCGTGTCCTGAGTGGGAACCTCAGGTGCAGCGGTCACCTCTACCACCTGGGTGACGATCTCGCCCTCGACCATCTCGGTCACCACCACGGTCTGCACAGCGCCGGTCGCGCAGGCCGCGAGGGCAAATGACGCTACCAGAATGAGCGCACCGATCAGCGCCCAACGCTTGTTATACATAACGTTCTTTCCTCCCTGATTAGAAACTGATTACACTTGCTGGCGAAAACAGGTGCTGCACCAGCGATCAAGTAGAAGTTTTTCTGTGCCTGGTCATCACCTCCTTTCTCTTTCATCATGCTGATGGCATAGTAAAGATAGAGTGTATTGCCAGCTCACTTAATCGGTAGCTCACAGCGTGATCAGAGGATGTCCGGTCCCTCTGGTGTGTAGGTTAGTGTTGTGGGGTGCAGTCAGCGGGTTCACTGGGATGGGACATTTGACATTATCTTTGCGCTGGTGAGCCCAACTTTCAGACGCTCTTCTAGCGATTAGAGTAGCAAACTCCTGCACAAAAGGCAAGCCCTCAGTTGGGGGCGTAGAGCATCGCCTTCAATCGACCAGGGTTTCAACGGCGTGCCCGGCAGCGATCGGTCACACAGCGCCCCGGCGGGTCCTGAGGCCCGCCGGGGGATTTCGCCGGGGAGACTTTAGTGTCCGCCCACGCCTCGCATACGCGGATCCAGCGCGTCGCGCAGCCCATCACCCATGAAGTTGATGGACAGCACCGTGAGGAAGATGCACAGGCCGGGCCAGATGGCCAGCGTCGGATTCAGGAACATGTAGTCCTGGACGCGGGTTAGCATATTGCCCCAGCTCGGCGTGGGGGGCTGTACCCCAAAGCCCAGGAAACTGAGTGCGGCCTCCACGATGATGACGCCGCCAACCCCGAGGGTCGCATTGACGATGATCGGAGCCAGCGCATTGGGCAGCATGTGGCGGACGATGATGCGCACATCGCTGGCGCCCAGTGCCTTGCTCGCTTCCGTGAATTCCTGTGCGCGCAGACTGAGGACGACTCCCCGCACCAGGCGGGCAGCGCCCATCCAGCCAAATAAGACCAGGATCAGCACCAGGAAATTGAGCCGCATGAACGGAGAGCTGATCTGCCCGGCCAGCATGGCGCTGAGCACCAGCAGGATTGGCAGGGTGGGCAGAGTCAGCATGAAGTCGACAATGCGCATCAGCACCTGGTCAATGGTTCCCCCGTAGTAGCCCGAAATCGCGCCCACCAGCGCACCAATGCTCTCTGAGCCGATGGTAGCCATGATGCCGATGTAAAGCGATACCCGCGCCCCGTAGATCAGGCGGGCCAGGATATCTCGCCCGACCTCATCGGTGCCCAGGATGTGCCCATCGACGCCCGGCTTAAGGTGCTGGTTGGCGGGGTCTACCGCCATCGGATCAAACAGCAGAGCGCCGGGAACGCGAACCCCGGGAGCTCCCTGAGGCAGGCGAGGCGCCAGCACCGGAGCCAGTAAGGCCGACAAGGCAAAAATCCCCAGAACGATGCCGCCCAGCAGCGCGAGCCGATGCTTCCGGAAGCGCCGCCAGATCATCTGAAACTGGGTCATTTCCTCGGTTACAATGGTATCGGCCTGCAGCTCCATGCTGCTTGATTGGAGTGGTTGAACAGCCATCTTCGATCATCCCCCTATATTCTGGATCGTCATCCGGATCAGTCGTAGCGAATACGTGGGTCAACCATGACATAGGCAATATCTGCAATCAGGTTGGACACGATCACCAACACAGACAGAATCAGCAGATAGCCCATGACCAGCGGCCAGTCGCTGCGGCTGATGGCGTTGAAGTACAGATGTCCCATCCCCGGATAGGCAAACACCGTCTCGGTCAACACCGCGCCCCCGAACAACCCGGACAGTTGCAGAGTCACGATCGTAATCAGGGGGATCAGCGCATTGCGGAAAGCATGCTTGGCGATGACAATGCGCTCCACCAGGCCCTTGGCTCGAGCTGTGCGAACATAATCCTGATGGAGCACGTCAAGCATCGACGTTCTCATGAATCGGCTCCAGGTCGCCATATACAGCAGCGACAGGACGACCGTGGGCATTATCAGATGTCGTATCCGATCTAAGACGGTTCCGGCCCCTGCTCCGCGCAGCGAAGTCACCCCCCCGGATGGCAGAGATGGCAGCCCCCACTGTTGGAACTTGATCGCAAACAGGATGATCATCATCAGGCCAAGCCAGAAGACAGGCATCGAGATGCCGATGAAGGAGAAAGTGGTGGCGGCATAGTCCAGCGTAGAGTACTGCTTGACGGCTGAAAATACGCCAATGGGGACCGCCACCACAAGCGAGACAATGGTGGCCAGGCTCATGAGGATGACGGTATTGCCCAGACGCTCGTTGATGACTTCGAGAACCGGGCGGTTGGATGCCACTGCCCACGACTCGCCCCAGTCACCGCGCAGCACGCCTTTGGTCGTACCATTCTCAAACGGCTTACCCTGGTTATTAAGCCCGGTGAACCATATCGGGAGCGCTTCGATCCAGTCATCGCCTGCCAGCCATACGACATAGCGCAGGTGAACCGGCTTGTCGAGCCCCAGCAGGCTTTCCAGGCGCTGATAGTCATAGGCCGTCACACGACGGTTGCGGTTAGCATTCTGCATGCGCAGCCCATCGAGCGGGCCGCCAGGGGCAGCATTGAGAATACCGAAGATGGCGATTGTACTCAGAAAGAGGACAATCAACATGGTGAAGATACGCCGGATCAGATAATTGGTCATGGTACACCTCTGCGGTCTTTCCCCCTCATCGATGCATGGGCTTCCCGGCTGCCGGGCCGCCTTGTGGACGTTGATTCAGCCGCTGGGCGGCCACCTGTGTTTCATGTGCATAAGGCCAAACGCATCGCCCGACCCCTCGCTGCGGGATGCAGCCGCCCGGAGGGAAGACACCCTCCTCAAATATTGACGGCATGGCCATCCTGATTAAGCATCCAAGAGATAGCAGGATTATACCGCCATTTCACAAACTACCGGTAGACTGTTCCAGCCCCTGCGGGCGTCCGGCCCCGGGCGTGCTGTCTCATCGATGTTCCTGCTCTGCACATGTTACTCTCTGAGCTGGCCGGTGGTTCAACCGGCTTATTGGATTTTCTCACAAATCCGCTAGAATGCCTGTCATGGCGCCGGTACAGATTGTATTCGCGACTGGGAACGCGGCCAAGCTGGCCCAGCTGGCTTTCATCATCACCTGCCTGCAGGCCCCGATGCAGGTGATTTCGGCCCGCGAGCGGTACGGCAGAACTGCGGGCTATGACGAGGCAGGCAGAACTACCGCCATTATTGCCAGCAGTGGCGCTCTGCAGGTTGCGCGTCGGCTGGGTGTGCCTGTGATTACCGAGGACTCGGCGTTCTATGTCGATGCGCTCGGCGGGCGACCGGGAGTGCGTGCCAACCAGTATCTTCGGGTACACGGGCGCGCAGGCATTCTGGACGAGCTCGGGATGAATAAGCACCGGGCTGCCCGAATTGTATCCGCAGTAGCCTGGGCGGCGCCCGGCGGCGACAGCCAGACGTGGGTAACCAGTGTTCCCGGGCAAGTAGCATTCGAGGAGCGGGCTCTCCCTGGCATGCCAGACTGGGTGGGACCTTCGGCTGACAACGCCCTGGCGGGGGGGTACAACGCTATCTTCATCCCACGGGGTGAGCGTCGGACACTGGCCGAAATCCCGCCGCAGGAAGCGCTATTTTGCGGTTACCGTGAGCCCAACTTCTGCGCCCTGCTGCGCTTCATCCAGTGTAAAGAGGTCAAAAGTGCGTGCTAACTCCTACCACTTCCATGCGCCCTGTCTGCTCCTGAAAGGTCTGCTGGGCATCCTGGCACTGGTTGGCTGTGGCACGTTGTCACCTCCCGATACGGTAGATCCCATTCTCATCACCCTGCCGGCTGCCTCGGCTGTACCGGTCACCGCCACTGTAGCACTGCAGCCAGCCACACCCACCGCATCCGCATCGCCCACCCCTGTCCCGACACAGCCGGCGCCTCCCAGCCCGGCGCCGCAGCCGGTGGGCCCGGGATCGGCTCGCCAGCTGTGGGAGTGGAGTGAAGTAGCGCGGCCAGCTGCGCTGGCAGCTGCCGGAGAGAGGCTGGCGGTCCTGATTGCAGATGGCCGCTTTGCATGGGTGAGCGCGCAGACAGGCCGCGTGGAGGCCAGCGCTCCCCTCTGGGCCGGGATCACCAGCGGCGAGTCGTGGGGAGAGGTCTACGTGGATGGGCTGGGTACGTTGGGTGTAGCCGCTATCCGTGAGCAGAGTATCAACCCTCAGACTGGCCTGGCAGACTCAAGGGCCAGGCTGGCAGTCTACGACGCTCAGGCCAGCGAGCTGTGGAGTCTGCCCCCGCTCGAATCGCAGCACTTCTACAGCGCCGCGCTTACATCGATCTCCGTCGTCGTTGGGATGTGGCCTGCCGGCTTTGCCGACAATTCCTTGACGGCCTATGAGCTTTACACCGGCCAACAGCTCTGGTCAGTTACTGGGGCAGCCGGAGAGGCTTCGCGGCCGGGGTATCAGCAGATCCTTCACGATGGCAACCGCCTGTATGTGCTTGTCCGGTCGGCAGATGGGGGAGCCGTGGTATCGTATGATCTGCGCACCGGTGAGGAGATGTGGCGGTGGTCAGACCCTGAGATTCGCCAGCCCGATCTGATAGCGCTGGGGCGTGATCAGTTGTATGTGCTGAGCGTGGCGCAGCTTCGGGCGCTCAATCCAGTAGATGGCGGGATGCTGTGGGGTGTGGACCTGTTGAGCGCCCCGGAAGCTGGGCTGGGGGTGCAGGCCGATCTGCTGGTGCTGGCCCCCGCACCGGGCGCCGAGCAGGGCTTCCGCCCCGGGGTGCTGGCGCTATATGCTGATGGGCACGGGCTGGCGTGGCATTCGCTGCGTGGCCTGCTGGCCGATCCGGTTACCGCCCGTGATGCGATGGTCTGGGCGATCGTGAAGGACTATGATACGGGATCCGTCGCGCTCAGCGGGTTAGACAGCACGACCGGCCTCGAGCAGGTCCGCATGCCTGTCAGCAGCCGGCCCGACATCATTTACCAGATTGTCGTGGCCGACCAGCGGATCTATGTGCTGGGAGAAAGCCTGCAGGCATTCGGATACTGAGCTTTCCTGTTTGGGAAGCCGGTGGTAAGATGCCTGTATCCACAGTGCTAGGATGCGATCATGACGCCGATAGCTGATCAGGATTTGAGCCGTTTCCGCTGCATCCTCATGGATGAAGAGGAGCGTGTGATTGATGCGTTGGCTATGCTGAGCAGCGAAGCGGATCCCCAGGACTGGTGGTATCTGGTAGTAGCCCTGGACTCAGGGGGATATGCGGCCTGCCACTTTGCTGACCTGGTGGCCCCCCTGCACAGGCAGGGAGCAGCCTTACTACAACGCCCGCTGTGCGATCTCGTCGGCAGTATGCTCATACCCGTCACGGCTGTGGTGCAACAGGACTCGGTCACATTGGACGAGGCTGCCAGCCGTTTGACAGTAGTTCTGCGGGGTGAGGAGTTCCGGGGAATCATCGCACCGGCGATGCGCGGTATGTTCGAATCGCAGCTTCTCCAGATGGCCGGTAGCCTGTCGCCCATCCCGGATCGCGGCGTGGTGGTGCGCCAGCGCCTCCAGCGCCGGCAGCGCCGTACCGCCCAAACCGGCGCCGGGCCATCTGGCACTCCTGACAAGGATCAACTCAATGAATGATCTGACTTCATTCGTGGAAGGCCTGGTCAGCCAGCTGGGACGTGCGTTCTTTCTCGCAGGGTTTCTGCCCGCTGTGATCTTTGTGGCTGTGAACCAGTACGTCCTCTTCAGTCCGTCGTATGGGGGGACTTCCGGGGTCTGGAATTTTTTCCCGGAAGTTTCGTCGCCCTGGCTGGGTCTTTTCTCTGGCGAGATGCTAACCACAGTTGTGCTGGGACTCGGCCTCGGCCTGCTGCTGGTGGTTCTGAACAGCAGCATCATCCGGCTGTTCGAGGGCTTCGGACTCACCGGGCGCGTGCTCCTGTTCCCGTTGTACCTGCGGAACCTCAGGCGGCATCGCAGCCGCTATGCTGCGATCGCGATCAAACAGGCGGAGCGGCGCGAACTGCTGGCAGAGGCGGAAGAATCTCAGCATTATGACGAAGATGCCGCATTCGCCATCTTTCAGGAACTGCACAGGCTCCATGGCGAGAAAGAAAAGACAGAGCCCGTACAGATGCTCCCCTATGACCGGGGCCGCCTGCTGCCCACAGCCTTTGGCAACGCTTGGGCGATTATGGAGGAGTATCCCCTGATACGCTATGGCCTGGACGGTATGCTGTTCTGGCCGTACATCCGGGAGATCGTCAGCACCAGCAACCCACGCCTCCTGGAAGACATCGACAACCAGAAGCTGATCATTGACGTAGTTGTCCATCTATCGCTGCTGAGCGGGATCGCGGCGGCAGAAGGGGTGATCCTGGGAATGGTCCGGGGCAATGGAGTGCTCATCGCCGGCGGCGTCTTGGCGGCCGCTCTGTGTGCGGCATTCTATCAGGCCAGCGTGGGATATGTCCGCAGCCTGGGCAGCCTCATCACCAAGAGCTATGACCTGTACCGGCTGCCCGTTCTGGATGCACTCGGGCTGGAGCGCCCGCACGACCTCGACCAGGAGTACTGGACGTGGACACGCCTGGGCGCCTTTCTGCGGCGGGGGGAGCCGTTCTACTTCGATATGTTGGATCGCCGCGGAGAATCGGGTGAACAGGATTAACTGAGCATCGGACCATTGCCACGTGCTTGAACCGATGGCCCGGCTGGTACAGATAGCGCAAACTCAGTTGCAGATCCGCCTGACACCGGCGCAGACGGATCTGTTTCGGCTCTATGCCGCCGAACTCGCCCGGTGGAACAACCAGATCAACCTGACGGCGATCACCGAGCCGGAGGCTGTGGAGATCCGGCACTTTGCCGACTCCCTCTCATGCCTGCTGGTCATGCGCCCCCGCCGGCCCGGCCTGCGGGTGATCGATGTCGGAACCGGGGCCGGTTTCCCGGGGTTGCCGCTCAAGATCGCCTGCCCCGATCTCCAGCTGGTGCTGGTAGAGGCAACCGCCAAGAAGGTTGCTTTCCTGCGCCATGTCATTGAAGTGCTGGGGCTCAAGGGGATCACGCTGGTCAATGATCGAGTGGAAGCCGTCGGCCAGCAGCCTGAGCATCGCGAGCAGTATGACTGGGTGCTGGCACGCGCTGTAGCCGGGATGCGCACGCTGGCTGAGTATATGCTGCCGCTGGCCCGCGTTGGCGGCCATATTCTGGCACAGAAAGGAGAAGGCGCACCTCAAGAAGTCACGGAGGCGCAGGCTGCCATTCTGCTGCTGGGCGGCCAGATCGTCCAGCTGACCCCGGTTGAGCTGCCGACTGTGGCCGAGACGCACTACCTGGTTGACATCGCCAAAGTGGCAGCTACTCCCCCGGCTTATCCGCGCCGCACTGGGGTTCCTGCCAAACGCCCCCTGTAGACCCCGCCGTTACCCTCCTTCCAGTACCGTGATCGTTCCCCCGGCGACCTGCCACCTGGCGGCCTGCTCCAGATACTGGCCCGGCAGCAGGTGGGGTTCGGTTGTGGTCAGAATGACCTGATCGGCCTCGCCGACACGCGCCAGTAAGTAGCCCCGGCGATGCGCATCCAGCTCGGCGGCTACTTCATCTAACAGAAGGATGGGCCACTCGTCCGTTCGGCTGCGGATCCATTCCAGTTCAGCCAGCTTGAGGGCCAGCACAGCAGTGCGGTTCTGCCCCCGCGATCCATACAGGCCCAGGTCGTGACCGTTGACGAGGAACCGCATCTCATCCCGCTGGGGGCCAAAAGTCGTCATTCCCCGCGCAACATCTTCCCGCCGGGCGGCCTGCAGCCCTTCGATAAAACGGGTTGCGATCTCGGCAACGGGCATTTGCGGCAGCGCCGACGGGCCCAGGTCTGCAGGCTCGAATGCCATCTGTCCATCTTGGCGGGCTGTCGGATTAAATCCGGGCTGGTAGCGAAGGCGCAGGTGTTCATTCGCGCCACTTAGATCGTGGTGCATACGCTGAGCGCCGCGCTCAAGTTCACGAACAAGCTGATTGCGGCCAGCGACGATAGCTGCGCCGTGTTGAGCCAGTTGCTGATCCCAGAAATCCAGCAGGGACTGATCGCCGCGCCCTCCCCGCTCCTGCAGCTGGCGAAGCAGGGCATTGCGCTGAGCGAGCGCCCGCGTATACTGGCTGAGCGCATGGCAGTAGCCCGGGTCGGCCTGGCACAGGGTGATGTCGAGGTAGCGGCGGCGCAGCGCAGGCGGCCCTTCCACCAGCGCCAGATCCTGGGGCAGGAACATCACCACGGTGATCTGGCCCAGCAGGTCCATCACCCGGCGCGATAGGCCATTGATACGAATCTCCTTCTTGAAGCGGTCCTGGCCACCCGTTCGCTCGTAGAAAATTGTTACCTCTACACGCTTCAAGCCCTGCCGGGTGGTGACTTCAGCCACCAGCCGCGCAAATGGCAGTGGATCGTCCCGGATCAGCCAGTTGATCAGCTGGCGATCAGAAGTGATGTATGGCGACCGGGAGGTTGCCAGATAGTAGACCGCTTCCAGGAGGCTGGTCTTTCCCTGCGCGTTGTCTCCGTACAGGACTATTCTGCCTGCCGAAAGCGCTAGCTCCAGGCGAGCATAGTTGCGAAAATTGGTCAGTGACAGATGGGTGATGCGCATAGCAAGCCCGGGAATGCAGAAGGCGCAGCCGTCGCCGCGCCCTATTGTAGCATGGCATCTGCCCTCTGAGCGGGACATTCCCTGCCAACCTATGAGTAAGGTGGCTGTCTGATGCAAGCCAGGATGGAGTAAACGGTCGAAGACGAACTCCCTGGCAGAAGCGGCATTTCATGTTGGGGGTGAGGGTGATAGCAGGCTCGCAGCCGATCGCGCCCCGGGTTGTAACGCACCCGCACGCTCTCAGGTCCAAGACGACGAATGTGCAGGAAGCGCTGGGCTCGCGGGCATGCTGGCAGCATGCTACACTGGGCGGAGCCTGATCGGCGAGCGTCAGCTTGAGGGTTGGGAGGCTATGAGTACTTCCCGTCGTGTAGTTCACCGTCGCCGGGCGCGGCGCAGGCAGTTGCGAACTGGCATCAACCAGGCGATGCGCTGGCTGGGCATCGCGGCGCTCAGCGTAGTGGGCGTACTGCTACTATCAGTTGCAATGAGCGTCGGATCGGCCGTCAGTGCATACGCCTACTATGCCCAGCAGCTCCCGGAGCCAGGTGCCATCCGCGTAGCCGAAGAAGATTTCGAGACAACGCGGCTCTATGATCGGACAGGCCGGGTGCTGCTGTATGAAATCATTGATCCGCTGGGGGGCGATCGAACCTGGGTTGAGCTGGCTGAAATTCCTGAGGAGCTCCGCCAGGCCACAATTGCCCTGGAAGATAAGACCTTTTACCAGAACCCGGGTTATGACGCCGAAGGCATCGTCCGCGCCCTCTGGAACAACGTGACCGGCGGAACGGTTCAGGGCGGCTCGTCCATCACTCAGCAGTTGGTGAAGAATGTCCTCATCGAACCCTCAGAACGGGGGCGTCTCAGCTACGATCGTAAGATTCGCGAGCTGATTCTGGCGGTGCAGATTAGCCGGGAGTATGACAAGAACCAGATACTGGAGTGGTACCTCAACACGAACTTTTACGGCAATCTGGCTTATGGAGTAGAAGCCGCAGCGCGCGTGTACTTTGATAAGCCGATTGGCGAGTTGACACTGGCTGAGTCAGCGATGCTGGCTGCGATCCCGCAGTCCCCGGCACTCAACCCCATTGACAATTTCGATGAAGCGCGTGCCCGCCAGAAGCTGGTGCTCGATCTGATGGTAGAGCAGGGTTACATCACGGCGGAACAGGCGGAGATTGCTCTGAACACCCCGCTGAAGATTCAGCCCCCGGAACAGCGATTTAACCTGCTGGCGCCGCATTTCTCTATTGCTGCTCGTAAGCAGCTGGAAGAGATGCTGGGCCCAACGTTGGTATACCGTGGGGGGCTGACTGTCTACACCACCCTGGACTACGATCTTTATCTGCAGGCCGAATGCGCGGCGCGATCCCATATCGCCCGCCTGTCCGGTCAGTTACCCACCACCATCATCCCCGCCGCCGGACAGTCATCCTGCACTGCGGCGCAGTATCTGCAACCCCTGGCCCCCGCGGATCATGGAATCGATCACAACGCCCGCAACGCCGCCGTCGTGATCATGAATCCACGAACCGGCGAGATCCTGGCGATGATGGGCAGCCTGGATTATTACAACGAAGCCATCGATGGCAACTTTAACGTGGCTCTGGCCGAGCGCCAGCCGGGTTCTGCGATCAAACCCTTCACCTACCTGACCGCCTTCCAGCAGGGCTACACTCCGGCTACCATGACTCTGGATGTGCGGACGGCCTTTGACGTAGGCAGCAACGAACCCTATGTGCCCGAGAACTTCGATCGTCAGTTCCACGGACCGCAGAGCATCCGCTATGCCCTGGCCAATTCCTACAATGTCCCGGCTGTGCAGGTGCTCGAATGGGTGGGGATCGACAACCTGATCCGCACCGCACATGTCATGGGAGTCAACACGCTGGATCGTGGACTGGATCAGTATGGCCTGTCACTCACTCTTGGCGGCGGTGAGGTGACCCTGCTGGACATGACGTATGCCTACGCCACCTTCGCCAATCTGGGGGAAATGCGCGGACGCCCCACACCTCAGGAAATGCGACGCCCGGGCTTCCGCACTCTGGATCCCACGCTGATCCTGCGCGTGGAAGATCGCGACGGGGCTATTCTATGGGAATACGGGCAGGGCAATACTTTCAGCAACAACGCCATCATCGAGCCGTCGCTGGCTTATCTGATCAATGACATTCTGTCCGATGATGTCGCCCGCCGGCCAAGTGTTGGGGCAGACAGCAGCCTGCAGCTGACACGCCCTGCTGCTGTCAAGACCGGGACTACCAACGATTACCGGGACAACTGGACGATCGGCTACACCCCGCAGATGGTCGTCGGGGTCTGGGTTGGTAACACAGACAATTCTCCGATGATCGAAATGCCGGCTATCACGGGTGCAGCGCCGATTTGGAAGGCGATCATGGAGTACGGCCATGCCAACCTTCCGATTGAGACCTGGGTCCGCCCCGACGACGTGATCGAGATGACGGTGTGCCAGACCAGCGGCCTGTTGCCGACGCGCTACTGCCCCACCCGGCAGGAGCTGTTCCGGCGTGGGACAGAACCCACCGCCTACGATACGGTCTACCAGCCTTTCCGTATCAACCGGGAGACCGGCCTGCTGGCCACGGTCTACACACCGCCCGATCTGGTAGAAGAACGGGTCTTCCAGATTCTTCCTGAAGAGGCTGCTGACTGGGTGCGTGAAGCTGGCATCCCACAGCCCCCAACGGAATATGACACAATCGGGGCGCCCAGCACACTGGGGCCGGTAGCCATCGCTGAGCCGCTTCCCTTCGCCTACGTGCGGGGGGCGGTGAGCATCAGGGGTAACGCCAGCGATCCCAACTTCCGACTGTACCGCCTCGACTATGGCGAGGGGCTTAACCCGGCCACCTGGACGCAAATCGGTCAAGACAGTTTTACATCGCGCTACAACGCAGAGTTGGGCATCTGGGATGCTCGCAATCTGAACGGCCTGTACAGCCTGCGCCTGACCGTTGTGCGCGGAGATAACACCCTCCGTGAAGCGATCATCCAGGTGACGGTTGACAATACCCCTCCCACCATTCAGATCATCAGCCCGCAGTCCGGCAGCACTTTCTCGCTGGATGATGAGTATGTAACGATCCAGCCGCTGGTTGCGGACAACATCTCCATGGATCGCGTGGAGTTCTATGTAGACGATGCCCTGATCGCAACCAGCACGATCGCGCCATTCAGCGAGCGCTGGATCATCAGCCAGCCGGGGGTTCACACGATTCAGATGCGGGCGTTTGACGCGGTGGGCAACACGACTGTGAGCGAACGCCTGACCATCACGGTGACACCCTAGCGGCTTTTAGCGGTCAGCGGGGGGAGGCCCCCACCCGCCGCCGCCGGGTGTCGAGATGCTGAGCACATCGCCGGGGTCGGCGTCAAAAGAGACCTTGCCGGGCAGTTCGCGTTCAGGCGAGCCGTCGGACCTGTGCAGCTGGTTCACGCCAGCAGCCCCCGGCAGCCCTCCGGCCAGCCCATAGGGGCCTGTCTGCCGGCGGTCGCTTAGCAGCGTAACCCGGGCAGGGGCCAGGAACTCAATGACGCGCACCAGGCCATCGCCGCCACGATGCTGGCCTCTGCCGCCTGATCCGCGACGCAGCGCATACCGCTGCACGCGAACCGGCAGGGCCATCTCCAGGGCCTCGACCGGCGTATTGAGCGTATTGCTCATGTGGCAGTGAATGCCGCTGGCTCCGTCCGCCTGCGGGCTGGCCCCCGATCCGCCCCCCAGGGTTTCGTAATAGGCGAATGATCGCCCGTGGGCTGGATCGATCCCGCCGAAGGCCAGATTGTTCATCGTCCCCTGACTGGCTGCAGGGATGCGATCGGGCAGCGCCTGCGCCAGCGCGCCATACAGGGCATCGACGATGCGCATGGATGTTTCCACGTTGCCACCAGCCACTGCATGAGGATGGCCTGCGTCAAGCACGCTGCCGGGCGGCACGATCACCTGCAGCGGCCTGAAGACGCCATGATTCATCGGCAGGCTTTCGCCGGCAAGGCAGCGCACTACGTAGCCCACAGCGGACTCGACGATCGCCCGCACCGCATTCACCGATCCCGTGACCGCCGGAGCAGAGCCCGTGAAATCAGCGGTCAAGGTGCCGTCCCGTATGCGCACAGTAACCCGAATGATCACACGCTGCGCCTGGATCCCATCATCATCGAGCCAGTCTTCAAAAGCATAGTCGCCCTCCGGCAGCGACCGTAATGCTGCCCGTGTCAGCCGTTCAGCATAGGCCAGCAGCATCTCGGCTTCTTCGAGCGCGCGCTCGAGCGTGTACCGATCGGCGATTTCATGCAGGCGGCGTTCGCCAACGGCGTGCGCGGCCCGCTGAGCGGCCAGATCGCCCCGCCTTTCATCCGGCGTGCGTGAGTTGCGGACGATCAGATCCAGCGCAGCCTGATTCAACCGGCCCCCCTCAACCAGCCTGATGGGCGGGATGATGATGCCTTCCTGATAAAGCTCTGTAGCCAGCGGCATGGACCCCGGCGTCATGCCCCCAACATCCGCATGATGAGCGCGTGAGGCGACCAGAAAGGCCAACCGGTCATTCAGGAATACCGGCGAAACCAGGGTAATATCAGGCAGATGAGTGCCGCCAAGATAAGGATCGTTCAGGGCGATCAGGTCGCCAGGGCTGAAAGGCTGCCCGAATGCCAGTGCAGCCTGTACCGATGCCGGCATGGCGCCGAGATGAACCGGGATGTGCGCCGCCTGAGCCAGCATGCGCCCATCGCCCAGAAACAGTGCGCAGGAATAGTCGCGGCGTTCCTTGATGTTCGGGGAATAGCCCGTCCGGCCGAGGGTAACACCCATTTCCTCCGCCACTGAGGCAAACAGGTGATGGAAGACCTCCAGCCTGACTGCCTGCAGGTCGCCGGGCCGGCTGTCGTGGGCAGTGGCAGTCACGGGGTAGAAGCCAACTGCCGACCAGCGCTCTCAAGCTCGGCCAGCAGCCAGACCTGCAGGGTTTCTGGCTGGCGCACCCGCATGCGCTCAGCCTGGATAATCGCCTCCAGGGCGGCTACGGCCTGATGGAGACGGCCATCCTCGTTGTAGATCATGTAGTCGAACTGGACTGAATCCCTGATCTGTTCCCTGGCCGTATCCATCCGGTTGCTGAGATTATCCTCTGTGAGATTCTGATCCCGGCGGCTGCGAATGCGCTGAAGCAGGACCGCAGGGTGCGCCATGATGAAGATGGTGACACAATCCGGGACCAGATTGCGCAGCAATCGCATCCCGTTGACATCCACTTCGGCGATCACCAGGTGGTGCTCGGATGCGATATCCTGATACAGATCGGCCGGCAGGCTGTAGTACTCCTCATTCCTGTAGACATCGCGCTTTTCCAGCAGCCTGCCCTGTTCGGAAAGCGTCTTGAACTCATCCAGGCTGACGAAATGGTACTGCTCGCCTTCGACCTCATCTTCACGGCGCGGGCGGGTTGTATAGGTGATCACCCGGCTCATCTCGTGGGCATGGTTTGTCAGTACTTCCTTAATGATGGTATTCTTACCCACACCTGAAGGCCCTACCACCACAAACACGCGCCGTGGTAAAGAACCCTGTGCGCGGATCAGCATACGCTCGACATCGGTCAGCGAGTCGGTCATCTGGTCTTTCATCCTCAAGAAGCGGATCAGGCTACCGATGTCGGGCATTATACCATCCCGGAGGCGTGTCCGGACAGCACGCCGAGCCGGCATCACCTGTGAGAACCGCCCATGAAAGTTGTGATCCCGATGGCAGGCTATGGCACACGCCTGCGACCCCACACCTACAGTCGGCCTAAGCCCCTGATCACCATCGCCGGACAACCCATGCTTAAGCACCTTCTCGACTCGCTGGCGGTGCTGGACATCGATGAATACATCTTCATCGTAGGCTACCTGGGTGACCAGCTGGAGCATTACATCCGCCAGACCTACCGTTTTAAGGCAACCTTTGTCCAGCAGAAGGAGCTCAGCGGCCAGTCTCCGGCGATCTATCTCACCCGCGAACACCTGTCGGGCCCGACGCTCTTGCTGTTCGCCGATACCCTGTTCAAGGCGGACCTCAGCGTCATCAAGAACACTACCGCCGACGCGATTGCCTTTGTCAAAGAGGTGGATGATCCCCGCCGCTTCGGAGTGGTCGAAACGGATCCAGACGGCCGTATCACGCGGTTCATCGAAAAACCCGAATCGCTGGACAACCGGCAGGTAATCATTGGGTTATACTATCTTCGGGATGCCAGCCAGATGCTGCGCGCCATCGAGACGCAGTTTGAGCAGCAGCGTATGACCCGGGGGGAATACTACATCGCCGATGCCTTCCAGATCATGATTGAGCAGGGGGCGAACTTCCGCACCCATCCCGTCCAAACCTGGCTGGACACGGGCAAGCCGGAGACGGTCCTGGAGACCAACCGCTATCTGCTTGAGAACGGTTTCGACAACAGCGCTCAGGCCGTTGTACCCGGCGTCTCCATCATCCCGCCGGTCAACATCCACACGGAGGCCCGTGTGGCCCGGGCTGTGATCGGACCGCACGTCACTATCGCTGCCGGATGTGAGATCACCGACAGCATCATCCGCGACTCCGTGATCGAGGAGGGTGCCCAAGTAGTGTCGGCCCAGATCTCGGGATCGCTCATTGGGCGCGGCGCCCGGGTTGTGGGGCACACTCATACACTGATCGTCGGGGATCATTCAACAGTGGATTTCCGCTAATTGACCCATGAGGAGCTGATGCATGCGCAACTTTGTTTCGCAGCGAGTGCAGGCGATCCCACCCTCGGGGATCCGCCGCTTCTTCGACATCGCCGCCACGATGGAGGATGTCATCTCACTGGGCATTGGCGAGCCGGATTTTGTGACTCCCGCGCCTTTCCTGGAGGCCGGCATTCGCTCACTGCACGAGGGTCATACGCATTACACTTCGAACTCCGGGATCCTAGAACTACGTCAGGCGCTAAGCGATCACCTGAACAGCCTGTACGGCATCCACTATGATCCGGAAAGCGAGATCGTGATCACTGTCGGGGTTTCCGAGGCGCTGTACCTGGCGCTC
This sequence comes from Anaerolineae bacterium, assembly GCA_034435035.1. Taxonomy (GTDB): domain Bacteria; phylum Chloroflexota; class Anaerolineae; order Aggregatilineales; family UBA3940; genus JAHEME01. The sequence goes on along the minus strand of DAOTXW010000009.1, from coordinate 157,195 downwards.
TCGGCGATTCTGGATCCGGATGATGAGGTGATCGTCCCGGAGCCGTGCTTTGTCTCGTATGCGCCGGAAGTGGTGCTGGCGGGTGGACGCGCGGCAACCATCCCCACAAAGGTCGAGCACAGCTTTCAGGTCACCGGGGCAGCTATCGAGGCGGCTGTCACGGCGCGCACCAAAGCGATCCTGATCGGCTACCCGAATAACCCAACCGGGGCGGTGATGAGCCGTGACCGCCTGCTGGAGGTTGCCGCGGTTGCGGAGAAACACGATCTACTGGTCATCTCCGACGAGATTTACGATCAACTGGTCTATGGTATCCAGCATGTGTGTTTTGCCACTCTGCCGGGGATGCGCGACCGCACCGTGACCCTGGGTGGATTTTCGAAGGACTATGCCATGACAGGCTGGCGTATCGGTTATGCGGCGGCGCCGCCCGATCTGCTGGCGGCGATGCGCAAGATCCACCAGTACACCATCATGTCTGCGCCAACAACAGCCCAGATCGCGGCCATCACAGCACTGCGCGATGGGCGCTCGTATGTGGAGGAGATGCGATCAGAATACAACCGCCGCCGCCGGCTGATCGTTGGCGGGTTGAACCAGCTGGGGCTGAGCACTTTTGAGCCGCTGGGGGCATTCTATGCATTTCCCTCCATTACAGCATCCGGCATGGATGACAATACATTTGCTGAGCGGCTGCTGCAGGAGGAGCGGGTTGCTGTGGTGCCGGGCAGCGCGTTTGGCGCCAGCGGCGCGGGGTTCGTTCGCTGCTCATACGCCACACGTTATGAAGATATCGAGAAGGCCCTGGAGCGCATCGAGCGTTTCATGCGCCGGCATGGGTGATGAGATTCCGCTCGCCCGCGCCGCAGACAGGCGGCGGAGCGGGCGGGCTTCCGGGTCAGGTAGCCTTTATGATTTTCGATAACGTGATACTCGGCGCGCTGATGATCTTCGTCGTGCGAGTCTTCAGCATCGCGATTTCAACTGTGCGCCTTCTGATCATGGGGCGCGCTAACAACCTGATGGTGGTGGCGCTGGCATTTATCGAGGCCCTGACGTTTGCCCTGACGTTTGGTCAGGTTGCGGCCAACCTGGGCAATCTGTGGAACCTGGGCGCTTACAGCCTGGGGTTTGCCGCCGGCACATGGGTGGGCATGCTGATCGAGCAGCGGTTTGTGAGGGCATTTGCCACGGTGCACATAGTCTCCATGGGGAAGTCGCTGCCGATAGCCGAAGCCATCCGGGAAGCCGGTTTCGGGGCTACCCGCACCTCCGGAGAAGGCACACGCGGCACCGTGGGTGTCGTGCGGGCCGTTGTGCGCCGGCAGGATGCCAACCGGATCGCCGGGCTGGTGGAGGAAATTGATCCCAGGGCGTTTGTGACCATTGAAGAAACCCGCACCGTCTGGCGCGGGTTCCTGGGTCTCGATCGCGGCTAAGCCCGGGCGATCGCGGCTGCGCCCCTCCGTCATTCATAGAGGTCGCGCAGGTCGCGTGCTGGTACAGGCAGCACGATCTGCCCATCCAGCATATCTCCCAGGGCAGTGGTGTTTTGCGGCTCCCGGTGCAGCAGGAAAGCTGTGTAGGCGGCGATCAGGGCATCCAGCGCATCATGCTCCAGCAGGCGATCCATCGGCAGATCGCCAACCAGGAACCGGTGGCGCGTCCATTCCTCAAAGATCTGCATGGGATCGGTCACATTGATCCCCTCGCGATACAGCACAATCTGACGCTGGGCCCGGCCTTCCAGGCTGTTCTTGGGGTAGGGACGCTTCTGGAGCAGCACCGTGTAAGCGGCGTGAGGATAAGTTTCGAACATCACGCGGGGGCCCGTCTGAGGAAAGGCCACAAATCCGATTTCCCGCAGCCGATCGTACAGGCGCCAGCTCACTTGCATCCAACCGGGGGCGTCAGCGCGGTTAGCCGGGGTCTTATAGCTGTGAATGCCACGACGCCGCAGCTCATATTCACCGATGCGGTAGGTCGAATAGTTGGTGTGTGTCGGGTCCAGCCCAAAGCGCTGCCGCGTGGCCGGATCGGCCAGCAGAGAGCGGCTGGTCTCGATAGGGGCGTCCACCCCACACACCGCATAGGGGTATGCTGCGATGAGTTCCAGAGCGCGATCCAGCGCCGCATTCTCTACATAAACCTGGAGCCGGTGATCGAGGATGGCAATGGTAGCTGGCCGACGCCCGGCTGTGGTATCCAGGCCGATATACACCGAATCGCTGGTCGTCATGCGTGCTCACTCCTGAGCGTGCTCAAGCTTGCCTGCCCAATCCGACCTGTTTGAACATAAGAGCCTTCACTGCAGGCCCCTCATCGAAACCGCTCCGTTGGAGCGGGGCAATGGCAGCATTGTGGTGTCCACCGCTGGCAGTACGGACAGTCAGTACGGCCTGGGGAGGGAACCCGTGGCTGACCTGCAGAACGGCATCATACAGCGCAGGATGCTCCCACCAGCTCCGGCGGGCTGCCAGGTAGATCACCGGTTGGGCAGGTGAGCCATGCCGGTGCAGATAGGCGGCTGGTTGGCCTTCCACCGTGATCAGCCAGTGCAGCCCCCTTGCCAGCCGATAGGGTTCTGAGGCCAGCAAGCAGGCCTCAGCTGCCCCGATATCCGGCTCGCTGTCCGCCAGATCGCCCGCTGCAAACTGCCGAAAAGCCCGATGCGCAGCGATCGGGTTAAGCGGATGCAGGCGAAACGCGGTCCCTTCAGACTGACGCGCATCCGGGCTACCGATGCGCTTAAAGATGCGCCAGTGGCCCCGTCGAAAACCCTGCGCTTCGTACAGATGCAACGCGTCGGTATTTTTCAGTTCCACGTTCAGCCCCAGCCACTCACGTTTCAGCTGGCGGGCCTGCGCCTCGGCAAATCGGAGCAGCGTGGTACCAAACCCGCGCCGCCGCCACCCCGGTGCAGTGACTAGCATTTCAATGTAGACAATCTGGCGCCAGCCTCGCAGGTACAGCCACCCGATTATCTGGCCATCAACAAGCAGCCCGTACCCCGATGTGGCCAAATGGCAATACAGCGTCAGGATCGCTGTGGCGGCCAGCTTCTGGACCCATACCAATCGGCCAGGCCGACGCTGAAAAGTATGGTCCGATTCGTACAGCGCCTCAATAATACGGGGGATAGACTGGAAAACCTGTATAAAGGAAAGCGGGGCGATCGGGGCGAGGTAGGGTTCGACGAGGTCCGAGGGCACAGTAGCATCCTCTGTGGCGCAGTTGCTCTCAGTATACCACAGGCGGCGAGGACAAAATCAAGCGCCCCGGCTCTGATTTACAGCCGGGGCGCAGACTGGCGTGATCAATGAGTGCGGCTTGCTAATCGTCGTCTCCATCCTCATCGTCGAGATCTTCCAGATCATCGTCGTCCTTCTCGGCGAACTTGGCAGCCCGCTTAGCCTTCTCCGGTGTGGGCGGCGCCGGGGGGATGTCGATCTCCTCGATCTCCTGGACGTGATCGGCCACTGAGCCCCAGTCATCATCGAGGAATTCTTCGGAGTCGACACGCTTAAGGCTGAGGCCCATGCGGCGGCGCTCCGGGTCGATACGAATGATGCGCAGAGTCAGGACTTCGTCTTCGCTGACCACTTCCTGCGGGCGTTCAACCCGCCGATCGGAAAGCTCGCTGATATGGATCAGCCCTTCGATCTCCGGATGCTCAACCAGGCGGGCAAAAGCGCCAAACTTGGTGAGCTTGGTGATCTTCCCCTGAACCAGCTGGCCGGGACGGTACTTCGCCGCCAGAACATCCCAAGGATCCTCCAGCCGATTCTTGCGGCTCAGGCCGATACGCTGGCGCTCGTCGTCGATGTGGATGATCTCCACCTCAACCTCGTCCCCGACTTTGAGGACTTCGCGAGGGTGAGCGACATGGCGCCAGGACAGCTCCGACAGATGAATGAGACCATCAGCGCCGCCCAGGTCGATAAAAGCGCCGAAATCAGCCAGGCTGATCACGCGGCCCTTGTGCACCTGCCCAACCTTGAGGGAGCTCATCAGCTCGGCGCGGCGCTCGGCGCGCTGCTCGCGCGAGGCCGCGCGCTCGGAGAGGATCAGGCGGTTACGCCCCCTGTCCACCTCTACCACCTTCACCGCGATTTCCTCGCCGACCATGTGCCCCCAGCGCTCATCGGGGGTTGTGCCATTGCTGCGGCGCCGGCGGTCGCGGCTGATCTGGGAAGCTGGCACAAAGCCGCGCACCTTGCCGAACCGGACAATCAGGCCGCCCTTATTGAAGCTGGCGACTTTGCTGCGGTAGACCAGACCCTGCTCCATGGCGCGTTCGGCGTCCAGCCAGTCCTGCTCCTCCATAGCACGCCGCAGCGACAGCTGCGCATGGCCGTTCCGGTCCTCCGGGGAGAGAACGTACACATAGACTTCTTCACCGACACGCAGCGATTTGAGCGTCTCAGAGTCGAGTTCTTCCAGTTCGCGGCCGGTGATCACGCCCTCGGACTTGGCGCCGATATCCACCAGCACCTCTGTGTCTGACTTGCTGGCTACAGTGCCTTTGACGATCGCACCACGCTGGGGGGCGTTGAACATGAAGTCATCAGTTTGCTGACCGGGGGTATCAGCATTCAGCGCAGCCAGAAACAGCTCCTCGTCAGACGTTTCTTCTGACGGGCTGACGGACTCTTCCGGCTTGACGGGAGCTGGATCGGGCATCACCTCGTGATCGTGCTGTTCTTCTTCGGCCTCGGCCGCCTGTGCAGTCGAGTCAGGCGTGCTGAGAACCCTGTCGTCACTATTCATGCGAACGGACTCCTCTTCACCTCGCGGGGTGGTCGCTATTATAACTGTGACAATTTGAATTGGCTACTGGAAAATCGTGAGAAAGCCCGTCCCTGAAGTCAGTGCAGGCAAAAATTACCGGGCTGGCAGGCTGTAAACACCTGGGGTACCATGACGGTCTAATACTCTCTCCCGATTCGCATACCCATGGCCGATCGCTCCCGTCGTCTCGAAGTCGCGCTGTTTGTCCTCGTCCTGACCGTCGGCGCAGCGCTGCGTCTGGCGCAACTGGATCAGGCGCCTCCCGGGTTGACCCACGATGAGGCGGATCATGGGGTAGACGCTGCCGGGGTGCTTGAGGGCCGCACCCCGATCTACTTCACCGTGGGATATGGCCGCGAGCCGCTCTATGATTACGTGACTGCGGCTGTGATGAGGATCACCGGGCCCGGCTTCATGGCTGGCCGCCTGACAGCCGCCTTTTTTGGCCTGTGGCTGCTGGTTCTCACCTACGCGTGGGTGCGTCTGGCGACACAGAACCGGTGGCTGGCGCTGGCCACTATGGCAGGGCTGGCCGTCAGCTTCTGGGGAGTTTCCACCAGCCGGCAAGCGCTGCGCTCGATCACTCTGCCGGTGCTGTATATGGCGGCTGCTCTTGCCATGCGGCGCGGCATCACGATCGATGAGGAGGCAGAACCGGCAGGGGGAGCCTCGCGGCTCCGGGCAGCCATTGACCAGCCAGTCTGGTTTGTATTAGCCGGCATTTTCCTCGGGCTGTCGTTCTATACGTACCTGGCTGCCCGCCTGATGTGGCTGGTATTCCCGCTGTTCTTTATCTTCCTTTCGCTTACCCAGCCAGGAGTCATTCGCAGGGCCTGGCGTGGACTGATAGCCATGCTCGCGATTGGCGCCCTGATCGCTGCTCCACTGATCCATTACCTGATCCGACATCCCGCTGCCGAAGTGCGCCTCACCCAGCTTTCCGGGCCCCTCACGACGCTGCTGTCTGGTAATGCAGTTCCACTGCTGACCAACATCCGGGCAGGTCTCGGCATGATCACCGTGCGCGGTGATGATCTCTGGCTCTACAACATCCCGGGCGAGCCGCTGCTGGGCCCCTTCAACAGCCTGCTGTTCTACCTCGGCATCAGCGTGGCGGTGATGAGCATCTTCTACCCTTACCGGCCGGTCCGCCGCGGTCTGCGCACGTTCGACGATGCATTCCGGGTGTCCAGTGCCAACATGTTCATGTTGCTCACGCTTCTGGTCGGGCTGATCCCCGCTCTGCTGACCGGCGTAGGGGCCAGCAACACCCGGGTGATCGGTATGCAGCCAGCCCTGTACTACTTCCCGGCTCTGGCGGTCGTCTGGCTGGCTGGCTGGGCACAGCGTCAGGTAGGGGAGCGGGGGGCAACGGCATTCTGGGTCGCCTACGGGGTCCTGATGGTTGTGGTGGCGGCATTGACGGTCCATGACTATTTCGACCGGTGGAACAATGCCCGCGATGTGCGGGTGGCCTATCACACTACGATGGTTGAAACGCTGCATTATCTTGATGCCCATCCGGGCATCGGGCCCGATGTGGCTATCAGCACCATCACCCCCGGGCGATTTCACGATCCGGCTATCGCCCGGATGGTCTTGAGGCGCACCGATCTGCGCCTCCGGTGGTTTGATGGGCGCTCGGCGCTGGTTGTCCCGGCCAACGAGACGGGCACATGGTTCTTTTCAACCGTGGCGCCGCTCGACCCGGCCCTCGACGCCTGGCTGCAGGCGGAGAAAGTAGATCGTATTCAGCTTCGCCCCGATGACTTCAACCCGCGTGTCCAGGTGCTGTCCGGAAGCAGCGGCCCGCTGACGCTGGCCAATTCGGTGGAGCCGGTGGCTGCCGGTCAGGCTTTGCAGCTGCTGGGCTATCAGATCATCCCGGTGGAGTCGCTGAAGCCGGGCGACGCCATCACGGTGCTGACACTCTGGCAGGTAATCAACCGTGTGGATGCTGAGATCGTGCTGTTCACGCATGTACTGGACCCCTCTCCCCGGGTAGTCGCCCAGCAGGACCTGCTGAGTTACCCGGCAACCAGCTGGCACCCCGGCGATCGATTCATTCAGATGCATCGACTGACGCTGCCGGCCGACCTTGCCGATCGCTCACTGACCGTTGCGATCGGCGCCTACATGCTCCCGGCTGTCACGCGGCTCCAGCTTACAGACGCTCAGGGCGAAGCGCGTGGAGACAGCCTGGTGATCGGCACACTGGAGATAGCTGCGCCGTGACTGCTGGCTGGCCTCCCCCACTCAGCCGCCGGGCGGAGCTTACACTGGCAGGCATCCTGGTGGGGCTGGCGCTGCTGCTGCGCGTGGCGGCGCCGTGGTACGCTCCCCGGGGCTGGCGCGATGACGAGCTGTCGAGCGCGCTGGTGGTGACCGGCCATGTGCTGGAGGGTGACTTCCGGATCTATTACCCGGATGCCTCCGGCCATGAGGGGCTATACGAATACGCGCAAGCCGCCAGCCTGCTCATCCTGGGCAGGAATGTCTGGGGCATCCGTGGCGCATCCATCCTTTCGGGCACCCTGGCGGTTCTGCTGACCTATCTGCTGACTCGCCGCTTGGCTGGCTGGCCTGCCGCTGCAGTCGCAGCCGCGCTGCTGGCAGTCAGCTTCTGGTCGCTGATGTATTCGCGTACGGGGCAGCGGCATATCAGCGTAACCGTCACCACGCTGCTATGCCTGATTGCCGTGGTACGGGCCGTCCAGCGCACTGAACAGGGCAGCCGCGCCTATGGCGATTTCGCGCTGGCCGGCGTCTGCATGGGGATTGGCTTCTATACCTATTTCGCCTCGCGCGGGCTGCCGCTGGTGATACTGGGCTGGGCCATTTACCTGGCCGTCTGGCGATCGAGCCTGTGGCGCCTGGCCTGGAAAGGCCTTGCGCTGGCGCTGATGATTGCCGTGGCGCTCGGCCTGCCGCTCGCGATCACGCTTCGCCAGCAGCCGCAGGCCGAGACCCGTGTCGCCGAAGTGGCGGTTCCAATCCGCGAGGCGGCAGCCGGCGATTACTCGACGCTGGGCCGCTACATGCTGACCACGCTCGGGATGTTCACCCATGACGGCGATGAAGAATGGCTGTACAACATCCCGCACCGCCCGGTGTTCGGCATTGTGGGAGGGGTGTTATTCTGGGCGGGCGTGCTGCTGGCTGCCAGGCAGTCGCTGAGCAGCAGGCCGGAGCCTTTCAGCGCTCTGATTCTACTGTGGCTGATCGCCGGGGTCTCGCCCGGCATCCTCAGCGTCCCGGCGGCCAGCCTGGGGCATACAATCCTGGCTCAACCGCCGGCGATGATCCTGCCGGCGCTGGCGCTTTCGCAGGCCGGTCGCTGGTTGTGCAGCCGGACGGGGAATGTCCGGCAGGCCTACAGCACCGTGCTAACTGGCGGGCTGCTGCTGCTGGGTACTGAAACGATTCGCGGGATCAGGGATTACTGGCTGGTATGGCCGCACGATCCCCTGAATCGGGTGCTGCATCATTCGGACCTGCACGATGCGGCCCGCTGGCTGCAGCAGAATCCCCGCGGCGCTGATCTGGCGATCGGCAGCTATCTGGTGGAGCGCTGGGATCAGCAGGCGCTTGCTCTTGACCTGCCCGGCGGCAGCTGGCGGGTGCGCGCCTTCGATCCGCGCAGCGCCTATCTTCGCATTGCCGGTGGTGGAACTGCCATTCTACCCGAGTATCTGGCAACCGGCTGGGGTGCCAGTCAGCTCGGGCTGCCCATTCGCGCCGACGGTCCTTACACTGTGCGGCAGATCGAGGAGCCTGATGCCGAGCAGAAGTCGGGGACGCTGGCGCGCTTCGAAAACAACCTGACCCTGGTTAGCTACCGGACAGCAGTCGGCTCGGGCGAGCTAGCCGTTGTACTGACCTGGCGAGTGGATGGGATGCTTGAGCTGCCGCCATTCCCGCTGTTGAGCAAGCCGCCTGCCCCCGGCGAGGACGATCGACCGCGGCTGGCCATCTTTGTCCAGCTGATCGACTCGCAGGGGCAGCGCGCGGCTGGCGCTGACGGCCTCGGCGTGGATCCCTATACGCTTTATCCGGGGGACGTGTTTGTGCAGCAATTGGTGATCCCGCTCCAGGGGCTGCCTGCCGGTCAGTATGATCTGGTTGTTGGTCTTTACAATCCCGCTAGCAGCGAGCGGCACAGGCTGGCCGATTCGGCACTGGACAGCGCCCTGCTTGAGCAGTTCATCTGGCCCTGACCGTGGAGGCTTCACATTTGTCTGCTGCTGGAACCAGCGCCGACTCTATAAGCTCGCCTTTTCCAACTTACCCGGCTTATCTCGTTCAGTTCGTTAATCCATGATTTTGGACTCGCCTCCCGATCAAGCAAGGTTGACCGCGCCAGTTTTTACTGGCTACAATCAAGCGCCAGGTTGCGCGATGATGTGCACACTGTTCTGGGGAGAAGCGTAAAATGGCTCATAGCAAGCCAGCAGTTGACCCGCTTACCCGCCCGCTGGAATCTCTGCAGGAAGTTGATCCGGAAGTCTATTCGGCGCTTGCCGCGGAGACAGAGAGGCAGCGGACCGGCATTGAGCTGATACCCAGCGAGAACTACGTCAGCGCCGCAGTGCTGGCAGCAATCGGCTCCGTCTTCACCAATAAGTATTCCGAAGGATATATTTACAAACGCTACTACGGCGGCAATGAGAATGTTGATACCGTCGAGGCCCTGGCGATTGAGCGCGCCAGAAGCCTGTTCGGCGCCGATCATGCCAATGTGCAGCCTTATTCAGGCTCGCCGGCGAATCTCGCCGTCTACTACGCCCTGCTGAGGCCGGGTGACACGGTGATGGGCCTGGCCCTGCCTGATGGAGGCCACCTCACCCATGGGTGGAAGGTGAACTTCTCGGCGCACTTTTTCAAGTCCGTGCAGTATCCTGTTGATCCGAAGACCGGGCTGATTGACTACGACGTAGTCGCGCAGCTGGCACGCGAGCACCGACCGAAGCTGATCTGGGCGGGCGCTACAGCTTACCCGCGCCAGTTTGATTTCAGCCGATTCGCCCAGATCGCTGAGGATGTCGGCGCTCGATTTGCGGCTGATATCGCTCATATCTCCGGGCTGGTTGCGACCGGCCTGCATCCTGATCCCGTACCGTATGCCGACGCGGTGACGATGACAACCCACAAGATGCTGCGTGGACCACGGGGGGCAATGATCCTGTGCAAGGAGCGCCACGCCAAAGTCATCGATCGTGCAGTGTTTCCCGGCCTCCAGGGTGGCCCGCATGACCACGTCACCGCCGCCATTGCCGTTGCCCTTCACGAAGCTCACAAGCCGGCGTATGCCGAGTACTGCCGGCAGGTTATCCTCAACGCGCAGGCCCTGGCTGAGACGCTCATGCAGCGCGGGTTCACCGTGGTGACCGGCGGCACTGACAACCATCTGCTGTTGGTGGATCTCACCAACAAAGGGGTGCCGGGCAAGGCGGCACAGCAGGCGCTGGATCGGGCCGGGATCACGCTCAATGCTAACATGGTGCCGGGCGACCCGCGTTCGGCGTTTGATCCCTCCGGCATCCGCCTGGGCAGCCCGGCTGTGACAACGCGCGGTTTCAAGGAAGCAGAGATGCGCCAGATCGCCCACTGGTTGGCAGATGTGATCGAGCACCTGGATGAGGAAAAGACCCTCCAGCGGGTGCGGGGCGAAGTGATGGAAATGTGCGCCCATTTCCCATTGTGGTACTAGCCTCCGAACTACCGCGGCGGAGCGCAGTCCCCGGGGACTGCGCTCCGTTGATTCCAGCGCGGGGCCCGGCTCAGCGGCACCAGTACACCAGCCGCGGATCAGCCAGAAACGGGATCATGCAGGTCAGGAAGATGACGGCAAAGAGTGGTAACCCGGCGACCAGCCCGATGATAATTGCGACGCCCCGCGTGCTTTCGGAGGGCGATAGCCCTCCCAGCAGCATGGGAAGGCCAAACATAGCCGTGCGCAGCATAAAGATCACGAAGCGAGGCATCCCAAGCAAATTCGCATACAGGTCAGCGCCGGTCACCAGCGCCAGCAGACCCAGGATGAAGATGAAGATCAGGGATACATCGCTCTGGGATGAAACTAGAATGAATAGCGTCCCCAGAAGCAGGATGTAATGCAAGATGCTGGTCCAATGGAGCGGGGCGAATGGCAACATCACAGATGGGTCAATGTTTGGCATATCTCCTCCATCGATAGCAGCAGCGCAAGCTGGATATCTTTCCGGCTAATCTTATACGCGCTGCGGCATGAAATGCAATGGGCAGAAGAAAAAGCGCAGCTCCCACCGGTTATGAGGTGGGGTCCCGGTGGGAGCTTTCGCCAAAGGAGGAGACAGCGATAGGCCGTCTGTATAAGTTATGATAGACTACGCACAGTGCAGGATATAGTTACATTTGGCACAAATATCCTATGACATTGTTCACTCGGTCTTCAGCGCGGGGCTCGGCCTCTGGGATTCAACGGCGCAGGGATCGCACGTGATCGGCGACGATGATTTCCCACCCCCTTCCAAGCGTCGATCTCACAGCTCCGCGGCGATGGAGGAGTTGCGAAGACGCCTGAGTCGCCTGGGTATTTCGTCCGGCAGGGACTTCACGCCAGCGCCGCCCCATAAACCCCGGCCGCTGGATGTGCTGGTCGCCAATGGTCTGATCGAAGATACCCGGCATGGCCCCTCCTTTCGGGTGATCGCCCGGCATCTGCCAGATACCTCTCATGGTTCCCATCTGCTGGGCGGTTGGCTCGCCCAGAAAGCTGCCACCCTGGCGCGTCTGGGGGAGGATCCCCGGCTGAGCCGCCTCGATCCCCGTCAGTTTCTCTTTCTGGATACGGAGACCACCGGGCTGAGTGGAGGCGCGGGGGTCTTTGCCTTCCTGGTGGGCGCAGCATACTTCGACGATCAGGATATCCTCCAGGTCCACCAGTTTTTTCTCCGCGATCCTGCCGAAGAAAAGGCCATGCTGACGGTGCTGGATCGTTTTCTGGCGCCCCCGCGCGCGCTGGTGACATTCAATGGATGCGGGTTTGACATCCCTCTGCTGGCCTCCCGTTTTACTCTGTCGCGCCTGCCGGCGCCGATTCTGTCTCTGCCCCACCTTGATCTTCTGTCACCGGCTCGCCGCCTCTGGAAACGGCGGCTGCCTTCGTGCCGCTTGTCTTCGCTGGAGGCAGATATCCTCGGCCTGCGTCGCACGCGGGAAGATGTTCCCGGCCACTTGATCCCGTACCTGTACCGGCGCTATCTGGAGACGGGCGACGCCAGCGATATGCACCGTGTGCTCTATCACAATGAGCAGGATATCCTATCGATGGTATCACTGGCGCAGGTGATGGCCCGGATACTCGAGCAGCCTGCCCACCCGGATGTGATGCCCGATGACCGACTCAGCCTGGCCCGCTGGTATTATCGGCGCGGTATGCTGGCTGAATCCGAGGCGGCTTACCGGATCGCACTGGAAGACAATACGGATGGGCAAACACGCTACGAGATCGTAGCTGGCCTGGCGGGGTTGCTTAAGCAGACCGGCCGGGCCTCAGAGGCTGTTGTGCTGTGGGAGTGGCTGGCAGACCTGCGGATGGATGTTGTCGGGCACGAAGAACTTGCCAAGCATTATGAATGGCGAATGCGTGATCCCGGGCATGCCCTGGCCTGGACAGAAGCCGGAATTGCGCTGATTCAGACATGGCGTCCGGGCCTCCGGCGAACTCAAGCCCTGCGCAGCCTGGAGCACCGCCGTGCCCGCCTGCTGCGCAAGGTAGGCAGGCAGCCCTGACTGCGAACAGCCACCTTGCCTGAGTTCAGGGCTGCGCAATCTGCAGGTAGTTTTGCACGACCCAGCCCGCCCGATTCGGGTCATTCGGATCCACGACGGCCCACCACGTATAGCCATCACTTTCACGGGGGCCGTCCGTTACCGTGAAGAGATCTCCATCATTGCCCACGAAAAAATAGGTGTACGTCAGCCCGGGCCCCTGGCGCACGGCCACGCCGGCGCCCTCTGTGCCGGCAACGATCACGGTGCTGCCAATGGATATCGGGGCGCCCGGCTCGGCGGTAGCAGTGGCCTCAGGAGTAGCTGCCTCTGGCTGGGCAGTCGCCGGGCTGGTGCTGGCTGGCGCCGCACTGGCCGCCTGATCGGCGCCGCCAGCGGGCCCCAGCGTCGGCGTGGCGGTGATGATCACGAAAATAGGGGTAGGTGTCGGCCCGATGCCAATCGAAGTATCCCCACGGTTCATGAACACCAGCCCCCACAGGCCGCATGTCACACCCGCCACGACCAGGATCACCAGTGCCAGGCTCCACCAGGGGACGGACAACGGCTCAGGCTCGGGAGCAACCTCCTGCACGGGTATGGAGCGGTGCGCGCGGGTCGGGTCTGGCTGGCGAATAGGCCGCGGTGATGCGGCGGTCGGGTCCGCAGGAGGTCGCCGCGCAATCCCGGAGGCATGCGGGTTATCCGGCAGTTCAGGGCGTGGTTCCTGGCTTGTCATGGTTTGATGGTTGCCGGCTCACTCTGCGCGCAGCACCAGCAGCGTGAAGTCATCAAAGGCTTCTGCGCTGCCCCGATGCTCGCGCACAGCATTGTAGATGTTGTGCGCAATCCGATCGGCCTCATAGATGCGCAGTGTCCGTGAAAGATCGCACAGCCGGTCGCGGGCATAGGGGTCGCCGGTGGGGTTGCGCATGTCTGTTACCCCATCGCTGTAAATAACCAGCGCATCGCCGCTATATAGCTGAACAGCCTGCTCTTCGAAAGCAGGGGTCATATCCGGCCATAGCCCCAGAAACCGCCCGCGGCCCCCAAGAAACTCCGTTGTGCCGTCGGCGCGCACCAGCAGGGGTTCATCATGCCCGGCACGCACATATCGGAATATCCCATTTGCCGGGTCCAGAACACCATACAGGGCTGTCACGAACATGTCATAGGTAGAGGCCTGAATCAGGCCGCGATGTACGGCAGCAACCACGTCAACCGGGTTATCATGATGCTGCTCTTCGGTCAGGAACAGCGTCCGCGCGACAGCCATGAACAGGGCTGCATGGGCGCCCTTATCCGATACATCTGCGACGACAATCGAGACGCGCCCATCGTGAAGCAGCCGCACGTCGTAGAAATCGCCTCCGATATGACGGGCAGGCTCAAACCGGGCGGCAAACTGGTACCCCGGGATTTCTGGGACAGCACGCGGCAGCAGGCTGCGCTGGGCTTTACCCGCGACTTCCATTTGCGCTTCCAGCGTTGCGCGTGCAATGCGATCCGCCTGCGCAGCCTCCAGGTCAGCATATGCCCTGGCCAGCTCGGCATTGCGTGCTTCCAGATCCGAGATCGCCCGCTGGTCCGTCTCGCGGATGATGTTGATCAGGGTATTGAGGATACTGCGGGCAACCGCTGGGCTGGCGCTGAAGACCTGCTCAAACTGCGCCTTGGTGATTTCAAGGCAGTCGGTCTCCGTGATCGTGGTCACGGTAGCCGATCGGGTATCTTCGCTGAGCAGCGCCATCTCGCCAAAGTACTGGCCCGGCCCCAGGAAGCCCATCACGAAGTCTTCGTCGCCTTCCATATCGCGCGTGACAACCACCCGGCCGGTGGTCAGCACGTAGAACGTATCAGCCACATCACCTTCGCGGCACAGCACTGTATCCGGCGGATAGGTGCGCTTGATAGCAAAGTCTCGCAGCATCTGAATCGCTTCCGCCGGCAGGCCGGGGAACGCCTTCTCGATGATCGCGGTATGGCCGGTCGAGCTCATGATCGACGCCCCCTCACCCATGCCAGAATCAGGTCGAGCGGCCAGGTGTTGACCACATTGTCTGCCACCAGCCAGGCTCGCCGGGCAACAGCAATCCCGTACGGCATGAAGTCAAACTCCTCTGGGCTGTGTGCATCGGTGCTGATGGTCAATTTTATCCCAAGTTCACACGCCCGCCGGGCGTGGACATCATCGAGGTCCAGGCGGTGCGGGTTTGCGTTGATCTCCAGCGCCACATCGTGTTCGACCGCTGCCGCAAAGACGGCATCCATGTCCAGGTCGGCTGGCTCTCTGTCCGGTATCAACCGGCCGCGCGGGTGGCCTATGATCGATACAAGCGGGTTGTGCATCGCATCCAGCAGGCGCCGGGTGATCTGGTTGCGGGGTTGGCGCAGGCTGGTGTGCAGGGATGCCTGGACGATATCAAACTGCGCCAAGGTTACGTCATCATAATCGAGCGAGCCATCCGCCCGAATCTCCACTTCGATGCCGTGCAGGACTGTCAGCGCACCGCCCAGTTCTGCGTTGGCGGCGTCGATCTCCGCCCGCTGTGCAGGGATATCCTCAGGCTTTAGCCCCTGCACAATTCCCAGTCCATAGCTGTGATCGGTGATCAACAGGTACTGATAGCCGCGAGCCAGGGCTGCCTGTGCCATTTCCAGCACTGTGCCTTTGCCATCGCTCCACCGGGTATGGGTCTGCAGGTCGCCTCTGAGATCCTCGCGGCGGATCAGCGCCGGAAGTCTACCAGCCAGAGCCGCCTCAATCTCCCCCCGATCTTCACGCAGCTCTGGCGGGATCCAGGGCATGCCCAGGACCTCGTAAACCTGCGCTTCGGTCTGGCAGAGAATCTCAGGGCCACCATCGGTCGGTGTGAAACCATGTTCATTCAGTGACAGCCCCTGCTTCAGCGCCAGCTCGCGCAGCCGGACGTTGTGCTCCTTGCTGCCGGTGAAATAGGCCAGCAGAGTCCCGTAGCGCTCCGGCGGCAGGATCCGCAGATCGACCTGAAGACCATTGGCAAGCTCAACGGAAGCCTTGGTTGGCCCCTGTCCCAGCAGCCGGGCTACTTCGGGGCGATGGACAAATGCCTCCATGATCGGGGTGGGATCGCTGCTGGCGACCAGCAAATCAATATCGCCGATCGTGTCGCGGCGGCGGCGTAGTGAGCCGCCCACATCCCCGTACAGCGCCCCGGGGAGACTCAGTAGATGCTCAAGAATAGAGGTGGCAACCGGTAGAGCATCGCTGATGCGCACCCTGTTGGTGCGCCGGGCCAGTGCCTCAATACCCTCCAGGATCTTGGCCTCGCTTTTGATGCCCATGCCGGGCAGATCGCGCAGCTGGCCGGCTCTGGCCGCCTCAGCCAGCTCTTCGAGGCTGGTGATCCCCAGCGATTTCCAGAAGAGGGCGACTTTCTTGGGCCCCATGCCAGGCACTTTGAGCATCTCCACCAGCCCTGGCGGAATCTCTGCCGCCAGGCGGTTGTAGAACTCAAGCTGGCCTGTTGAGAGCAGCTCCTCGATCTTCTCTGCCAGCGTCGCCCCAATATGGGGCAGGGCAGTCAATCCCCCTTCGTCATATATCGCACTCAGACTGCGCGGAAGGCTGCTGATCGTCTCGGCGGCGCGGCGGTAGGCTAACACCCGGTGGATGTTCTCCCCCTTGATCTCCAGCATATCCGCGATAGCTGCGAACAGGGCAGCTGCTTCGCTGTTGGTCAGATCTGCCATCATGCGTCTCGCGCCGATCAGGATCAACGGGGCCAGTATACAGGAGTCAACCGGCCTTGTCTAACCTCGAGAGACCTCCGGCGGCTCATCCAGCAGGTATTCTCCCCGGTATAGATCGACCAGTTCGTCGCGCGCGCGAATGAGATGGCATCGCCTGTCCGCGGTGATCATGACCTCTGCCGGACGGCGGCGGCTGTTATAGGTAGAGGCCATGCTGGATCCATAGGCGCCTGCCTGCAGGATGGCCAGATAATCTCCCTGCCGGGGAACGGGCAGAAGCCGGTCCCGGGCGAAAGCGTCGGTCGTTTCACATACCGGCCCTACAATGTCCACCGGTTCGTCGGGTTCATCCGGGCGCAGTTGTACCGGCACTATCGGATGAAACGCCCCATACAGCGCGGGCCGCAGCAGATCGTTCATCCCGGCATCAACGATCACAAAGGTCCGGCCGCCGCTCCGCTTCACACCCAGTACGCGTGTCAGCAGCACCCCGGCGCTGGCTACCAGCAGCCGGCCTGGTTCCACTACCAGAGCCAGCGGCAGGTCACCCAGCGCCCCGCGCAGAGCGGCGCCCCACTCAGACGGATCGGGTGGGCATTCATCGTCGTAGTGCACGCCCACCCCTCCGCCGAAGTCGATGTATTCCAACCGTTCCCCGGCGGACAGCAGCTCGCGTGCTATCCCGGCCAGCCGCCGGGCCGCTTCCCGAAAAGGGCCGACAGCCATCACCTGTGAACCGATGTGCATGGAGATCCCGGCTAGCCGCAGGCCGGGATGCTGCCGCAGGGTAGAGATAGCCAGCCCAATTTCTTGCCAGGGGATGCCAAACTTGGCGCTGCGCAGCCCGGTTGCGATATGGGGATGGGTCTGCGGATCAATGTCAGGGTTAACCCGCAGCGCTATCGGGACCTCGGTGCCTGATGCGCTGGCTATCTCAGCCAGCATGGCGATCTCGAAATCCGACTCCACATGAATGCCCTTGACGCCCAGGTTAACAGCCTGCCTCATCTCTTCAGGCGTCTTGCCCACACCTGAAAACACAATCTGCTGAGGCGGAACCCCGGCGTGCCGGGCGCGGGCAAGCTCCCCGGCAGATGTCACGTCGGTGCCTATGCCCATTCGGGCAAAAGTCTGGATAACTGCCAGATTGGGGTTAGCTTTGACCGCGTAGCAAATCAGATGAGGCGTGCTGCCGGTCAGGGCGGCGTTCACCGTGCGGGCTGTATCTTGCATCACCCCCTGGCTGTAGACGTACAGCGGCGTACCGAACTGCCCGGCCAGCCGGATCAGCGAAATGCCAGCTAATGTCAGGACGTCTGTCCGATAAACGAGGCTCATGATACTTTCCCCCTGCGCTGGCCTTAGTATGCGCCGTTGGCGTCGCGACCGCCAGAGCTTGACGCCCGCG
The DNA here is from genome assembly GCA_034435035.1 of Anaerolineae bacterium. Taxonomy (GTDB): domain Bacteria; phylum Chloroflexota; class Anaerolineae; order Aggregatilineales; family UBA3940; genus JAHEME01. The sequence continues at coordinate 139,512 of DAOTXW010000009.1, read as the reverse complement.
AGCCGTATGAGTAGCATACTGGTGAAGTTAGCCTCTTTCTGAGGCGGCGGGGGCCAGGGGGATGAGAAAGCGCACCAGCCGCTTCAGCAAGGACACCTGATGTGAGTGAACCTTCTGTATTTGATGCTGTGAAATCAGCGCGCTCGGTGCGCCAGTTTGATGGGCACCCCCTGCCGGACGAGGTGGCGATCCAGATCCTTGAGGCTGGCCGCCGCTCAGGGAGTGCCAAGAACAGCCAGCCCTGGCGATTTGTGGCTGTCCGCCAGCGGGCAACACTGGAAGCCCTGGCGCAGTGCGGGGCGTTTGCGGGCCACCTGGCCGGCGCAGCGATGGGCGTAGCCATAGTGACTCGTGATCCCTTTGAGCGGCTGACCGTCCCATTTGACCTGGGCCGCAGCGCTCAGAACATGATTCTGACGGCCTGGTCGCTGGGTGTCGGATCGGTTATGGCCACGATCTATCAGCCAGACAGAGCCTGCGCTATCCTGGGTGTTCCATCAGACTTCACGATCCCATGGTGTATCTCATTTGGCTACCCGGCCCAGCCTGAACAGCGCCCGCTCCGGAAGGGCGGGCGCCGGCCCGCTGATGAGATCATTCACTGGGAACGGTGGTAGGCCTGAACCCGGCAGCATCACGTTGAAGCGTGGAAGCAGCACCTTGCTGGAATGGCTGGGTGCTTGGTTGTTGATCTGGAGTCCGCTTGAGGAGGATACTATGAGGATGAACAGGCTAGTTGTTGGAGTGTTGCTGGCTCTATTAGCCAGCATGATCGCAGCCTGCGGCGGAGGCAGCGCAGCGCCGGCAGGTGATACGGGTGAGCCAGCCGTGGCTCCAGAGGAACCAACCGCTGTGCCCACGCTCAGCGCTGAGGGCGTTCAGGGAAAACTGTATGTGGGCGAGGTGCTACCACCCGCTTCTGGGCCGGTTGGTCTCTATGTGCGTACTGATAATTCCATTGAAATGATCATGGCCACGGAGGATGTGACAACCTCACTGCATATGAATGGCCAGCTTGAAGGGCAGAGAGTCAACTTGCAGTCAGAGGTTGGCGGCATCCGGGCGACCGGCCGCGTTGAACGAGATGGCATTGAGATTAACATTACCATGCCGGGCAAGGGCTATCTGCGCGTGGAGCTGAAAGAGGCTACCGAGGGGAGTGGCCTTTACCAGGGTGAGTTTAATGGGCTGACAGCGGGTTTGGTTGTGCTGGCCAACGGCACGATACTCGGATTTGCGCCGGTCGAGGATGGCGATGAGCCAGTCTACGAACGTCTCTGCGTGGAAGGCGGTGAAAGCCTGCCCGACACCATTACGGCCAGGACATGCGACACTGATCAGGAGGTGGTGCTTAACCTGGTGACAGATTAGCTGGCACCCAGCACCATCCCTCGGCTGCCAGGATGACCGGCCAGAAATGCCTGACCGGTCATCGGCTTTTTGCCCGCTGGCTGCACTATGCCCGGAACGTACAGGCCGCAGCCTGTTACCACAGCAAGATCGCCGCGGTAGACCGTCAATGTCCCCGGTGGAAGCGGTTCTTCAATATCTGGCAGCGGATAGCCGGCATTGACCTTCAGGATCGCACCGTGCAGATGCGTGAACGCCCCTGGCCACGGGGTATAGGCTCGTACCTGCCGGTCGATTCTCACAGCCGAATGGCTCCAGTCAATCGCTCCCTGATCTTTGCGCAGCGTGGGCGCCAGGGTCACACCCTCCGACGGCTGTGGCCGGGGTATCAGGGTGCCGGCGAGATAACCCAGCAGGGTGCCTGGCAGGACGGCCGCGCCCAGTTCTGCCAGCCGGTTGTGCAGTGTGGCGGCAGTTTCGTCGGCGGTGATGGCTACGGGGTGCTGTGACAGGATGGGGCCAGTGTCCAGCCCTGAATCCATCTTCATGATGGTGATGCCGGTTTCGCTGTCACCCTCCAGAATTGCATAGGCGATCGGCGCGGCGCCGCGCCCCCGCGGCAGCAGAGAAGCATGGACGTTGACGCCGCCAAAAGGAGCCAGGTCCAGAACCGCCTGGCGCAGGATCTGACCGAAGGCAGCGACAACCAGCACATCAGGCTGCCAGCGGCGCAGATGATCCACCGCCGCGGGATCGCGCAGGGTTTCAGGCTGGAACACGGGCAGCCCCAGTGCCTGAGCCGCCTTTTTGACGGCCGGCATCGCCGGCTCGCGGCCGCGGCCTGCAGGGCGGTCCGGCTGGGTGACAACTCCCACTACCGTGAACCCGGCATGGTTGGCTACCGCCTGCAGGCTGGCTACCGCAAACTCCGGCGTGCCCAGAAACACTACTCTGGCCACAGGCCCCTCCGGTGGATGCCGGTCATTCGTTCAGGGTTCAATCGTCAGCCGCTCAAAGCCGGCGCGAATGATCTGCAGGAAAGTCTGCCCCGGCTTGAGCACCAGCGCCTGGCCATCCGGCGTGTAGAAAGTGAACAGGTCATCCGCCTCCTTCCGCACCCAGCGCCCTTCAAACGCCTGTCCGTCCCTGAGCACTGTCACCGGCCCTTCGCCCTGAAGCTCGATGTACAGTGATTCTTCTTCCCCGAAGTACTTTTCTTCGAAAAGCACCTGCTGCTCGTGATAGGCGCTCATCACAACAACATTCTCAAAATCAAGCTGCTGCCCACTGACGGCATCCGTGTGCGGGACTCCATCAGTCCAGCGAAGGTACTGGCCGGTGACGGGATCATATCGCCAGGTCACACGGGTGCGCGCATAGTCCAGAGTTGCCACACTGGCCGGCTGCCCGCCTGATGGGGGCAGTTGGCTGAAAGCCATCCCCGGTGTGCTAAAAGCCGGCCTGCGATTGATCGCCCGTTCTTCCACCAGATCCCAGAGTCGATCGGTATCTGTGAATAGGGTGTGCTCGTAGGGCAGCTCCTCGCGTGGGAAGCGAACGAAATAAGGCTCGCCATAGCCAAACTGGGGGGAGATCACATTCTTGGGGTACAGCGGTGACTGGCGGACTGTATCGATCACGCCCAGGCTGCCCCCCGAGAAGACCAGAATCCCATCGTATGCCGGGGTCAGCTGCAGGTCGAGCAGCCTCACGCTCCGCACGGAGCCCACGTGCTGGCTGCCCTGACTGTAGAACACCGCCGTGAAGCGGGTCCACCCGCCTTCAGCATAGTGCTCAAAGATCAGATCGGCGCTGCCGATGCCGCTCTGCGGGCGCACAACCGGCGGCGCATTGGATATCTTGATCATGAGCGGGCGGCGGTCGAGCGATGCCGGATTGGCAGCCGGCAAGCCCGTCAGCGGATTAGCATTCGCTGGATAGGCGTCCGGGCCGATCACCGGCGGGGGGGGCGGCACAGAAGTAGGGATCGGGCGGGGCGTCGCCGTTGGAGTCGGTGTGTCGGTCGGCTCTAGCGTCGGCGATGGCACAGGCGTGGCAGACGCGGCTTCCTGCGTAGCGACAGCTGGCGCGCAGCTTGCCAGGCTGACCAGCATCCCCAGCAGCAGCACTGAACAGGCAGGGGGATGGGATGCTGCCTGAGCCCGCAGCGATCGGAGACACAGCGGCACGTTCATCACCCCCCGGCCAGTTGCTCAGCCTCAGCGACCAGATCATCCAGGATCTGCAGGCCACGGCTCCAGAACCCGGGATCCTTGAGGTCCACCCCCAGCGGACGGACGATCTGATGAGGCCAGTCCGAGCCGCCTGCGGCCAGCATTTCCAGATATGCCTCCGCAAAATCTGCGCTGGCCTGCTGATAGCGGGCATACAGGGCCAGTACCAGCAGATTGCCGAAAGCGTAGGCGTATACGTAGCCGGGCACATGGATGAAGTGGGGCACGTAGCTCCACCATACCCCATAATCCTCAGTCATAGTGACGCTGTCGCTGAACATGGCCCGCTGGCTGGCAAGCCACAACTCCGAGAACTGATCGGCGGTCAGCTCACCTTCGGTCCGCCGCGCTGTGTGGGCTGCGTGCTCAAATCGGTTCATCGAGATCTGGCGGAAGACCGTGGCAAACGAGTCTTCAATCTTGTTTGTCAGCATCGCGAGCCGGTTGGCACGATCGGTTTCACGCTCGAGCAGGCTGTGAAACACCAGCATCTCTCCGAATACTGACGCGGTCTCGGCGGTAGTGAGCGGCGTATCACTCTGCAGGACGCCCTGACGGCGGCTGAGCCACTGGTGCACGCCATGCCCGAGCTCATGCGCCAGGGTCATCACGTCACGGGGCCTGGCTTCGTAGTTCATCATGATGTAAGGGTGCACGGAGGGAGCAACGCTGTGACTGTAGGCGCCCGCGCTTTTGCCAGGAATGATCGCTGCGTCGATCCAGCGCCTGTCAAAAAACAGATCGGCAATTTCAGCCATCCGGGGATGGAACCGGGCATAGGCTTCGGTGACTATCTGACGACCTTCCTGCCAGGGGTAGAAATGGTCTGCAGCAGGAAGCGGGGCATAACGATCATAATCGAAGAGCTCATCCAGCCCCAGCAGGCGTCGCTTGAGCCGATAGTAGCGGGACACAATGTCATAGCGCCCGGTGACAGCCGTTACCAGGGCCTCAACGGTGTCATCATCGACCTCATTGGCCAGGTTGCGAGAGGTGATCCAGGCTGGGTAGCTGCGCAGCATATCATCAGAAGCTTTGTCGGCCAGGATATTGTTGAACACGTAGGTGGTCGTGCGCAGCAGGTTCCTGAGTCCCTCAGTCAGCGCCTGTGCGCTGCGCCGCCTGACGTTGCGGTCCGGATCATAGAGCTTGTTGGTCACAACCTGCTGCGGAACCAGCTCCCCATCCAATTCATAGCGGGCAGCCCCGTGAATCTCGTCAAAGAAACGCGTCCACGCATTGCGGCCGGTGATCGCCTTCTCCGACAGAATGCGCTCCTCTGGCTCGCTGAGTAGGTGCGGCCGATACAGCCTGGCCACTTCGAGCCAGTGCCGGTAGTGCTCCAACGCCGGGTCAGTCATGAGGGCGCCAGCCTGATCATCAGGTGTATTTGCCCATTCCAGTTCAAGAAAGATCAGCTTCTGGCTGAGGCGCGCTGTGCGCTCAGTCACCTTCTGCAGCAGTGCCCCCCGGGCCGGGTCCTCGGTGTTGACCGACCAGTGCAGATAGGCATAGGCGCTAATCCGGTGCGCTATTTCATTGATCGCCTCATAAGTTGTCAGCAGATCGCGCATTTCCGTAGCGCTCAGTGAAGCGATACGCCCACGATATTGCTCCGCGAACGCATCTGCCTGGCTGTCAGCCTGCGCCAGATCGCGCTCAATAGCCGGATCATCAACAGCTGCATAGAGATCAGAAAGATCCCACCGGATTTGTTCAGCACCTGTCAGAGAAGCCTGTGATGCCGCCATTTTGTTGTATCCTTACATTGGGTTAGGTTGAACGCAAAGGAATAGGGCGATAATGGCCCGGATTCCGGATTATAACAAGTGACTTCTGCGCGACACAGGCCGGCTCCAATTTCTGATTTCGATGCCAGGATCTGGTCCCTGATGCGGATCGCCCTGCTGGTGACGCTGAGTGGGGCCGCAGGGCTTGGCGCCCTGCTGTCCGCCGGCGTGGCCGATCCTCCGCACGCCGGCAGCCTGATCGTGCAGGACGATCTGAATACTCTACACGGTTGGTCTGTATGGCCCAATCGAGCGCAGTTAGAAGTCAGCGGCGACGGCCTGATAGTAAGCGCTCCGGCTACCGGGATGCGAGCGCAGGCGATCAGCCCCTATACATTCCGGGTCCCAGCAACTCTGGAAGTTGTCGGGCGTCAGGCAGGCGGACCCGCGGATGCCAACTACGGCATCTGGTGGGGGAGCTGTCCGGACGGCGCCTGCACCGTGGCGGCAGTCAACGGCAATGGCTATTTTGCCATCTACCGGATCCGAGGCCAGGCGGTCGAGATGATCTACCCGTGGGCTCGCTTTCCCTGGGTACGGCCGCACGGGGAGCCCAACCGGCTGCGTGTAGACCTGGAAGCGGCACAGGCGACCATTCGCATCAATCAGGAAGTTGTGGCCGTGGTGGCCGGGGCAGAGACAGGGCTGCTGCATATGGGTGTTCTTGCCGAGACGCAACAAAGAGCTCCGTCGCAGGTGGAGTACACAATGCTGTCGATCTGGGCAGCGGCAGAAGCTGGCCCCACGCGGCAGATAGACAGGTGAGCAGCGAATCTGGTCTGCGCCACTACCCGATGAGGATCAGGGGATCATCACACGCGCGGACTGCTCCCGCGAGATGCGTTGCAGGCTGAAGGATTCAAACTGGTGCAGCATTTCTAGCGCCCGATCCCGTCGGATGCGCATGCGGCTGTCTCTTGCTTCCCAGACCCCCCTGATCTGGTTGACCAGCAGCAAGCTCGGGGTTTGAATCTCAAGTGCCGCCCCGGCAGGCTTTATCTGCTGGATCAGAGTCTGGAGCGCCATGATCAGCGTGTCATACTCCGCTTCACGGGGAGTCATGCTGCTGCCAAACTCCAGGTGGGTGATGGTACGCCGGTTGCCCATGATTACCACATAGCTGCCATAGCCCACTGAAGAGGTCGAACGGCTGCCCCCATCGACAATCAGCAGAATCTTCTGCCCCATACCAGCTCCTGATTTCCGCGCTACCAGTACCAGCGATCATTGTAGCATGTGCCCGGTAGCGCGACTACCCCGTCTATCCCGTGAACCAGCTTACACAATCCTTACAGATTCGGCTTCAGGCAGCGGACCGCTGCCGCATGCTGTCAGCGGTTATGGCTGCCCCTTCAAGCGCCGTGATGCACAGATAGGCGCGTTCCGCAGGTGACAGTGAGGGGGGAAACCGTCCATCATTCTCTGCCTCCAGAATACGGTACCCTTCCTTGATATAGCTGCGGATGGTGCTTGTACTCACTCCCATCTCCGCAGCCGCCAGGTCAGCAGGCAGCCCCTCGACGACGCAGAGCCATAGCGCCTGCTCGATGCGGGGAGTGAGACGTGTATACTGGCGGCGCGCTGGCAGGATCCGATAGGTCGCATTACCATGATGTATCTCGATGGCTCCCGCAACATCGTGGGTCACGAGGAATCGATTTTCTTGCAGTGTATACACAACTGCGCAGGCCAACCCGGCTCCCACGATACCTCGCGTGAGGCAGGCGGCTGCGCCAGCCTGCTGCATGGCCAGCACAAGTTGTGCATCCGGGCAGTTTGTCAGGCAGATGACCGCAGCTCCCGCCGCATGATGCAGAATCACTCGGATGGCGGCCGGCAGCGCCGCTCCTTCCCTGACCAGACTTTCATCCAGAAGAATCGCGTCAGGAGCCGGCGCCGCGGGGGCGGCAATCCGGGCAATGAGTTCGGGCACGGTGCTGGCGCTGCCGGCAACGCGGGTCCGTCGGTCCCGGCTGAGATAGCCGGCGATCATCTGCCTGGCATAGAAGTCCTGCTCACCAATAAAGACCTGGATTGCCCGATGAAACCACATGGCTCTTCCCCTGGTACATTGTCACATCCTGACCGATCTCCAGTTCAATACAGGTATAACACTGCATCCTGGAGAGTGCTTGACCGCAGTCTGACAGCCCCCTGACATCCGGCAACTGACTGCATGACAGCGAGGGCTCCGGCCCTCAGCCGTCACCGGGGCCGGGGTATAATTGCCCTTAGAAGGTAGGAACACACCAGACTCTATGTACGCACAGATTGCGGTTAATATGCCCGTGGAGGGCACTTTTCACTATCACATCCCGCCTGACCTGGTCGGTCGCCTCGAGCCCGGTCATCTGGTAGAAGTGCCCTTCGGCCAGCAGAAGGCGCAGGGGATTATCATCCGGCTGGAAACCGACTCTCCTGTCAGTGCCACCCGTCCTATTAGCGACCTGATTGACCGCGAACCCGTTGTCTCGCCAGCGCAGATTGGCTTGGCCTACTGGCTGAGCGAGCGCTACCTGACTCCGGTCAGCCAGTGCATCCTGCTGTTCCTACCGCCCGGGCTGGCCCGGCGCGGCGATGTGCTGATCACCCCGGTCATCGATCCCCGGGCTATTGAAGCCCGCAGCGAAACGCAGCAGCGCCTTCTGAACTTGCTGCATCAGCATGGCCCCCTGCGCGGGCGACAGATCGCGCAGGCCCTGCCACGACGCAACTGGCAGTCGGCGGTTGCCGATCTCGTCGGGCGTGGGCTGGTTCTGCGCGAACCGGTGCTGGATGCTCCGGCGGCCAGCGGCAAAGCCGTGCGGAGAGCGGAGCTGGCTGTGCCCCCAGAGCAGTTGGAGGCGGTGATCGCCGGGCGGTTCAACCCGGCGGCACTGCCAGCTAACCGCCAGCCAGCGGCTGTGCGGCGGGCCAGCATCCTGCGCGTACTGGCCCGTGAGCAGGGCTCGCTGGAAGTTGGCCGTCTGTATGCCTCAGTCCCTGGCAGCAGCCTGGCTGATCTGCGTGCATTGGAGGCTGACGATCTGATCGCCTTGCGGCAGGATTCGATCTGGCGAGACCCGCTGGGCGGCATGGCCTTTGTTCCCGATACGCCCCCTCAGCTCACCGCCGATCAGGCAGCAGCCTGGGATGTCATCCGCGCTGCGCTGGAGCCGCGATCCGGCGCGCGCCCGGTTCTGGTGCATGGGGTGACCGGCTCTGGCAAGACCGAGTTGTATCTACGAGCTGTTGAAAGAGTGCTGGCGCAGGGGCGCAGCGCGCTGGTCCTGGTCCCCGAAATCGCCCTGACCCCTCAAACGGTGAGGCGGTTTGGCGCACGCTTTGCCGGGCGCATGGGTCTTATCCACAGCCGGCTGTCGCCGGGTGAACGTTACGACACCTGGCGCCGGGCTCGCAGCGGGCAGTTTGATGTGATCGTCGGGCCGCGATCGGCGCTGTTCAGCCCGCTGCACAACCTGGGTGTGATCGTGATCGATGAGTGTCATGACGACAGCTACAAGCAGTCCCCACCGGTACCGCCGCCCTACTACCACACCATCCCGACCGCTATCGAGATGGCCCGCAGGCAGGGAGCACTCGTCCTGATGGGCAGCGCTACGCCCAATGTCGCTGCCTACGCACAGGCTGTGCCGCGCGAGGCCGGCATTGAGGCTGAATACCAGCTGGTGGAACTGCCGGCCCGGATTATGGGGCATCGGCGGGCTATCGAGATGCAGGCCGTCCACTTCCAGATCAGCCAGACTCGCTATCGGCATGATCCGGGATCGCCTGACGAGGCGGTGATGATCGACCTGCCGCCGGTTCGTATTGTGGATATGCGCCAGGAACTGCGAGCCAATAATCGCTCGATTTTCAGCCGGATGCTCACCCGGGCGCTGGAGCAGACTCTCAGCCGGGGGGAGCAGGCCATCCTCTTTCTGAACCGGCGGGGCACGTCGACGTTTGTCTTCTGCCGGAGCTGTGGCCATGTCCTGATGTGCCCCCACTGCGAGATCCCCCTTACCTGGCATGCAGGCAGCGCCGCCGGGCAGGGCATTCTGGTATGCCATCACTGTAACCGCCGATCAGGCAGCCCTGCCGCCTGCCCTCAGTGCGGCTCTGAGCAGATACGCTACTTTGGAGGGGGTACGGAGCGCGTGGAGGAAGAGGTGCTGCGGCGTTTTCCCGGCGTTCGGACGGTTCGATGGGATCGTGACACAACCGGAGGGAAGGGATCACACGATACCCTGCTGCGGCAGTTCATTGAGCGCGAGGCCAGCATTCTCATCGGCACTCAGATGGTGGCAAAAGGTCTCGATCTCCCACTGGTGACGCTGGTTGGCGTCATCAGCGCAGATACCGCGCTGTATCTTCCCGACTTCCGCAGTGGCGAGCGAACTTTTCAGTTGCTTACCCAGGTGGCGGGTCGGGCTGGCCGCGGCCTGCTGGGGGGTGAGGTGATCCTCCAGACCTATAATCCCGACCACTACGCGATTCAGGCAGCGGCCAATCATGACTTCCATGCCTTCTACCAGCAGGAGATGGCGTATCGGCGTGAGCTGGCCTATCCGCCATATCGCCAGTTGGTACGGCTGCTGATCCGCGCTGAAAGCGCTGAAAGTGCCCGCGAGCAGGCAGAAAGCCTGAAGCAGGATTTGAGCCGCCTCATTGCCGATGAACATCTGGTCAATACGTCGCTGATTGGCCCTGCTCCGGCTTTCTACCCGCGGCAGGGCGGGCTTTATCACTGGCACGTGATCATTCGCAGCCCGGACCCCCGCCCCCTGCTCGGCATCCTTCACCCCTCGCCCCGGCTGCACATCGACATCGATCCGGTTTCTCTGCTCTGAAGAGCGCCAGCCCGACCCTCCGGACTGATTGATAAAACCCTTGATCTAGAACGCAGGTTCTGCTATAATCCCTGATAGAACATAAGTTCTTATCTGTATGGCAGGCAGCACATTCAGGGAAGGAGCCCGGCTATGCGTGAAGGAATGCTCTGGTTTGACAACAGCGATCAGGGCGATATGGCGACCCGCATCATGCGGGCAGTCCGATATTACCACGCCAAATATGGCGTCTCCCCGACCGTGTGTTTCGTCCACCCCTCGATGCTGGCAGGAAACCCGGCCACCGTGGAGGATGTCGAGGTGCGCACCAGCAATTCAATTCTGCCGGGCCACTTCTGGCTGGGGATAGCCGAACCGGCTGCGCGTTCGGCAGCATAACAGAGCCGCGTCGGTTTGAAGCACAGATTCCCCGGGGAGTTAAGAGGGTTTCTTCCCGGCTGGCAAAGATGAACTGACTCAGCCTTGACTGCGCGGATCAGCCGGGGGAACCGGCGGGCTGGCCGAGCCAGCCTCCGGAGGAGCAGAGTTCACGCTGCCCGGCTGTGGGGGCGGCGGCGCCTGCACCTGAGGTGAGCCGCCTCCTCCTGCTGCCGAGGCAGGGGGCTCCGCTGTCTCACCCCGGCTTGCTTCTTCCTGCTTCTTGAGCCCTGGCCCATCGATGATCCGGATCATGAACGACAGCCGCCCCAGCGTGACCGTATCGTTGTTTGAAAGTGCCCGTGTGATTCCGGAGCCCAGGCGCAGAGCGTTATGAAGGGTGCCGTTGGTGCTGTCCAGATCGATGATATACAGTGCATTGGTGCTGGGCCGCAGCATCGCATGCCGCCGCGAAACCCCCAGTTCAAACGCCCCGTAGGGGTCAAGGTCGATATCAGCGGACTCCACTCCCAGCGACCCGCGGCCAATCACCACATCGCCAAGGATATCCAGGCCGATCGGCTCCGCCGTGCGCGGAAGACCATGTAACTCGACGCGCCAGGGATACCCTGAATGTGCGGGAAGGTTGCGCAGCTTCACAGGCAGCGCAGTATAACTGCTTACATGCCCGGGTTTTATTTCAAATGGCGCAGCGGGCGCATCCGTGATCGAATTCTGCCCCAGCAATCCAAGCTGGTGTGTTGGCTGCGACTCAGCCTGTTTGGCCAGCAGGTCAGCAGCCGCTCGCACCAACCGCAGCTGTTCCTTTTCGATCGCACTGCCGGGCGCTGCCGGTTTGGAGTCCGGCGGGCGATCCTGATCAGCAGCTGGAACGGGTGAATCTGAAGTCATTTTGCGGGTCCCTTAGCATTCCGACCATGCGGCCATCACGTAGCCGGTGCCAGCATGGCGAACATCCAGAGAACTCTTTTCTGCAGCACTGGCCTGATTATATACCGCCTTCGCGACTGGTGTTAATTGTCAGGCCCGGCCACCCGACTCCGGCTGATGTCTGCTCATGCTAAGCAGGGGCTGCCATCAGTGGGCTCCGGCACACGTCATGGGTCCGCAAGCAGAGTTTCCCATTCCTCCATCAGGCCATTGAGCTCTGCCTCGGTGCGCTGATAGGCTTCGCCCAGCCGGGTCACCTCGGCAACATCGCCCCCCGTACTGGCTTTCTGCAATGCGCCGCTGAGATCAACGATCTCGATCTCCAGCTGGTGGATGCGGGCCTCCACCTGGGCCAGCCGCTTGTTGCGATCATATCGGCTCATTGTCGGTCGGGCTGCGGGGGGTTGGGGGGCTTCCTTCTGGTGGGCTGTCTCAGCCCGGGCAGCGGCCTGCTGCGAGTCCCGCCAGGTTAGATACTCATCATAAGGGCCTTCATAAATGATCATCCGGGTGGAGCTGCCTGCCCCGCGCGGCACATGCAGAGCCCATATCTGGCTGGCCAGACTTCGGATGAGGTAGCGATCATGCGACACCAGCAGGATCGTGCCGTTGAACGCGGACAGCACCGCCTCCAGGATCTCCTGAGAGGGGATATCAAGATGGTTGGTTGGCTCGTCCAGCAGGAGCAGGTTCGCGCCGCCCAGCGCCAGTTTGGCCAGAGCCACGCGCCCGCGCTCCCCTCCACTCAGGGACGCAACTTTCTTGTGGACATCATCGCCGGTAAACAGGAAGTTTGCCAGATAGGTGCGAGCATCGCCGGGAGCCAGATCTCGAACCGACAGGATCTCGTCGAGGAGGGTGTTCTCCTGCCGCAGACCCTCATGCGCCTGCGCAAAGTAGCCAATCTCAACCCCCGCACCCAGGAGCGCCTCGCCATGTAGCGGCGCCAGGTGCCCCAGCACCGTTTTCAGGAAGGTGGACTTGCCTGCCCCGTTGGGGCCGATCAGCGCAGCGCACTCCCCCCGATAGAGGGTAATATCCGGCACGCTGAACAGAGGTAGACCATCGTCGTGGTAGCCGATCACGAGCTTCTTGGTCATCAGCACCTTTTCGCCGGACCGACTGTGCGCCTGGAGCCGCAGCCGGAGTGTGTTCTGCTCACGGGGGCGATAGAGTGCTTCCTCGCGCAAAAAGCGCTCCAGCCGCTTGCGGCGCCCCTGCGCCTGACGGGTGTTCTGGCCGGCGATATTGCGCTTGATGTAATCTTCTTCCCTGGCAATGTGCTCCTGCTGGCGTGCATATTCATTCAGCAGACGCGTATGCCGGTCCTCGCGCTGCTGCACGTAATGACTGTAGATGCCGCGGTAGACTTCCAGGCGGCCAAACATGAGCTCCCATATGTGATTCACGACATTGTCCATGAAGTAGCGGTCGTGCGACACCACCAGCAGCGCCCCCCGAAAGCTCTTCAGCCATCCTTCCAACCACTCTACCGCCTCAATATCGAGGTGGTTGGTCGGCTCATCCAGTATCAGCAGGTCGGGGTTCTCCAGCAGCAGGCGCGCTAACAGGGCGCGCGTCTTCTGCCCTCCCGAAAGCTGACGCAGGGGGCGCTGCTGATCGGCTTGATCAAAGCCAAGCCCGATAAGCACCTGCTGGATGCGCACACCGTACTCATACCCACCGGCCGCCTCAAAGCGGGCCTGCGCTTCCCCATAAGAGACTAACATTTCCTGATCGTCTGGCTGCCGTGCCAGCGCCTCGGCCAGCTGCGCGAGGCGGCTTTCCTGCTGCCGGAGTTCGGCAAACACTGTCACCATCTCGTCCCATAATGTTCCATCGCCGCCGAGCTGCAGCTCCGCCTCCTGGGGCAGGAACCCGATCTTCACCCCCCGGGCGATGCTCACCGTTCCTTCACTGGGTTCATCCAGCCGGGCCAGGATGCGCAGCAGTGTCGTCTTGCCCGATCCATTGGGCCCCACCAGGGCAATGCGTGCGCCATGCGGAATGCTGACGGTCACACCCTGAAAGACATCGAACTGCCCGTAGAACTTGGCGACTTGGCTGGCGCTGACAAGAGGCATAGTTGGCCTGTACCTGCATGTTGTGATGCGCGCGAGATTATAGCAGGGTGCGCAGCCCCGCTGAAAGAGTTCCGGAGCCGCGGTTCGCTGACCAGCAAGGTTGCGAGGGGTACTGGCTGTCGCTATGATTCCCACAGGCCGCACATCGATCCGGATGGCCTCATTTGGATATCACATGCAAAGACGGCGACCCCGCCCTGTCTCCCGGCTGCTGATCATGACCATTGTCATGGGCGCCCTGCTTGGTCTGACGATCCTGTGGGGAGATGAGGCGCTGGGCTTTGTGACAGGTCAGGACATCCTGGAGCGGCTGCGCGAAGACCTCGCCAGGCCGACCGTCGCCCCCCCCGTCGCGATCGACGCTTTACCGGGCAGCCAGCCCGCAGACGGCCCTGGCGATGCGCCTGCGCGGGATACCGGCGTGGCGCTGGCTGCAGATGGCTTCCCGGCGGCGGCCCGGCAGCATGTCATCAAGTACACCGTGCAGCCGGGTGACAGCCTCTTCGCCATTGCCGAGAAGTTCGGCGTTCACCCCAACACCATCTTCTGGGCCAATACCGAGACTCTACAGGATAATATCAACCTGCTGCTGGTCGGTGTGGAACTCTACATCCTGCCGGTGAACGGCGTCTATCACCTCGCAGATGGGGAGCAAACCATCGCGGAAATCGCAGCGGCCTATGGGGTGGCTCCCGGCGACATTCTGTACTCGGATTTCAACCAGCTGTCATCTTACGACAGCACCTTCGTGCCGCCGTCTGGCCTGCGGATCGTCGTGCCGGGAGGGCGCCGGGAGTACATCTCCTGGCGGGCGCCGATCCGTACCGGAACTCAGAGCGGATCGGCGAATCCCGAAGGCTCCATCCATCCCGGATCATGCCGCGCCCGGTATGTCGGCACCGGCGGATCGGGCCAGTACCTCAATCCTCTGGGATCGGTACCCTACCGGCTGACCAATGGATTTGCAAACTGGCATCCCGGTGTGGATATGGCTGCCGACTATGGCACTCCCGTCTATGCTGCCGAAACCGGGGTCGTGGTATTCGCTGGATGGCACCGGGATGGCTACGGTGAGTTGGTGATCCTCGACCATGGAGCCGGTTGGACGACCTACTACGGCCACCTGTCAGAGCGATTTGTAGGATGCGGGGATCAGGTCTCCCGGGGACAGTACATCGGCCAGATGGGCATGAGCGGGAACGCGACCGGCATTCACCTGCACTTTGAGATACGGGACGGCGACAGCCCTCAGAACCCGTATGATTTTCTTCAGCTGAACGACAGCCGGAGCGGCCCGTAATCAGGCAGCGGCATGCCGCCGCTAGCTGACCCGAACCAGTTCGTAAACCTGAGTGAACTGGGTGCGGCCTTTGACCTGGATGGGCTCCAGCTCGTTCACCTCAACATAATCCCGCACGGCCGCATAGGTGGCGTCACTGATCAGCACCTGCATTGGCTTGGCAACTTCCTGCAGACGCTTGGCCAGGTTCACGCTGTCCCCCATGGCCGTATAATCAAGCCTTTCAGGGCTGCCGACGTTACCCACCACGGCCTCGCCGGTGTGAATGCCAACACCAAACTGGAGGCGATCAGCGGCAGGGACTGTCTCGTGGTAAGCGCGAATGTCAGCCATCATCGCGGCTGCGGATCGCACGGCCCGCAGTGCATGATCCTGCTGCGGGCGCAGGGAGGTGTTGTACAGCGCCATGACCGCATCGCCCATAAACTTATCGATAACACCCTGCTGATGGTGGATGGCGTCTGAGGCCATCGTCATGTAGATGTTGATGATCTCGACCAGGCGCTCAGGGTCTTGCTTCTCGCTGAAGGTCGAGAAGCCGCGGATATCGGCAAACAGGATTGAGATGATCTGGCGTGTTCCGCCCAGCTTGAGTTCTTCCGCACTGCGGATGCCATCTACGACTTCCGTGGGTAGATAGCGCCGCACACCGGCGATCTGCGCCTCGCGCCGTTTGATCTCCGTCAGGTCATCTAACACAATAGCGACCCCCTGCGTATGTTCGTAAGCATCCTTCAGGGGGCTGAGATTCATACTGAGGTTGACCTGGCCGCGGTTTTCCAGGCTGGTCTCGAACTCTATACCGGTCAGCCGCTGTTCCGCTTCCAGCACCTGGGTGATCATCGTATCGAAGCGTGGCCCCAGCAGGGGAAGCGCATCCCGCAGGGGCATGCCGACGATCTGCTCCTCGTTCTCCAGATCCAGGATCTGCTGAGCACGCCGGTTGACCAGTGTGATGTGATCCGTCACATCAGTGGTGATCACGCCGGAGGCGATAGATGCGAAGATGTTGTCCTGCAGATTCTTCATCTCGCTAATCGCCTCAAGTGTGGCAGTGACGCGCGCGAACAGACGGGCGTTCTCAATTGCAACAGCGGCCTGATTGGTGAAGGCCATCAGCAGATCGCGCGTGGCTTCGGTGAACAGGCCGGCATGTATCTTGTTGTCGGTGTAGATGACGCCGGTAACCTCGCCCTTGAGTTTAAGTGGCACGCACAGGATCGAGCGAAGGTTGTAGCTGACGATGCTAACCGCATCCTGAAAGCGATCGTCCTCCTGGGCATTAGTGGTGACGATCGGCTCTCCGGTCTCCGCCACCTGATTGACGATGCTCCGGCTAACCTCAAATGCCGCACTATCCACCGTTTCGCGGTCAACATTGCGGGCGATCCGCATGTCCATCTCGCCGGTCACTTCGTCGCGCAGCATCAGATAGCCGCGCTCCGCCCCCGTTAGCTGGATGATGGTATCCATCACTTCGTTCAGCACCTGGGTCAGGTCGAGCGACGAGTTGATCAGCGCCGCTACATCCGCCAGGGCGCGGTATTGATCCCGCTCATGCTCCAGAGCGGCGATCTGCCTGGCTACCTGTTCAACCCGCAGGCTGATGTCACCCAGAGTCGTGGTTGTCCCGGGCGGCAGGCGGAAACCGCTCTCCTTCAACGCCTCACGCTGCTGCCGGAGGACGTCACGCAGGTCGTTGGTCAGCTTCTGCGCGTACTCCAGCTCTTCGCTTAGCGACATGGCTGACGGGGTTACATTGGTCATCGCTTCGCACTCTCCCCTGGGTGGGGCATCTCCCATGAGCGTACTCGCGCCGGTATTATACGTCAGCACAGGTGAGCGGCCAACCTGACCGGCATCCTGATAAGCGGGCAAAAGGCAGCGGGATACGGCGCCCCGCTGCCTTTTGCGGCTGATGGCTTATAGCAGCGATCAGCGCCCCGGTTCGAGGACCTCCGGTAGCGCACCGGTCACGGTGATCTCAGAGGTGCTCATCTCAAAGCCGCTTGCTTCTTTGGCAAAAGTCTCCAACTCGCCGCGCACCAGGACCGGCACCGGCTCACTGCCGGAAAGCAGATGGATTTCCGCTGTTCCATATTCATGATCCAGGACGTTAATCTCGATCCGCACCATCTGGTTCGGGCCGATCTGGACATCTAACATCCCATCACGGTTGGTGGTCACCTGACGCACCGTCTGGTCGATCTCAATGTCAAACGACCTGTTTGCCCATGGGCTCCCACCGTTCTCGAAGAAGAAAATGCCCAGCCGCACCGGGCCCTGGCTCAAGGGCGCGATGAACAGTTGAGTGCGGTAGGTGATATCATTCCAGCCGCCAGCCCGCCAGAAAGGAACGTAGCAGATGCCATTCACAGCGATACCTCCTGTATGATCTAGCCAGCTCGAATTGCTGCTCAGATGCCTGCAGCTTCGGTCAGTACGTCCATCGTCATGCGGGCGCAGCTTTCCCAGCTGAACAGCCGGGCACGCTCCAGCCCTCGTGCAATCATCGTCTGCCGGAGGCTTTCATCCAGCAGCAGCCGCTGGAGCGCCCCGGCCAGCGCGTCAACATCAGTCGGCGCCACCGTCAGTGCCGCATCACCAACCAGCTCAGGCAGAGATGCCGTATTGGAGCACACCACCGGCGTTCCACAGGCCATCGCCTCCAGTGCCGGAAAGCCAAAGCCTTCGTACAGGGACGGAAACGCATAGACTCGCGCGCCGCTGTACAGCGCGGCCAGATCGGATTCGGCGACATAGCCCGGCATGATCACCCTGTCGGCCAGGCCCAGCTCCCGGATGCGCTCCAGCAGACGGCGCCGCCCCCATACCTCGCGGCCGGCAAGCACCAGAACCAGATCCTTGACGCAGTCCCTGATCTGAGCGAAAGCCTCAACCAGCCGTGCCAGATTCTTGCGGGGCTGCACGCGCCCGACATGCAGGACATAGGGTCCATTGATTCCCAGACGCCCGCACAGCGCAGCGACTTGGGCAGGATTGTCTACCGGCTTAAGCAGACTGTCAACACCGGAGTGCACCACCCGGATCTTCCCCATGGGAACTCCGTTGAGGGTGATCAGATCATGCGCGGTCGCCCTGGAAACAGCAATCACTCGGCGGGCAGTCCGGGCGCTGTGTCGTGTTGACCAGTCCAGGTACAGACGCTCGCCAACGGGATGCTTCTCCGGGTAGTGCAGATAGCCCAGGTCATGAGCGGTCACCACCGCCGGGACTGGCTCGACAGAGGGCCAGGGAATAACATGAGAGGGCACAAATAGAACATCGGGCGGGTCGCGCCGGACTGCTGGCCCCAGCCCCAGGTGAGTCCACAGACGCGCACGATGAACGACCCGAACCTCAACGCGATCGGATGCAGGCAGCATGTCCGCCGGCGGTTCATCACGGAAGTACAGGCGAAACCGGTGCTGCGGCCCGCAGGCAATCAGGCTTCGGATGATTTGTAGGCTGTACCCTTCAGTTCCGGTGCGCTGGGCAACGGTCGCGCGGCTGGCGTCAATAGCAATGAGCATGCGGTATGGGTCAACCTGAGCCGGGTCTTCCGCTGTGTCCGCGGGATCGCAGCCAGAGGAAGCCAAGCAGTGCAAACGGGATCAATAGCAGCGGCCATAAACGGGCCATCTGGCTGAAGGCCGGGCCGCCCAGCACGCCCAGAGTAAACGGCAGCAGCAGCAGGCCCAGCCCACCCAGCAGGTAGGCAGGTTTCAGAAGATCGGCATTGCTCATATCTTCAACCAGGTAAAGCATGATGAAGGCAGCGCTGCCGATCAGTGGGAATACCGGCCAGTAGCGGGTCAGATCGGTCCAGGTAAGGCGCCCAACCTGAAAGGTAAAAAGACACACAAAGCTGCCCGCCAGCAGCATTAGCGTCCCGGTAAAGGCCAGCCCGCCGCGCCCGCCTTCCCCCAGCAGATGCTGAACCCACAGCGTCAGCCCTGTCAGGATCAGTGCAGCCGGCCACAGACGATCCAGGCCTACCAGCGGCAGTCCAACAGCGCGTGCAACCAGCCATCCGCCTGTCAGGAGAAGGCCCATTCCTGCAATCGAAGCGCCTGTTCGCACGCTGTTCATAGGCACTCAGCCAATCGAGTCAGAAGATGGTGCGGGTATTGTAGGTAGCAATCTGTAAAACGCCAAGCTGTACAGTCAGACGAGTATCCAACATCATGGACTGGCGTTGGTTCCAGCAGCAGCCAAGCAGCCGGGGCATGGTTCGGAGCGTCACCGCGGCGCCTGCCTGTTGACAATCACCAGGCCGCTCGTCACAATTGCGCGTCAAGCCGTCGTACTGGAGCAGCTATGCCCCGCATCCTGCTGATCTTTGGCACTCGCCCCGAAGCAATCAAGATGGCCCCCTTAGTCCGGGAACTGGCCGGACGCCCGGGCGTTGAAGTCGTCACCTGTGTGACGGCGCAGCACCGTCAGATGCTGGATCAGGTCCTGGAGTGGTTCCAGATCACACCAGACTATGATCTGGACCTGATGCAGCCGGATCAGACCCTGGCGGGCCTGACAGCGCGCGCCCTGGAGGGGGTTGCACGCGTGCTGGCTGAAGTCAACCCTGATGTTGTGCTGGTGCAGGGAGATACGACTACCGCCATGACCTCTGCGCTGGGCGCATTCTACCAGCGGATCCCGGTCGGTCATGTTGAAGCTGGCCTCCGCACGCGCGATATCTACAGCCCGTTTCCTGAAGAAGTGAACCGCCACCTGATTGGTGTGGTGGCGACTTTCCATTTTGCCCCGACGGAGACCGCTCGGAAGGCGTTGCTGCGTGAGGGCGTAGCCGATGACTCGATCGTTGTGACAGGTAACACAGTCATTGATGCGTTGCAGTGGACGGTGGCCCAGCCCTATCACCTCGATCTGGGGGTGCCGCTGGACAGACCGGGCGAGCGCCTGATTCTGGTGACGGCTCACCGGCGCGAGAGCTTCGGGCCAGACTTCGAGGCAATCTGTACAGCGCTGCGCCAGATCGTAGCCGATACCCCGGATGTCCGGCTGATCTATCCGGTGCATCTGAACCCCAATGTCCAGGCCCCGGTGCAGCGCATCCTGGGAGGGCTGGACCGCATCCATCTGATCGAGCCGATCCCTTACCCGGCTGCGGCGCATCTGATGGTCCGTTCTACCCTGGTGCTCACCGATTCAGGCGGCATTCAGGAGGAAGCGCCGGCGCTGGGCAAACCGGTCCTGGTCATGCGGCGCACCACGGAGCGCCCTGAGGCCGTGGAGGCGGGCACGGCCAGGCTGGTAGGCACTGACACAGCAACTATTGTGGCTGCAGCCCGCGAGCTGCTCACCAATCCTGCCGCCTATGCCGCCATGGCCAATGCGGTGTCACCATACGGCGACGGCCATGCTGCGGCCCGCATTGCCGATACCCTCTTGGCGGCCCTTGCCAGCTAGCTTCGGTTCAGCCAAAGAGCGCAGCGACCAGTGATTCCGCACGCGCTCCAGCCGGGGTAAATACCAGGATGCGGCTGTCCCCGCCTGTATCGCGAAGGGTGATATCGAGCCGCTCCGGCGGCAGCAGCCCGGCGATTCGATCCGACCATTCAATCACCAGCACGCCATCCCGTGTGTCAAGCAGATCGGTCAGACCCGCCGAGATCGCGTCGGCGGCGCTGTCGAGGCGATAACAGTCGGCATGGTAGAAGTAGGTGCCATCCCCCCGGTGATACTCATTAACCAGCGTGAAGGTCGGGCTGGTTGCGGCCTCACTGGCACCCCACCCGGCAGCCAGCCCGCGGGTCAGGCAGGTCTTGCCAGCCCCCAGGTCGCCATACAGGCTCACTATGTCGCCTGCCCGCAGCAGCGACCCCAATCGCCTGCCCAGCGTCTCAGTCTCAGCCGGGCTGGCGGTGGTGATTTCCCATGATGGCAGCAGATTCGTCGAGAGCGGCGTGCTCATAGCACAGCAATTGTAGCACTGGCCGACGGGCAGATCATCGTGTCCCCGCCCGCGATTGTTCGCGTTGCCCGTTTGCATTATCATGATGACCGCACAGGTCTGACCCTCCGCGGAGGCAGCAGCCGTGAATCAATGGCTTGAACAGCATCGCACCGCAGTGCTGACCACCATCGGGCTGTTGATCGTCGCCAGTGCGGTCACGCTTCTTTTGCGCTGGCGGGAGCCTGCCCCTGTGGTGATTGAGCCACCTGCTCCTACTTCCACGCCGGGGCCGATGCGGGTGTATGTCAGTGGAGCGGTGGCAGCCCCGGACGTGTATGAGCTGCCGGCTGGCGCGATTGTCAGGGATGCGCTTCAGGCCGCCGGTGGCCCGGCCCCTGATGCCGACCTCGACCGGATCAATCTGGCAGCGCCGTTGAGCAGCGGCGAGCAGGTCTACATCCCTCATCAGGGTGAGGATCCCACGGCGCTCCCTCCTGCCGCTTCTTCCGGCGGCAGCAGCCCACCCGCTGGCCCGATCAACATCAACACAGCCACCCAGTCCGAGCTGGAAAGCCTGCCCGGCATCGGCCCTGCCATCGCGGAGCGCATTATTGCCTACCGCGAGGCCAACGGACCATTTCCCGCCATTGAGGCGATCCAGAATGTGCAGGGGATAGGCCCGGCAACCTTCGAGTCAATCAAGATGTTGATCACGGTGGACTGACATGGCCCGGCCCCGAACCCTGTTCGGCTGCCTGGTGTGCCTCGTCCTGAGCGCCTGCGCTCCGGCTGAGGAGAGGTTCACCGTCCAGCCGCCGCCCCGGGATCCGGCACCTTCCTCCGCAGCCCCATCAGCCATCCCACAGGCTTCTCCCCTGCCCGTTCAGACTGCCCCGCCGCCTGCTCCGCCGGAGCGGGCGGTGATCGTCGCGCTGGAGGGGATGGGTGCTGTGGACATGGAAGCCGGAATGGACAGCGGCAGGTTACCTGGGCTGACCTCTCTGCGCGAGCGCGGCATGTGGTGGGTTCTGGGTAATGTCAGCCCCGGCAGCGCCGTGGTGTCCTATGCCAGCCTGGCAACTGGCAGCTTCCCGGCGCATACAGGCATCATCGCCGACAGGGTGCATCGCCCGGAGGATGGACTGTACTGGTACACCAGCGCCTACGCCCTGCCGCTGGAGGATATGCCAATCTGGGAGGCTGCCCGCCGGTCAGGCCGGAGCGCCGCGGTGCTGTTCTGGCCGGGCATCGCGGCTTCGCCTGATGGCCCCGTCGCCGACTGTCAGGTTGACTATGGAGAGCGGCTGGCCTATTCGCGCCAGCATACGCTCACGCTCTACCCCGCAGGCCGCTGGCTCAATGCGCCGGAGACCGCAAGCCCGCCCCTGGAAGGGCGGTTTGTCATAGAACAGGATGATACGGTTCTGGCCGAGGTTTTCGTGCTGGCCGTGGACTCGCCTGAGGCCTCCGGCCCTGGTCCCGATACTATCATCCTGAGCAGAGGGGATCGCACAGTCGATGATGCAGACGGCCGGCTGTCTGTCCGGCCGGCAGAATGGCTTGCCTGGCCTATTGACCGGGAGGCGGGCTGGGGTGCGGATTTCCTCATCACCGGGGCGGACCTGCCGGAGCTAACCCTGTACCAGAGCGGTCTCTACCGGCTGGTCGCTGTTCCGGAGGACCTCCAGGCCAGGCTGGTTGATGAGCTGGGCTACTTCGCGCCCCCGCCCGACTATTATGCGCTTGAGCATGGCTGGCTGAACGCTGAGCAGTTCATGGCTATGGCTCAGCGCCAGTCGGACTGGATGCTGGCAGCCACCCTGGCTGTTGACCGCTTCTGCCGCCCCGATCTCCTGCTGACCCTCCAGCAGCCTGTTGACCAGGCCGGCCATCAGTTCCTGATGATAGACACGCGGCAGGCTGGCTATACACAAGAGCGGGCAGCCGAGTATGCATCCTACCGGGCACAGGCAGCCGCGCAGGCGGACAGAGCGCTGGGGCAGCTGGTAGATTCCCGGGCTGCCGAGCTGTCCGATGGAACCACTGCGTTCATAGTTATCGGCATGGGCGGCCTGACTCCTGTTCACACCCGGGTTAACCTGAACCGGGCGCTTGCGGATGCTGGGCTGCTGCGGCTGGGCCGGCGCGGCTTTGTGGTGGTTCAGCAGTCGCAGGCGATTGCTTTCGCTTCCGGAGGCACCGCGCATATCTATATCAACCTGGCGGGACGCGAGCAGGGTGGGGTTGTTCCGCAGGCCGGGTACGCCGCCGTACAACAGCAGGTTATCGATGTGCTCGCCGGCCTGGTGGATCCGGCTGATGGGCAGCCTGTCCTGTCAGCGGTCAGGCGCCAAGCCGAACTGGTGGAACAGGGACTCGCGGGGCGCTACACGGGCGATGTCATAGTGCAGGCCGCCGCCGGGTACCTGCTGAGCGATGATCGGGAGGCTGCCGCTGTTTTCGAGACGCCGGCCTACTACGGCGCTCAGGGATATGGCGAGGACATCCCGGCGGCGGATGCGGGGCTTGTGCTTGTCGGGCCGGGGTTGACGCCGGGAACTCGCGGAGGGCGCGCCGCGATACTGGATATCAGCCCCACACTGGCGCACTGGCTCGGCTTTGAGCCCCTGCCAGCCGATGGGCATCTCCTGGCAGGGTGGCCGCTCCCCTGATCGCTGTCTTGGGCCGCCGGGCGCTTCATGCTAAACTCAGCCCATGATCACAAGCCTGGATAATGAGCGAGTCAGGCGGGTGCGTAATCTCCAGACCCGCAGCAGAGCGCGTCACAAGGAAGGCCGTCTGGTCATTGAAGGCTACCGGCTGGCGCACGAAGCAGTAGCTGCGCGCGTCCCATGCGAGGAAGTCTTCTATACGCCGGCCTTCGCCTCCAGCCCGGAGGGGACTGCCCTGTTGGACGCTTTGAGCAGTCTGGGAGCGGCGCTCAGCCCGGTCAGCGAGCCGGTCATGCAGTCCATGAGCGACACGGCGTCCCCGCAGGGAATCCTGGCTGTGCTGCCAGCGCTGCGCCTGAACCCGCCCGACGACCCGGATTTTGTCCTGGTGATCGATGCCGTTTCCGATCCGGGCAACATGGGCACAATCATGCGGACAGCCGCAGCCGCTGGCGTGCCCCTCATGGCGGTCACCGCCGGCACCGTCGATCTGACCAACCCTAAGGTGCTGCGCAGTGCGATGGGGGCTCATTTCCGCCTGCCGGTCCGCTACCTGAGCTGGGAGGGTATCACCCGCCTGTTCGCCGATCATGCGATCTTCCTGGCCGAGCCAGCTGGTGGTGCCCCCTATTTCCATGTGAACTGGGTGCAGCCGTGCGCCCTGATCGTCAGTGATGAGGCACAGGGACCCAGCGCTGAGGCAGTCCGCACTGCGCATGTCCGCCTGACGATTCCCATGCCGGGCGGCACGGAATCGCTCAACGTCGCGATAGCGGCCAGCATCCTGCTCTTTGAAATGGTGCGTCAGCGCTATCGCCCTGCTGGCTGAACGCACCCCGCACCAGTCGGAAAGAACCGTGAATATTCGTTCCATCACCGCGTTTGTGGAAGTATCGTACCCGGTAGACAGGGCCGCCGTCAGGGCAGCGGCGGGGGCCGTGGATCGGGTGCGGAGTGCGCTGGAAGCGATCGGGATGAAGGTGCAGTCAACCCGCCTGGCGACAGCGCCCTTTCCGGCGCTGCTGGCCACCGGCGGCCCGGAACGCGCCCTTGATTGGGCTGCCAGCCTCCAGGCTGAGGCGTCCAGCTGTGGAATCAGTTATGTATCCCTGGGGCCTGTGCGTCTGGGCGACGAGTCAACCTATCTTGAGGTGATCCCATCGCTGCTGGGTGCGCTGCCAATCGTCTTTACCAGCGTGGAGATCGCCAGCACCGGGGACGGCATCGATCTCGCCCGCATCTGGCGCATGGCTTCCCTGGTGCGTGCGGTGGCCCTGCTGGATCCGGATGGGTTTTCCAACCTGCGGCTGGCCGCCCTGGCCAACGTGGGGCCATGGTCGCCGTTCTTCCCGGCCGCCTATCACGGTGGCGGCCAGCCGCGCATCGCGCTGGCCACTGAGAGTGCTGACCTGGCGATCGGGGCGGTTCAGGGGGCGCGCACACTGGCGGAGGCCCGCGCCCATCTGGTCGAGTCCATCGAGCAGGTATGCCGCCAGCTCGATCCGGCGGTCGAGCAGGCTCTTGTCTCAACTGGCTATCGCTTTCAGGGCTTCGATTTCTCGCTGGCGCCCTTCCCGGAGCAGTTCCGGAGCATCGGCCAGGCATTGGAGGAATTGGGTCTGCCGGCAGCCGGGGGGCATGGCACCCTGCTGGCAGCCGCCTTCCTGACCGATGCGGTGGATCGGGCCCGATTCAGGCGGACAGGCTTCTGCGGCCTGATGCTCCCCGTGCTGGAGGATGCCGTGCTGGCCCGCCGGGCCGCAGAGGGAATGCTGGGCGTGACCGATCTTCTGGCGTATTCGGCGGTGTGCGGCACTGGCCTGGATACCATCCCCCTGCCCGGTGACATCTCCGACAGGGCGCTGGCCGGCATCCTGATGGATACCGCCGCGCTGGCGATGCGGCTGGATAAACCACTCACCGCCCGGCTGATGCCGCTTCCGGGCCTGCACGCTGGCGACCCTACCCGCTTCGACTTCGAGTTCTTCGCTGGCAGCCGCGTGATGCCTCCGCGCGGAGCCGGCCCGGACGGGCTGCTGGCCGGCAGCGAACGCCTGCATCTGCAGCGCCGTCCGGAGCAGCCCTGATCAGTTTCTGCCCCGGACGGCTGAGCACTGCCTCAGTACGACGTTTCGATGTCGATCAGCCCTCGATCGCGGGCCATGTACAACATTTTCCGGTAAACAACGACCGAGAATACAGTCAGTCCAACCGTGAAGGCCGCCAGGATACCGAGCAATTCGCCGTTGGAGAAGCCAGCCAGCGTCGGGAACGAGGCGGCCTCTGGCCCCAGGATAGCCCGGCGGGCCAGCTCCAGCCAGTAGGTAACCGGGAACACGAACCCCAGCGGGCGCAGCCAGGTGGGCAGCACATCGAGCGGAAAGATAGCGCCGGTGAACAGGTACAGTGCGCCGGCGATTCCCTCACCCAGAGAGAAGAAGTGCCGGGCCATTGTCAGAGTCAGCCCTCCAAGGATGACCCCCAGCGACGCCAGCGACACAATCCCCAGTACGGTACTGGTCGCGAACAGCAGCCAGTCGATGCTGGCCGGGCGTATGGGCAGGCGGAAGGCGATCAGGCCAAATCCGATGGTGATCAGCACCGAGATGGCGGCGATGATCAGTTTGGCCACGCCGCGCCCGATGAGATAGCAGTAAGCGTCCATCGGAGTGGTATGCAGCTGCTTCATGGTCCGGTAGTGTTCGCGGTCGTCAATCACTGCCCAGCTGGTGCCGGTGATCACCTGCCCGACCAGGATATACAGCGCGTTGCCCAGGTAGATGTAGGCGAAGATCGGTTCCTGCAGCGCGCCATTGGTGATGACGCTGTACATGACGACCAGGATCAGGACGCCGGCAACCGGCCTGGCGAACGAATACACGGCGAATAGGAACGGGTCAGCCCAGTTCGACTCGATCTGCCAGCCCAGCCAGGCAGCGGTGAAGAAGGTGCGCAGCGCATCACTGCGGCGCACAAACGGGATGCTCAGCACACGATCAGCAACGGTCATGATCGGATTGCTCCTTACCCACTAGCGCCGACGCTCGATCAGCCGGCCTTCCTGGCGCCCGATCTGCTCCAGCCGGGTGAGCGCCAGGTGTGCGCTGCTGATGAAGACAACCGATGACACGGTCAGTATTCCCATCTCCAGGGGCACCGACAGAAAGCCCAGGGTGGGATCGGAAGAGAACAGCAGCTGGCGGATGGCGTCCAGCCCCAGCGTCAGCGGGATGATCGAGGCAAACGTGGCCACCCAGAACCCCAGCGCTTTGACAGGGAAGTAGAAGCCGGAAGCCAGGTAGATCGGTTCCTGCAGCAGGTTGGAGATATGCCAGGCTTCCCTGCCGGCCACCAGGAACACCGAGGCGAACAGCATCCCCATCCCGTAGAGAGCCGCCATCGTCAGGATGAACACCGGTATGAGCAGGCCAGCACCGGCGGTGCTGTAGCTCACATGGAACAGCAGCGAGCATAGCAGCAGGATGGCGGTAGCCCGGAGCGACGTCCAGATCATGCCTCCCACCGCCATCCCGAGCAGGATGCCCATCAGCGGGCCAGGGGAGACCACATACAGCTCAAGGTTGCCGGCATCCTTGTCCCAGTACAGCTGGCTGGCCATCGCCCACAGGACATTCAGCCAGAACGCGGTCATGGCGCCGCCCACGACCACAAACCCCACATAGTCTTCGGGCGCCCCGATGGCGCGATACACGAACACATAGGCGATCGTAGACATCACCGGCAGGATGATGTCAAAGAATGTCCAGCTGAGCTCGCGCGATGAGCCGATGATGCGCGGATAGGCGCGGGCCCACATCGTGTTCCAGAACAGCTTCAGCCCATCGGCGCGCTCCACGCGTGGCAGTTTATCCATTGCCCTCCTCCAGCTTACGGGATGTATCGACCTCCAGGCCGCGGCCAACCAGGTTGATGAATACATCTTCCAGAGTCGGTTCGCGCTTCTCCAGCGAGATCAGGCTGGAGCCGCGCCCGGTCAGGTGAGTCAGCACACCGGACAGGGCGTCCTCCGCTTCCAGGATCAGGCTCAGCGCCGTGTGGCCGTTCTGCTCGCTGACCGACACCTGCCGGACTCCCGGCACAGACTCGATCATGTCCTCCCGGCTGGGTCGTGGCCCCAGCGGCTCCACTTTGAGATGGAAGATGGCCTCGCGCTGGAGGCCGCGCTTCAGGTTCTGTGGAGTATCCAGGGCCAGCAGCCGCCCTCGATCGATGATCGCCAGGCGATCGCACAGCTCATCCGCTTCAGCCATATAGTGTGTGGTCAGCAGGACCGTTCGTTCGGGATGATCGGACATCCACTTCCGAACGAATCCCCGCACTTCCCGCGCTGCGCTGACATCCAGCCCCAGCGTTGGCTCATCCAGAAAGACGATCGTCGGATCGGAGATGAAGCCGCGCACGAAGTTCATCTTCTGTCGCAATCCGGTGGACAGGTCAGATATCTTGGTCCGCTTGCGGTCCGCCAGCCCGACGATCTCCAGCATCGCATGGATGCGCTCACGGGCCACGCGGTTGTCCAGCCCGTAGAAGCGGGCGAACATCCACAGGTTTTCCTCAACGGTCAGCAGACCATATCCGCTTGTCTCCCCGCCGCTCACCATGCTGATCTGACGACGAATGGCGGTTACGTCTGTCACCACATCCAGCCCATTGATGGATGCCGTACCGGTGCTTGGCAGCAGCAGTGTGGCCAGAATCTTGATCAGGGTGGTCTTACCCGCCCCGTTCGGGCCCAGCAGTCCAAACATCTCGCCATGCTGAATATCCAGGTTCACCCCTTCAAGCGCGACAATCTCCCGTATGTCGCCCCGACGCTTGGGGCCACGGACCTTGTATACGCGGCCCAGATTATGGGTTTGCACAGCAGCAATCTGAGACATGAAGTCCTCTCTCCAGGCATGCATCTGACTATCAACGCAGGAGCCCACGGCGGGACGGCGGCTGGGAAAATAAAAACCGTGGGCCTTTTGCAGTGGCCCACGGCTGATCGCACGTTTATGGCGTGACAGGAATCACCAGTCGGCAGGCACACTACACCCTGTGCGGGCAGCATTCAGAACTGCACCATGCTGTGCCCGTGCAATGAGCTTTTCAAACACCATGAGCCTGCCTCCTTTCTCAAAAGATAAAGCAGTATAGCGCCGAAGAACGTATGTGTCAATCTGTTGGGCTAGCGGCGCTAGCGCAGCTGCCGGCGTCTTGACAGCCCGCCCGATTTGATCTACGCTTCAATCTCAGGCCAATGTGGGGAGGTGCCGCCATGGATGACGACCTGATGTCTCTGCGGGGCTCCAGACAGCCGGGTGACGATCTGTTCGGCTCGTTCTCCGATCCGGACGACCTCGGCTTCGATCTGCCGCCTGTACCGCCGGCAGGCGGCTCAGGCGCATCTCGCGGCGGCAGCCTGCTTGACGATGATAGCTTTGGCGCCCCCTTTGACTTCCCGGACTTTGATCAGCCTACTGTCAACGCCCAGGCTGCCTCTGCCCCGCCGCCCGCTGCTTCTGCTCCTACCGTCCGCACCCCACCCGCCAAACGATCCGCTCCTGCCCGGGCTGCGGCTGCACCGCGCAAACCCCGCCGCCGCCCGGCAAAAGGGATGACCCCGCAGCAGCGGATGCTGCTCTCGATCTTCCTGTTTCTTGATGTCGCGGTGCTGAGCGCCTTGCTTCTGCTAACCATCGGCGCCATCCAGTTCTAGTCGCCGGCCCCTCTTGCCGGCAGCCTCCCGCGGCAGGTTCTTAATTTGGCCGGGCCGGATCGCTTTCAGTATAATCCGGCCATGGCCTCAACCACCCGCACAGCCCCCACATCTTCTTCGGTTCAGCGCACCAGCACCGAGCCTGCTCAGGCGAGTGCTGTCGCTGCCGGCGTCCTGCTGGCCGTCGGGGGATGGTCCGGCCTCCTCTGGCTGGTGAGCAACCAGCTTCCCACCGTCCCCAACCGCTGGGTCTTCTATGCCCTGCTCCATATCGCGCTCACCGGGACGGCTCTGCCTTTTGTCCGGCTCCTGAATCAGCGCTTTGGCCGCGAACGGGCGGCATTCTTGCCGCCAGGCGTATTGATCAGGCAGGCTGTCTGGGTCGGCCTTTTTGGCACCGTCTGTGCGTGGCTGCGCATCCCTCGCCTCCTCTCAGTCCCGCTGGCCATTGTCCTGATTGGCGCGCTGGTGATTATTGAAGCCCTCCTTCGCCTGCGCGAGCGCACGCGCTGGCGCCCCGACTGACCCCGATAATGCCTTCCGCGTCGCTTCGCCAGCTTCCCGCTGTGGATCGCATGCTCCAGGATCCGGACGCCGCTCGCCTGATCGCCGACTACGGACGCCCGCTGACCGTAAACGCCCTCCGGCAGGCGCTCGCCCGCGCCCGCCAGGCGCTGCAAGCTGGCGAAGCGAACCTCCCCGCAGCGGATGCGCTCCTGGCAGATGCCCGCTCGATCCTTCAGGACTGGCTGACGCCTACGCTGCGCCGCGTGATCAACGCCACCGGGGTGATCGTCCACACCAACCTGGGCCGTGCGCCGCTGTCAGAGGCGGCTATCAGCGCCGTTCAGGCCGTGGCAGCCGGTTACAGCACGCTGGAGTTTGACCTCGGTACCGGTCGCCGTGGCTCCCGCAGCCAGCATGCCGAAGCGCTGCTCAGCCAGATCACCGGCGCGGACAGCGCCCTGGTGGTCAATAACAATGCCGGCGCAGTGCTGCTGGCGCTTTCCGCGTTGGCTGGCCCGGATGAGGCCTGGCCCCGCGGCCGCGAGGTGATCATCTCGCGCAGCCAGCTGGTGGAGATTGGCGGCGGCTTTCGCATCCCGGATGTCATGGCCCAGAGCGGCGCCCGCCTGGTAGAGGTCGGCACGACGAACCGCACCCATCTGCACGATTATGAGCGGGCCGTGAACGACGCCTCATCCCTGATCATGCGCGTCCACCGCTCGAATTTCGCCCTGATCGGCTTCACCGCCGAACCTTCACTCGCCGAGCTCGTCGCGCTGGGGCACAGCCGCGGCCTGCTGGTACTGGACGACGTGGGCAGCGGGGCCCTCATCGACACCGTGCAGTTCGGCCTCGCCCCGGAGCCTGTGGTGCAGCACAGCCTGGCTGCGGGTGCCGACCTCGTCCTGTTCAGCGGCGACAAGTTGCTCGGCGGGCCGCAGGCCGGCATTCTGGCCGGGCGATCCGCCGTGATCGACCGCCTGCGCCGTCACCCGCTCGCGCGCGCGCTCCGGGCGGACAAGCTGTGCCTGGCGGCGCTGTCTGCGACCCTCATCCATTATCTGAAGGGCGAGGCATTGGAGTGCGTGCCGGTCTGGCAGATGATCGGCATGCCCGTCGCTGCCGTCGAGGAGCGCGCTCGGCGCTGGGCGTCGGCGCTCAGCCAGGCTGGCCGGCCCGCCGGTGTGGTGGAAGGACGCAGCGCGATCGGCGGGGGCAGTCTGCCCGGCGAAACCCTGCCATCCTGCCTGCTCGCTCTGGAAACTTCGCTGCCCGATCAGCTGGCAGCCCGGTTGAGGCAGCGCGCCATACCGATTATTGTGCGGATCGAGGACAACCGCGTGCTGATCGATCCGCGCACCGTGCTGCCGCGTGACGAGGAGGAACTGCTGCAGGCGCTGACTTCTCTGACACCTACTCCAGGAGATGAAACGTGAGATCCGATCTGGACAGACTGATGGCCGAGCGCGGCTTTGACGCGATCATCATCATGGGCCATGCTGCCGAGAACTATCCGCTCCAGTATCTGACTGGCGGCGCGCCGATCACCGAGGGTCTGGTCATCCAGAAGCGCGGGCAGGCTCCGCTGTTGATAGTGGGCGCCATGGAACGCGAGGAGGCAGCCCGGAGCGGCCTCCCGGTTCGCACCTATAGCGACTTCAATCTGTACACGCTGATCAAGGAAACCGGCAGCTACTTCGAGGGTCGTCTGCAGATGATGGCAGCGATCTTCGAGCAGTTGGACATCCATGGGGTGGTCAGCTTCTACGGAGCCGGCGATCCGGGGCATTCCTTCATGTTTCTCTCGCGCCTGGGCCAGTTGGTCGAGGGCCTGACAGTTACCGGCGAGACGGAGACCTCGATCTTCGATGAGGCCTTCACCACCAAGGATGAGCAGGAGCTTCGGGCGCTGCAATCCGTGGCAGAGCGCACCAATCGGGTCATGGCTGAGACAATTGAGTTTCTGCGTGGACGCCCCGTCCGCGGCTCGCAGCTGATCGGCGCCGGCGGCGCGCCGCTGACGGTCGGAGAGGTCAAGCGCTTCGCCCGCGCTCGCCTCCTGGAGCACCAACTCGAAGAGGCAGATGGGATGATCTTCGCCGTGGGACGGGACGGCGGTGTGCCGCACTCACGCGGTGAGGACGCCGATGTGCTGGAGCTGGGTCAGGCTGTCGTCTTTGACCTCTTCCCCCGCGAACTCGGCGGCGGCTACTTCCATGACATGACCCGCACCTTCTGCCTGGGGTATGCCCCCACTGAGGTGCAGCGGGCATATGATCAGGTCATGCTCGCCTTCAGTCAGGTGATGAACGCCCTGGCGGTCGGCGAAAAAACGGCTCGCTACCAGGAGATGGCCTGCGATCTCTTTGAGGAGATGGGGCACACAACGATCCGCTCCGACCCCGCCGCACAGGAAGGCTACGTGCATAGCCTGGGCCACGGGCTCGGTCTGGAGATCCACGCTCGCCCGCGCTTTGCCTCGGTTGCCCCGGACATCATCCAGCCGGGTCAGGTCTTCACGATTGAGCCGGGGTTGTACTACCCGTCTCGTGGCTTCGGGGTTCGCATTGAGGACACCATCTACGTGGATTCTGAGGGGCGCTTCCACAGCCTGACGCCGTTCCCCAGGGACCTGGTTATCCCAATGCGGGAATCAGGGCCTGCGTCCGGCTGAGCCGATCCTCCTCTTGCAAGAAGGCAGGCCGCCCGTGACGGTCATTTTAAGCATTGAAACATCCTGTGACGAAACCGCCGCCGCAGTAGTGGAAGACGGCCGGATCATCCGTGCCAATGTGGTGGCTTCCCAGGTTGATCTCCATGCTCAGTATGGGGGGGTTTTCCCGGAGCTGGCCTCGCGGGCCCACATCGAGCAGATCTATCCAGTCGTCGCCGCGGCGCTTCAGCAGGCCGGGCTTTCGTTGCGCGACCTCGACGCGCTGGCCGTCACCCGCGGCCCCGGGCTGGCCGGATCGCTTGTCGTGGGCGTCAACATGGCCAAGGGCCTGGCGCTGGCCAGCGGGCTCCCTTTGCTGGCTATCAACCATCTGGAGGGGCATGTCTATTCGCTGTGGCTGGCTCCGCCTGAATACCGCTTTGCGCCGGGCGGAGTGCCGGGCGCTGAACCGATCCCCATCGAGTTCCCGGTCGTGGTGCTCATTGTCTCCGGCGGGCATACCGAGCTGGTGCTGATGTCCGGCCATGGGCAGTATCGCCGGCTGGGCGGCACGGTGGATGACGCCGCCGGCGAGGCTTTCGACAAAGTGGGCCGCCTGCTGGGGCTGCCTTACCCCGGCGGCCCTGCCATCCAGAAGGCGGGATCACCTGGCGATCCTGCGGCCTTCCCGTTGCCGCGCGCCTGGCTGCGTGGCGACCAGGGTGAGCAGAACTACGATTTCAGCTTCTCTGGCCTCAAGACGGCGGTGCTCCGCACCCTGCGCCAGCTCGATCCTGCCTACCGGATCGATGCGCCCCTCCCCCCCGATCTGCCGGTTGCCGACCTGGCGGCCAGCTTCCAGGCGGCGGTGGTGGACGTGCTGGTTGGCAAGACGGTCCGCGCGGCGCAGGAATTCGGCGCGTGTGAGATCCTGATCGCGGGCGGCGTCTCGGCCAATGTCGCCCTCCGCGCCGCGATGATCGCGCAGGCCGGGCTGCCGGTGCGCATCCCGCCTCTGTTCCTCTGCACCGATAACGCCGCCATGATCGCCGCCGCCGCCCACCATCACTGGCTGGCTGGCCGGCGCGATTCACTTGACTTCGACGTCCGCCCCACCTGGCCTCTGACCTGACAGCCTGAGATTCGTCCGGTGGGTTACCGGGCTTCGGCGCTCCATTCCCACGTCCCCGGCTCGCAGATCAGCGTGCTGCCCGGGATGTCCTGCTCCAGCGTCAGTGTGATAGTGCCGCTGGCCTGGGTGGGCGATGTGAAGCGCCCGGTCAGCTTGCCAATGCCTTCCGGGGCCGCCGCGATCTCGCCGCCTTCGAGCGGGAACTCGCCGGAGACCGCGCTCATCATCGATCCCGCGGACAGGCTCTCGCACTTCAGGTCGGCGAATTCAACCTCTACCCGAGTGAGTGATGTGCCGTCTTCCGAAACGGTGAATCGCAGGGTGGCGCTGCTCGCATATTGCGTATCGATGTTGATGGGACCGCTGAATGTTGCGCCGGGGGTCGGTTCGGTGGGGGCGGCGCAGCCGGCGAGGATCAACACAAGCGGCACGAGCCATAAGCGTCTGGGCTTCATGGCCTGTGACCTCCTGAGGAGTGGACCCGCGGCTCGGTGAGGGGGCTTTGTCGCCCTCAGCATATCACAAATGGCCCCGCCGGGTCTTATGTATTGGCCCTGACCGCCCCGCCCTCATCGCCGACCTCGATCCCCAGCCGTCCGAAGAAGCGGTCAATCCATGCCAGCACATAGTTCTCCTGGTTGGCCCGCAGCGGCAGATCGGCCAGAAACGTGCCCCCGCTGCGGTGGGGGGGCGCTTCGGTGGTCACTTTCAGGCGCAGCGGCGCGCCTGCTTCCAGACTGTACACGGTCAGCGCAAACTCGCCCGCGCTGTTCGTTTCAGCCCGGGCGCTTACGGCTTGCAGCGTCGGTCCACCCTCCGATCCGTAGACTTCACGCACCACCTGCACCCGCGCCCCCTGCAGCGGCTCGCGGCCATCCCGCAGAGTTCCTTGCAGGGTCGTGGCTTGCGGGTCCAGTTCCCGCAGCAGTCTCGGGCCTGCCGGGTCGGTGATCGCCGCCAGGGCGCGGATTACCCACCGCTTTGGAGCGGTTTCGCTGAGTGCATACAGGGCGGTCGCCGCCTCCACCGAGTTCAGGCTGGCCAGCCCATCCAGCGCCGCATGCTGCACCTCCGGATCGGCATCGGCGGCCAGCCGGCTCAGCAGATCGGCCGCATCCGGGTGGCCGCAGCGGGCGATCAGTTCGACCATCAGCCGCCGCACCGCCGGGCGCTCATCCTCGGTCAGCCCGCGCAGCGCGTCAAGGGTGGCCGGCCCCGCCAGTTCCAGTGCCGATAGCACGAGCGGCACATTTCGATAGGCTGGCGGTGGCGGAGGGGTTGCCACAAACCAGAACAGGGCTTCAAAGGCTGCCTTCAGGCTGGTCTGTGCCAGCAGCCGCGCCGCCTCGGCAGCGATCCGCCCATTGGGGTGGGTCAGCCGGCTGCTTAAGAGGTCAAGCCCGCGCCGATCCCCCAGTTGAGCCATGGCTCGCACCAGCGTAGCCGCCACCCGTCGATCTCCCCCGGCGCCCAGTTCGGCCAGCAGCCGCCGGTACAGGGGACGGCTTGTCCAGGCGATCCCGCTGGCGCCCAGCTTCTCTGCTGCCGCCTCGCGCACCCCCGGGTTGCGGTGTCGCAGCCCGCCGATCAGGTCGCCTACTGTATGCAGCCCACTCACAAACAGTCCGGCGCCCGCCAGCTCCCGCCGCCAGCGGGCCGGCGGTCGGGCGCCAACTCGCGCCGCCACCGCCAGCACTTCCTTGCGCTTGCCACTGGGCCACGCAGCATACTGGTCGCTGTTCAGCACTGCCGACAGGGCCGGCTGAGCCGCCTCGCCCAGCCGCGCCAGGCCCGCCCAGTCATTTCGAATCAACAGATCGCGCACCTGCAAAGCCACTTGGGCCCGGGCATCGGGCAGGCTCGCCAGCGCCTGCGCGGCTAGGGCGGTCAGCTGGCGCTCCCTGCCGAACAGGACATCCACCAGCGCATCGATCGCCGCTTCCCCCCCGATCCGCCTCAGCGCGTCAATGGTCCACTGCTGCACATAGGGGTCTTTGTCCTGGCGGGCGGCCCGCCCCAGCGCGGGCACTGCCGCCGGATCGGCCAGTTCGCCCAGCGCCTGGGCCGCCCTGCGCCTTATCAGCACCCGGCGGTCGCGCAGGGCATTCACCAGGCCCCGCAGGTTCCGGCGGGCCAGATGACTCTCGATGGGATCAGTCGGCGGCATGATCTTACGGTAACGGCATCCCGCCCCCTTGTCAACCACTCGACGCGGCCCCTCGAATCCCTGTCACAAAACTCCCGGCCGGTTGTTGAGCAGCCCGGCGCCCATTACAATAGTGCTTTATCCGGAGGCCGCACGGTCAACGTATTTTCGCCAGTTGAGGAGCCAGGGATGATTCAGCACGAAAAGACCGAACTTCAGGACGAATCTCTTGATCAGCTGGCCGCCGCGCAGCAGCGCTGGGAGCGCGAGACACTCGGCCCCAGCCTCCAGCGACTGCCAGAGCGCGCACCGGAGTTTCTGACCACTTCCAGTGTGCCGATCGACCGCCTTTACACCCCGATTGATCTGCCCGATTTTGACTATCTGCATGAGCTTGGCTTCCCCGGTGAGTTCCCGTACACGCGCGGCATCCATGCGACCATGCACCGCAGCCGCCTGTGGACCATGCGGATGTTTGCGGGTTTCGGCACTGCTGAGGAAACCAATCAGCGCTTCCGGTATCTACTCGCCCAGGGGCAGACCGGCTTGTCAGTCGCGTTTGATCTGCCAACCCTGATGGGCTACGACACGGACGCTCCGGAGGCACTGGGGGAGTTTGGCAAGTGTGGTGTTGCTGTCTCTTCCCTCAAAGATATGGAGGTCCTCTTCGAAGGCATCCCCATGGGGGAAGTCTCTACCAGCATGACGATCAATTCCCCCGCAGCGATCATCTGGGCTATGTATATCGCCGCGGCTGAGAGGCAGGGGTTCCCGCGGGAGAGCCTGCGCGGCACGTTGCAAAATGATATCCTCAAGGAATACATTGCCCAGAAGGAGTACATATTCCCGCCGGGGCCGTCAATGCGCCTCGTCACCGATACGATCGAGTTCGGCACACGCGAGATGCCTCAGTGGAACACCATCAGTATCAGCGGCTACCACATCCGCGAGGCAGGCTCAACTGCTGCCCAGGAGCTGGCATTCACCCTGGCTGATGGTTTCGAATACGTCCGCTGGGCGATTGAGCGCGGCCTTGATGTGGACGAATTCGCGCCGCGGCTCAGCTTCTTCTTCAACGCGCACAACGACTTCTTTGAGGAGATCGCCAAGTACCGGGCAGCCCGGCGCATCTGGGCCACCGTCATGCGAGATAAATTCGGCGCCCGCTCCGACCGATCGCTGCTAATGCGCTTCCATACCCAGACCGCGGGGGTTTCGCTGACTGCGCAGCAGCCCGAGAACAACATTGTGCGGGTTGCGATCCAGGCACTGGCGGCAGTGCTGGGCGGCACCCAGAGCCTGCATACCAACAGCATGGACGAGGCGCTTGCCCTTCCTTCCGCTCATGCGGTGACCATCGCCCTGCGCACCCAGCAGATCATCGCCCATGAATCAGGCGTCGCCAACACCATCGACCCGCTTGGCGGCTCCTTTTTTGTGGAAGCGCAGACTCGCCGGATAGAACAGGAAGCCTACGAGTATTTCCGCCAGATCGAGCAGTTGGGAGGGGTCATTCCAGCTATTGAAGCAGGTTTCTTCCAGCGTGAGATCGCCAACGCTGCCTATCGCTACCAGCGCGAGATCGATGAGCAGCGGCGCATCATCGTGGGGGTCAACGATTATGTTGAAGATAAGCCGGTAGCGATCCCGATCCTGGAGATGGACCCGCAGGGCTATACCCGTCAGGTCGCCCGGCTGGAGGCGCTCCGCGCAGAGCGGGATGCTGAAGCAGTTGGCGCCGCCCTCCAGGCTGTCGAATCGGCGGCCCGGGGCACTGATAATCTCATGCCCCCCCTGATCCAGGCAGTGAGCGTCTATGCCACGCTGGGCGAGATCATTGCGGTTCTCAAGCGCGCCTTCGGTACTTACACAGAGCCTACCTGGATCTGAGCGCATTGGCCGGGGACAGGCGGCGGGGTTTGGCTTCCGCCCCCCGCCGTCTGTCTGTTCTCACTTGCTGCTCTCACCCGCGTGGGGCATAATCCGCCTCGCCCTGACCCCTGCCGGTATCTGGCCATGCACACATCGCTTCCGCTGGGCAAATTGCCCCCTGATCTACTGGCTGCGCTGCTGGCGCGCAATCGCCTCCGCGACCCGCGTGTCATCCTGGGCCCGCGGGTGGGGGAAGATGCGGCTGTCATTGATCTTGGCGCGCAATACCTGATCGCCAAGACGGATCCCATAACCTTCGCAACCAGCGAAATTGGCTGGTATGCCGTCAATGTCAACGCCAATGATATTGCCACCATGGGCGGTGTCCCCAGCTGGTTCATGGCGACCCTTCTCCTGCCACAGGGCCAGACTGACACGGGACAGGTAGCAGCGATCTTCGATCAGATTTACCGGGCATGCGACGATCTGGGTATCACTCTGATCGGCGGCCACAGTGAGATCACCTTCGGCATCGATCGCCCTATTGTGGTTGGCATGATGCTGGGGCTGGCCGAGCGCAATTGCGTGGTTCTGACCGGCAACGCACAGCCGGGCGACCAGCTCCTTGTAACCAAGGGCGTGCCCATCGAGGCAACGGCTATCATCGCCCGCGAGCGCCGCTCGGCTCTGCAGTCAGTGTTCCCGGATGACTTCATCCTGCGCTGTGCGAATTTCCTGCAGACACCGGGCATCAGCGTCGTCCGCGATGCCCAGATAGCGACGGGCGCTGGCCGCGTCAGCGCGATGCACGATCCGACCGAAGGGGGTCTCTCAACCGCGTTGTGGGAGCTCGCAGAAGCGTCAGGGCGCCGGCTGGTTGTGGACCCGGCACCGGCGGTGCTGCCTGAGGGCGCGGCTCTGTGTGCAGCCGTAGGGATCGATCCTCTCGGGGCTATAGCCAGCGGCGCTCTGCTGATTGCCGCTGCACCCCCGGAAGCGGAGCCTATACGGGCGGCCCTGGCCGCGGAGGGGATTGCAGCCTTCGCGATCGGCCATGTTGAGCAGGGGCCCGCCGATGTGATCGACACCGGGGGCGGTCAGCCCCGGCGGCTGATGCGCCCCCTCCGTGACGAGATCGCCCGTCTCTTCGAATAGCGCTGGCGGATCGACCCCTGCTGGCTGTCAGCATGGCGCCTCCGTACTTTCCCGATCACGTGGGCTGAGTGGGAGATCCCCCGTCTTCAGGCTCATCGAGTGATGGCTGCTGTCTTGCCTCAAGCAGTACATCCCGGAAGTGAGCTTCCCAGTCCGTTGTCCGCATGCGCTGAGCATGCCGATACTGGCGGACGGAAACATAGATTACCAGGGCCACAAAGAGCAGACCCATCAGCAGAGTGAAAGCCACATTCACCGGGGCAGGAGGCCCGGAGGGGGCGCGCTCGTAGTATTGGTAGCCCTCGCGCAGGTCGGCAGGCGGCACTTCATTGAAAACAGGCTCGAGGCTGCGCAGGTAGGCAACCACTGCCTCCACATCCCGGCCGGTCAGGTGGCTGTAAGCTGGCCACGGCATCGCATACAGCGGGCGCCTATCGGGGTGCTGACCGTCCACGATGGCCAGGATGATCGCTTCATCCCGCCGCGAGCCCAGCCCGCCGGTCATTTGCGGTGTCAGGTTGCTTGCGTAGACGGTACCCCATTCGCCGGAAAAGGCGGTCCCTCCAGCCAGATATCGTTCCGGGTCGGGTGACCCATCAGGCAGTGTCGGCGTGTGGCACGATCCGCAGGCCATCACGGCATCGACCAGATACCCGCCATAGGCAACGCTGTCAGCGGCATCCGGGACCTGCACACCACTGCGCAGCGCTGGCGGTTCGGGCAGTGCGACCCCGGTCAGATCAGGCGGGGCTGCCAGCTCCGCCTGTACAGGCTCAAGGCTCTGCAGATACGCAACCAGATCGTCCAGATCGGCGTCCGCCATCCGGTTGTAGTACACGTATGGCATCACTGGATGCAGCTGTCTGCCGTCCGGCCTGATGCCGGTGGCAATAGCCATGCGGATCTGCCCGGCTGTCCACCCTCCAAGCCCTGTAACATCAGGGGTCAGGTTGGGCGCGGCGATCGGCTGGCCGTTCAGTGTGAGGAGGGTCCCGCTGAATGCCGGACCATCGGTTGGGGAATGACAGGTGGCGCAGCCCGCGATCCAGGCGAGGTAGGCGCCGCGTTCCGTGTCACCGGCCCCCGGGCCATCCTGCTGGGCCGGCTGGATGGACAGCCCTGCAAGGATGGCAGCCAGCAGCCAGACGGAGAGTCTTTCAGCCATCAGGCTTCCCCGGCACGGCGGTCTGTTTCACGACAGCGTTCGCACACCCCGTAAAACTCCACCAGATGCCCTGTCAGCCGGAAGTGATGCTGCTTCTCCAGTTCCTCCGCCAGATCGTGAACGTAGCATTCATCGAGCTCAATGATATGCGCACAGCGCGTGCAGACGATGTGCAGATGATGTCCTTTCTGCGACATCAGCACATAGGTCGGGGTAGTTGGGCTCAGGAAAGTGGGACGAATGACGGCCAGGCCCGTTAGCAGATCGAGAGTGCGGAAAATGCTCGCCCGCCCGATGGTGGGATCCCGGGCCTCGACACGCTCTATCAGCTCAGACGAGGTCAGATGGCCGCCGCTGTCTTGTAGTGTCTGCAACACAACCCGGCGCGCGTTTGTGATCTTGTAGCCAGCATCTCGGAGCTTGGCCAGAACTGATTCCAGGCCGGGCATTGAATGTCCCTTGCGAAGTGAACTAGCCGGAGTGTAGCGTGCTGTCCCGGAAGGGGCAAGCCGCGCTTCCCTCTGTGGCAGATGGCTGGCCCCGGATTGCAGCGGGGCCAGCTGCTTTAGCGGCCAATGTGCATGGGCATAATTACATGCGTGAATCGATCGTCGTTGACAGGGCGGATGACCCCGGGCTTGTCCGGGCTCGTTGAGCCGATCAGCACCCGATCATGGTGCATCACATTCAGGACATCGATCAGATACTTCACATTGAACGCAACTTCCATGCCACTGCCTTCGATGCTGGCATCCAGGATAACCTCGTTTTCGCCCGTCTCCGATGACTGGGCGCTGACCTTCACAACACCCGCCATGCCATCCTGCGGCTCGATGCTCAAGCGTACAGTGTGGTTAGCCTCGCGCGCAAAGATATCTGCCCGGCGGCAGGCCTGCAGCAGGCTGACCGTGTCCACAACGGTTCGCG
Organism: Anaerolineae bacterium; assembly: GCA_034435035.1. Taxonomy (GTDB): domain Bacteria; phylum Chloroflexota; class Anaerolineae; order Aggregatilineales; family UBA3940; genus JAHEME01. Next base: position 98,746 of record DAOTXW010000009.1, on the reverse strand, counting down.
TCAGGGTTTCGCGAGGGATGATCTGCCGGAAATCCGGGAAGGCGCCATCGATCAGTTGGCTGACGACTTCCACGTTCTTCATGCGGAACAGGACCTGCGAGCGTTCCTGCGGAAGCACCAGCTCGACGGTTTCATCACCATCATCGATGATCCGGGACAGCTCCAGCAGGGTGCGCGCCGGGACAATTAGTGAGAACGATCCATAGAAATCCGTTTCCAGCGTGATTTCACGCACAGAAAGCCGGAAGCCGTCTGCTGCCGCCATGGTCAGGATCCCGTCCTGAAATGTGATCGAGACTCCTGTCAGTACCGGGCGGCTGTCATCGCGGGCCGCAGCAAAGGCCACCATGGCGATCATTTCGTGCAATTCGTCGGCCGGTATCCCGATGCGGCTGTCGTCCTCCTGAGGCTGTGGCATGATGGGGAAATCAGCCGCGTCGATACCCTTGATATTCGCGGTGGTCGCCCCGCATGTCAGGTGCAGCGAGTTCGTTCGAACTGCCACATCCATATCCACACGCTCCGGAGAAAGCATATTGACCAGATCGTTCAGGGTGCGCGCTGGCACGGTGATCGCGCCATCTTCCTCTACTGAAGCGCCGATCCAGGCAGTGATGCCCAGATCCAGATTGGTGGCAGCCAGACGCAGGCGGCCGTTATCCGTTGCCAGCAGCACATTCGACAGCACCGGGAGAGTCGAGCGTGAGCCAACAGCCCGGCTGACGATATTCAGCCCGCGCGCCAGATTATCTTGTAGGCAGGACACACGCATTCCCATGGCAATCACCCTCCAGAGATAAAGGCAGCTGTTTATTCATTAATTGGATGAAAGTATACAACACATGTTGTACAAGTCAAGCCAAATAATGTTGCCCGCCTGAGCCATACAGACGCGGGCAGGAGGGCAGCCTCCGGTCAAAAGTTACCGCAGGGGGGTTACCAACCGTTGTGAAAATCCAGAAACTGGCCGCCGGCTCCATAGATCACGCACAGCGACGGCCCACCGGGGACCGAGTCAAAGTACAGGTACCCATTGCACGAGCCGCGGGCCCCGTTCTGGTACTGCTCTACGACGCCGATCAGGCCCTGGTTCGGCTCGTCGGTTCGGATCGGAATGTTGAACTGACCGGGCCACTGCAGGACGCTCAGCACATCGGTCCCCAGCCCGCTGCTGTAGACGTAGCGAGCGCGTACCGTTGAGATCACCGAGAGGCAGGCATCGATGCGCACAGCGCCCATGCCCCCCACTTCATACTGGCACATCCAGGAAAGAGCATTCTTCTCTTCAGGTGTCCACTCGATGGGCTCGACCGCCGGCGCCGGCTCCGAAGCGCGGGTCGGCTCGGCATCGTCTGTCGGCGCTTTGGGAGCAGGCGCCGGGGATATCGTGGGGGTGGGCGGGATCAGGGTCGGTGTGGCAGATGGCTCCAGCGCAATCCGCCGCTCAACACGCGCTTCGGCGACCTGCGTGGCGGCGGCTGGCATCGCAGGCGCCTCCAGCGTGCTCTCGTTTACTGGCGTTGCAGCCGGCACAGCGCTGAGCACTCCCAGCCCGCCCGCAGACAGGATGGCCAGCGCGGCGCCTATCGCTGTCACCAGTGCAGGCCAGCGCGGGGTTGTGGAATGCGAAGGAGTATCCATACACCGTCAATCTACCCGGGTGAATAATAGCGCCAGCATCGCATTCGTACAGGGTGGCGAACTGGCGATTGCCCTCTGCTCTCCACCCGGCTAGAAAATCACCTCGTCGAGTTCGTCCAGATCGAAATCGAACTCCCAGTCAGCATCGCTGGGGGCCGCGCTCTCCAGTTCACCGGCGGCAGTGCCCCGATCGCACAGCGATCGATACACGCAGTAGCGGCAGTGCTCTGCGTCAGCGGTCAGCGGCCAGATATCACCCCGCTTCGCCGCGATCTGCTCAATTAGTTCGGTCAGGTAGGCGCGATTCGCCTCATGCATCACCGCCGAATACACAAATTCCTCGGGCCTTTCCGGCTCGGCGGTGAACCAGTACACGAGGCGGATCTGCTCAGCAGCCAGCGGCGCTCCCAGCACCGACCGGGCAGCCTCGGCCAGTACAAACGGGTAGATGCGCGTCTGCAGGCGAGCGGCCAGCGCCGCCCGGTCGGGCCGTCGGCGCGCAGTTTTCCAGTCCACAATGACTGCCTGCTGGCCCGGATCGGCCGCCAGCAGATCGAAGCGTGCCGCTATGCGGTGTCTCCCTACCAGGGCGGACAACTGCACTTCGGGCTGCTGCCATCGCGATGGCAGCCCCGGCAGGGGGTTGTGATTCAAAAAAGCGTCCCACCAGGCTCTCAGCTCCGCATCGGCCGGCCGGATTCGGTCAACGGGCACACCCCGAAGAGTGCTTTCAACCAGCTGGTGAAAGGCCGTGCCCTGGTCGATCTGCTTTTCGTGCTCGATGGCCGGAGCAGCCTCCAGGGCCGGCCAGCGCTGCTCCAGCACATAACGGAGCTGAAAGCGCCGCGGGCAGTCAACCATATCCTGAAGATTATTCTGCGTGAATCGGAAGCCAGGGGGCAGATCCCCTACCGGCTGCAGGGGAGTCTGGTCGCCACGATCATGCGGCCGGGCGGCCTGTTGCCAGTGTAAAAATGGTCCCGGGTTGCTCATGTGCCCTGCTTCTGCTTCAGATGATGGCTGAGTGCAACCAGAGCCTGCGCCGGACGGTTCTCTCGGCCCTGTTCCCAGTAGTGTCCCATGTTCCACATCAGAATCAGATCGCGCCGGGCCCGGGTGATACCCACGTACAGCAGCCGCAGGCGCTCGGCAGCATATTCCACTCGCGCCTCCTCGGTGGCCCGTCCTTCCTGGTACGCTTCAGCTCGCCCTTCCATCGCCAGCATGGCCTGGCTGTGCGCTTCGGCCTCGATATTCAGTGAGTCGCGGATAAACCACCTCTCGGCGATGAAGCTGTCGCCGGGCAGCGCTGCCGGGAAGCTGTATGTATTGATCGAGAGCAGATAAACGCGATCCCATTCCAGCCCCTTGGCGGCATGCATGGTGGCTACGGTCACCACGCCGGGTCGGGGGCGATAGCCAGTAGCAGCATCTTCAAGCCCCAGAAAGCGCCGCTGATTGGAGGCAATCTGTCTCAGCTCAGTGGCCAGCTGTGGCAGCCGGTGCTCCGGGTTGTTGTCGGCAACGCTGCGCAGAACCAGTGCCATGCGATGTGCCAGCGCCAGATCGGCTGGATCGTCAAACAGCACGGGGGCGATGGTCAGGATGAGCTGGTCTGCCGGCAGGTTGCTGGCCTGCAGCCAGAACCGGGCCAGGTTCCGGAAATCCGTAAGCAGTGCCTCCCGCTCAGGGGTAAGTACGGCTCTCACCGGATCCGGCCAGTCGGTGCCTGCCACCGGCCACATGAAATCCTCGACGCCCCGGACCTGCTCGAGAGCCTGCAGGATCTGAGCCCGGTCCTCCAGCGCCTGGTCTTCCTGCTGCGCCCACTGCCCGCGTGACCAGTGAACGCCCCACCACATCGCAAACAGGCGCCCCAGATGCCGGCTGTTCAGGGGATCTGCCAGAAAATCCATCACCGCTTGGAGCTGCTGCGCTGCATCACGGGTTGCCGAAGTGCTGCGCAGCAGCTCCTCATAGGCGATCCCTCGCTCCCGCAGCGCCTCCACGACATTAAACCCGCGCCGGTTCTCCGGAACCAGCACAGCGACGGTCCAGTCCGGGTGATCGGGCAGCCACTTCTCAAGCGAACCGACCAGCCGCTCGATCTCCTTATCCGGGGTTATGTTGCGGCCCGGCTCCCAGTCGATATGGAGCACCCCATTCTCAGGGTTGGGTTGGGGATCACCCGGCTCCGTCGGTTTGATCCGCTGGGGATAGAAAGTGTTGTGCAGATGCGGGATCAACTCATCATGCAAAGACCAATCCACCAGATAGTTAGCCAGGTCGATCACCGCCGGGCACGATCGACCCGACTCGGTTAGCGGCTTCTCCTGGACGCTCTCTTCTCTCAGAAACTGGCGCAGAAAGTTGGAGTCGGCGGTGGTAAATGTCGTGTAGATTGCCTGGTTCGGATCGCCCACCCGCACCCAGTTACGCCCGCCCGAAAGCAGCCGGAGCATGTCGTTCTGCAGCTTGCTGGAATCCTGCGCTTCATCCTCCAGGATGTACGGCCAGCGCTCCTGAAGCCTCGCCAGGAAGGACGGATCAGATTGCAGGGCCTCCATGGCCAGCCTGACCAGATCATCGAAATCCACCGCACTTCGGAAAGCCAGTGCTCGCTGATAGGCTTCGTACAGATCGACGCCGACCTGCGCCAGAGTTGTATCGCCTGGCGCCTCTTCGATCCGGGCGCGCAGGTGCGCAGGCGACCAGCCGTTGTCCTTACCAAGCCGGGTGATGGCCAGAGCGATGTTCTCCACCAGCGTTGGTCCCTGATCGCGCAGCGTTCGCATCAGCTGAGCAGACTCCTCCGCCATTTCGTAGTCCCGCAGGTAGCGCAGCAGGCGATGCCCATTGGCGCGTGTCCATTGCTCAGCCAGGTCATGCATAATCCCGGTTGTGATGCGCTCATCCAGGATATCGAAGTTGTCGGTCAGCCCCACCAGCGCAGGGCGCAGACGGACGATGTCATGCGCCAGTCCGTGCAGAGTGCGCACCCGGTAGCCGACGTAGGGCAGCAGGCCGCGCTCCTGCCTCACCAGCTCGGCGATCCGGTTGCGGAAGGAATTCACCGCCGGGTTGGTGAATGTCACGATCAGAACCTCTTGATCGTCAGCCAGCCCGGCATCTGTCAGCCGTTCTACCAGCGCCGCAGCCAGATACGAAAGTGTGAAGGTCTTGCCGCTGCCGGGAACCGCCGAGACCCCCATCTTGCCGCCTGTATAGCTCAGGACGGCCTGCTGGGAAGAACGAAGCCGGATGTCAGCCATCGATCACAGCCTTTGCCGCGATCTGAGGGTGGCGGCGAAGGATGCTCTGAAAGACACGCAGCAGGGGGCCGCGCTCCTCAAAGCCCTGCTCACCCAGGTCGCTGATCCCCAGGTAGATGCGCTGGCGGCAGCGCCGGATGAGGCCGCTCACGACACGGTAGAGCATCTCCTGCTGGCGTTGATATTCCTCGGCGTCCGTCCACAGCTTCCCGGGAGGCCAGTCCTTGGAAAGCACGTAGGGATGTGTCAGAGGCTGATCCAGGCGTTCCCACCAGCCCATCGAGCCCACATCCAGCCAGACCTGCACCGAGACCGCGCGGTTGCGCACCAGAAAGGTAAAAGCAGGCGACAGAAATACGGCATCAGCCAGGTCATCCCGCCAGCTCTCGATGTACAGGCCAGCCAGCAGGCCCTGGTTGACAACGGCGAAGTACTGCTGCCCAATCGCTACCGGATCCTGCACCGGATCGAATAAGGCGCGGCGAAAAGTCTGTGCCGACTTGACCAGCTCGTCCGTGATGCGGGCATACTCGTGCTGGTCATGAAAACCGAAGCCTGGCTGCGACAGCACTTCCCCGAATAGCCCGCGCATGACTTGATCAAGGTAGGCCGGATTGCCGGCTCTGCACGTCTCAAGCCACTCCCGCAGGTATTCATACTGCTTCCCCACGCGGTAGGTGATGCGGTTTTGCATATCAGGCTTGATGAGGCCGAAGGACGACAGGGCGGGCTTGGCTCCCGGCCGGTAAACCACTTCCGCCAGCAGGCGCGCCCGCACTGGATCCAGCGCTTCGATGGCCAGCGCCAGCGCCTGCGCCACATCTTCGCGCGGCGGAAGATATTTCCATTCCGGATAGGCCAGCGCCAGCAGCGTCAGCAGACACCGGGCAGCCGGTTCATCCCGCAGCGCCCGGGAGGGTCGGTGCGAGATCGATGGGATCCCGCGTTCGCTGAGCTTCTGAGTCATGGAGAAGCGCAGCGCATCACTCAGATACGGAGCCAGCACCGCGATCTCTCGTGGGGGGATGCCTTCACGAGTCACCATGTGTGCAATTCGGTCGGCGGCCCGATCCAGCATCTCCGGGAAGTAGGTGTGGTAGCTGTACTCGAAGGCCGGCGCCTGATCCGTAGCCGGGCGGGGGAGGTCGCGGCGCAGCGCAAAGCCCACCTCATCCAGCAGGCTCGCTACGCCGGGCGACATCACAAAGGAGCGATTAAACGTCAGCACACCCTCGCAGTGCTGGCGCAGAAAGCTCCCCCCTTCAGGCGCAGCGCCCAGGAAGATGCGGTACCCGCTGTCCCATTCGTAGGTCAGCAGCCCGCCCTCCAGCCGGGGAAGCCATTCATAGATCAGATCATGTGTCACGGCGGGTTCTTCCTGCAGATGCTCTACGATCAGGTGGGAGCAGTTCCGGAAGAAGTCTGCCTGGATGTGAGGCTGCCGCAGCAGGCGGTTGAACAGCTCCAGCTGCAGAGAGAAATCCAGCAGCTGGGAGTCGATGCAGTATTGCCGGTACTTTTCCGCAACACGACCGGCAGCCTGGTAAGCCAGCACCCGCTTACGGGGTCGCTCGCTGCCCCATGCCGCCGACAGCATCTCCGGGATCCGACGGAAATCGATCTGCAGGATTGCCGCTTTGTTCAGGCTGTCGATGATCTGGCGTGCGATCTCATGGGGGGAAAGGCTCAGCGCATCGAATTCGCCCTGCCTCACCGCCTCTTCAACAAAAGCCGACATCGCGTACTGAGAAGTCTCAATCGTCAAAAAGCGCGGCGGCTGGCCGGGCTGTCGGAATCCAGCCTCCTCAGCGATTTCTGCCCAGTAGGTACGGCTCATATCGCGGGCCAGCCCGCCCAGAGTCCGCACCTGCACGGCGCCCATCGCCCCAAGCCCGGGATCGAGCAGCGCCTCGACAAAAGGTTGCGCCATGTGCCTCTGCGGTACCAGCACCAGGATACGGGAAGGCGGCACGCCTGCCTCCAGCCATGCCTGTAATGTCTCGATGGCAAACAGGGTCTTGCCCGACCCAAAGGGGCCTTCCACAAATATCGTTCTCGGGTTCGGCTCGCCGATGTAGGTAATGGCGCGATCACTCATGTCAGGGCTCATGTCGCCAGCAGGCTCGCTGAAAAGAGCACAGGCAGCACTGCTGCCGATCGTCAGTCATAGGGAATCGCTGGATTGCTACCGTATTGTACTCTAAATAGTCCATTTGTTCTACCATAGCCGCCGCACTGTCGATGATGAACGCCCGCGCTTCCTCCAGGGACGGCAGCCCGCCGCGCGGGACCACAGCACGCCCCTGATTTTGCAGATCGGCGATGATGACATCGATATCTGCTTCAGCGATCCCGTACTGCAGGTGTGCGTACAGACGATAGGTGCCCGCCTGATGAGCGATGGAAGCGCGTTCGGCATCCCCCGTTTTCCAATCCACGATGACCGCTTGGGATCCGCTGATCATCAGCACGTCAGGGATGACATATACCTGCAGCATGCCGACGCGGGGGACTTCCTCCAGCATGAACGACTGGAAAGGCGGGTCTATCTCGCGGATCGCAGTCGGCGGCAGGCTGAGGATCATCTGGTATGCCTCGCTGGAGGCCAGGCTCTGCGTCCGCGCGATCACACGCTGCTCCGCATCCTCCAGGTTAATAGCCATGCTGTCCCGCGGATAAAGATGCTCTAACAGGATCACCCACTGGTTGTTATGCTTGGCGCCGCGCTCGGAGGCAACCACGCCGGCCCGGAAGTTCTCAACGGACATGATCTCCAGGTCTGCCGCCCGAACCGGCCGGCCCTGCTGGTGGGCGCGGATAGCTTCGGCTGCCGTCTGGTGGATCACAGTGCCGATCCAGGCATCCAAGGTAGTAACCTGTTTCAGCCACCAGATGGCGCTTACCACCGGGCTGCGGGCTTCCCGCACCCGGCGTGCACCGTAGTAATGCAGGTAATACAACCGCCGGCAGCGCTGGAACCGATCGTGCCGGGTAACCGACCAGCTGAAGCTCGTCCATCGGTCGACAGGGATACGCTGGCGCGTATGCTGGTCAAGGTTCAGTTCCAGCTCCGGCAGCGTCAGATGGTCCAGCACGGCAAGGTCCTGGTGTCGCATAGGCATTCCCGGTGAGGTGAGGTTCAGGTGGCTGTACCGAGCGCGTCAGGCTTGCCGGGTGTATTCAGGAGTGTTATGATCCGCGTAGGAGCCCCCATAGCTCAATGGATAGAGTGCCGGTCTTCGGAACCGTGGGTACAGGTTCGAATCCTGTTGGGGGCATCGGTTTCTACCGCCGGTAAGCTGCGCCTCACAGCGGATCTCCCCCCACAGGGAGCCTGTCTGCGTCGGGGCGCTTCCTGTCTGGCCGTCAGAATGCGCGATGCACCCACTGCCCATCGACCATCGTCCCGGCCACCGGCGTGCTGCCGATCTCCATCGGATCAATCGCGTAGATATCGCGATCCAGGACGACAAGATCGGCCAGGAATCCGGGTTGTAGCTGCCCCAGGTGAGCCTCCAGTCCGGCGGCATACGCCGGCCCCTCGGTGAATCCCCGCACCGCCTCCTCAACGCTCAGACGCCCCCGCTGACCCGACCGCCATCCATCTGGCCCGGGCCAGCCGTCCTGCCGCCGACGCGTCACCGCAGCCTGAATATTCGGCAGCGGCTCGATCGGTTCGATGGGCGCGTCGCTGCCAAACGCAACCGGGGCCCCCGCCTCCAGCTGCAGACGCCAGTTGTAGGCATAGTCGGCTCGCGCTCCCCAGTAACGGTCGGCCATCATCGCGTCGGATGGAGCATGGTTCGGCTGCATCGACGCGATGATGCCCAGCTGCCCCAGCCGCTGCGCGTCGTCCGGGTGAATGATCTGCACATGCTCGATCCGGTGGCGCATCTGCCCCGGCTGGATGCCGCGGACTGACTCCTCGGCGCGCACCGCCTCGTATACATCGAGCACATGATGGACGGCCCGATCCCCGATCGCGTGGATGGTCGAAGGCAGCCCGGCCGCGCTGGCCCGGCTGACGTTTTCACGCATTTCTTCCGGGTCGGTCACGCACAGGCCGTAGTTGTCAGGCTCATCCTCATAGGGTGCGATCATCCAGGCGGTGCGTGGCCCCAGGGCGCCATCGGCGAAGGTCTTGATGCCCCCGATGCGCAGGTGGTAGTCTCCGAATCCCCAGCGCAGCCCCAGAGCAATCGCCTGATCCAGCAGCTCAACCGGCAGGTTTTTCACCACCCGCAGAGTCAGCAGGCCATTTTCCCTGAGAATCTGGTAGGCCCGGAAGGCCAGGGCCCCATCAAAATCATGTATCCCGGTCAATCCTCCACGGTGGGCGCGCGCGATCGCGGCCCTGACCTGCTCAGCCACCTGCTGCGGGCTCGGCGGCGGGATGACGCGCGAGACCAGTTCCATAGCCGATTCGAACAACACCCCCGTGGGCTGCCCGGAATCGTCACGCCCGATCCGCCCCCCCGGCGGATCGCCGGTACTTGCGGTGATGCCTGCGGCGTGCAGCGCCGCCGAGTTGACCCATGCGGCATGGGTTGAATGGGCGGTGAGATAGACCGGGCGATCCGGGATCAGCACATCCAGCTGCGCCGCAGTGGGGAAGCCCCCGCCGGGCCACTCAACCTGAGCCCATCCATGCCCGCGAACCCAGGCGCCCGGCGGCAGCTGGTTTGCGTGGGCCGCCACTCTGGCCGCAGCCTCCTCCGCCGACGACACCGGCACCAGATCAACCATCTGCAGCGAGGCCGCGTACCAGCTCAGATGAACATGCGCATCGGTCAGGCCGGGGAGAACCAGGCGGCCCTCCAGGTTGACAGTCTCTCCTTCAGGTGCCAGCAGGCTCTCGATCTCGCCAGTGCTGCCGGCAGCCAGAATCCGGCTGCCGCGGATCGCGATCGCCTCAACCGGCCGGGCCGCGTCGGCTTTCAGCCTGATCACACCGTTGACAAGGACCCGATCAGCCTGCATCACTTCCCCCTAGATGCACCACAATTCATTCTGGGGATCCGATAGCCAGACGGCGCCGGTATCTGTCACCAGGATGTTCTCCTCAAGGCCCACGTAACCAAAGCCCGCTGCCTCGATGCCCAGCTCGATCGCAAAGACGTTGCCCGCTTCGACCAGCCCGTAAGGCGTCTGGCCATAACGCTCCCAGCGCGGACCCAGCACCGTCGCACCATCGTGCGCCACGCGTCCCACATGGTGCCCGAACGCGTGCTGATACTCGGGATACCCGGCAGCCACCAGGGACTCGCGGGCGGCCTGATCCACCTCCCAGCCCATCATCCCGGGCCGCAGCGCCTCGAAGCCGGCCTGCAGCGCCATGCGCGCCGCCTCAAAGGCCCGCGCCAGTTCGGGCGGCGGAGTGTCCCCGGGATGGCGGCGCACATACCAGACACGCTGCAGATCAGCGCAGTAACTATTCTGTCGGACACCAAAGTCCATATGCAGCAGCGTGCCGGGGCGAACCGTGTAATCGGGCAGCGGCGCAACATGCCCCACCGGCGAGTCCGGACCGGCGTTCAGAGTAGGGCAGTAGGCCCAATCCCAGGCTGTGCCCAGGTGCTGCTCCTCCACGATTTTGTGCACATGATCGGCCAGCTCCGCCTCACTCATCCCGGGCTGTGCCATCTGGCTGACCGCATGAAATATCTGCTGGGTCGTCTCAATCGCTGCCCGGATCCGCGCGATCTCAGTGGGCGACTTTCGCCCACGTAGCAGCCCGACGATCTTTTCGGCAGAAATAAACCGGTCCGGCAGATCGGTGTCATCCAGATACCGGCGCAGCATCAGCATCAGCCCATGGCCGAGCCCGTCGGCGGCGACATCATCCTCCGAGTAGTTCAGGGCGATCTGACGCGGGTTGAGATCGAGCAGTACGCTCACCAGTGAGTCGCGCATCCCCTCCACATACGGAATCACGCTGGTATAGCCGCCGGTCTGCCGGACATTCTCCGCGTCATGCTTCCCGACGATAGCCAGCCGGCGGTTGTCGCGGGTGACAATGAAGGCGGACTGCCAGACCATCTCCATCCCCAGGATCAGGTCAAGCGCCGGATCGGGCGCAAGGCTCGTCTCCCGGACAAATGTCATCCACGCATCGATCCCCAGCTCATTAAGGATTTCAACTGCCTGATCGAGCTTCTCACAAACAAGCGCATGATCTGGCATAGGTCTCTCTCCGGGGTAGCTTATCAGTTGACGGGTAATGTCTGTGCCGCCTCTTCAGGCGTTGGCACGCTGGCCAATCCTACTCTGCGCACCGAAGCGCTGGCAAGCCGGGTTGCGGCGCCAGCTGCCCGGTACGGGTCACCTGTATGATGCAGCAGGATGAAGAATACGGCCGCAAAGATATCCCCCGCGCCGGTGGGGTCCCCATCGTGGATCGGATCGGTTGCGAACTCATGGGCGCGCCCGTTGGTGAATAGCGTGCAGCCTTGCGCGCCGCGGGTAAGGACGAGCGTTCGGGCGCGATGGGCATAGGCCTCAGCCAGCCGTTCGTCATTGTCAAGATCCTCCAGACTCATGACGACCGCATCGGCCTTCTCCAGCACCGCTTCCGCTGTCTCCCAGGGCCGCGAGAAAACGCGGCCATCTGCATCCCATCGACGCATCCATCCCTGGGGGGTCACCGCGATGAACGAGCGGGGAAAGCCTGCTACCATCTCCAAATCCACCTCGCCCGCCACCGGCCCGAGATGCACGATCCGGGGCTGCCGCCATTCTGGCGGCACGGACGACAGGCCCAGCGGCGCCGCGCAGGCTGTCAGTATCTGCCTGCGGCCTTCTGCAAGGTAGTAGTTCTCAAAAGTGGTGATGGCGGCAGACGGCTCCACAGCTATCGGGACGGGTCTGAGGGCTGCCAGCACGGCGTGATCCGGCGGCGCGCTGGTCACAATAGCCACGCTAAGGCCGAACGCCCTGGCTGTCAGCGCAGCATAGGTGGCGGTACCGCCGGGCCGCGAACCATCGGCGGTCAGGTCGCGGCAGACATGCCCGATTGCCAGATAATCGATGCACTCCATCCATTGTATTATCTCCCTCCGCAGGAATAAAGCACAACGGACCCTTAAGGGCCCGTTGCTATCGAAGCGAAACGTGCGTCTGGCTCAGCGTTTGTTGGGGACAATGGTCACCCGGCGGTTTTCCCCGGCCCCTACGCTCTCAGTGCTCACGGTATGGTCATCTCGCAGCGCCAGGTGAATGATCCGGCGCTCGTTCGGCGGCATCGGTTCGAGTGTCATGGTGCGGCCTAACTGCCGCGCCTGGGCGGCCATGGTGGCTGCCAGCTTGCGCAGCGAAACCTCGCGTCGCATCTTGTAGCCCTCGACATCCAGGACAATGTTGGCGCGGCCCTGTGTCTCCCGGCTGACGATCAGCCTCGTAATATACTGCAGCGCGTCAAGGGTCTCGCCATGGCGCCCGATCAGCACACCCAGGTCGCGCCCCTGAATGTCCAGCACCCAGGGCGGCTCGCCTTCTTCCTCTGCCGCCTCGGCACGATGCGCCTGGACCCGCGCATCAATGCCCATCCGCCGCAGCAGATCCTGTACCACCTCCCCGGCCACCCGGGCTTCCTGATCGGTGAGCTCCGCGATGGGCAGGGAAACCGGCTCGGTGGGCGGCTGAGCGCGCCCCTGACTGATCGGCCGGGAAGACACAGGCGGCGGCGCCGGCTTGGCTGCCCGCAGCGGTGTCAGGCGGACCTGCGCATCCCGGGCTCCGAGGCCCAGTACGCCGCGTGTGCCTTCCTCAATGATTTCGATGATCACATCGTTGCGCGTCAGGCCAAGTTGTTCCAGCCCCTGCTCAATCGCTGCTTCCAGCGTTGGGCCAGTCACATCAATGGGCCGTGTCAGATCGCTGTCACTCATCTGGAAACCTCAGCACGGTGCATCCGGGGCGTAAAGTGCCCGCGGGGCCGCCGATAGGCTACTTCCTGCGGCTCCTGGCCTGCTGCTCCTGGGGTGCCGAGGGTAGGCCCAGCAGCCCCGATAGACTGAAACTGCCGTCTTCAGTCCCGAACAGATTCTTCAGGCTCATCTTCCCCATCGCGGCATACTGTGCAAAGCCGACCAGATTCGACACAATCCAGTAGATCGACAGGCCGGCCGGAAACGTGAGAGAAATATAGCCGATGAATAAAGGCATAGTCAACTGCATCGACCGGCTCATGGCAGCCTGGTTGGGGTCGGTGCTTGGCGGTGTCATGAGCTTGTTCTGCAGAAATGTCGAGATCACCACCAGCGCAGGCAGCACATAGTACGGATCCGGTGCCGCCAGATCCAGCCACAGAAACCGGCTGCTCAGCGGGATCAGGGCCTGCGCGTTGGGCAGCCAGCTTAGAAACGCAGGCACAGGATGATAGATATGTTGCGAAAGATCCAGCAGCTGGATCGGCGACGCAGCCAGCGACCGTGTGATCGCCTGGTACAGTCCGATCAGGATCGGAAACTGGATCAGCGTCGGCAGGCACCCACCCAGCGGGTTGACCCCTGCCTCCCGGTATAGTTCCAGCGTTTTGCGCTGCAGGGTCTCCGGGTCCGCCTTATACTTTTTGCGCAGCTCCTCGATCTTGGGTTGCACTTCCTGGGTCTTGGCAACCGATCGCTGCTGCTGCCAGGTCAGCGGAAACACAATGAGCCGGATGAGGATGGTCAGTACCAGGATCGCCAGGATGATGTTCTGCCCCAGCAGCCCGTACAGCCAGATCATCGCATTGACCATCGGGTCCAGAATGATGAGATTCCACATACGGAAGCCTCTTTTCAGCCTGCCTGTTGTCCGCTAGGAGCCGGCAGCCGGGTCGAATACCCACAGTGATCGCATGGTGTCGCGTTCGTAGGCGAACAGCGGCCGGGTTCCCTGATGTGTCCCCATCAGGATCAGATCGTCGGTCAGCACAGCGGGAGCATACACGGGCACTGGCCGGATGGTGGACCCGGTCGGGATAAACAGAAACCTCTGAGTGAATTCCACGGTGACGCTCAGGGGAGTGTCTGCCGGGCTGCCATCGGCGACCGCCAGGGTATAGACGCGGGAGTCGCCGGATGTCACGTATGCCACTCGCTGCCCCTCCCGGTCGCTCAGTGCTGGCGTGCTCACTACTGGCCCATCTGTCTCAAATGTCCAGACTTCCTCGCCGGTTTCATGATCCAGCGCAAAGACTTTGCCATCCAGGTCGCCGCCGATCAGCAGCCCGGTTTCTTCATCCAGCACAGGGCTGCTCCACACCCAGTTGGCGGTATCATACGTCCATAGTAGCTCGCGCGTGTCCGCATCCAGCGCATAGACCCGGTTGTTGAAGCTCCCGAAATACAGAACGCCGCCGTATAGCATCGGTGTGCCGACCATCGGCCCCACCAGGCTGCCCTCATCCGGCGTACCCCCTTCCGGGAATTGCCATATCATGTCCCCGGTCTTCGCATCGACGGCGTACAGATGCCGATCGAGCGTGGTGAAATACAGGGTCTCTCCCGCCAGCAGAGGCGCTGACCAGATGTCGCGGTCCGCTGCGAACTTCCAGGCTTCCGCCCCGGTGTCCCGATCCAGGGCGTACATTACCCCGGCCACAGTCCCCGCGTACACATACTGCTCGCCAATAGCTGCCCCGCCGACAAATCGGGAGCGCGGCTGGGGCTGAAATGTCCACACCTCGCTGCCCGTGTCAGGGTTGAGCGCGAACAGGTTGCCTGTGTAGTCCCCAACTACGACTATATCATCTGTCACAGCCGGCGGGGCGTAGAATGTCTGCCCCCGCGCCGCACGGTCAGGGAAGGACCATTTCTTCAGGCCGGTTTCCGGGTTGATCGCATAGACGCCGGGCCCAAACGCCAGATAGATAGTATCATCCGTCACCGCAACACCCGGCCAGCTCGACCCGGCAAGGACTGCCTGATTCCCCCCGCTGCAGCCGGTCAGCAGAATCACGCTGAGACCCGCCAGAGCGAGAAATCCGATGCGCAGAAATCGTGTGCTCAAAACGTGAACTCCTCTGGGACGGGATCGTACCCACCAGGGTTGAAGGGATTGCAGCGTACCACGCGCTTGACCGTAAGCCAGCCACCTTTCAGGAATCCGTGGCGCTGAAACGCCTCATAGCCGTAACGGGAGCAGCTGGGAGTGAAACGACACGAAGGTGGCAGCAGTGGGGACAGGGTAAGTTGGTACAGGCGGATCAGCGCCATGGCTATGTATTTCATCGCGCATCTTCTTCCGGGTTTGGCTTCAACAGCCCTGCCCGTCCCATCGCCGCCCCCAGTGCGTCATCCAGCGCCTGAAACGACACCCGGGCGGCCTGTGGATGGGCGACTACTACCATGTCAACCCCCTTTGCCGCCAGCGCCAGCCACCGCTGCGCTGAGGATCGCAGCCGCCGCTTCACGCGGTTCCTCACAGCGGCTGTGCCTATCTGCCTGCCAACCACAAATCCGATCCGGCTCCCGGGCTGTGTTCCCCTCAGCGTGTAGAGCGTGAGCGCCGCCTCATGCCAGCGCTGCCCCTGCCGCCGAACCCGGTGAAAGTCCCGCGGCTGGTTCAGGCGCAGGTGACGTGGCAGCATCGCACACCTTCAGCGAGTGGCTAGCCGTTCCAGTTAACTTTCTTCACATGACGGGGCTGCACAGCCAGAGACTTGCGGCCTTTGGCGCGGCGGGCCTTAAGCACCAGGCGCCCCCCGCGGGTCTTCATGCGCTGACGAAACCCATGGACACGCGCGCGGCGGCGTTTTTTCGGCTGGTAGGTACGCTTCGGCATGGCGGATCACCCTGTCCAATCAGTTGTGCCAATCAAGCTATCCGCCCCGGCAAAGCGGGGCGGCGGCTGTCTGCGGATAAGCGGGGAAGATTATAGCGCAGCGATCAGGGGTGGTCAACGCCAGCCGAACCGCCTTTGACCCGATCAGGCAGCCTGAGATCGGAAGATCCACTTCGGCATTTCCTGCCCACCGAACTCGCGCGCCACCAGCAGATCGATCAGGGCTTCCCGCGCGTACACCTCGGGGATGAGTTCCATCGCGGCAGCAAGATGCTTGCACAGCGCCCGGCGCCGCGCCGCAAACGCAAAGTAGCGGCAGTCGCACCCTAGCGTGCGACGCGCCAGATCGATGATCACATCATGGCCCCGCAGCGTATAGACCCATCGCTGCCCGCCTGATTCCACCAGCCGGGCCTCGGCGGCGCTGACCTGATCCAGACGCGGCGATGGGCGCCCGCGGTCCGCGCGATCCAGCGCCAGAGCATGCCTCACCAGGCTCTGGATAGGTAGGCTGCCATAGCGTGCTGCGATCAGATCGTTTTTCAGGCTTTCCAGTGCCTCGGCATCCAGATGTTTCAGGATCCGTTCGATCAACGCTTGCTTGGTCAGGCCCGGAACCCGCCGCAGCCCGTAGCGTTCGGATAGAAACACCAGTACCGGCGCACTGGTGTCCTGCAGCAGACTGACCAGTAAACCGCTGGCGCCCGGCGTCTGGCGGCGTCGGATGGTGAACCGTGTGGCCTGTTCCGGTTTGGGAACCTGCGTTTCCAGCATCATCGCTCTGCCTCTACCAATAATCCTCTGATTCTCTCTTTCTTTAATTATAGCGCTATCTTGTGACAGGTAATGTCTCAATCGCGCGGCAGATCGAGTGGAGTCATGGCCCGGCTAGATGCTATAATGGATTCAATCTCTGAAGGGAAACCCACGATACCATTATGGCGGTTCGACAGATCATTACCCCCAATAACCCTGTGCTCCGGCAGAAAGCTCGCCGCGTTCGCACTTTTGACTCCGGGCTTCACACCCTCCTTGATGACATGGTGGAGACGCTTCACCATGCCGCGGGTGTGGGGCTGGCAGCCCCTCAGGTTGAAGTCAGCCAGCGGGTGATCATCGTTCGCCTGCCGGACGATCCGGACTCGCGCGAGGAATTCGGGGAGCAGGCCGGCGTGCTGTATGAAGTCGTCAATCCGGAGATCATCCGGGCATCGCGCGAGAGGGTCGATGGCATTGAGGCCTGCCTATCGATTCCAGGCTACTATGGTCGTGTGGAGCGCCATGAAAGCGTGATCGTCAAGGGGCTGGATCGACAGGGGCAGGAAGTTAGAATCAGGGCGCGGGACTGGCTGGCTCGCGTCTTTCAGCACGAGATCGATCACCTGGATGGCATCCTGTACATTGACCGCGCCAGCGAAATCTGGAAGGCGGGCGAAGAGCCTGCCGCAATGTCGCAGGTGACTGAGGAAGCGGAGCAGGTGCCCGACTCTGGCAGCTAGCGCCTCCGGCAGGGTTGCCAAATCCGGCAAAGCCATTATCATTGAAGCGTCCACCTTGCGAGGCCTGCCGGCCGTTCGTGAGCAACCGCCCGCTGCTGCCGCACCAGGCCAAGACCCTACTCCGAAGCCGTCCAGCCCTCAGGCTGGCGCTGAACGAACGCGAAAGGAACTGACCTTATGGCCAAGTCGCGAACCGAGATGATGGTGGATCGCCTCCGCGATCTGCAGCGCACAGACGGCGTCGAGGCTTCCGCCGTAGTGAGCGTTGACGGCTTGATCATGGCCTCGGCCCTCCCCGCCGGCGTTGAAGAGGACCGCGTGTCGGCGATGTCTGCTGCCATGCTGTCGCTGGGCGAGCGCATCGCCAGCGAGTTAGGACGGGGTGTACTGGACCAGGTCTATATCCGGGGCGGATCGGGCTATGTGATCCTCATGGCGGTTGGCGAAGAAGCGGTTCTCACCACGCTGGCCCGCGAGGATTCGCGCCTCGGCCTGATCTTCCTCGATATGCGTCGGGCGGCCGAAGACCTGGCCAAGTTGGTCTGATCGGTCATGAGCGCGGCAGCGCCGGTCAGCTCGCACCAGACAGCAACTGACGGGGAGGCACCCGGGATTGAGCCTCCCCGTTTTCTATTTATGGCGGGACGCGCAGCAGATACTAACGGGTAGGCGTGGAGCGGTTGATGATCAAGTATATCTTCTGCACAGGCGGCGTGGTCAGTTCAGTCGGCAAGGGCGTGGCGGCAGCAGCTATCGGCAGGATCCTCAAGGCGCGCGGCGTCAGCGTCACGCTGCAGAAGCTTGACCCCTATATCAACGTAGACCCGGGGACGATGTCTCCCTACCAGCACGGTGAGGTCTTCGTCACCGCCGATGGCGCTGAGACCGATCTTGATCTGGGGCACTACGAGCGCTTTGTCAATGTTGATCTGACCCGCGCCAGCAATTTCACCACCGGCCAGGTCTACAACGCGGTGATCGCCAAGGAGCGCCGTGGAGATTACCTCGGCGCGACGATTCAAACCATCCCGCACATCACCAATGAGATCAAACAGCGCATCGTGCATGTCGGTAAGCTGGCTAATGCCGATGTGGTCATTGCTGAAGTGGGCGGCACGGTTGGCGATATCGAGAGCCTGCCCTTTCTGGAAGCCATCCGCCAGCTCCGCACTGATGTTGGACGGGCCAATGCCATCTTCATCCATGTGACCCTGCTGCCCCACATCGGCGCGACCGGCGAGTTAAAGACCAAGCCCACCCAGCACAGCGTCCGCGAACTGCGCGGGCTGGGCATCCAGCCTCACGTGATCATTGCGCGCTCCGACCACGCAGTTTCCTCCGATGTCATCGAAAAGATCGCGCTGTTCTGCGATGTCGAGCCGCGTGCCGTGATCCCGCTGGTCACCACCCAGCATCTCTACGAGGTGCCCTTACTGCTGGAGGATGCCGGGCTGGGGGACTATCTGTCCGAAGCCCTGTCACTGAATGGAAAGCCGGCCGACCTGGCCGGCTGGCGGACGCTGGTTGATCGCATCAAGGCCCCCCGGCCGCGCATTCGGATCGCGATTGTGGGCAAGTATACCTCGCTGCACGATGCCTACATGAGTGTGCGCGAAGCGCTCTATCATGCCGGCATAGCTAACGAACGGCAGGTGGAGATCGAATGGATCTACTCCGGCGATCTCGAGAAGAACCGCAGCTGGGATCGCCTCGCTGACGTCGATGGCATAGTCGTCCCGGGTGGCTTTGGCGACCGCGGGGTGGAAGGCAAGATACTGGCCGCCCGCTGGGCGCGCGAAAATCAGCTGCCGTATCTGGGGTTGTGCCTGGGTATGCAGGTGATGTGCATCGAGTTCGCCCGCCATGTCCTGGGGTGGGAAGATGCCAACAGCACCGAGTTCGATAACGCCACGACCCACCCGGTCATCGATCTGATGCCCGATCAGAGAGCCCTCGCCGAAGTAGGGGGTACCATGCGGCTCGGGCACTATCCCTGCGTGCTCAGACCGGGTACGATTGCCAGTGCGGCGTATGGCGACATCCTTGAGCCAGTTGACGAGCGCCACCGCCACCGTTTCGAGGTCAACAATGCCTATCGGGATGAACTGGAGGCCGCCGGGTTGATCTTCAGCGGTGTTTCACCCGATAACCGTCTGGTGGAGGTCGCTGAGGTCAAGGATCACCCCTTCATGGTGGGAAGCCAGTTCCATCCCGAGTTCCAGAGCCGCCCGAATCGGGCGCACCCGCTGTTCAATGCCTTCGTGCAGGCTGTCATCCGGCGCCATGAACATATGGCCGCCCACGCAGCCGTTTGAACACTCACATCACCAGCACGGCTGCGCCTTTTACCTGGCTCTGCTTAAGCAGCTGAAGGGCACGGTTGGCATCCGTTAGATCGAAGGTCTGCACAGCTGACCGGATCGGCAGGCTCGCGGCCAGCGGCATGAACTCCTCAGCATCGCGGCGGGTAGCATTCGCAACCGTTCGGATGGTGCGTTCTTCCCACAGTAGCCGGTACGGCATCTCCGGGATCGGGCTGGCCTGTATCGCATTGATCACCAGCGTCCCCCCGGGCCGCAGATGCCCCAGTGCCAGCGGCGTCAGCCAGCCCGCCGGCGCAAAAATAATGGCTCTATCAAGCAGCGCTGGCGGCTGCTGCCGGGCATCCCCGACCCAGGCCGCTCCCAGCTCCCGTGCATGCTCCTGATGCTCAAGGCTGCGGGTGAAAACATACACCTCGCACTGCCAGTGTCGGGCCACCTGGATGCAGATATGCCCACTGCCGCCGAATCCGTACAGCCCAATACGCTCGCCGGGCTGCAGTTCGGCCAGCCGCAGCGACCGGTAGCCGACGATGCCGGCGCACAGCAGAGGGGCTGCCTCGAGATCGGGTAGGCCATCGGGGATGGGCACTGCGAAATCCTCCGGCACGCTGGCATATTCAGCGTAGCCACCTGGCGCAGTGCAGCCGGTGAAGCGCGCCGCTGGGCACAAATTTTCCTGGCCGCGCTGGCAGAACACGCACACCCCACAGGCGCTATGCAGCCACGGGATCCCCACCCGATCGCCGATCTGCAGTCGATTGGCCCCTGGGCCCCTGTCAATCACCGTGCCGATGATCTGGTGGCCCGGGATCACAGGCAGCCGGGTCTCCGGAAGTTCCCCCTCGATGACATGCAGGTCGGTGTGGCACACACCGCACGCCGCCACACGAACCAGCAGCAGCGATCCGTCAACCGCTGGCGTCTCTAACTCGGTCAGTGCCAGCGGCGCTTGCTCGGCTGGCGCAAAATGGTGCAGCACCTGAGCTTTCATACCCTGCGTCCTCCCTGCTGCTGCCTTCCCCGGGCCCAACGATCTGTGGCAGGCCCCTGTCCGCACGCTACAATACCCGGTATGCGAAGACCTTGGCGCTGGGTTCGGTCGAGTCTGCTTGGGCTGCTGTTGATGTTGAGTGCTCACTCTATAGCGAGCGCCCAGTCATCGCCGGCGCCGGTACTGGCATACTATTATGCATGGTGGGCGCCGCAGGCGGTAGGTCCTGGCAAATCCCCGGATTGGCCCGTCACCCCTTATCACTCCTGGGACCCGGCTGTCATCCAGCAGCATGTCGCCCAGGCAGCTGGCGCCGGTATCGATGGGCTGGTGGTCGCCTGGTATGGCCCACAGGAAGAGAATAACCAGACTGAGACTAACTTCCGCATGATTCTTGACCAGGCCGCTGCCAACGGGATAAGTGCGCTGCTGTCGGTCGATCTGGGCAGCGCAGCCTGGTTCCAGAATACCCGGGAAGTCATCGATGGCCTCAACTATGCGCTGACCGTGCATGCCCGGCACCCCGCGTATTTCCGCTACAACGGCAGACCGGTCCTGGTTTTTTGGTATCAGGGACGTTATAGCCTCAGCGACTGGGCCGCCATTCGCCAGCAGGTTGACCCCGATCATGCGAGTATCTGGATTGCGGAAGGCGCGGCGCTGGATGCCCTGCCCACCTTTGACGGCCTGCACATGTACACCATCTCCTGGTCTCAGAATGTGTACGGCACGCTGGCACAGTGGGGGGACAGCACCCGGGCGCGCGGGGGAATCTGGATGGCCACCGCCATGCCCGGCTGGGATAATACTTATACTCAGCAATCCGAGAAGTACATCCGCGAGCGCCAGGATGGCGCTTTCTATCGCGACACATTCGCAGCCGCTGCAGCCAGCGCCCCTGACCTGATCGTCATCACCAGCTGGAATGAGTGGTGGGAAGGCACACACATAGAGCCCAGCCACCTGTATGGCGACTTTTACCTGAATCTCACCCGGGATCTGATCGGGGAGTACAGAGCCAGCGGCGCAGTGGCGGGCAGCGGGGGCGCGCTTCCCCCGGTGGCTGCGGCTGCAAGCCCTGAAGCCCGGACGCCGTCCTTGCCGGCTTCTACCGGCGCCGCCCCTGCCGCCCCGTCGAGCGAGCCATCGGCCACCACCACCCCGCTGCCTGCTCCGCTGCTGCCTCCCACCATCACACCTACCTTCACAGCGCTGCCTGCGCAGCCCATCGCTGCCGTTGTGACACCAGCGCCGGCAGCGACAGAGGTCGCCGCGATCGAGGTGGGGCGGGAAGCCCCGGCCCGGCAGTCGCCGGTGGCGGAAGCGCTGGCTCGCCCTGGCGACCGCCTGGCCGCTGCGGCGGGCGTTCTGGTGGGGCTGGCTGGCCTGGGCATGATCGTGGGCGTGCTGATCGCCTACCTGCGGACGAGGGCAGGGGGGCCTGACCGGCCGGGCTGACTGGTATCGACTCGGGGGCAGGCGCTCGAGAGAGGGTATCTCAGCCGGGCGCGCCGCCGGCTTCCGCCCCCGACGTTTCACGCCCGTCTGCGTGACAAAACGCTTCCCGGTTGGTGGCTGCCTGGCCCGCGTCGCCGCGCGGGGGCGGGACATGACGCGTCTGAGAGGAGGCAGGTTCAACCGGTCTCTTTGCGCCCGACGAAATACATCGCCGAACGTTACAGAATGCACAGTTTTCGTGTGTCGGCCCCGCCCGACGGTATTACCCACCTCCGTTACAGAACGCCGCTCCGCCCGCCGGGCTGTGTATAAGCCCGGCGTTCAGCCTACACCCGGATCGGGGCTGCGATCAATTGATCGTTTGATCTACGGAGGTTCAGCAATTGATCGTTTGATCTACGGAGGTTCAGACGCGACGCTAGGCCAGCGATGTCTGCTGAGCAACTTTGCGAAAATCCACGAAGCGGTAGCCCAGGCCGCGCTCCGTCAGGATGTAGATCGGGTTGGCAGGATCCGGCTCGATCTTCTCTCGCAGATAGTTGATGTACAGCCGGACGTAGTGGGTCTCGTCCCGGTATTCATATCCCCACACCTTGGCCAGCAGCTGTTCATGCGGCACCGTCCAGCCCGCATTCTCGATCAGGTGATACAGAAGGCGGTACTCCGTGGGGCGCAGCTTGATTCTTTTTCCCTCGACGATGACCTCGCGCCGGTTGTAATCAACGCTGAGCCGCTGATCGATCACCTGAATTGCCTGCTCCGGTTCAATGCCGCTCCCTACACGCCTGAGTACAGCCTTGATGCGACTGACCAGTTCCCGCGCCCCGAAAGGCTTCGTGATGTAATCGTCGGCTCCCAGCTCCAGGCCCCTGACTTTATCTTCTTCCTCGCCCTTGGCGGTAAGCATAATCACCGGCACGCTGGAGAACTCCCGCAGCATCCGCAGCGTCTCAAATCCGTCCAGCTCGGGCATCATGATGTCCAGCAGGACCAGATCGGGGAGATCCCGGCGAATTCTGTCCAGCGCCTCGATACCGTTGCGTGCATCAACTACCTGGAAGCCCTCTAATTCCAGGTTCATCCGGATGAACCCGATCATGCGTATCTCGTCGTCCACCACCAGGATGCGCATGCCGGTGAAGGTGCGCTCAGCGAGTTGTGGGTGTACCATCGCTACTCACGAACGAAGGTGGGAACCTCGATCTGGGCTTCGCCGGGCAGTACCTGGATGAAGTTGATGCGCCACATAGGAAAGATGACCTGGCTGACTTCACGGAGAATGTACTGTACCTCTTTGCCATCCCGACGCTGGGGATTCATCCCCAGAATAAACTGATCCGAGGGATTGGGAAGCTCATCCACATCGATCACGATCGGATCATCATTGGCAATGTGTAGCTGCAAACGATAAGCCATGGCACTCCCACCGATCAGGTAGTATTGATGTCTTTTTACTTGAAGTAGATATGCAGGATCAGCTTGCCGAGCCGGACTTCATCCCCATCTCGCAGGAGGCGCGGCTGATGCGCCGCCAATCGCTGGCCATTGAGGTAAGTCCCATTGGCACTGTCCAGATCGACAATTGACAGCACATCTTCCCCGCGGCGCAGCGCCGCATGTGTCCGCGATACGCCTTTTTCCAGTGCTCCATGCGGGCTCAGATCAAGGTCCGGCACAGTACCGCTGGCAGGATCCTTGCGGCCGACAATGAACTCAACTTCAGGGGAGATAATGATCGGCTCAACCGAATCCCGGATATGAATGATAACCTGGTTCCGATCCTGGAATGTTGCCGTCCCCCAGCCCGACTTCACACTGAACTCATTCGTTTCCTCCTCCAGCTTCCGTGTGGATACGTGATCCTGCGCATCGCTCCACAGGTTGAGGCCGCACTCATCACAAAACAGAGCACCTTCCAGAACCGTGTGCTGACAATATGGACACTTAATCATTGCTGTCTCCCAGCAGAGGCAGGAGGGCGCGAGTTCCGTATTTCAGACGCTTGACCCCTTCATCCGACAGTACATGAGTATGTGCCACGTTGTGGGCTTCTGCCAGTGCTGCCTGCCCCAGGTCCTCCTCGCCGCTTTCGAATAGCCGCGTCGCCAGATATTCCAGCCGACGTGTAGCCTCCGCAATGTTTCCTTCATTCAGAGCCTGCCGGGCACGATCCTGTAGCCGATACAACACCAGTTTACTCAGTGCATCCAACAATTCGCTAGGGGGTTCTTCCTCGACTTCCTCATCGGTGATGTCCACCGTCAGATCCTGTACAACCCGCTCGGCTCGCTGTGCAGACCCGAGCACCTCAGCGCTCACATCAACTCGTCCTACAAACAGCTCGCCCAGTTCGACATCCTGCGCACTGACATGGAATTGCAGCATAAGCGTGGTTGCAGCCAGCCCATCAATGGTGCCAAGCGGAATAGGTTGATTGTCCAGGGGCAAAGTGATCGAATTCGGAGATAGGCGCGTGACAGATTGTAGATCGGCCTGAGCCGCAGGCGCAATCAGCAAGTGAGCGCGCTCTGCGTAGGCTGTCGCCAGGCTGCGGATGCGCTCATGCAAGAAGCGGCTGACCATGTCTGGTGAACCCACGTAAACAGACGCGCCTCCCGTGCTGGATGCCAGAGCGTCCAGAAAATGGTCATTCCAGTCTTCACCAATTCCCATACTGCTGATGCCGACGCCCTTGAGATGCGCCTCCCGGGCAAGCTTCAGCGAGTCTTCTTCATCAC
This sequence comes from Anaerolineae bacterium, assembly GCA_034435035.1. Taxonomy (GTDB): domain Bacteria; phylum Chloroflexota; class Anaerolineae; order Aggregatilineales; family UBA3940; genus JAHEME01. Next base: position 74,056 of record DAOTXW010000009.1, on the reverse strand, counting down.
CGTAGGTGCGCCCATCCGTGATCAGCACCATGTGATTTACAAAACGCGGATCACGGTACTTCTCAATCTGCGCGAAGCCAGCCCGCAACCCCTGTAGTATCGCGGTGGCGCCCTCTGGCCGCATGGTGCTCACCAGCGCCTTGATCGAGCGTGCATCAGCCGGGTGCTGAGCAGGTATCAGTACCTCTGCGGCGTCACTAAAAGCCACTATCGATAGTATGTCCTTGGAATCACATTCATCCACAATCCGGTGAACTGCAGACTTGAGGTACTGCATACGCCCACCCCGCATTGAGGTGCTGCGATCCAGCACCAGTGCAAGGTTGAGCGGTGCATCGCTTACCAGATTCATCTCCAACATCGGTTGGATACGGACCAGCACATACAGAAGCTGAGGCTCATTCATTCGCTTCATATGCCGGCGGCTGTACTGGACCGATATATCGAGACTGGGTGCTCCAAAACGCTGTGCCAGCAGCATCTGATCATATTCAAGCCGCTTCTGCCGATCAGATAGCAGTTCATAGGCGGTGTTAATGTCGCGGAACATGATCCCGGCACCCGGTGCTTTGTTAACATCGGGATGAAAGCGCCTCGCCGCAAGGCGATAGGCTGCCCGGAGGTCTTCTTCCGTTGCGGTACGTGAAGCGCCCAGAATTGCGTAATAGTCTTGCACCGGTTCCATGATTGACGGACTCGGCTCTTCTAATCCGGCATCTGTGCAATGAGCACAGTAATGTTGTCAGGTCCGCCGCTCTCATTGGCGGCCTGAACCATCCGATCGCAGGCCTCCTGGGGGTCCTCACACTCGCGCAAGATCTCAGCCATCTGGTCATCACCAATTACGCCCCAGAGTCCATCGCTGCAGATCACTATTCGGGACGAAGGCGGAAGCCGGCGGGTAGCGGCATCAACCTCAAGGGTATCACCCTGCCCGATTGCGCGATAAAGAACGTTGCGCTGAGGGTGAACTTCAGCTTCTTCATCCGTCAGCTGTCCGAGTTCTTTGAGGCGCTGAACCAGCGAATGGTCACGCGTAACAAGTTCCATATGTCCATCGGTGACCAGATAGGCACGGGTATCCCCCACGTGAGCGATATAGGCCAGATCGCCCCGTATCACTGCGCAGGTGGCAGTGGTGCCGCCGTTCGGCACCTGCTGCTGCACAGCAAGATTAGCAGCTTCCATCGCTTCTGCCAGCACCTCCGGGATCGTCTTCTGGTCCGAAGACAGCATATCGCGGTTCTGTATGCCCGGGAGGATAATATCGCTCATCACGTGGCGGGTGATAGTTTGGATCGTCACAGCGCTGGCGTACTCCCCATCCTTGTGACCGCCCATCCCATCAGCCACAATGAACAGGGCGATGGCCGGGGGGTCGCCAGCCACTTCGGCGTTTGTCACCAGCGTGATCGAGCCATCCTGATTATTGCTGCGAACCCTTCCTGTATCGGTAGTTTGGCCAAAACGAATCCGCCGGGACGCTTGAGGCGTGGCGAAAGTGCGCGGTGGCTCAAGTGGGCGGGTCTGCAGAGGCATCGCCGGGGCCATCGGCTTAGGTGGTGTTGTCACATCGGGAGGTCCCGAGGCGGGCCGGTCTTCACTGGCCGCATCAACACGGCCCGACGGCTTGCTGCCATCGATTGCCTCCTGTTTACTTCCCCCAAACAGCCGGCGTAACCAAGTCATGGCTCCCCCTGAGCGAAGCCCTGCCTAGATGTGCAGGGCGTAGACGTGCTGATCATCTGAGCCGATATAGACCACACCATCCGCGATGCCCGGTGATGACAGAATCGGCCCCTGACTCTGAAAGCGCCAGAGCAAGTCACCCGTCCTGGCGTGCAGACACAAGAAAGAACCATTGACAGAGCCAATATAGACCGAGTCCAGGTGAACGGCTGGAGAGGCAGTTACGCTGGCGCCCACTTCATACTTCCAGACTTCGCGTCCCGACAGCGCATCAACCGCATAGACATTACCATCCGCAGAGCCAAAATAGACTCTGCCTTCGGAGTAGGCTGGAGAAGAGATCACCTGGCCCTTGGTACGGAAACGCCAGATCGGATACCCCTGATGCACGTCCAGCGCATACATATGCCAGTCGTCCGAGCCCACAAAGATCACTCCATCCTGTACCGTGGGAGTGGACATGATCCGGCGCCTGGTCTGAAAACGCCAACGCATCTCCCCCGACACATCCAGCGCAAACAGCTCGCCGCCGTCAGATCCAAAGTAAAGGCTGTCGCCATCTACAATCGGCGAGGACCGAATTGGCATCATTGCGTTGTAGGCCCAGATCTCCCGTGCGCTGGCAGCGCCAGGCTTGAGTGCGTACAACTTCCCATCATCGGATCCAAAGAAGATCAGCCCCAGCGCCGCATGGGGCTTGGTGAATATTTTGCTTTCTGCTTTGTGGCTCCATTTGCGCTTACCGGTGCGCGAGTCTACTGCATACAGGCGATGATCCGAGGATCCGATGTAGATCGTCCCGCCATTATAAGTCGGCGATGAACCAATGCCGCCATCGGTGGCAAACTTCCATATCAGGCTGCCCTCTTTAGCATCAAGCGCCCAGAGATTATTGTCATATGCGCCAAAGTAGACAATACCATTATGCACCAGCGGGGTTGAACGTACAGCATCCTCCACCTGAAACGACCAGATAGGAGTCACTATATCCACCGCACTGGGCACCATGACCGGAGCCTCGCGTCCGGCAAAAGAGAGTCCGGGGCTTGGAGCAACCACTGACTGCCCGACACCAACCGCTCGAATGGCAGGGTGTGGCCCGGCACCCCCACCGTGCATTGCACATGCTTCCAGCGACTGCTTCATTGCGTCAACACTGGAATAACGTTCTTCAGGCTTGTACGCCAGTGCACGCATAACCACAGCGGCCAGTTCTTCAGAGACCTCTGGATTCGCCTCGCGGATAGGGCGCTGGTCAAACGAAAACGGAGGCTCCAGCCGGGGATCGCGCCGCGTCAATAAGTGATGCAGGGTAGCGCCCAGCGCATAGATATCGGCAGCAGGTGACGATAGGCCTTTATACTGCTCAGGAGGAGAGTAACCCTCTGTGCCAATCATGGTGCCCTGCTGGTGGCCCATGCGAAACTTCTTGGCGATCCCGAAGTCGATCAGCCGAACACGTTTGTGATGGTCGATCATGACATTGCTTGGCTTCATGTCACGAAAGACGACCGGTGGTTCATGGGTATGCAGATAGCTCAGAACATCGCATATCTCCACCCCCCACTGGCGGATCTGTTCTACTGACAGGAACTTGTCGGTACTGTTCAGAATCTGCTCAAGGTCACGCCCCTGGATGAATTCCAAAACCAAGTAGGCGCGATCGCCAAAGCTGAAATAGTCATAAATCTGGGGGATGGCGGGGTGGCTTAGCTCTGCCAGTGTCTCCGCCTCACGTTCAAAGTTCTTGATAGTCTGCTCACGAAGCTGCTGATCCTGCGCCATATTGATCATTTCCTTCACAGCGCAGAGCTTCGTGACATTGGCAAAATGCAGATCGCGGGCCTGATAGACGGCCCCCATTCCGCCCATGCCGATGATGCCGAGGATGCGATACCGGCTCTGCAGCACCTGGCCAGGCTGCAGCGTACCATCTGGCACAGAAAGCGAGCGCTGATCGCCGCCATCCATGTGCCGTGTGTCATTTGAATGTTGCATAACCCACCCGATAATTGCTGATAATTCCTGCCGGGATAAGCATTTGTTCTTTCTCGACAGGCGATTTGCCCAGTATAGGCTCCGAACGAAACACGGTCAAACCCTCAGCGAGAGCTGCCTCTTCAATAAATTGCAGATCTCACTGACACTATTATTTTACCGGATCATTGTCAGACGCGCTGATGCTGAGGCGCCAGCGCAGACGGAATCCCCCCGGCGTATTGCCCAGAACACGCGCCGTCCCTGCCGCTGATGTTGTAGCAGCTTACTCGCCTCATAGTATAGCATCATATCCAGGGAAGTTTGAAGCTAAACCGGCTGAGAGCAGGCAGGGGATTTTACTTTGCCTCGGTTGCCGGCTGGCAGAAAACTGGCATACTTATTGCTTGGCTGCCCTCAGGTGATAGCAAAGAACTACCCATGTCAACTCCCAGCAGTCTGCATACCGAGATCGCGGTCATTGGAGCAGGACCGGGCGGCGCAGCCTGTGCCAGCGCACTGGCACAACTAGGCCACGAAGTGGTATTGCTGGACCAGGCAGCGTTCCCTCGCGACAAAACCTGCGGCGACGGCCTGACGCCGATGGCGGTAAAGACGCTTGAGCAGATGTCGCTGTTGGACGAAGTCAAAGCCCGGGCGCCAGCCCATATCGATGATATCCGCATAGTCGGCCCTTTTGGCGTGGATCTGAAAGTCTCATTTGCAGACTTCATGGAGCCGGACGCAGCCTACGCGCTGGTGCTGCCGCGATACGTTCTGGATGATCTGGTGCTCAAACATGCCCTGGCAGACGGCGCTCGATTGATGAGCGAGACACGGGTAGAAAATATCTCGCGGAAAGGAGACCGGATCTGCGCGCTGCATGGGGTGACACCCGGCGGCCCCATCGATATTTACTCCGATCAGGTCGTCATCGCGACTGGCGCCAGCATGGGGCTGCTTGAGCGCACCGGGTTTCTGCATCACAGACCGCGCCTGATGAAGGCTGCCCGGGCCTATTTCTCCAGCATCAGAGTCCCGTCAAATCGCTATGACTTCTTCTTCGATCTGGAGCTGCTGCCAGGCTATGGGTGGATATTCCCTACCGGCGATGGTCGAGCCAATGTAGGGGCCGGGACGCTTCCTTCAGTCTGGGGGCCCAAACAGACCGCTTCTTCTCTGCTGAAGAGCTTTCTGGAGCGCCGCGAACGCGAGGGACTCCTGCAGCGTGATCAGCAGCAGGGCCCCATTAAGGGCTATCCTCTGCGCATCGATTTCCCGGCCGAGCGGGTTGCGGGGCAGAACTGGATCATCATAGGGGAGGCCGCAGGACTGGTCAATCCTATTACCGGGGAAGGCATCGACCTTGCACTGGAAAGCGGTCTGCTGGGTGCCGGAATCCTGCATGAGGATCTGGCATCAGGTCGAAGTGACCATATCCCCTACCAGCGCGAATTATGGCACCGGTTTGGGCCTTTGTTCACAGGTCTGCACTTCCTTCGTGACATCCTGGTCAACCCGATCTTCATGGATTACATCCTGTGGGTATGCAGCCAGCACCGTTTCTTGAATAGCACGGTGATGCGGATCAACCAGGGGATAGCTGCCCCCCAGGATATTCTACATCCTCTGTTTATTCTCCAGTTCTTCATGCCGCTCTCGCCAGTCTGGCTTGCGCGCCGACTGGGCGCATCAGCACGCGGGCACCTCCAATGGGTTCAGCGGTAAGCGAATACAGGCCCTCAATCCTGGTCACTGCCTCACATGAGCCCGGAACCGTGCGAATGGCGCTTGAGGCGTTGATTGCTCAGTACGGCTGCCCTAAACCGGAGATTCTGGTTATCTGTCCGGATGATGTTACCGCGTCAGTGGCCAGCACTTTCCGTCAGGTACGCGTCCTTCGCGATCAGGGCCACGGCAAGCCTGCCGCTTTGAATCTGGGCCTGAGCGCAGCAACCGGCGACATCGTTGTGATGACCGATGGTGATGTCTATGTCGGCCCGGGGGCGCTGGCCGCGCTCCTGGAGCCTTTTGCCGATCCCACGGTTGGGGCTGTGAGTGGACGCCCTATTTCGATCAGTCCGCGCAATACCATGCTTGGATACTGGTCGCATCTGTTAGCAGATGCAGGCGCCCATGAAGAACGCCTGAGGCGCGATCGAAAGGGCATTTTTTTGGTCTGTTCGGGCTATCTCTATGCCATCCGCCAGGGCATCATCCCTGCGATTCCGGAAGACGCCCTGGCCGAAGATGCGGTGATCTCTCACATGATTGCCGAGCGGGGATATCAAATCCGCTATGCGCCGGCCGCGGCGGTCTTTGTCAAATACCCTCAGACCTATCAGGATTGGCTGAAGCAGAAGGTGCGCAGCGGCGGCGGATATGTACAGCCCATCATCGCCGCATCGCCGCTCCGCATGCGCAGTTTCCGGCATGAGGTGGTTGCCGGCACCTGGCGGGCGCTGACGTATGCGCGCACTTTACGAGAATGGTGTTGGACCTGGTTACTCTTTGCAGCCAGGCTGCACCTGTGGCTGCTGATCCTTCTGCGTGTGCGCCTCCAGCGCCAGCGTCTGGCTGAACTGTGGCAGCGTGTGGAAAGCACCAAGTAGTCCGGCGCGCAGGACAGCCCGGTGTATAATCGGGAAAGTGGGCCTGTGGCGCCTTTGCGCCCGGCTATGGGACAAATCGCGATCGGGCACAATGCTTTACCCCGTATGGCGGGTGCAACCGGGCGCCCATTCACCTTGATGGGGTCATGGGGCAGTCAACGCTGGTAATAGATGGACAGGTTCTGATCGGGCAGGGGCAGCATCTCGAATAACGCGTAAGGTGATCAGCATGCGAGCACTAGTGACCGGCAGCACGGGCTTTCTTGGATCGACGCTGGTTGCTGCCTTGAGGCAGCGTGACGTTGAAGTGCTCGGCCTGCGGCGGTCGACATCCCCGGATGACGCTCTGGAAGGGCTTCATCTCACGCCAGTTGTAGGAGATATCTTGGAGCCTGAAACGCTCCCCGCAGCCATGGAGGGCGTTGACTGGGTCTTCCATGTGGCGGCGATGTCCGACCATCGGCATGCGGCGCGTGACGTGCTGTATCGCATCAATGTGGATGGTGCCCGAAATATCTTCGAGGCGGCGCTGAAAGCCGGAGTCAAGCGGGTTATCTTCACCAGTTCCTGCGCTGCACTGGGAGTCCCGCGCCCGGATAAGCCGTTAATGGACGAACTGGATTCATTCAACCTGCCGCCTGAGGAGTTTCCGTATGGCCACAGTAAGCATATGGCCGAACAGGTGATGGCCGACTACCTTCAGCGTGGACTCAACGCAGTAAGCGTGCTACCTGCCGCTGTGATTGGACCACGTGATCTCAAGTTTATCTCCGGTGAGCTAATCATACAGGCGCTCAAAGGTGCGATCCCGGCATTGCCCCGGGGCGGCCTGAATTACATTGACGTTCGGGATTGTATGGAAGGCCATATTGCAGCAGCCGAGCGCGGCACCACGGGCGGGCGATATGTGCTTGGCGGCCACAATATGACACACCGCGAGACCCTTGAGATCGTAAGGGATGTTCTGGGGACCCGGGTCCCCCCTGTGGACATTCCCTCCTGGCTTCTGCCAATTACGGCCAGCCTGTTCGGGCTGCTACAGAAGCTTATGCCGGGCCTGCCAGTTAACAGAGAAGCGCTGTTAATGGGCGGGCGGCAACTGTACTACGATAACAGCAAAGCAGTTCGTGAGCTCGGCTTGAAGACTCGCCCTTTCGCCGAAAGTGTCAGGGATGCTTATCAATGGTATGCAGATAATGGATACCTGACCCGTCGTGGAGCCCCTGCAGCGCCGATGCTTAGATAGCTGGAGCTTGACAAGCACTGACCCTGTAGCGCCCACAGTGAGTCTGTAATGCCGGCAACTGAGAGCAGAGATGATCAGCGATCTCGAGGAGTTCATCAAGTATTTCCACGGGCAGCGGCGGCGGACGCAATGGGTTGTCGATGCAGTCCCGCTCGCCAAAGCCACCTGGCGGCCATGGCCGGGAGAGCCATCCCCTATTGAGATTGTGCGCCGCATCGCTGCCGGACACTATATGTATGCTATGGCCGTCGCTGCCGATCGGTGGGTGGTCGACGATTTCGAGAGCCAGAGTGAGGACTGGCAGGAGGCAGTATCTTACTTCCAGACCAGAACCGAACAAGCCCTGGATCTTCTGCGCCCGCTGCCCAATTCGGTTCTACAGCAGAAACGCCAGCGTCCAGATGACAATCTGGGTACATCAGCCTGGAGGCTGTTAATGGCAATGCTTGAGCATGAGAGTGCGCATCGGACACAGTTGAGTATGTACCTGATGCTCATGAATGTGCGACAGCCCGATCTGGGAGGTTTGAGCCTGGACAGCGTCAGAGCCATCCTGGGCAAGAAGGCTGAACCCCACTGAGATCGCGCAGCAACGACGGAAAGGATTAGACCATGGCAGATGATCGGCGATTCAACTGGCCGGCGATCCTGCGTGCCGCCGCCATCACCGCTGGCATCACTGCAGCAGTGGGATTGATAGTCCCCCTCGCAGGGGCCCTGGTGGACGGGCAGGGACCGCTCGACACACGCAATGTATCAGGCAACCAGATCTATCGCTGGGGGTTCTGGGCGGTGGCCTGGGCGCTGCTGGTATGGCAGGGCTCGCAGATGCTGAAGCGGGTAGGGACTTGGATCATCGATGACATGCTGATTTCGGCTGCAGTAGTGGCAATAGGGCTGCTGGTCGTTAAGGTAATTGTCTGGATTGCTTACGAGCCAATCGCGGCTGATGGGCAGCCACTGTTCCCGATCACTGGCATTGATGCGGCCGGGGCCCTGGCCCTATTTGTCATCGCGCTGGTGGCAGCGCGCGCCAACCGATATTGAATACCTCGCCTCGCGTGCCAGAATTACCCGGCGCACCCTTCAGTGTGCCTGATTCATCAGTCCTTCTTGGGATCGGAAGTCTTCTGGGTTGAAACGGGCGGGACGTTGATCAGCGGGATGCCGGGGCCAGCCGGCGGCGCCGCCGCTGGAGGACTGGCCGGGCCGGACGCCGGAGCAGCAGAGGGCGCAGGAGGAGGAGGTGTAGGCGGTGCAACAGGCGTTTCGGCGGGAGGTGCAGGTGAAGGCTGCACTGTGGGGGGAGCAGGGGACTCCTTGGGTTGTTCCGCAGAAGCGGCGGGCTTCAGCGCTTCTTTGCTCAGAGCTGTGCGCACGATATTCACCATTGCGCTGATATCCAGCTCACCTTTGTTCAGCACACCCACAACCGGCCACGATCCGAGCCGGCTGTGATCGGCCTCTTCGAGGACCTTAGCAGTTGCCACCAGCACACGCACCGGGCGGGTATCCATCTTCTCGCGAATATGTGTCAGCAGTCCAAATCCATCCATACGTGGCATCATGAGATCCAGCAGGATCAGATCCGGAATATCGCCCTGCAAACGATCAACAGCTTCGAGGCCATCCTTTGCCGTCTCGGTCGTATGCCCGGCCATTTTGAGTGTGATATTGAACAGCTCACGGACGTCCGGCTCGTCGTCCACCACCAGAATGCGTGCCACGGTCTTCTGCCTCAGCCTGCGAGTATGCCCGAACTATAGACGATAGGCAACAAAACTGCCAGAATCGCTCGCTACCATTCAGTCTGCAAATACTGGCAGATGCCCCAGGGCCACGATATCTTGCCACTTGGCGCGATCCCCTTCCGTGAAGATGGCTGCGCGCGCGGCAACCCTCGCCCCGGCCTTGTTAAGAACCATCTGCATCCCCTGAAGCGTGCTCCCTGTTGAGATGACGTCATCAACCACGATCACCTGTTTGCCCTGCAACAGCGTGCGATCCTTTTCATCCAGATACAGAGTCTGTACCTGGCCAGTGGTGATTGACAGAGTCTCAGCTTGCAGCGCATCACCCATGTAGGGCTTGTAACTCTTACGCAGTACAATCCACGGCTTCTTGAGTTCGGCAGCCAGGGCAAATGCCAGGGGGATGCTCTTGGTTTCCGCTGTCACAATAGCATCCGCCTCATAAGTGCTGAGCTGGGCAGCCAGCGCCCCAGCGCAAGCCTGTATCAGCTCAGTATCCCCCAGAATATTGATGATCGCGATGCGGACACCGGGCGCGACCTCGAACAGGCGCAGGTCACGCTTCAGGCCAGCGATCTCCACCGGGTATAGCTGTTGCGAATGATCAACCATGTAAATCCCTCCGCATCAACGCTCGGCAGCCCAAAATCTTGCGACATTCTACTATACTTGGAGCAGCACTTGCGACAGTCAGAAAGCCCGCTGACATGGTCAGTCACCCGCCCATCAGGAAGAACAATGTACGTCCCTGCCCGGAAACCATTTCGCCTGCTGATGACAGCTTTCGAACCCTTTGCGGGTCGTGCCAGAAACGCATCTGCCGAAGCGTTGTATGGGCTCCAGGCGCGAGTTCCTATGTTACCTGATATTGCGCTTTTCAGCCGACTGCTTCCGGTTGAATCTGGTATCGCTTCTGTGCAAGCCATCGCGGCAGTTAAAGCAACCTATCCTGACATGATCATCTGCCTGGGCGAGGCCACACGCGAGGGGCTCTGTCTGGAAACTACTGGCTATAATGAGCGCCAATTCAGAATCCCTGACAACGCGGGCCAGATGATCACTGAAAGCACGATTATCGACGGCGCTCCCTCTTTCTACACCACAACCCTGCCGCTGAAGCCAATTCTGGCGGCTATCCAGCATCACAACATCCCGATCCGGCTCTCCGATGATCCGGGGCGTTTTCTATGCAATGAGGTGTTCTACAGCATGCTGCATCATCTGGCCGGCTGCGCCCCGCCACTACCGGCCGGCTTCATTCACGTGCCCCTGCTACCTGAGTACGATCAGGGGCTGTCCGGTACGCTCCCAACGAGTGCCGTTGTCAGCGCACTGGAAGTAATCATCGCCGCCATCACCCGGGAGCTTTAAGCACAGTTTGGTCCTGATTGGTATCAGCTTCCAGGCAGCGGTGTATCAAAGTAGACAAATCCGATGATTGTCACGGCCTGTCTGAGGCCCAGATCGTCATAGGCAACTACCAGCCGCCCGCCTTTCTCGGCAGCCACAACAATCACCCAATCAAGGATTTCCTCGAAGCGGTGCCCCTGGAAGTAGATCCGGTCATCCGGAAAGCGTGTTGTGTTCTCAGCAGTAATGATCACTGTGAGGAATCGCTCGGCATGCCCGGTAAGGTCGCCGGGAGCAACCGCATAAAAGGTCATCTGCCGGGCATCCATTACTGGGATCAGACGCCCACCCACGCGAATGCCCTCGGCCGTTGAATCGAGAACTCCTGTCCAGGGATGGCGTTCTATAAAGGCCCGTGTCATGTCAGGATCATATTCAATTGCGGCTGTGATGATGGGAGCCAGCTTTCCAGCCACAACCTGCCCCAGGTATTCCTCGGGCACACGCGTCGGAGTCGGGGATGATAATGCTGGCGTGCTGGTGGGTTGCACAGCCTGACGGGGCGGATCGGGAAGGGTGGCTACCACCTGATCGGCAGACATTGCGCCATAAAAAATGAGCTGCGGCACAGCCCCCGATTGATAGGAAGCTGTCAGGACGATTCCTTGCAGCAGCGCCTGATCCACAAGTGCGGCTAATGCCATCCGGGCACTGCCACTGCTGAGCCGCCAGCTTGCCTCGGATTGTGATGCATCCAGGCGGCTGACAGATAATACCAGCGCACCGCCCTCAGGGCTGATGGCTCCGACTTCCTGCGCCGCCGATGGTGTCTGCGCGTTAGCTACCAGCAATTGGAGGCGGCGCTCGGCATCGAGCGTCAGTGGATCCTCTCCAAGCACCAGCGCACTCCCCGTAAGTCTGAGCGGAAGCACGGTTTGATCTTCCCAATTGGCGGAGGGGATATTCATTAGAAGCCGGTTGAGAAGCGCCGCTGCCCAGGCGTCCGCCGGAGTATGGTCCGACGACTCAGTGTATAGGGAAGCCGGGGTGGTTTTGGATAGGATGCCTGGCAGAGGCGTTAAGGGAGGAGGAGTCGGTAGGCTGCCAGACGGGGGTGCCGACGCGGGCGATTCGACTTCCTGTCGATTCTGGAAAGCGGAGGCCCGTGCCAGTATTGCAGCCAGACCGATGGCGGCAAGAAGAAGCACAGGCGGATACCACTGCTCAACCCGGTGCCGGAGAGTCACTAGGGAACCGCCCGGATCTCCAGATTGTCGAAGGCAACACGCATGACGTCGGCGGTCTGGCTGAGTGCATACATGGCCACATCCCCGCTCTCGTGCCGGCTATCGCTTGCCGACCCAAGTGCCTGCCCATCCACATAAAATGTGAAGGAGCCATTCTGCGCCAGTACCCCTAACACATGCGTGCCGCTGGCCGCGTCAATGTCTGCCGGCAGCATGCCAGCCAGCAGCGGACTGCTCTGCAGCGCACCATTCGTACGCCCGGTCACAGAATAAGCATTGTTGCAGAACAGGATCAGGCCATAATAATTGCCACTATCGACGAAGCGGAACAGCAGACCGTAAGCGCCCCCGGACGGGCATTCATCCGGAAATGCCTCTACCTGAGCGTAGTAGTTGCTGGTCCGGACAGCGTTGGTGGTGAAGTAGCGGCCATCGTAAGGACCGATTTCAAACAGGTATTGCCCATTTCGAAGAGCGATCTTTGCAGTACTCTCGTCAATTGAAGGCCATCCTCGCGAGAAGTCTGCACCGAACAGCACCGCCCCCAGGTCAGGAATGGCCGGGAGAATGCCCGCACTTCCGGCGGTTGCTGTGGGGATCGATGTGGACGCAGGCGTCGGGGGCAGCTCAGTAGTCGAGACTTCCCCCATGTTCCCGCCGCCGGCCAGATAGGGTGTGATGGTTGGATAGGGTGTGACTGTCGGGGGTGGTAGTGCTGTGAATGTGGGCGAGGGGGCCATCGCTGCAGGAGCGGGGGTGGTGGTTGGCAGGACTGCCGAAGCAGGAGGGGCACACCCCATGCCAGCGATCGTCGTCAGGCCAGCCAGCCACAGCACCTGAAGCGGGCGGCACCTTTTCGCAAGGCAGGATCGTCGATAGCGCAACATAGGCTCCTATCATAGCGCAGCCAGGCATGATTTCACAGCATCCTGTGCGTATTTTGTAGATGCGTCGGCCGGTTCAGCGCATTGACACTCAAGTGGCTGTAGGGTATTCTCCGCACGCTATGAACAAGAAAGAACATCCGGCCAGCAAACTGCATCCCAAACTGCCAATCCAGGCCGCGGCTTCTTCACGCACCGTAAGGCCGAGCAAAACCGCTCATGCACCTTCTCGCCAGGCGAAGAAGCCAGCTGCGCCTCGCCGTCCGATCCGGGCGCTGCTCATGGGTCTGGCGGCCAGCGCATTGGTCTCGTGTGTGGCATTTGGCCTGGTGGCCTTCATGCCTGCCAGCCCCGTTGATCAACGGCCTCTGGTCCTCGCTGCGCTGTTCACAGCTACCCCAACATCTACAGCGACCCCAACCGAGACACCAACAGCCACGGCTTCTCCGACTGCCAGCCCTACACCGACCATCACTCTGACCCCGACCGAGACGCCGATTCCCACAGAGACGCCGGTCCCTAGCCCTACCAGCACTTCAACCCCGTTGCCCACCCCGGATAGTCGAGATCGGCAGTTTGTAGTCCCCATTTTGATGTACCACTACCTTAGCATCCCTCCGGCCGATGCGGATGTTTACCGCAAGGATCTGTCCGTATCCCCGGAAGCATTCCGCGAGCAGTTGGGATGGCTCAAGGAAAACGGTTACGAGACGATCTCGCTTTATGATCTGATCTATGCGCTCAACATTGGTTGGCCGCCTCTGCCTGACAAGCCGATCATTCTGACTTTTGATGACGGGTATGTGGACAACTATGAAAACGCCTTCCCGGCCCTGAAGGAAATGGGTTATACGGCGACGTTCTTCATCCTGACCGATGTCACCGATCGCAACCAGCCTGGCTATATGTCATGGGATATGCTGCGCGAGATGAGCGCCGCCGGGATGAGCATTGAAGTGCACGGACGCGAGCACATTGAAATGAATGGCCGGGACCGGGACTGGCTGCTCTATCATCTGCTGGGCCCTGCCCAGACCATTGAGGCCAACCTGGGCTACGTTCCACGCTTCCTGGCTTACCCTGCCGGAAAATACGACGCACTGACCATCGAGACCGCCAGGGAAGTTGGCTACTGGGGCGCTCTTACCACTATGAACGGTATTCTGCACACCAAAGATAACCCGATGGAGCTCAAACGTCTGCGAATCCGCGGAGATTGGAATCTGAACACGTTTGTTACCGTCGTGACGACCCGATGAGAAGTTGGCGCGCGGTCGCCAATTAGCCGGGAGATAAAGAAGATGAAGCAGTGGATTGAGAGGCTCGCCGAAACCGTCAAAAAGATGTCCACCGGGCAGATTATCCTGATGGCAGCGACCATTAGCATTATCTCTCTGGGATTATGGTTCCTCCTCAACCTGACTGTCTGGGGCTTCTTCCAGCTGATTGGCGTGCGCTTCAGCCTGTGGGACATGGTGGAGGCGCTGTCGGCGGCGGCAGCAGTCGCCCAGGTCTTCGGCGGCGGCGTCGTGCTGCTGGCGCAGCTCGGAGAGTCGACCGACAACCGCAACCTGGGAATCTACAACGATATTTTTGCGCGGCTCATGTCCGAAGTGGACATTGAGGCACGCCGCTGGATTTACCAGAATCTACCCGACGATCCTCAGGCCGGGCTTGCATCTCTGCCGCCTGAGGGCCGCGAGCATGTGAAGCGTGTCCTCAACTCCTTCGATCATCTCGGTTTTCTGATCCAGCAGGATTGGATCACCAGTGATGCCGTCATCAAGTGGGTCAGCCCCTTCGTTGTAAAGGCTTGGAAGAAGCTGGGGCCCTACATTGAGTATGAACTCAGCCACCGCCCCGGCGAGCCAGATTACTACGAGTCGGCCCGCGAGCTGGCTCGCCGCTGCCAGCAGTACCGCCAGCAGAACATGCCCCCCGGCGAGGATGTGTGGCGCCCTGATGCCCTGTGATGTGCCCTCCTGACAGCCTCTTGATAGGTTTTGACGGGCAAGCCGGCTAACATTTCAATTGACCAGATAATCTCTGGCCCACGCTGCAAAGCCGTGGGCCTTGACATGTCATGGGCAGAGCAGCGTGGAACACTCTTCACGGCTTCCCGGTTTTCACCAACGCTCGATTGCCTCACGGGTAGAGATCGTCGCCCAGTGGGCAGAGCTGACACAAGCGGAGCAAGCAACCCTGCTTGGTGAAACAGGCTTACCCGCCGAGCTGGCTGATAAGATGATCGAGAACGTGGTGGGGGTTTTCGGTCTCCCCCTGGGGATTGCCGCGAATTTCCAGATCAATGGGCGTGATGTGCTGATTCCGATGGCGGTTGAGGAGCCATCAGTAGTTGCTGGCGCCAGTTTCATGGCCAAGCTGGTGCGTGAAGGCGGCGGCTTCAGGACTCGCAGTACCGAGCCCGAGATGATCGGCCAGATCCAGGTTCTTGACCTACCCGATCTTCAATCCGCTGCTGCCAGCATTATGGCACACCGAAACGAATTACTGGACATCGCCGCCTGCTGCGACAAGACGATAGTAAGTTTGGGCGGCGGCCCACGCGATATCCAGGTCCGGTTGCTGCGCAATACTCCTGTTGGCCCCATGCTCGTGGTCCATCTTATTTTCGATTGCCGCGATGCGATGGGCGCCAACATGGTCAACACAGCATGCGAGCAGCTGTCAGCCCCGATCACTAACCTCACAGGCGGTCGTGTTGGGCTGCGTATCCTCTCAAATCTGGCGGATCGTCGGCTGGCTCGCGCTGAATGCCGGGTCCCTGCCCAAGCTCTGGCCTTTGAGGGATACTCGGGGGAACGTGTGGTTCGTGGAATTGTCGAGGCATGGGCCATGGCCGCCGTTGATCCCTACCGGGCCGCTACCCATAACAAGGGGATTATGAATGGGATTGATCCGGTAGTGATTGCTACCGGTAATGACTGGCGAGCTGTCGAGGCAGGCGCTCATGCCTACGCGGCACGCAGCGGTCAATACACCTCGCTGACGGAGTGGCGGCAGGCCGACGATGGCAGCCTGATCGGGGCGCTTGAGATGCCCATGGCTGTTGGGATGGTGGGCGGCACAACGCGCGCTCACCCGGCGGCACAGGTTTCCCTGAAGATCCTGCAGGCCCGCTCAGCTAAAGAGCTGGCCGAGATCATCGTCGCAGTTGGCCTTGCGCAGAACCTGGCAGCGCTTCGTGCCCTGGCCACTGAGGGGATCCAGAAGGGGCACATGGCCCTGCATGCTCGCCAGATTGCCATTGCCGCCGGCGCTGCCGGCGAGGATATCGACCGGATTGCTGAACAGATGATGAATGATGGGCAGATCACAGCAGTCCGGGCTCAACAGCTTCTAGAACATAACGATGGGAAGGACAACTAGCCCATGAACACACAAGAGCATCAGGATACAGCCGTGTCAACCGGCCATCTGCTCAAGCCGCTGCGCGCGGTAGGGATCGCTGGCTATGGCGCATACGTGCCGCGCTACCGCCTTCCGGCCACAGAAGTTTCGCGGGTCTGGACAGGGGGGCAGGGCGGCACTCCGATTAAAGAGAAATCTGTACCCGGCCTGGATGAAGACGTGATCACCATGTCGATCGAGGCCGCTCGCAATGCTCTGGCCCGCGCTCAGATAGACCCCGCGCTGATCCGCGCTGTGTGGGTAGGAAGCGAATCACACCCTTATGCTGTCAAGCCATCCTCAACCGTTGTGGCGGAAGCGATCGGGGCATCACCGCATATCATGGCCGCCGATTGGGAGTTCGCCTGCAAGGCGGGGAGTGAAGCCATGCAGGCTGCGATTGCGATGGTAGGAAGCGGCATGGCCAACTATACACTCAGTATTGGCATGGATACTGCCCAGGGCAGGCCAGGGGATGCGCTGGAATACACTGCCGCAGCGGGAGGGGCCGCCTATCTTATGGGCGAGGCCAGCAGCAGCCTGGCAGTTTTTGAAGCCACCTATTCCTATGTGACTGACACACCGGACTTCTGGCGGCGGGCGCATGAGATTTATCCATCCCATGGTGACCGCTTTACCGGCGAGCCTGCCTATTTTCGGCACGTGATTTCTGCCGCAGAAGTCATGATGAAGGAATTAGGAGCCGAGCCGGGGGACTTCCAGCACGTTGTGTTCCATCAGCCCAACGTAAAGTTCCCTACCCGCGCTGCACAGATGCTGGGTTTCACCGAGAAACAGTTTCAGACAGGCCTGCTGGCCGGGCGCATTGGGAATGTGTATGCCGGCTCATCACTCCTGGGCCTGAGCGCCGTGTTGGATATTGCCAGGCCCGGAGATCGAATTTTGATGATTTCATACGGATCAGGAGCAGGCTCAGATGCCATGGTGCTGCAAGCAACTGAGCGACTCCCCGCCCGACAGCAGTTGGCCCCCCGCACTGAGGAGTATATTGCCCGCCGCACGGGCGTTGACTATGCCGTTTACGCACGCTATCGTGGCAAGCTCCAGGCGGAGTAGACGCGTCTGTTGAGAGCTTTTGGCAGTCCCGTAACAGCTTCTGAGAGGTCGGGCAGGGCATAATAACCGTAGTTCATTCTTCAAAAGTATAAGGGGCAGGTTGATGGAAGTCTCACGTCACTGGCGTCTGAATGAGCAGCGATATACCTTGAAGGGCTCCACCTGCACAGGCTGTGGGAAGCGGTTCTTTGGCCCGCGGCCAGTCTGTGATGAGTGCCAGCCTCCTGTTGAGGTTTCACAGCGCCAGACCGTGCACCCTGTGCGCTATGAAGAGCTCGAAACAGTCTTTATCGCTCAGCGGTAGGCTTTCTCCTTCACAGAACGGATCCTATGGAAATCCCGCAGCACTGGCGCCTGGCTCCCCAGCGCTACCGTTTGACAGGAGAAGTATGTCGCCACTGTGGGGCGAGCATCTTCCCCCCGCGCGATGTATGCCCGGACTGCGCCAGACCCGCTCAGGAACTGTTTGCTTTTTCAGGCAAAGGAACCCTGTACAGCTTTACCGAAGTGCTGGATGCTCCCAGCGGCTTCGAGGATCAGGCGCCTTATTACGTTGCCCTGATTAAGCTGGATGAAGGCCCCATGCTGACTGCACAGCTCACAGACCTTGAGGACGAGCCCGTTGTTGGCATGCGAGTCGAGATGGTCACGCGCAAGCTCCGCACCGATGGCCGGGCAGGGATGATTGTATACGGGTACAAGTTCCGCCCTGTGGTGCTGACTGAAGCCTAGAATCCTGCCCTGGCATCGCCAAAGGCGTTACCCGGGAACTATCTCCAACTCCCGGGCACCTTTTTCAACGAAATAGTGGGGAGAACAGCAGTCCGCCATCCACCCAGGTGCGATTGGGAGAAGCCTGCCGCTGGATGCCAAGCGGGATCAGGTGGCGTATGTAGATGTCTTCATACGAACCAACCTGCTGGATCTCCTGAAATGCATAGTCGCTGCTAAGCCCCAGGCGCGCCCCCAGATCATCGTCACCTGTCCCCAGCAGCCGCTGTACTTCCGGATCCTGGCTGGCCGCAAACTCCATCACGTTCGCCTGGTTAATCCCAAGCGCCTCCGCCTCAATCAGCGCGTACATCGTCCAGGCGACAACATCACGCCACTCCTCGTCACCTGCTGCCACTACAGGGCCCTGAGGCTCCAGCCTGCTCTCTGTCAGTACCCGCTCATAGATGCCGGGTTCGGCTGCCTGCCAGCCTGCTAGCAGCGTCTCAGAGCCGGCCGCCACGCTGCAATCTCCCGACTGCAAGCCGGCTCGCACATCCCTCTCAGTGGGCAGCGCAAGCAGTTCAAAGCCCACGCCGCGTGCGGTGAGATCCGCCGCGACAGCCTGCTCCGATAGGAATCCCGCACGCACACAGGTGCGGATCATGCCGGATGTATCCCAGTCACCTGCCTGATCATCCCTGACCAGATACGCCAGGCGCTCAAAGTACATGATGGCAGGCAGCTCCAGCCCCAGCCCGGCGTCTCGGGTCAGCGTCCACGCGTTCGGGTAGAACAGGACATCAATCTCACCTCTCAGCAGGGTTGGCAGGCTGTCAGCCGGCTCTACAGCCACAAGCTCAATTGCCTGCGCATCCCCCAATACAGCCGCGGCCAGTGCACGGCAAAGGTCGATATTAAAGCCATCGCGCCTATTTGGCTCCGTACCGGATGTGCTGAAGCCTGGCCAATCAGGATGAACACCGCAGCGCAGCCGTCCTCGCGCCCGGACACCGGCAAGTACCGGCACTGGCTTCTGCTCAGCCATTTCAGCAGGAATGGGTGCGCGTACCACCTCCGCCGCCTGATGCGCACCCGGCGACTCATCAGCGCTTGCGGGCCGGACAACATCCCCGGTGCGCATGCAGGCAGCCAGCGCCAGCCCGCTGACGGTCGTGAATAACCAACGCTGCCTTGACAGTGGTGTCGTCTGTGTCTTCATAACAACTCCTCACGCCCTGTATGCCAGCGATCTTTCCCGATCTATGCCAGTCCGGCAAGAGCATCGTTATCCCAATGAGGGTAATAAAACACACTGGAACTACTCCGATGCTCATGCTATGCTGTCTGATGGGACTTACCTGTGACACCACGGAGGATGCCTGTGAGCGCGATAATCCTGGACGGCAAAGCGGTGGCGGCAAGGATCCAGCAGGAAGTAGCCGACTCCGTCAAAGCCATGAAGCAACAGCATGGAGTGACGCCGGGCCTGGCAGCTGTTCTGGTTGGCGAGAATCCGGCCTCGCAAATGTATGTTAAGATGAAACGCAATCGCTGTGCGGAGGTAGGCATTGAATCGTTTGGCCATGAGTTGCCCGCCAGCATCAGCCAGCAGGAGTTGGAAAGCCTGATCGCTCAGCTTAATGCTGATCCCAAAGTACACGGAATCCTGGTCCAGCTGCCGCTGCCCGATCACCTTGATGAACAGCTTGTACTCCAATCGTTGAGCCTGGACAAGGATGTTGATGGTTTTCACCCGATCAACATCGGGCGCTTGGCCATGAAAGGCCGTGAGCCAGAATTTGTCCCTGCTACACCGTATGGCTGCATGGTGCTTTTGCAGGAAGCAGAGAAACTGGTACCTGGATTCAAGATCGCCGGCTCCAATGCAGCTGTGCTGGGGCGCAGCAACATTGTAGGGATGCCCATGTCGCTCCTGCTGGTCAAGGCTAATGCGACCGTCACGGTTGTTCACAGCCGCACCCGCGATATCCCGGCAATAGTGAAGAACGCCGATATTGTCATTGGAGCTATGGGGCGCGCCGAGATGATCAAGGGCGACTGGTTCAAAGAGGGGGCCGTCTGCATTGACGTAGCAACGGTGAAGGTAGACGATCCCGGGAATCCAAAGGGCTATGTCTGGAAGGGCGACTTTGAGTTCGAGCGTGCCAAGGAGCGCGTGGCAGCCATCACACCGGTGCCAGGAGGTGTAGGCCCGATGACCATCGCCATGCTGCTCAAGAACACCTTGCACGGTGCGCAGCTGGCTATCGAGAAACAGGTCGTAGCCTGAGGGCACTTTGCCTGTCAAATCAGTGTGCCAGCCGGCAGTGGTGGCGGCTGGCACCTTTTCTTGGAGCCTCTATGACTACCACCCTGATCCGCCATATCGCGATGCTGGTTACTATGGACACACAGCGCCGCGAAATCCCGGATGGTGCCATTTTGATTCGCGATCGGGTTATCGAGCAGGTAGGCCCCACCAGCACCCTGCCCACGGAAGCCGACCGGATTATCGATCTGAGTGGATACATGGTGATGCCCGGTTTTGTGAACACGCATCACCACATGTACCAGACCCTGACACGCGCTGTGCCAGCAGCCCAGGACGCTAATCTGTTCAACTGGCTCAAAACACTCTATCCGATCTGGGCCAACCTGACCGGTGAGGCCATCTATGTCTCCAGTCTGATCGCGATGGCAGAGCTGATGCTTTCGGGATGCACCACCTCGAGCGATCACCTGTATCTGTTCCCGAACGACTGCCGGTTGGATGACGAAATCCGCGCTGCCCGGCAGATTGGCCTGCGCTTTCACGCCGCACGCGGATCCATGAGCCTGGGAGAAAGCAAAGGCGGCCTACCGCCGGATCGCGTAGTTGAGGAGGAGCCAGCGATCCTCCGCGACTGCCAGCGGGTCATTGAGACTTATCACGACCCGGAACCCTACAGCATGCTCAGAATAGTGCTGGCCCCTTGCTCTCCATTCTCAGTGACGCCCGACCTGATGCGCGAGAGCGCCAGCATGGCAGCCCACTATGGGGTCACTCTACACACCCATCTGGCTGAAACACTGGATGAGGAGGCCTTCTGCCTTCAGAAGTTTGGCAGGCGTCCGGTCGCCTACATGGAAAACCTGGGCTGGATTGGACGCCATGTGTGGCATGCTCATTGTGTTCACATGAATGCGCAGGAAATCGAGCTCTTTGGCCGCACGGGCACCGGTGTGGCTCACTGCCCGAGCAGCAACATGCGGCTTGCCAGCGGCATTGCCCCCATACGGGCGCTGCTTGACAGCAATGCCAGGGTCGGGTTGGGTGTCGACGGCTCGGCCAGCAATGATGGCAGCCACCTGCTGGGGGAGGCAAGACAGGCAATGCTGCTGCAGCGGGTCACTGGCGACCCGGCCAGACTGTCAGCCCGTCAGGCTTTGGAACTGGCGACTATTGGAGGGGCCAGTGTGCTTCAGCGGGACGATATTGGCTCGCTTGCGCCGGGCAAGGCCGCCGACCTGATCGCAGTCCGGCTCAACAGACTGGAGTACGCCGGAGGGCTGCATGATCCCGTCGCTGCCGCGCTTTTCTGCTCACCGGTCCGGGTGGACTGGTCCATGATCGACGGCCGGGTTGTGGTCGAAGAGGGTCGGCTCACGACGGTAGACATCGGGCCAGTCATCGAGCAGCACAACCGGCTGGCGGTTGACCTCATAAGCCGTTAGGTGGAAGAGGGATCGCTGACCGGGGCAGCCTGAGCATCTTTCAGAGGCAGCACGACGGTGAAGGTGGAGCCTTTCCCCACAGCGCTCTCAACAAGGATATCGCCGCCATGCAGGCGCGCCAGCCGCCGCGATATAGCCAGGCCCAACCCCGTCCCACCATATTCCCGGGTGCTGGTACTATCCACCTGACGAAACTCATCGAAAATCAGCTCGAAGGATTCGGGGGCGATCCCTATACCGGTGTCAGTAATTTGAATCTCCAGCTTTTGCTCATCGCGGCTGGTACCGGCTGCGATGACGATCTCACCGTGGCTGGTGAATTTCACCGCGTTGCTTAGCAGGTTCAGCAGGATTTGCTGGAAGCGATTCTCGTCGGCCACTATGGAAGGCAGATAGTGGGGTAGCACCCGCTTGATCTCCAGCCCTTTCTCCTCAGCCTGTGGCTGGACTGTCGCCATCACACTGTCAATCAGCGAATGGACATTCAAAGGGACCCGATCAAGCTCAAGTCGGCCCGCTTCGATTTTGGACAGATCCAGAATGTCATTAATGAGTGCCAGCAGACTGCGCCCGTTTCGGTGCACCTTCTCAAGGCGATCCTGCTGCTTATCGGTGAGCGGACCGTAAAGCCCATCCAGCACCAGTTCTGTGTACCCGATAATCGAATTAAGGGGGGTGCGCAGCTCATGGCTCATATTCGCCAGAAACTCAGACTTCAGGCGGCTGGTGATTGCCATCTGCTGGTTAGCGTCCGCCAGCTCGCGATTCAGGCGTGCTACCGGATCGAAGAGCTGGAACTTCAGGATCGCTCGCCCCATGATAATAGAGGAAATAGCCGTCATGACGCTGTTGACAGGCAGATGCGCAATCAGGGGCCACAGATCCCCTACTGCGGCGGCCAGAAGCACCAGGACAGCAGGGATCAGAGCGCGGCTCCGATCGGTTGGATGGATCACCAAATTGGCCAGGGCCAGCCCTTCATAGGCGATCAAAATCGCAACCAGCGTATACCCCAACGGGGTTAGATCGAAGAGAGTACGCCCTGTCAGTGTGGGATTCACATTGGTAATCACTCTGCCCTGCCACATGAGCCAGAATGTGACCAGCCAGAGCACAATCCCCACAATGTACAGGATACGCACAGGCCGAGTTCCTTTGGCAGTAAACTCGCCCGTAAAAATGAACAGGAGCGGCCCGTAAGCACCCAGGGCAAGCCCCAGCCCGTACAGCCAGTATGTTGGATCATAGCCAAAGACCGGGCTCAGCCGGAAAACCAGCCCGGTGACGGCCCCTGCAATCATTGCCAGCAAGAACAAGCAGAACAGCAGATTGGTCTGTTGACGATGACTCTGCCAGAGCACCAGCATCAGCAAGGCCAGACCAACCGTGATGCTGGTCATATTGGCCACAATGCCAAGCACCAGCAACGGAGAAAGGGTCATCGCGTTCCCTCTGTTGAGTTATACACACAGCGCATTATATAGCACTGTGCCTGTTTGGCGCCGGGGCACAGGCAGCATACACTGTTTGCATCGATCACACGGTAATCGTCGCAGCATGGCATGACACTGGTCTATCTCGCGACAGCCTGGCTGGTGGGGATCGCCGCCTCGCAGAGTCTGGGAGCGCCCCGGAGCACCTGGATTGCAGGCGCTGTAATCCTGCTCGCAGCGCTGATTGCCTTCTGGCGGCAGCCAGCAGCCAGACTGGGGGTCAGTTGCCTGCTGCTGGCGGCGCTGGGCGGTTTGCGAATGAGCGTGGCTCAACCCCACTTCACGGAACAGGATCTTGCCCACTACAACGGTCAGGGCCAGGTGGTGATTGAGGGTTGGATCATTGACGCCCCGGACGAGCGCGACGCTTACACCCTGCTGAGAGTAGCAGCGGATACCATAACCCTGGAAGGTCAGGTGCGTCATCCTGTTCAGGGCATATTTCTGCTCCAGACAGCACGCGGCCCCGATTTTCGGTATGGTCAGGAGATCCGTGCCACCGGTTACCTGACCACCCCGCTCGATTCCGACACTTTCTCGTATCGCGACTATCTAGCGCGCCAGGGAATCTACAGCCAGATGCGCTATGCCGGAGTGGACACGATCGGATCCGGGCGAGGCAGCCCTGTACGGGCTGCTCTGCTTGGCGTTCGCGGCAGCGCCCATCAACGTATACAGGAGATGCTTCCAGATCCTCAAGCCTCGCTGCTGGCAGGGATCCTGCTGGGCATCGAAACCGGCATCAGCCCGGAGGTGCGTGAGCAGTTCAACCGGGTAGGTGCATCCCACATTATTGCTATCTCGGGCAGCAATATGGCAATCCTGGCCGGGCTGTTGCTCAGCGTTACCCGCCGCTTCCTGAGCCTCACCTGGTCGACTCTGATCACGATAGCAGGGGTGCTTGGATACGGGATTTTTGTCGGGGGCGATCCCGGCGTTATGCGAGCGGCGATCATGGCCACCCTGGGCCTGGTGGCTGCTCTTGCCGGGCGGCAGACCTATGGGCTAGCCTCACTGGCATTCGCTGCTCTGATCCTCACAGCCATCAATCCGAAGATCCTCGGTGATGTTGGCTTCCAGCTGAGTTTTGCCGCGACGCTCGGGCTGATCCTGTACGTCGAACCACTCCGGCATGGGCTGGATCGTGTTCTGTCTCACCTCGCCATCAGCGACCCGGCGCAGCAGGTGCTGGGCGCTCTGACTGACGGCCTGATCGTCACCATGGCTGCCCAGGTGATGACTGCTCCCATCATGGCCTATCACTTCCAGCAGCTGTCATTGTTGTCGCTGCCGGTCAACTTCCTGATCGTCCCTGTCCAGCCCATGCTGATGGTACTGGGAGGACTGGGAGTCGGCCTTTCCGCTCTTATAGAACCAGTCGGGCAAGCATTGGCCTGGGCAAGCTGGCTGTTTCTCAGTTACACCCTGGCGATCGTTCGTGTGGCTGCTAACCTCCCCTTTTCTGCGACAACAATCCCATCGCTTTCTCCTGTCACGATCGGGGGAACCTATGCGGCGTTGCTAAGCTGTACGTGGTTTGCCATGCAGCCCGCGGCCAAGCGCAGAGACCTGGTACAGACGGTAGGGCACGCTTATCCGGTCAAAGCCCTGACAATAGCCGGGATTCTTGCCACCGCCCTGTTGACTGCCGCGGCATATTCCATGCCGGATGGCTATCTCCACGTCCTCTTTATGGATGTGGGCGATGGGCAATCGACCCTGGTCATCACACCCAGCGGTCGCCACATTCTGATAGATGCCGGAGGCAGCGGCCGCCAGCTGGCAGCTGAGCTGGGTGACGCGCTGCCATTCTGGAGCCGCAGCCTGGACATAGTCATTTTGCCCCGGAACAGCAGCGCCCATATTTCCGGCCTGCCCGAGGTGTTTGAACACTATCGCGTCGATGTGATGATAGCTGACGGCCCGCCAGGTGAAGGGCTGATATGGGCAGCGATTGAACGCGATCTTCAGGAACAGGAAGCACGGAAGCTTGAAGTCGCTGCCGGCACTCAGATCAACATTGACGATGGCACAATCATCGAAATCATCGACGCTCCATCCGCCGGCCTGAGAACAGATGCGACAGACGGCGGGATCGTCCTGAAGATTACCCATGGCGCTGTGAGCGTGCTGCTGCCAGGCGCGATATCTCCCGAACAGCAGATAGCTCTGTTAGCCAGATACCCGGACCTTCCGGCTACCGTGCTCGTGATGCCGCCGGGGCAGCAGCCAGACGCCGCCAGCGCCGCCCTATTGACAGCCGTTCATCCGCAGTTCCTCGTGGCGGCTCCCGGCTTCCACTCTGACAGTTCTTCGTATGACGAGTCAGCGCTGGCTGAATTGGCCCCGACCGGCACTCGCGTCTATCGAATCGACGAGTCGGGCACCATCAGGCTTAGAACGGATGGCACCCGACTCTGGATTCGAACCTCGCGATGAGAAGCGAAGGCCGGCATAACCGGCACTCAGCCGATCTCAGTCCCCAATTCGTTCAAGGAGTGCCTCAACGGCAGCCGCAAGAACAGGATCATCTCTACCCAGTACCTGATCCTCAGTCACCGGCACCACAATGTCCGGAACAACACCGGTCCCTTCGATCAGCAGACGGCCGTCCGGGGTCTCCGGCCGGCCCGTCGGAAACTGAAGGCGCAGGTCGCCAGGCAGTTGATACTGCCCACGCCCCACTTCACCAAAGGCTCCCGCGGTGGGAAAGTTTCCAACCATGATGGCTCGCTGGCCACGTGACAGTGCGTAGGCGAACCCCTCACAGGCACTTACGCAGTTTGGGCCAATCAGCACAGCGATCGGCCCTTCGTAGAGCACGGGCGCGGGCTCGATCACGGAGGGAATACCCTCCAGCTCAAACTGCTGCGTGCGCTCGTTATAGTAGGACCGCTGGGACAGTATGACCTCCTCATCGAAGAAGAAACCGGCGAACGCGTTGGCCAGGCTCCCATTACCCCCACCATTGCGCCGCAGATCGATGATCAGACCGGGAACATCGTTGTCGATCAGCTGATTGATATAGCGCTCCCACAGGCGCGCAGTCAGGTTATCATCATCCGAGAAGCTGCTCACCCGTATATAGCCGATCCCCGTCTCCTCCAGCACATCGGCCTCCACGGGCAGATTCAGCGCCTCTGCTGGTGGGAACAGCACCTGCACCAGTGAATCGACCTCCTGGACTGCCGTCAGCGTAACATCATCAGGCTGCGTCTGCCCCGGGTTACGGTAAGTGATAGCAATCCGCGTGCCAATCGGCACACGGGTCAGGAAGACTATCTGGTCCTGGCGGCGCGCAGTCTCGGTCGAGTGAGAGGAGAAAAGATTAGGGTTGACTTCGCTGATCGCTTTGGCGATCGCCTGGCCATCCCACTCAAGGATCTCGGCACCTACCTCAATCCCCGCACGATCCGCCGGTGTGCCCGGCAGGACGTCAGTCACCAGCACGCGGCCGTCTGTCAGCTCCGCCAGTATCATCCCGAAGCTGCCTGCCTGTTCTTCCAGAAAAGCATCCCGGTTGAACAATCCCCCCACATGGCCATCCGGGATCGAGAAGGCAAAATCGCGCAGCGCCCGGTAGAATTGTACATCGCTGCGAGCCTCCGCTACACGGGGCGCGAACTCCTCATAAAGGGCATCCCAGTCAACGGACTTATCCTCTGTAAATGGGTACTCTCGCGAGACTTTTGCAAACAGAGCATCAAAGGCGTCCGTATAACTCATATCCGAAAAATCATTGACTGCAATTTCCCCTTCCAGCAGCGTCAGCTCCGGTCGGGGCTCCTTATAGATCCGAAAAGGCTCCTGATCCAGGTTCACCAGACTGTAGCCTGGCAGGACCGGCGCCACCGGATCGTCTTCAGTGAACAGCTTCCCGTCCTCGCCAAACCCCGTTGGAAACTGCTGCTGGTCATCCGGTGCCCATATGATCAGAGTCCCGCCGATGATCTCATAATCATTGTCCGGGTCTGTGATGGCCGATGTGTAAGCTGTCGACCAGCCGCGGCCATCACGCCGCTCCAGGAAAGGCCCTCCCCAGGTATTTGCCCAGTAAGCAACGGCAAATACCTGGATACCGGTGTCGCTCTCCCCGTCGTGATCAACATCCACAGCAGTGCCCTGTGGGATGGCCGGCAGCGCCAGGGAGTAAGTAGCTGTGCTGTCGTCGACAATCTCCACCGGGCCAATAGCCTGGCTCACCAGTGGGAACTCAAATTCCAGATCACGCGCGACAAAGCCCGCTTCGTCTTCGAGCAGCACAAAAGGTTCAGCAGAAGAAGATAGGAAGAAAGGCGAAGTGAACGGAATCGTGCCTGTCACAAACACAGGCTCGTCCGGATTGGCAGCACCCGGCTGCACCGGCATGGGGGGCAGCGGCGTTGAAGTCGCGGCTGGCTCCGCAGTGGACGCAGGTTGTGGAGTCTCTGCAAACAGCGCAACGCTGCTGCAGGCCAACCCTGCCAGTGCTAGTGGAAAGATCGCCCAGCGTAGATGGCCCATAGTGACAGTCCCCCCTTCAAAGATCGACATGGAGTATAGCGCAAACCTTTGGCAAAGCTCGATGCGCCCTGTGGCAGATAGCCCTTCAGGGGGCTCTATGCTGCTACCAGGACCCCTACAAAAAGCAGGTGGCGGCTATAGCGCCAGGGGTGCCAAGTAGGATAAACTCTCTCCGTGCGATCGCAGCATATGGGTACAGGACAGATAGGCTATGACCCGCGAAGAGATCATCCGCCTGACGTCGCTTTCATCGTGTGCCGGTTGAGCTTCTAAGCTGGCCCCTGAGGCCCTGGCGCAGGTTCTGCGCCCCCTGCAGGATTTCTTCACCCCCGCGGATTATCCTGATCTGCTGGTTGGCCTTGGCGCGCCTGATGACGCAGCTGCCTATCGCCTTGACTCCGAGCGAGTCCTGATCTTTACGGCGGACTTCTTCACTCCTATTGTTGACGATCCCTATCTGTATGGCGCGATCGCAGCAGCCAATGCACTGAGCGATGTCTATGCCATGGGCGGCCAGCCGCTGATGGCACTCAACCTGGTCGCTTTTCCACCCGAACTCCCGCCCGCGATCCTGACAGACATTCTGCGGGGCGCAGCGGAGAAGGTGCACGAGGCTGGCGCGGTCATTGCCGGGGGGCACACTATTCAGGATAAGGAACCTAAGTTCGGGCTGGCTGTTATCGGGCTTACACATCCCGACCAGCTGGCCACCAAAGCACAGGCCCGACCAGGGGATCTTCTAATCCTGACAAAACCTCTCGGCACAGGCACCATCACGACGGCGGCCAAGCGAGATGCGGCTGAGAGTGCGCACATAGCAGAGGCCCAGCGCTGGATGTCGCGCCTCAATAGGTCTGCATCCCGGGCAGCAGGCGTCTGTGGAGCGCGGGGGATTACGGATATCACAGGCTTCGGGCTGCTGGGCCATGCAGCCGAAATGGCAGCAGCCAGCGAGGTCTCTCTGGAGATGTCCTTTGCGGCTATTCCTTTCATGACCGGCGCGGTGGATTATGCCAGTAAGTGGATCTTCCCGGGCGGGTCGGCCAGTAACAAGCAGGCATTTGAGCCCTCTGTGCGCTTCGACACCGGGGTTACCGCAGAGCAACAGATGCTGCTGTTCGATGCACAAACCAGTGGTGGTCTGTTGATTGCGTTGCCAGCAGGCCAGCGCGAGCGCTTCGCTGCTGAAATGGCCCGCAATGGAGATGCCTGGTGGCACATTGGTTCTGTGCAGGCTCGGAGAGAAGCAGCTATCTACGTCTCACCTTAGCGCCACTTGGGCGATCACCTGTAAAGCCCTGCGGCGTCAACGGTCAGGGCTTTTCCAGTCCATGCGCGGTCAGAAATGCCTCGTCGCGCAGGATGTTCTCGGTGGGGCCATCTGCAGCAACAGCGCCTTCATCGAGCACAATAACCCGGGGAAACATCTCCGCAACCATGTGCATATCATGGGTAGCCACCAGCATCGTGCGCTGCATTTCGGCCAGCAGACGCATCAGGCTGCGCCGTGCGCGCGGATCGAGACCAGCGGTCGGCTCATCAAGGACGAGTATCTGCGGATCCATGCTCAACACAGTCGCAATAGCAATCCGCTTCTTCTCACCCAGGCTCAGATGATGCGATACGCGGTCGGCGTAATCACTCATGCCAACCGCCGCCAGTGCGTCCATGGAGCGTCGGCGAACCTCGTCGTCAGGGAGACTCATGTGCAGGGGGCCGAATGCAACATCGTCAAAGACCTTCGGGTTGAAAAGCTGATCATCAGGATTCTGGAATACCAGCCCAACCCACGCTCTGATCTGCCCCAGGTGCTGATCAGTCACCGGCAGCCCGCCGATGGTTATGGCACCCTCCGATGCTCGCAGCAGGCCATTGAGATGCAGCATCAGCGTCGATTTGCCCGCACCATTCGGGCCAACTAATGCCACCTTTTCATTGACTCCGATCTGCAAGTCGATACCCTGCAGAGCCACATGGCCATCAGGGTATCGGAAGGTCAATCCCTCTACGACTACCGGAGCCGGCATAAATTATCTGCTCTCTTACTCTTACTTGGGCTCCACTTCAGCGGAGCACTGCGGATAGCATTAGGGCCAGGCTCAGGGCGCACACAATCGCTCCCAGGATCCCGTCAGCGATCGGCACAGGGGGCGGGCTGAGGTGACGAATCTCACCACGATATCCACGCGCAAGCATCGCTTGATATATCCGTTCGCTGCGCTCGAAGCTGCGCAGGAAGAGGTTGCCAATCATACGCCCTGTCGTCTGAGCCCGGAAGGCGAGGGAGCGTCCCCTGGCAGTGTCGCCGCCGATCACCGCGCTTCGCGCATCGCGTGCACGAGTCAGCCGGATGGATTCTTCAGCGATCAGAAAAATATAGCGATACATGAACGTAATGACCGCCACCAGGATCCGGGGAACTCTCAGCTCGCCGAGCGCCCAGAGAGTATCTGTGAAATGGGTCGTCAGCAGCAGGATAACCGCCACCTGTACAGACAGCATGCTCTTGAGCATGATGCTGGTAAAGCGCACCAGGCCCGGCTCACTGACTGGCCAGTTCACCAGTGGGACATTGATCAGCGCAGGGCCAGGAACTGTGAACACCAGGGAAATCGCCGCCAGTGTGAACGGCAGCGCGACAAACGAACGCCGCACTACCATCCACGGGTCCAGGCGCGCCACCAGCACAACCGCCATGATGAGAATGAAGAAACCGATGTAGGTACCAAAGGCCCCGGAGGGTGTTAGCCCGATGAGCAGGATAAGGCTGATCACCACCACTAGCTTTATCCGGGCATCCATGTGGTGGAGCCGGCTGCCGGTTTCTTGGTAAGCGTCCGCAAGATGAAAGTGCATCGCCGGTACATATCTCACAGCACAGCAGGAGGGGGCAGCAGTGCCCACCTCCTTTTTATGTGTAATCGTCGCAATACAACGTTGTGAGCCCGGAGGCTTCTTACCTTTTCATTGCCCTGCCCCTACTCGATGGGGGGCAGTTCGCTTTGCCTTGCCAGCCTGGTCAGGCGCGCGATGGCGAATGCCGATGCAAATACGATCACGACACCCAGCATGCCGGCCAGGATCGTGCTGATGCCACTCTCGCCCAGGAACGGTACGGTGTAGTCCGGCAGGACCGTATACGGCGCATCCTGAGCTTCACCAAAGAACTGCTTCTCGTCTGGCACCGAAATGCCCACCGGAGCCACTTCGACCTCGTCAGGTGCCGAAAGAACCTCCGCCACACGCTCCAAACCATCCGAGTAAGGGGAAGCCAGTGGCGCAAGCAGCGTTAATGCGAGCGCTATCAGCAGCCCGGCAATCACCCAGCCTGCGCTTCGCTGACCGGGCGCAGCTTCGCCGCCAACCAGATCCGCCCGGGCCACCAGGATAAAGCCAAGGGCCGCAGCGGTCAGCAGGCCCTCACCAACTCCGATCATGATATGGACACCCAGCATTGCAGGCAGAGCTACACCTAGCGCCGAGGTGCCTGACAGAGCCAGCTCAACGGAGGCAAAAACCGCCGTGATAACAACCGACAGCCAGCCAGCGGCAAATGCTGAGATCAGCTTGCCTGCATGATCCGCCCGGATGCGCTGGCCAATATGGTATACGAAATACCCAACAAAGGCTGTGACTACGCCCATATTGAGGGTGTTAAGCCCCAAGACAAGCAGACCGCCGTCCTGGAACAGAAGGGCCTGGATGGAGACAACCGCCGTCATGACCAGGACAGCCGCCCACGGGCCCAGGACAATAGCCGCCAGCGCACCACCCAGCAGGTGGCCAGAAGTGCCGCCCGGTACGGTGAAGTTGAGCATCTGTCCCGCAAAGATCGCGGCCGCCAGCACTCCCATCAGCGGAATCTGACGCTCACCGAGCTGTTGGCGTGTGTTGCGAACCGCCAAACCGATCATTACGATCATGATGATCCAGCCAATTATCGACAGGGGAACTGAGAAGAATCCATCCGGGGCATGCATTGGCTCCGGGATCAATAGTGGGGCCCTCTCCATCTCGTTGCCCTCCATTTCGATTGGTTGTATCCACCTTCAGGAGTATAGTTGCGACTATTTGCAATTGCAATGTGTTTGCAGAAAACAAGCTCGGTGTCCGCCACACCGGCGCCTTCCTTTTCTTACCACCGCCCCGGGGGGTCTTCGGGTGTCCAACCAAATGAATATGTCAGGGTGTGGAACAGGGTGGGGCCCTTTGCTTACGTCGATGTGTAACGGCTCCTGACTCTTACGCAGCACCGTTTGTTGTGACAGAAAGGGTCAAGCTATAATTGCTGCGGCTTTCTGGCTCTGCCCGCGATCCGGCGGCCATACACTTCCGCCAACTCTTCCTCTGGAGACGCGAGATGATGGAATTCTTCGGTCGCCCTGAGTTTGAAGCCGCGGCCCAGGCTGTACAAGCCCGCATTCATGTGGAGCCACGTGTAGGCATCGTCCTCGGATCTGGCCTGGGCGCGCTGGCGGACTCGGTCGAACAGGCAAGCATCATTTCTTACCCGGAAATCCCGCACTGGCCTGTTTCAACGGTTGTAGGCCACTCAGGCCAGCTGCATGTTGGCCAATTGGAAGGCCATCCCGTGATGGTAATGCGCGGGAGAGCTCATTACTACGAAGGCTATCCCATATCGCAGGTGACCCTTCCCATCCGGGTGATGCAGATCCTGGGTGTTAAGGTCCTCATCCTGACCAATGCAGCTGGCGGACTTAACCAGACTTTCCTTCCCGGCGAGCTGATGCTCATCACTGACCACATCAATCTGCTGGGGCACACAGGGGTCAGCCCGCTGCGCGGCCCGAATGATGAAAGTCTGGGGCCGCGCTTCCCCGCGATGACTCGCGTTTACGACCCGGAACTGTGCCGCCTGGCCATGCAGACAGCCCGCGATCATGACGTCCCGATGCACCAGGGGGTCTATATCGCGCTGGCGGGTCCGGCCTTCGAGACGCCAGCCGACATCCGATTTCTGCGCTCAATGGGCGCTGATGCCGTGGGGATGTCAACAGTGCCGGAAGCGACAGTTGCACGCCATGCTCATCATGATGAGACAGTTGACAGGCGGCTGCGTGTGCTTGCCATCTCAGGAATCAGCAACTCCGCCATCGACAACCCCGCCAGCGAACAGGAGGCCAGCCATCAAGAGGTTCTCG
This sequence comes from Anaerolineae bacterium, assembly GCA_034435035.1. Classification (GTDB taxonomy): domain Bacteria; phylum Chloroflexota; class Anaerolineae; order Aggregatilineales; family UBA3940; genus JAHEME01. The sequence goes on along the minus strand of DAOTXW010000009.1, from coordinate 41,226 downwards.
AGGCAAGTAGCCTGATCGTTCCGCGCCTTGAGACCATCATCAGGGGTGTACTACGCCAGTTGCCGGCGATATCTTGATCGACATCCTGGACTCCCCGGCTAAACGGCTGCAGAGCCCATGGCTACGCTGATTCAGTTCATTGCCCGCGTTGCCCCCATCATCTATGCGCTGGCTGTACTTGGCCTGCTTCTTTCCATCCGCGGGATCATTATCGCACGGCAATCGATGCGTGTGGCCGTGTTCGGGCTTGAGCGCGAAGCAGCCCGCGATCTGCTCCGACGGTCATTCAACTCGATTGCTGCACTTGCAGCAATCTGCGCGGTGGTATATATCCTGGCAAATATCGTGTCACCCAATCTTGGAACGCCGCAGCCTGATGTGACTCCAACCCCGATCGTATTTGTCACCCAGCAGCCTACTGCGACCACGGCCCTCCTGCTGTATCCCACTATCACACCGACTGTTGGAGTGCCACCCGCTGCAGGAACAACCGCCGCCACCGCCGACGCAACGATCAACGGCTGTGAAATACTGGGTGCTACCATTACCAGCCCTGTGGCGGGTCAGACTGTAACGGGTCAGGTGGCAGTTGAGGGTCAGGCCAACATCCTCAACTTTGCTCAGTACAAGTTTGAGGTTCGCGGAGCCCAGACCGGCGGCGCCTGGGTTGTGGTAGGTACTTACCCCACACCCATGCCCGAGGGATTCCTGGGAGCATGGGATAGCACCTCCCTGCTGCCAGGGGATTACACGTTGCGCTTGGTGGTGCTGCGTGTTGATGGCTCGTACCCTGTGCCGTGCGAGGTACCCATTATTGTCGCGGGCAGCAGCGGGGCCCCGTCCCAACCATGAGGATGATTCCTTGCTGACGCATCTGCGCGCCGTGCTCACCCAGCACAGAGCAGTGCTGGCAATATCCATCGCCTACCTGTTACTCGCCAGTGCCTACAACCTGGCAAATCCGCTGTTTGAAGCGCCTGACGAACTGCTCCACTACCAGTTTATCCGCACCCTGCAGGCAGAGCGTAAGCTGCCAGAAGTCGATCCGTCTGGCCCTCTGACGGAGTATCACCAGCCACCCCTCTACTATGCACTGACCGCGTTAGTCGCTCCCACCATCACTGACAACGAGCTGGAGCCTTATACCCGGGTCAACCCATTCTGGGGATATGAAATCGGGGCAGTTGGCCGGGACAACAAGAACCAGTATCTGCATAGACGGGAGGTGTTCCCTTTCAGCCATGCCCGCCGGGTGGTGCATCTGGTTCGCGCAGTATCGACCCTGTGCGGATTGATCACGATTGTGTGCGCCTACGGGCTGGCCAGCAGGTTGCTGCCTCAGCCGCTGGCTGCGGCCAGCGCCGCTATGGTTGCCTTCACGCCAAACTTCCTCCTGACCAGCGGCGCTATCACCAATGATGCTCTGCTCATCACTATTTCAACAGCAGCAGGATGGCTGATCCTGACGCTGTCAGAAGCACAGCAGGCGCCCTCAATATGGCAATGGGCAGCGCTGGCGGGGCTGCTCGGGCTGGGGATGTTAACCAAGCTGAGCTTCTGGCCGATACTGCCGGTGGCCGGTCTGGCGGCTATCAGGTTGGCCATAAGGCTGCGATCCTGGCGGGTTGTTCTTACTGCCAGCATGATCCTCACCATCGGAGTGGCTGCAACAGGTGGGTGGTGGATGCTCAGGAACCTGCGCCTTTACGGTGATCCCACAGGCCTGTCCAGCATGTGGTCGGTCTGGGGAGTCCGTCCCCCCCTGACCGGAACCGATTATCTGATAGAATTGCGTAACTTTCGCACCACTTTCTGGGCCAACTTCGGATATGGCAATGTCCCTGCACCCGGCTGGGTTTACAATGCGATAGACTTCCTGAGCATCGCGAGCATCGCCGGGTTGGTTGCAGCCGGCATACGCCGCGGACATGGCAGCGTATGGATCGGCGGGAGAGGCTCGACCGCGCTCATGGCTGCATGGGCGCTCCTGACGCTGGGAGCCTTAATCTGGTATCTGCAGCGCACTTTCTCAGTGACCGGCCGCCAGCTTTACCCCGTACTTCCGCTGATTGGCATCAGCCTGGTAGCCGGTTGGGCCGTATGGTGGCCATCACGCTGGCCCCTGCACTGGCTGTCAGGTCTGATCGTTGCCGGAATGTTGGCCTTTGCATGCGGCAGCCTGATTGGCGTTCTTCAACCCGCTTACGCACCAGCGAAGCGGGTCCTCGCTGCCGCTGGCAGCATCGACCCGGCGCACCGCAGTGATTGGGATCTTGGGAATGGGGCGATTATCCTGCGCGGCTATGATCTGTCACCAACCGTGGTCAGACCGGGGGAGACAGTCATGCTGACCCTCTACTGGGAGCCTCAGCGGCCCCTTGGGGAGAACTATACCGTCTTTGTTCATCTCTTTGGTGAGGATGGTGCCATTGTGGGATCCCGGGATACTTACCCTGGATTGGGCAATGACCCCACTATTTATTGGACGCCGGGGCAGATTGTCATCGACCGGATCCCGATTCCCATCAAGCCAGAGGCCACCGGGCCAATTCTGCTGGACATTGAAGCCGGGCTCTATGTTCTGGAAACCGGTTCAAGGCTTCCGATAATTGACGCCTCTGGGCAGCCTGTTGGCTATCCAATCATCGGGGTGGTCAAGCTTGCTGATGAGTCTCCCGCAACGGCAGAGGAAGCGCCCGCCCTGCGCTGGGAATTCGTCGATGGCACGGCGCTGACCGGGGTGGCGTTCTCAACAGAGACTCCTTCACCGGGCAGTGAACTGACGGTGGTGCTGAACTGGCAGCCTGCTGGTCCACTCACTACCAGCCACAAAGTCTTCATCCATGTCGTAGATATGGAAGGCAACATCGTAGCTCAATCGGACGCCATGCCGAAAGGTGGCCGGTATCCAACTCCATACTGGGCGAAGGGTGAGTCCTTTGAGGATGTTCATATCATCCAGCTCCCCCCCGCTCTTAAACAAGGCAGCTATCATGTTCTGATCGGCCTGTATGATCCACTCACCGGTACACGGTGGCCACTTCAGCAGGGCGGGGATCACGTGATACTGCGCGAGGCATTATCGGTACCATGAGGTTGATTCAGCCGCGCCGCTGGATGGCCGCGCGGTAATCGTCTGGCGTGTCAATATCGCGCAGCACCGCCTCGCTCTCAACCTCCAGCAGGTAGACCTCATCCATGTGGGCACGAAGCAGGTCACGTGGAACCGCGCCCGGTGGAAGCTCTGCGATCGCCTGCCAGAAACGCCGATCGATCAGAACGGGGTGCCCCTGCTGACCCCTGTAGGTTGGCGCAACAATCTGCCCTTCGCCCCGGAAATAGGCCGCCACCACTTCCTTCATCACCCCACCGGATACAGCCGGCAAGTCACCCAGCACGACCAGACAGGCGTCACTGCTGCTCCATATAGCCTGCAAGCCGGCCTGCAGGGAAGAGACCATCTCACCCTGCAGGTAGTCGGGATTGTAAAGCACCCGCACCGGCAATCCGTCCAGTTGCCGCTGGATATCATCGACCCAGCGGCCTGCAACCACCACAATTTCGTGAGCGCCGCTATCGGCAACCTGCTCACAGACGTGGCGGATCATAGTGGAGTCGGCCCAGGGCAGCAGCAGCTTGGGCTGGCCCATGCGCCGCGACTCGCCAGCCGCCAACACCACCGCCCCCACACGGCGCCGGAACTCCATGATTGGCTCTGATTCACGGACAGCGCCCAGAAGCACACGGTCGATATGGGGATCAGTGAGCGCCAAGTCCGCGGTCAGACGAGCTTCCGATCGCGTTTCTTCAGTTACCTTATTCAGCAGAGGCGTAACGCGCGCCTGCAAGGGAACATTCTTCATGCCGAGCTGGGGATGCATCAAGACTGCAGCCACAAGCCGGGGGCTGATAGGATCTCCCAATGGATACCCTGTCAGCCGATGGATAACATCGGCCCCGTACACATATTGATCAGTCAGAGGCTTACCCATAACATCCATCCCCACCACAGGCACAACGATCGTGCTGGCAGCCGGGATAACCGGTTCATGCGGTAAGGGCCCCTTCATCGAAAGACGCCGGGAGCCATCAGCTTCCACCAGCAGAGCATCCAGATAAGAGGCTGCTACCAGATGCTCATCCAGCCAGGCCGGGCGAATCCCTCTGACTTTGTGGTCGGAGTCAATCCGGGTGAATACAAAAACATGCCGATGGCGCGCAACCTGATCGGGCAGCGACTCGGGCAGGCGCATGCCGTGGCCAAACCCAACACGCTGCGGCACCGACTCCATCTCATCCAGTGCGATGCGGGTAGTAGTAGTTGATATGACCTGCCAACCCTGTTCAGCCAGCTCGCTGGCCAGCCGGAACATCGCGCTGGTTTTTCCGCCGGCACCTACAAACGAAACCACATCACGAGGCTGGATGTCCAGCGCGGCGGACAGTCTCATAGCAGGGCGCGGATCGCCGGGCTGGACAGGATCGCTTCAAGAGCGCCGCCACCGACGGCGAGCGCCTTGTCTGATATAGTGAAGGCATTGATGGGTTCAATTCGGGGATCGAGGTCGCCTATCTTGGTTCCCTCGTTAACTACAACACCATCATGAACAAGGCCACGCAGGACTCCCTCGAATGGCGCTACAACTACCGATTCAGCAACCCGCGCCACAGGCTGCCCCTGCTCAAGGTGTGCGCCAATCTGTGCCAGCGCAGTCACTGCACCTGCACCGGGAGCTCGCAGCACACGGGAGTGTAAACCCATCACAGGCTCAGGCAGGCTGGTGTCAGGTTCGGCAGCTCCACTGGTGATGACGCGCCCCAGATTATGGCCCCGCTTCGTCTCAATCACAGCGTCGCAGTTGGCAGGAGCTACAAAGCCTGGCCCCAGACCGATCAGCAAAGAGGGCGCGAAGGGAAAAGGCTCCGGCGGGGTTTTGCGCATGCGGGCATCGATGACGACGGCAGGCCGGTAGTCGCGAACATTGAGCGCCTCGGGGTCTACCAGAACAGGTATCTCACCCAGCTGCTGGAGCGAATCCGCCCCTTCAACATTCGACACTGCGCGTGCCGTAATTCCATGAATGGTGATGGATTCCTGGAGCACTGCTGACCCAAAAGAGACGGCTCGCCGGACAAGCAGGGGCTGCGCCAGTTCCATAATCAGCACACAAAAGCCGCTGCGATGAAGCCGATAGGCGACCCCGGAGCCAAGATCGCCGCCACCACGGATCGCTACTCGAAGACTTGCCAGCGGCCAGCGGCTCATGATGGCGCCTTACCCCACAACACCATACTCGCGCAGCCGCATAGCCACTCGTTCCGGCGTCAGAGGGATGCTGTCAAACCAGACACCGGTCGCATCATGCAAGGCAGCCACCACCGCCGGCGCAAATGGCAGGAATGGCATCTCGGCCATGCCCCGGACACCCCACGGCCCCTCACCATCGCGGTTTTCAAGCACCACCGATTTCACCTGGTGCGGTCCATCCAGCACAGTCGGGATCAGGTAATTGCTGAGGTAAGGCGTCAGAACATGCCCGTCTTTCATACGGAAGTCTTCCATGAGGGCATAGCCATATGCCTGCAGTAACCCTCCCTCGATCTGCCCCTGAATCAGCTGAGGATTGATCGCTTTCCCAACATCAATTCCACATATCGCATTAAGAATCTCGATCACCCCGGTCTCCATGTCAACTTCCAGTTCAACAGCCTCCGCAACATAGCCATACGCAAAATTAGGGGTGCTCTGACCAGTCTGCGCATCATACATGCTCGTGCGCGGAGCATGATAAGTGTAGTGACTTACCGCCGGCCGCTCCTCGTCCTGCCATGCCTTCAGGGCCAATGCCGCTGCCCCGCGGATCGCATTACCTGCCATGAAAGTCATACGAGAGGCAGAGGCGCTGCCCGAATTACCTGTCAAGGCTGTGTCCGAAGCCACTACTTCAACACAGCTAAGAGGCACCCCAACTGCCTCGGCTGCCATCTGAGCCATTGCAGTATGCGCCCCCTGGCCTACATCAGCACCTGCATGCCGCAGGACCACACGCTCGATCTCCGAAGTGCCATGCAGCTCGATGATAGCTTCGCACTGTTCGGGCGCACCGAAACTGAAGCCCACGTTCTTGAATGCAGCGGCAAAACCTACCCCGCGGCGGCGCCCCGGATTCAGCGGGCGAGTCTTCACGGATGCACGCTGCCACCGCCCATCTGCATTCTGCTGCCACCCTGCTGTCGTTGCACAGGCCTCAATGACATCCTTCAATGTGACAGGCGGAGGCAGCGGCGTGCCGACCGTCAGAAGATCGCCATCCCTCAGCACGTTCTTCAGGCGCAGCTCCACCGGATCTATTCCCAGGGCTTCCGCCAGCCTATTCATCTGCCCCTCAGCGGCGAGCGCTCCCTGAGGCCCGCCAAAACCACGAAAGGCGCCGGAGGGGATGTTGTTGGTGTAGACCGCGTAGGTATCCACATGCGCGTTGGGGATCCGATAGGGGCCTGTACAACAGAGGTGCGCATTGCCAAGCACTTTGGTAGAGGTATAGGCATAAGCTCCTGCATCACCTATTACTTCTACATGGGCCGCAGTGATCTTACCTTCCCTTGTAGCTCCCCAGCGAGCCTTTAGCGTGATCGGATGCCGCTTGTGGTGATACCGTATTGACTCCTCACGCGTCCAGACGATCTTTACGGGTTTCCTTAGCTTCCAGGAAGCAAGCGCCAGGATGATCTGAATCGACATATCCTCTCGCCCGCCAAACGCTCCCCCGATCGCCGGATAAATGACTCTCACTTCTTCAGGCGGCAGGCCAAGCGCGTGCGCTATCTGCTTCTGATCTTCATGGGCCCACTGGCCGGCCACTTCAACTGTGACCCGCCCGCTTTCGTCAATATAAGCCAGCCCAGCTTCTGGCTGCAGGTAGGCGTGCTCCTGCCAGGTCGTATGGTATTCGCCCTCGACGACCACCTCGGCACTTGCCCACCCCTCGTCCATATCTCCTTTACGTATCCGATAATGCACAAGGACATTGCCCGGCGCACTGGCGTGCAGTAAGGGCGCGCCGGGCTGCATGGCCTGCACTGGATCAAACACCGCTGGAAGATCCTCGTAATCCACCCGGATCAGGTCGCGCGCGTGAGCTGCGATCTCCTCACTGTCTGCTATGATCAGCGCAAGCTGATCCATCGTTGTGCGCACAATATCGGCGTCAGGTCTGGTGCTACCAGGGCCGCACAGCACCGGCTGATCCGGCAGAATAAGGCCGTATTCGTTTACCGGTACATCAGCCGCTGTCAAAACAGCCTGAACGCCGGGGAGCTTCTCCGCTGCTGTCGTATCAATCGACCGCACTCGCGCATGAGCGCGTTCCGAAAAAAGCACCTTCATGTGCAGCATGCCAGGCATCGTCAGATCGCCGGGATAGGGGGTTGTCCCAGTCACTTTACCTTCGGCATCAAGTCGATGTGGACTCTGACCGATCATCGAACTTGCCATCCGTAGTGCTCCTATTCTCCTGCACTGGCGGGTTCGAGCAGCCTGATCTCCTGCTTAATGATTTGACGCAGGATAGCCACCGCCGCTGCGTAGGTCGGATCCATCCCGCGGTAGGATAGACTCCCGGCGCCCAGGTTCTTGCCCTTGCCAAGCGGTGTATCCGAGGCATAGTGAATCAGCCCGATATCGAACCGGGCAGCATGAAGAGACACAATCTCGTTGTAGGGATGACGCTTAGGATAGATGAGTTCATAGATCGCAGACAGGTAAGGGCCAGCCTCCATCTCGATGTCCGTGTAGCCTTCCCGGTAGAACACCCCCATGTAGCGCCGATTCTGAAGGAATGTGCCCCGGACGGTTACGGACTTCTGGTTATCCAACACAGTTCCATATGTCAGATAAGGCGCCAGATCACTCGCAGTGAAGCAGTTGTTGAACAGGTAGGTGTTGTCTGAATGCTCATCATGAACCACATTGGGGATCATGATGTCGCCGATCCGCCCATTCAGAGTGGCCGCCTTGCCCATCACGTAGACGCCGCCGATTTCACCGACGTTCTCAGCAATACGCACCAGCATCTCATAGGCGGCCATGCCGAGGGGGTAATCGATGTTAATGATCAGGGCTCCACTGTGCCGCAGAGACTCGATGCGATTGACACGCACCCGTTCATCCACCCACTGTGGATTGATCCTGCCCAGCTCAATTATCTGGGCATCTAGCTCAAACCCCTGTTGGCTGGCAATTCGGTGCAGTCCAACCTCCTGCTCAGCCGCCAAGCGCCGGCGCCGGGCTTCCCCGCCACGATCCTGCACGTACTTCTTGAGCACATAGTACAGGAAGTTCTCGCGGTTTGAGGGCACGGCACTGGCTTCGATATCACGATACTCGGCCCGCAGCCCTTCGTGGCCCTCCTCTTCCAGGTACTGGATCAATTCAGTCTGATGACGGATCGCATACCCGGACCACAGGTTGGCCAGGCTGTGTGTATTGCTACTCACAAAGTAAATACGCTGTCTGTCATAGGCTCTGTCTGCCGTCTCATCCTGTACGTTGAGCCACCAGTGATGAGTTGCCTTTCGGTAGTCAGCCAGTGAGCCTGCCAGAAGTCGCAGCGACATGGTCTTGCGGCCGTTGGACATAGCAGCCAGAATGGAGAGCATCTCAACGTCCCATGCCTCCTGCAACCTGCTGATGTCGTCCAGCGCTGTACCCAGTGCAGCCGCCAGTTCTGCCTGGTCATCCTCGCTCAGAGGCGAGCCCTGCTGAATCAGATGATCAAGCAGCAAGCGCCCCTGCCCTGTCCTCAGCAGACGATGGATCTTGTTCCACTCGATCTGATAAGCCGTAAGAGTTGGAATAATGTCATCAATATCCGAACGGCTGGCTATGAAAAGTGCCAGCGTACTCTCGCCATCATAGAACGCGCGCCGCCGTCGAGCCTGCGCGCGCACCTCTTGCCAGTCTGATACCGGATAGCCCCAGCGCTCAAACACCGCCGTTCTCTGCCCCAGCAGAATCAGGCGGGTCGATCGGATGCAGGGGGGCAAGCGCAGGGATGTATAGATCAGAGCCGCGATATCGGGGGTAGCATCACGCGCTCGAGCGTGCAGAACTGAATCCATCCCAATATGAGACTCAACAAGGGTCTCGATGGCGACCTCACCTGTACTTCGCAGCAGGGAATAATATGTCCGCGTATACAGGTCTATCTCATTGCTGTCTGTTCGGGGAACCGTGCGCTCCATCGGGCGTATCCGCTAGCGGCGTCTCCTCCTCCTGCCCTTACTTGCTTTCTCCGCTCGCAGCTCCCCCAGGCTGATATCCGTCTCACTCCGTGAGGTCCCCATCACCAGAAACATCAGGATCATCGCCAGGACGAATAGTACAAGGAAAATCCCGGAAGAAATCGCCAGGCGTACAGTGACTTCAGACCAGCCTGCCGGGAACCTCATGGGAAGTACAGAAGTACCTACCACCGTCCAATTCGTTGTAGAGAGCCACTGACCTACTGCCGGTGACACCAGATAAGCAAAGCCACCGAACGCCAAGATAATGATAAAGCCGATCAACGGCAGCAGTGGATTAGCCTTCCGGGTGTCGATCTGTTGATAGTTGGGCATCAGCGTGATTCCTCTGTATGACTTGCGCGTTGAGCTGCTTGCTCAAACGCACTGATAATACTGTAGTATCCGGTACAGCGGCAGAGATTCCCTGTGATACTCTGCTGGATCTCCCATTTTGAAGGATGAGCCCGCTCTTCCAACAACTTGGCTCCTGCCATCACCAAACCCGGCGTGCAGTATCCACACTGGACAGCGGCATTCTCAATGAAGGTCTGCTGCAAGGGATGCATCTGGCCCCTGCTGCCTAACCCTTCAATGGTCACAATCTCCGCGAGGTGAGCCCGGGGGGCCGCAACCATACAGGACATAACTGCAGCACCATCGAGAAATACCGTGCATGCTCCGCATTCGCCTTCGGCACACCCTTCCTTTGTGCCCATCAGGCCAACATCCTCTCGAAGGAACCTCAGAAGGGTCTTAGTGCTCCCCCCCTGAATCCGCATTGTCCTGCCATTAATAGTCGTCTCGATCGGATCATTGGCACCGTGGCAGAAGCCGGCAGAGAGAGGAGAACGCGCCCGGGCCTGGTGGGGCCCCCACAGCATCACCGGGTCGATTGGATACCCCTGGCGTTCTGCACCTTCATGAAGCGCAGTCAATGCCCGCCCTGTCAGCACCCGCACCAGCTCGCGGCGGTAGGCGGCCGATCCTCGCACATCATCAATCGGCCGGGCTGCCTGCGCTGCCAGGCTGGCGGCCGTTTCGACCACGTCCGCCGTCAGGCTTCGACCGATTAGATACTGTTCTGCCTGCTGTACACGGATGATAGTGGGTGCCACACTTCCCAGCGCAATCCGAGCAGATACCACATCTTGCCCATCAAAGCCCAGGATCACTGCCACATTCACCACTGAGATCGCCTGCGCACGGCGCAAGCCAAATTTGAGGAAAATGCCCCGCTCATGCTGCGGGTCGAGCGGGCGGAAACGAATATCCGTCAGAATATCGTCCGGCCGCATGATGGTCTGGCGCACACCGGTATAAAAGCTGCTGAGCGGCACAACCCGCTCGCCAGCCTGCGAGCGCAACGCAACCGATGCCTCCAGCACCGTGAGGGGGGTAATAGTATCATTCGCCGGAGAGGCGGTGATCAAGTTGCCGGCGACCGTAGCCCGGTTGCGAATCTGGGGAGCAGCTTCTGACCATGAAGCCTGCCCAAGGGGTAGGGCGTACTGTGCGATCAGGGGAGAAGCAACGATGTGATTATGTGTTGTAAGTGGGCCGATATGGATCATCCCATCATCGCCCAGGGCGACTTCATCAAGCCCGGGTATTCGAGTGATATCAATCAGGGTGTCGATCTCAGGGCGTATACCTCTTTCCATCTCGATGATGATGTCGGTTCCACCGGCGATGATCCGCCCGCGCCCGCTGTGCTGCGCGATCAGGTTGACTGCCTCATCGAGTGCTGCAGGGGTGAAATAGGTTTTCCACATAAAGGATGTTCCCCGTCGTTACAGCCGTCATTCAGGACGAGAGTGATAAGTGATCAGACCCCTTCCATTCCATAGCCGCATTGCTACCTCCGCGCGTAATAGCCAGTATCTCAGCCATGATACTGATGGCAATTTCACGGGGAGTTTCGGCATGGATCTCCAGCCCAATTGGCGCGTGAATGCGGCTGAGCGATTCTTCATCAACGCCCTGTTCACGCAGCTGGCGTAGAGCCATAGCCCAGCGCCGGCGGCTGCCCAGGACTCCAATATAGGCAGCCGGTGTTTTGAGAAGAGCCGGCAACATCTCGACGTCGAGAGGAGCTGCACGCGTCACCGCTGCAATATAGGTTCGGCTGTGAATGGGCACCCTCTCTGCAATCTCGGAGGGGGAGGCAATGATATGCTCATCCGCATGGCGGATGACCTCCGCGTTGCAAAAGTCGGGCCGGTCATCGCTAACTATCACGCGAAAACCAACCCAGTGCGCGAGTTCTGCCAGAGCCTGCCCACAGTGGCCACAGCCGATGATCAGAACGGTGGGATCAGGCATAATCGGCTCCATGAAGATCTCGAGCTGACCCCCACAAATCCCCGGATCTCCCTGCGATGGTTCCGCAAGCTCATAATGCAGAAGATCCGGTCGCCCGGTTTTCAGAATCTCGCCGCACCGGGCGATCACCCGGCTCTCCAGCTCGCCCCCGCCAATGGTTCCCATAGTTCGGCCATCGGGATAGATCACCATTTTAGCCCCGGCGTGTCGGGGCACTGATCCCTGATCCCGCACTATGGTCGCCAGTACAACCGATTGGCTTGTTCGCCTGGCTTCAAGAAGCGCCTCATACAACTGGTGATCGGGCACAGTAAGTGTCTTGCCTCATGATCCGCTTTGTGGCTGACTTAAGGGTCCCTTGTTGCCATAGAAACGCTGCTGCCTGGGGCCAGCTTTCCAGGATCGCATCAAAGCCTGCGATAGAGCCCCCCGCTCCGCGGGAATACCGGTCTCTATCTGGCTGCCTTCCACAGTAAAGAGTGCAGGGGTGCCTGCCTCCAGCCAGACAATCCAGTATTGGCGTTCACCCTCCGACAGGTTCCCCTGATCGTCAAAAGTGGATGGCCGGCTGGTATGGGACACTGCCCATCCGATCCGATTGCCGCGCTGCACAGGCCCTTCCTGCACATAGCGCACAACCAACTCCGGCTTGCCAAACACCGAGCGCCGGACCTTCCGGGGAGGCCAGCTTCGGGAGCCGATCCCATCAAGCAATTCCTGCACGACGGCTGACCATTGATCAGCTAGATTGCGTAGCTGCGGGTCCAGGATTCTGCCCATATGGAGTGTCGATGCTGGCCTTAGCGGCTCATAGTATCTTCAACGCTGGCCTGGAGCGCCTGCCAGATCTTTTCAGGTAAGAGGGGGGCCTGCTTGATCCGGACGCCAACAGCGTCGTACACAGCATTAGCGATCGCCGGTCCTGCGCCATCCAGCGGGATCTCCGCCACAGCCTTGGCGCCAAATGGGCCGCTGTCCTCATAGGTCTCAACGAAGATCGTCTCCAGGCGGGGCACATCGTCAGATCGGTAGATCCAGTAAGGGCCGAAGCGAGGGTTCAGTCCACGCCCCGCGGCATCAAACGCCAACTCCTCACAGACTGCGTACCCTGCAGCCTGTACCATGCCGCCCTCAATCTGGCCGCTGGCGGTTATCGGATTGATTATAACACCGGAATCTACCGCCATAACCAGCTCGTCAACAGTCACCTGTCCGGTTTGGCTATCCACCGTTACGGTCGCAAACTGAGCTGCAAACGGCGGTGGCGACTCGGGACTCACATAGCTGGCACTGGCCATGATCTGGTGCTGGTCCTCATGATGCAGCGCATTCAGGGCCACTTCTCGGTGAGACACGGAACGGCCATCGGGGGACCAGGCAGCCCGATCGCGCAGTACAATCTGCTCCGGAGCAACCGCTTCACCTGTCCGGGTCAGCATGCGCGCTGCCACTGATCTGATCTGATCGGCAACCTTCTGGGCTGCGAGCACTGTGGCACGCCCCGAAATGTAGGTTGTGCTGCTGGCATAGGCGCCTTTGTCAAATGGGGTAAAGTCCGTGTCGGACGAATATGTGATGAAATCTTCAGGCGGGCACCCCAGCATCTCGGCTGCCATCTGGGTCAATACCGTGTCTGCCCCGGTCCCCAGGTCAGTCGCGCCGACCAGGAGATTAAAAGACCCATCGTCATTCATTTTGATGCTAGCTGCCCCCATATCCAGGTTGGGGATGGCAGTTCCCTGCATGACGGCGGCTACGCCAATCCCGCGCCGCAGGTGTGGAGCTCCGGGCACCTGATGCCAGTCCGGATTCCCGTAGCGCTCCGCCCAGCGGATCGCTGCTGCCCCACGCTCGATACACTCTGGCAGGGCACAGGTATGAATATACTCGGCTGCCCCCTCGCGCCCTTCGCTCCATATCTTGCTGACAGGATGCTCATCCCCTGCCTTGATTGCGTTCTTGAGGCGGAAGGTCAGGGGGTCCATGTCCAGCACATGCGCAATGTGATCCATGTGGCTTTCAACAGCCCAGAATCCCTGCGGAACGCCATACCCACGATAGGCGCCCGATGGCACTTTATTGGTATAGACCACATCTGCATGGAACTTGATGTTGGGGGCATTATACAATGCCATCGCCTTGTGCCCGGTATTACCAGCTACAGTCATGGCATGGCTACCGTAGGCCCCTGTATCCGAGAACACATGCATGGCGTTGGCGATGATGGTGCCATCCTTCATGACGCCAGTTTTCATGGTCAGATACATATTGTGGCGAGTCCGGCTGGCAAAGAACTCCTCAGCGCGAGTGTATTCCATTTTGACGGGTCTACCAGTGACAATCGTGAGGTGAGCGCAGATATCTTCAAGCAGGACTTCCTGCTTAACCCCAAACCCCCCGCCAATCCGAGGCTTGATGACCCTGATACGCTTCTCAGGGAGGCCGAGCACCGGCGCCAAGATACGCCGTACATGAAACGGTACCTGCGTGCTGGTTCGAATGATGAGACGATCGTCTTCATCCCACCAGGTGATGACTACATGCGGCTCAATCGGGGTTTGCTGAACTTTGGGGCTGTAATAGGTGTCTTCGAATACGTAATCCGCTTGCTTAAATGCTGCTTCAACATCGCCCAGTTCCCAGTCGATGACTGCTGCCAGGTTACGGGCCGGGTCTTCAATGCGCCAGCTCTCCGGCTCATCGTGCAGAACAGGAGCCCCTGGCTTCATCGCTTGTCTTGGATCCAGGACCGCCGGTAGGATCTCATACTCCACTTCGATCAGATCCAGCGCCTGCAGAGCGATCTGCTCTGTCTCAGCAGCCACTGCAGCAACGCGATCGCCTACGAAGCGAACCCGATAGTCCAGGCTGAAATTGTCGTGTGGCCCCGGTTCAGGGTCGGATTGGCCCGCAGTTGTGTAAGCCACCCGCGGGATATCCCGATGAGTCAGCACGGCGTGTACGCCGGGCAAGGCTCGTGCTTTGCTGACATCGATCCGGGTGATATTCGCATGCGCGTGCGGGCTGAGCAGCAGCTTGCCCACCAGCATTCCCCGCATCTCAATATCATCAGTGAACGCCGGATTACCCTGCACCAGCTTCAGGGCGTCCACTTTGGGCTCTGGCTTGCCGACATATTGCAACGGCTCGTTTTGAACCACCACCATTGTTGGCACCGGGGTAATCTTCACATGCGGTGCTGATTCGGAGTCTGGCTGGATGGGGAGTTCATTGCCTGGAGCAGATACATCTAACAGGCCCGGCGGGGCAGGGATGACTCGGTCAGCCATGATCGGAGCAACGGACTCACCTCTAAGAACGGCAGCGGCGCGGAGCACTGCCTGCACCGGCTTGAGATACCCTGTGCATCGGCACAATACCCCGGAGAGCGCATCCCGGACCCGCTCCTCAGAGGGATCCGGTTCACTGGACAGTAGCGCACTGGCAGCGATGATCATTCCAGGAGTGCAGAATCCGCACTGGATGGCACCCGTTTCGATGAATGCGGTCTGAAGCGCATGTAATGGCTCGCTGCCGCGCCACCCACGCTGCTGCGCCCCGCCGATCCCCTCGATCGTCTGGATATCCTGCCCGGCAGCCTGGGCGGCCAACATGACGCAGCTATTGCGTGGAACCCCGTTGACCAGTACTGCGCAGGCACCACACTCGCCGGTTTCACAGCCATGTTTTACGCCGAATACACCGTGCGATCGCAGGGCGGAGAGAAGAGTCTGAGCCGGTGCAATTTCGATCTCAATGGGCTGGGTATTGAGAGAAAAGCTAATCTGCATGATAATCTCCTGCACATATCACAATGGCAGTAACCTATCCGCCAGACAGCGCGAACGCTCCATCCCAGTGTAGGACAACTATGGGAGGCTTTCAACCTTCAGCATGACGGGCAGAGGCACTGCATCAGCGCCGTCAAGGGTTGGCACACGCTCCAGCGTATCGGGATCGTACAACCCGACCTGAATCGTAGCTGACCCGGTATATGCCTCCCTGAAAACCAGCGGGTGCTCATCAATAAGATATTCGCCGGCAAGCCAGCCTCCAGTGGGGCGCGTCCCATACACTGGGACGCCATCGTGCTGTCCGATCAGCCGCCCGGTCGAATCCAGAATGTGAGTGAACACAACATACTGCTGCTCGGGGTTGCCATTCGCCGCAGCCTGCCAGTAGAGGGTCAGAAGCACTTCTTCTGCCGATGTCAGTCTGTCAGGATACTGGAGCCGGTAACCCAGCAAGCGAATCCCGCTGTTGAACTCAACCTCCAGTTCCTGATCTATCATCGGGCGATCAAACTGCCTCTCGTAGGCCAGGACATCAATCTGACCCAGAACTACCCGACTATCGCGCTGCACCAGCACCAGATCGGTCGGGCCAGGAGCGGCTTCTCTGCTGACAGACAGCACCCGCCGATCCAGCCATGGCACAACCGGTGCCGGAGGTCGTCCCTGAAGGGGGAGAGCTTCACTCACTGCCAGCACCCTGCCATTTTGTATCAGCTCAAGCCATGCTCCCTTGACCTCAGGCGCATCAGCAGCCACCGTCCATTGGAGCGTCAGAGCTACCTCACCACCCGGGACAGTCGAAGGCCAGTCCAGGGTGTAACCCTGCACTCCAGCCGATCCGACAGGCAGGAGCGCGAACGGGAGTAAGTGGTCGTTATATACCCACCGTCCCGGGGCATCAGCCAGCTTCACCACTCCCAGACTGGCATTCTGCCCGGCTGGCGCCCCGGATGCATCTACCCGATCGAGGGCGTGGCCGGTGGCCGAGTCAACCAGCCATACCTGAACCGCTACATCCAGCGAGGGCGTACCGGGGTACAGCGGCAGAACGAAATACTGCGTCGCCTGCTGACCGGCAGCCCATTCACTGGTAGGTTCACCGGAGTCTGATAGCAGGAGCCCGGTCGCTGTGCTGAGCACCCAGCCGGTGACCGGGTCGACCAGACGCACTATCGAAGCGTATCGAGCATCCGCAGTGAAGCCCGGCATTGTCTGCCAGCTAAGCATCACGGTTACCGCCGCACTGCCTGCCTGGATCGATTGACCGGTCAGGTGAATACCTGGCCAGCGCTGTAGCGCCGAATCCGCACGCACGAGCGCCGGGCGCTGCCCGGAATCGATCTGATAGGTATAGACCCCGTAGCTTTCCATCAGGTTTTCATCAATGCGATCCCCGTAGCGTTCCAGGTAAAAAGGGATAATGCCGCGTTTATCACTGCGCTGGGCATGAAAATCTACAACGGCGATCCGCCTCCTGCCGGCAATGAAGGCGACAAGATCGGAAGGAGAATGTGTACCATCATCCAGGCCAGCACGGAAGAGAGGGGCCTGGCCGATGTCATAATAGCTCAGCGAGTAGTCATTGGGATCGATTGAAATGATTCCATCCTCAGCGCCGAAGTTGCGCCGAAGCAGATCGGCCACCCTGTTGCTGGGATCGTGCCGGTAGCCGAATGCACTTCCCGCGTACAGCGCATGAATGCTCAGAAACGCGCTCGCCACAATACCTGCTGCCAAGACTGCCGAGACAGCCCGCGCGGCGCCGGCCTGCTTCCAGGTCTGTGCCAGCACGAGCGCCCAGACGATCAGCAGGGGACCGGAGAGAAAGATGAGATAGCGCGGATGGATGATCGGATTGAACGTCCAATACGCTGTGGCCAGAGCCACTGTGATAGATACCAGCCAGATCAGGTCGCGAAGAGCCCGGGCTGCCTGCCCTCGCATGCCGAGACCCAGGCCGATCAGCAGCCCGATCAGCAGCCCCACCGCGATGAAACGCACAGGCGACAGGTCTGTGGCACGCTCCCAGGGGATGCCCATCAGAAACGCCCACTGGGCATTCAGGATGTGCGGGATGCTCAACGGCTCGACAAACGGGTTATGGCCTGCCTGAGCCCGTCGCAAGTAGTTGGGGAGAGTCGGAAGCAGCAGCAGCAGGCTGGCGATCTGGCAGATTACCCACCGTGTCAGCCAGCGTCCGGTTGACTGCCGCCGATCCCGCCTCAGCCACACCCACCCCAGCCAGAGATTGACGCCGACCAGCCCAAACACCATGAAGCTGTGGGTGTAGAGCGCCAGCACCTGACCGGTGACCAGTTGGATCCAGGGCTGCCAGCCTCTCGCCGGGCGGCACCCACCCGCCAGTTGAAGAACGGCATCTACCATCACCAGCATGATGGCCGGCGTCAGCGTGTACTGCCGGATCTCCTGTGAATAGAAGACCCAGATTGCCGCCACTGCGCCCAGAGACAGGGCCACCAGTCCAGTGCGGCGCCCCGCCAACCGGCCCACAATCCGGCCCAGATAGGCCGCTGTGATCACATTGATGAGCAGGCTGAGATAGCGGAGCGCCAGGGCGGACTGGCCAACCAACCGCATCCACACATGCAGGGCAATGGTGAAGAACGGATCACCGGCTGCGCCGTGCCAGGCCGCCATCCCTTCGCGGATGCCTTCCCCAAGAGGCATAGCCGCATACCACCAGCTGTGAGCTTCATCCCACCAGATGCTTTTGGCGCCCAGCCCGTGGATACGCAGCGCAAATGCCAGCAGCAAAACCATCACGGCCGCCAGCGTATATCTGAAATTGATGCGGCTGGCCTGCCTTCGATAGCTCATCGCCCGGCAAGCAATCCTGCGCGGCTCAAGGCATCCTGCAGGGCACGGCTGGCCAGCACAGGTGCCACACCCTGGCGGTACTCCGCGCTGCCCAGAAAGTCCGAGATGACCGCGTCGGGATCGTCGTTTGCCCGTTGGGCAGCCCGAGCAGCGGCAGCTTCCCAATAGGGGCCGGTCTCCGCCGACTCGAGGAGCTGATTGTAACTGACGGGAATAACTCGAAGGCCGCCCAGCACAACCGTGCTGGCGATCGATTCCGGCGACAGCGCTGTGACAGCCGCTGCGGCGCAGACAATCGGCCGGTCCGCCGGAGTCCGCGCAACCTGCGCATAGCCAACACCGATCTCAGGGGAGCAGGTCACCACAACCGCCGTGATCAGGCTGCCGCGCAAAGCTCCACCCATGATCCGTGGGGCAAGCTCTATCCAGGGGGTCAGGCTCCGGGACTTTCCATCATAGGTTTCAACCCGCGCGCCAACTGCCGCCAGCACGACACTGAGCGGCGAATTGACATCCCCGCCGGCTAATACCCCGCCAAGGGTGGCCGCATTGCGGATATGCAGACCTGCCATACGGCTGGCGGCCTCGGCGAGAGCACCCGCAAACCAGCCTGCGCCCCTATCAATAACAGTCTGCAGTGTCAGGGTAGCCCCCAATCGCACAGTGTCACCCGCCTCTGCCAAGAAATCAAGGCCCAGGCCGCCCAGATCAACCACGGCCTCGATAGCCCGAGACCCTTCTCCCACCACACACACGCCGCCTGCCAGCGCCACCGTAGCGATCGTGGGTCGCTGAAGGAGACGAACGGCTTCGTCCAGGTCAGAAGGGCGATGATACTCACGCAGGTTGTATAACATATCAGCCTCCTCAAACCGGATCGGCTGGCTAATCTGGAGGTGACTCTTCCGGGTACACTTTCCATCCAAGCGCGGCAAGATCGGACGGCAGCTGGGCCGGGAAGGCGACCAGGGTAATTTCTGCCTCAGCGCACAATGAGCCGTCCGGCAGGCGAATCTCGCTGTGCGCCTGCGCCAGCCGCCCCCGGTCTTTGACGATGCGCCCAATCAGGGTCAGCTCAATTTCAACAGGCACAGGGCGGCGGTAACGCACTGACATCGTCGCCGTCATCATGAAGCGATCCGCCTGCTGAATCATCATGGCCCTGCCGCCCGCTTCATCCAGCATAGCCGCCACTATACCACCGTGAACCACACCGGGATATCCATTGTATTCCTGCCGGACGGTGTAGCGGGAGTGAACTTCGTCGATCCCATTGTCGTAGAAGTGAAGCCCCAGGCCAACCGGGCTCTCAATGCCGCACACAAAACAGTGTCGGGAATTGGGTTGTTTGTTCATACGAATCCCGGTGGGCTACTGAGTCGCAAAAGCATCGATCATAGCCTTCACGTCCGGGCCCAGCGGATACAGAATAGGGCAAGTTGCACCGCTGTCAACGTATTCCTGTACCTTGGCACGGCACTCCTCGGGCGTTCCGGCAGCAGCGACCAGCTGCACAATCTCATCTGGCACAAACTGCATCGCACGCTCAATCTCCTCTTCAGTAGCAGGCCAGGACAGCACCGACTTGATGTCATTCAGCAGGGCCTCGCTGGCGCCGATGGCTTTGGCGAAGTGCGGCTGCTGTGCTAGATACTGGGTTACGAGCTTGCGCGCCCCATCAAGCGCTTTCTTCCGATCGGGGTCCATCGAACACACAACCAGCTGCGGGCGGTCCAGGTCGTAGACGCTCCGCCCTGCGCGGCGCGCGCCAGCCTCAAGCCGCTCCATTGCTTCGGCATTGTACTGAGGCGATACGAGATAGTTCAGCAGCACTCCATCAGCTATCTCACCGGTGAGTTCCATCATCTGAGGGCCTGTCGCGCCAATATAGATAGGCACATTGCGCGGCTCTTTGCGCCCATGTACAACGTCCAGCTTGACCCCCTCAAGGTTCACAAACTCGCCATGAAAGGTCACAGTCTCTGCCCGCAGCAGGCGGCGGACGGACTCCACCACCTCGCGCATAGCCTGAAGCGGCTTATGGCGCTCGATCCCGACGTTCCTGGCCAAAGGGTCCCACCACGCGCCGATGCCCAGCATGATTCGATCAGGGGCAAGGTCATCAAGCGTCAGAAAGGTTGCTGCGATGAGGGCTGCATTGCGGGTCCAGTTATTAATGACTCCCGACCCTACCTTGATCTGCGTGGTCGTGGCGGCAAAGGCCGCCATTGGGACGATCGCATCTCGCACCAGCCGCGACTCTGCCTGCCAGACAGCCTCAAACCCCCTTTGCTCGGCATAGCGGACATACTCAATCCCTTCCTGAATCGGATGCGCATCCTGCAGGTAAAGGGCGACGCGCTTAAGCATGTTGAGTCCTCCTGGTGCGAAGATACCGCCCTGAGAAGACAGACCGACAGACACTCAGGGGCGTTGAAGCTGAACGCGAGTGTTCAGCTCCCGTTCAATCAGGAGCTGGCGATAGAGATCGAGGTCGGCCGGCGTGTCTACATCCAGCGACAGGGTGGGCGAATCATAAACAATTGGCTCGATACCTACCGCCCGCGCCTCTTCTATATGCCGCTGAAAACTCCCCGGCCCATAGCGGTAGGGTATCAGGCCGGGCGGGCGCATAAAGAGGGCATTCGTCCCATCGCGCTGACGGTCAGTCGCCAGGATTATATTATCTGAAAGCGTCGCCAGAGCGAGCAGTTCCCGGATATCCTGAGCACGCATAAGGGGAATATCCGAAGGCAGGATCAGCACACTGCGTGCATGCCAGGTTGCGATCACCACCTGCGTGGCACGCGTCAATGCCGCGTTCAGTTCAGGCGCCCCGCTTTCCTGCACTGTCTGGGCGCCATACTGGCGAGCCAGAGCCAGCACCGCCCCATCGCGGCTGACGGTCAGCACGCCACTGATTTCGTCAACCTGTGACAGCGTCTGAAGAGTCTGCTCCAGCATCTGCCGGCTGAGCGATTCTCTCAGCCGGGGATTCAAAACCGACGCCAGACGGCTTTTGGAACGGTTCAGGGGTTTTACAGGCACAATTGCCCAGGTATTCACGCGAGATTTTCCTCTACCCAATCCATAATAGCAGTAGCCAGAGCCACCTTCTGCTCACGCGTTTCCATCAGGGTCTGCATCAGCACCGGCCGCACGCCCAGCTCAGCAACCGATTCTGCCCAGGAAGTATCGACACGATCAAACACAAGCGCATCAACGAATTCTGCATAGTGCCGGGCGATACCCGCCGGGGAAGCTTCTTCACCCAGTTCAGACATCAGCTTGGCAGTTGGCCCTTTGATGGCTGCGCCGCCAATAATCGGGCTGACAGCCACACACCTGGCCCTGCTCTCTTTGATACGCTGAAAGATGCCCGGCAGCGCCAGCATAGGGTCAATGCTGAGAAACGGGTTCGACGGGCCAATCAAGATAAGCGAGGCCTGCTCCAGAGCGCTCGCCACCTCCGGGGTGACAGGAGCTTCGGCAGCGCCCACAAAGCGAACCTCTCGCACAGCAGGCTGCCAGCGCTCGCGCACAAAGTATTCCTGGAAAGCCAAAGGACCCGATTCAGTTTCCACCCAGGTACGAACCGGATCATCGCTCATGGGCAGTAGGGGGCGTTCGATCCCCAGGGACAGACAAAGGTGCCGCGTTGCCTGGGTGAGGGTTTTCCCCTCCGCGATCAGCATGGTCCTCATCAGATTCGTTCCTAAATCACGGTCGCCGATGCGGAACCAGCTGGCCCCTCCATACCGATCGATCATCTGCATCGCTTCAAATGTATCCCCGGCCAGCCCCCACCCGGTTGCCGGATTGGCTATCCCCGCCAGCGAATACATGACTGTGTCCAGGTCTGGCGATACATGCAGGCCAAGATGCTCGAAATCATCCCCTGTATTCACAATGATGGTCAGCGAGGCAGGCGGCAGCACTTCTGACAGCCCAACTGCCAGTTTAGCCCCGCCCACCCCGCCTGTCAGGATTACTACATGATCCCGAACGTGAGCCGTCATGAGCGGAAAATGACCTTTGTTAGCAGCGGATCGCGGCCCCGCACACGCTGCTCCGCTGGATAGCCCAACAGGATAGCCCCCTGGGGTTCATAGTCAGGTGGCAGCACCAGCGTCCGGCTGACAACATCCGGGCAGAACAGGGGAGCGCAGACCCAGCAGGTGCCCAGCCCTTCTGCATGCGCTGCCAGCATCAGATTCTGGGCAGCCATTGCTACACTCTGGATGCCCATCTGATGCTCGAGCGATTGGCGGCGGGCATCCGGATAGGTGTCCATGTCCACCATGCTGAGGCAGACGACAACTACCACCGCAGCTTCTGTCATACGTGTGAATGACCGCCTAATATCAGCTTCGAGAGCTGCCTCATCTACACCATCAGCCCGCAGATCGGCTGCCAGACGCTCGCCCATGGCGGCTGCCAGTCGCTGGCGCTCAGCAGCAGAATTCAGCACCACGAAGCGCCAGGGCTGGCGATTATGGGCGGATGGGGCCCATATTGCTGCCTCCAGCACACGGTCAAGCGTCGCAGGTGTAATCGGCTGCCCGTTAAAACGGCGGATCGAGCGCCGCTGCCGGATCAGATCATACAGCGCAGTCCGCGCATCGGGAAACCGAGGCAGATTCTGAGTGGGCATCGCTGTGACGCACTTCGCTGTTAGCTGACACTCAACGGTAAAGATTCATCTCAGCAGGACGGATCAAGTCTGCAGCGCAGCCCCGCTCGCTGATCGGGTAAGAAACTCCCCGGATGATGACCGCCGGGGTCGCCTCATCAGCCTGGCCTAATACGAGTCCGGCAGCAGCTGCCAGCTCATCCGCAAAGCCAATCTCCGTAACCTGCAAAGGGGTGCCGAATAAGTCGGGGCGTCCCCGCAGATCCCATAAAGCGGGCAGCCCGGCTGCGCCGATCGCTACCCCGACTGTTCCGAGGCGGAACGGGCGCCCATGGCTATCGCTGATGATCACGGCAATCTGCGCGTCAAACAGGCGGCTGAGCCGCTCGCGCAGCAGCCGCGCTGATGCATCCGGGTCAGCCGGCAGCAGCAGGCGCCATTGTGCGCCGGGCCGGGTGTTAGAATGATCAACGCCCGCATTGGCCGCCGTGAAGCCCAGCCGATGCTCCGTGATCAACAGGCCTGGCCTTATGCGCGAGATGCGCCGCGATTCAGCCAGGATGACAGCCACCTCACGGGCATCCTTTGAACAGTCGCTGGCAACACGCAGCGCTTCATCATCTGGTATTATGCCGTCCAGGTCGACCCATCGCCCTTCCGCTTTCGAGACAATCTTGGAGGTCACAACCAGGATGTCTCCATTCTCCAACAGCAGTCCGGCGGCCCGCACTGCCGCCCCGAGAATGGCTGCCAGATCATCACCTGTCCCGATCAGGGGGATCCCCGGCACGCCTATCAATTGCACCTGACGCATTGCCCTATGTCCGTTCCGGCTCAAATTCTGTGATCATGATCCCGGTGCCTTTCACCCCGTAGCGCTTATTAATGGCCAGCAGGACAGGTGTCAGGCTCTCGGCTGCCACAGCGTTAGCCAGCGGCCCAGCATCAATCCCGCGCATCCCAGCAGCCCGCGCCAGCGCGATGACGGCATCTTTTGCTGAAGGATCGTCCCCGGTAACGAGGACATCACACATGACAGGGCGGCTCAGATCCTTGAGATGCACTGCAGATACATTCTGAAATGCGGACACCACCCTCACTCCGTCACCCAGTAGAGTTTGGGCTTCTTGAGCCGCACTGAGGCCGGGCGGGATACTCACAACTGTGACAGGCGGGCTGATAGGGACGGTGACATCGACCACTATCTTGCCTGCAACCTCTGCTTGAATTGAGCGCAGTGTCTCAATGTGAGCCGAGTAGGGAACTGTAACAACGACGATCTCCCCCTGCCGCGCTGCAGCTTCGTTACTCAGGCCAGAGATCAACTCAGCGCCCAACAGCCGATTCAGCTCTGTGGCTGCTGTACGGGCCCGGTCGCTGGACCGCGACCCTATGACCACCGGGTATCCGGCGCTGGCCCATCGAAATGCCAGGCCGCTGCCCTCTTTACCTGTGCCACCAATAACGGCAATCTGGCTCAAAGTCTGCATATTCACCAGCATCGCTCCTCATGACTGGCAGCCTGCAAGCGATTATAACGACAGCAAATATCCTTCAACAAAGCCTCTGCGCTGCAATTGCCCTCTCAAATGCCTACTGCAAGGCATGCTGCACGAACTCTCGGTAGCGAGCCCATATGCCAGGAGCAACCTCGCGCGATCGTGCGGTAATAGCCTCCTCGTCCAGCGTGAGCATCCTGCGATCCTGCATTAGCACGCGCCCTGCGCAGATCGTGGTTGTGACCATGGAGGATTCAAAGCCAAAGAGAATGTGCCAGGGCAGGTTGGCTGCTGTCAGGGGCGTCGGCGGGTGGTAGTCAACCAGTATGATGTCGGCGGCAGAGCCTGGCACCAGCAATCCCGGGGGAGCGTCCGGGAAGAACATGCTTGCGAGCCCGGCATTATTATGAACGGCCATCTCGACAATGGCCTCAGCGCCAGCGCGTCGGGGATCGCGATGCCAAACCTTATGCAACAGATAGGCGGTTTTCCATTCAGCCCACATGTTGTTGCTGAATCCATCATTCCCCAGACACACTCGGATGCCGGCGCGCAGCATCCCATCAATATCTGCGACTCCCACAGCATTGTTCATGTTAGAGCGCGGTTGATGGGTGACCCAGGTATATGTATCGCGCAGCAATGCTGATTCACGGAGGTCAGTGTGCACCGCATGAGCTACGATAGTCCGCTCACCCAGAATTCCGGCCTCATACAGGCGATCGACCACCCTGCGCCCCGTCTTTTGGAGGCTGTCGTATTCGTCGGCTTCGTGCTCCGCCACATGAATGTGGCAGCCGGTATGCAGGCTGTTGGCTGCTTCAGCGCAGGCTGACAGTGTCTCATCAGATATCGTCAATGAGGCGTGCAAGCCAAAAGCTGCAGCGATATTAGGACGCACAGCGGCTTGCTGGATGAACCTCATGTTTTCGTCGATGCTGGCGCGCGTTTTTTGCCGCCCATAGCGATCCGTCACCTCGTAGCAGAGCACCGCCCGCAACCCCGCTTCATCGACCGCATCAGCGATCACATCCAGAGAGTTTTCCAGCGCATTGGGGCTGGCATGATGGTCGATCAGGGTTGTCGTGCCGTGCCTGATTGCATCGACGAGGCAGATCAGCGCACTAAGACGCACTGCTTCAGCATCCAGAGCCTGATCCAGCGGCCACCACAGACGTTGAAGGATATCGGGGAAGTCTTTGGGGGCTGGACCGGGGATCGCCATGCCGCGGGCCATAGCCCCATAAAAATGGGTGTGTGCACAGATATTGCCGGGCATAACCAGCTGCCCCTTTGCATCGAGGCGTTCCACATCCGGATGCCGGCTCGCCAGTTCAAGCGACGGGCCAATTTCCTGAATGCGCCCCTCTTTAAGATATAGTGCGCCTTGCTCGATCAGTTCGCGCCCCGGCTCCCAGGTAACCAGAGTGCCATTTGTGATCAGTAGCGGATCAACCATTTCTCCTGTCCCTTCTAAGGATCGGCAGAAAGTGAAGCCCGACGCTCAGCCAGCTGGCGGCGAATATCGGCATGACGCTCGCGCGACAGCGGGTAACTGAGCGCGAACAGGATGCCAATCGTAAGCAGGGCTGCCGGTGCACCCCCCATCAACACACGGATAGCCGATAGGGCTGACGCAGGCTGCGCTGCGGCACCCGGCACGTATCCAGCCGACTTCAGCAAAAGGGGCAGCGACGTCAGCACAAGCCACGAGGCGACCTTCTGAGCTAAAGTAACCAGGCTGTAAAAGGCCCCCTCATGACGCTGGCCTGTGTGCAGCTCATCCCATTCAATAGCATCTGGCAGAATCGCCCACGGGATGACATGCGCTGCCGCTACGCCTACCCCTGCCAGCGCGGTCAGACCAAGAATGATCGGGGCAGGTGTATCAGGCCGCGTGAAGATCAGCAGGGCCACAAATAGAATGAACGCCAGCATGCCGGTGATATAAGCCAGCCTTTTGTCCCAGCGGCCTGACACCCAGTTCCAGAAAGGGAGGAATACTATTGCACTGATAAACATCGAGCCCACCAGAAGCTCAAACAGATCTCCCATCCGGAGCCAGTGGGTGACAAAGTACAGCAGCATGGCTGACATAATATCGATCACGGTCCATGTCATCAGGAAGATGCCAAGGCCAAACAGGAATGCCCGATTGCCGCGCACTGCCGCCAGCGAGGCGCGAAGCGCGGGTTGCGCCTGGCTGCTGTACTCCGGACGTTCGCGGGTTCCCCAAAATGTGAGCAGCAGAGGTAGGATGCCCAACCCACCAAACACAACCGCCATGATGAAATAGCCCTGCCGCGGATCCGAAAATGCCTGCACGATAGTTGGCGGCAGGATGGCAGCCAGCAAGCCGCCCAGTATCGAGAACACCATGCGAGCTGTATTGAGCGCTGTGCGCTCGTCGTAATCTAACGTCAGTTCGGGGGTGAGCGCGTAGTACGGCATATAGACAATGGTGGCTGCAGTATCGAGCAGCATGTACATCAGGCCATAGTATGCCGCCAGAGCGATCTGATTCGTCCAGGGCGGCACCCAGAAGAAGAAGATGAAGCTGAGAGCCAGAGGTGGGATGCCAAAAAGGAGAAACGGTCTGCGCCGTCCCCAGCGGGTGCGCGTCCGATCAGACAGATGGCCAATAATAGGATCATTAATCCAGTCGATCCCCCGACCGAGGAATATGGCGACTGAGACCAGGGCAGGATCGAGCTGAACTACATCCGTCAGAAAGTAAAGGACGTTGAACGCCAGAATAGTGGTCAGGACAGAGGTTGTCAGGTCGCCAGCGCCATACAGCACCCTGGTTCTTATCGGTACGTGTTCGCTCTGCACTGTTGATGTCCCTCAGGTGATTTCGGAGTGCCCGGCCGGAAGCTGACGCCGGATGACGCCCGGCCCGCCTCGCTGCTGGATAGCCTCGTCGATCGCCGTCATATCCTGGCTCTGATCACCGGTCAGCAGCAGCGCATCGGCGGGGCGCGGATCGGCTGCACAGATCATCACCGCGCCGTTCCGGCACGGCACCAGCAGATCAATCGAGTAGCTGACACCCCGTTCCCGGACAACTGCTGAACACTCGCACTGCACTCCCCGGGCTTTCAGCTGCTGATAGACGCGCTCTACTGCTGGCACGCGACCCATAAAGAGGTCATTGATCTCACGGGCTGCTACGAACCGTGCCCATGTTGTCTCAATGAATGTTATCCGGCGCCAGCGCAGGCTGACTATCGGAGGATCTTTCTGGCGAAGCGGCCCCAGCTGGAGCTTGAAATACCAATCCTGAGCACGGGGATGGTCGGGCTGATCCGGCAGCAAGTCTATCCGGCGCATCAGCTCATGCCCGGTCCGACGAGCATAGTAGTGCACAGCCCAACGCAGTTCAGGCCCAAAGCGGGACGTAAAATAGAAGGCTAGATAGTCTGCATGAATCCCCTTAGGGGCATGCCGGGCCGGCATGCGATACCAGTACTGGCAGCGCGCAATCTGGAGATCGCGCGGCTCCGGCATGACACCGACCAGGACACGATCTTCAGGATACACCGCCGCAGCCTGTTATGACGTCAGCACATCGAGTTGATCAGCGCGAGCCTGCAGAATGCGCTGATCAATCTCGGCAACACGCTGCTGATGGGTCATCCACCAGCCCGGATCGCGCTGCGCATCAAGTTCCTCAACTGTCTTACCCTGCTGCTCCACCCATGTGTAATATTTCAGGTTATGCCAGCGCTGGCGAGCCTCGCGGGTTCCTTCCTGCACCCAATCCGTGCGCTGCCCTCGGAATGTCGCTTCTATTCTGCCGACGGCCATCGCCTGATCCATTGGCCCTTCGGACTCCCGCAGCCAGTCCATCACCGAGTAGTATCGGTCGATGGCATCCGTGCAGACCGTAACGATCACATCCTGCGGCCCTAGCTGGTAGTAGCGGGCGGTCTTGATCGCGCCAAGCACATTGCATACGCCAGAGATACCGAAGATGCGTGCCAGCGCTGTGACCCTGGATTCGGAAATCCCATATCGCTGAACCAACACTTCCTGGCCAACTGGATCATTCAGAACAGACAGCCCTCGGAGACAGGACATATCATCGACGCACACGAGGGCATCCATATTCAGCACATTGTGAATCCAGGTAACGTGCTTATCACCGATACCTTCAATGCGATGGGATCCATAGCCGTTGTTGTATAGAGTTGGGCATTGAACTGGCTCCACCCCCACAATACGATGGCTGGGCCAAACTTGCTTCAGGCGATCGCCGGCTGCGATAGTCCCGGACGACCCCATCGCGGATACAAAGGCGGCGACATAGCCGGAGCCAATGCCGCGCTGCCTCAGCACCTCTGCCAGTTCCACCACCGTATTGCCAGTGACATAGTAGTGGAAGCGGTAATTGCCCATCACTTCGAACTGATTAAGGACCCGGACGTTGGGATCGGCGTGCCGCAGCTCCCAGGTTTTATCATAGATCTCTTTGACATTGCTCTCTGACCCGGGTGTGCGGATGATGCGTGCGCCGTAACTTTCGATTCGCTCGAAGCGCTCGCGGCTCATGTCGGCGGGCAGAACGACCACGCTGTCAAAATTCATCCGGCAGCCAACGAAAGCGCCGCCAATTCCGTAGTTGCCCGTTGATGGCCACACCAGGGTATGGACCGCCGGATCGACCTCGCCGAAGAGCTCCTTCTCAACCAGCACAGAATAGGCTGCCCCAACCTTGTGGCTGCCGGTTGGAAAATCTACCGCGTACAGCACAACGATGGGCGCTTCAACACCGGTGAGCTGCGCAGGTAGCACCTCGTAGTAGATCTCATTCGCTGCGCTTTTCCAGGTGATGTTATACAGGTTGATCGGGTGAAGGGGATCTTCACTCATCATGCGAACAGCCCGACGCCGCACATCAGGATCGATCTTTTCGGGATGCAGCATTTCCTCGAAGGTGGGGCCAGTGATGATACGCTTGCCAGTCATAGATGGGATCGGTGCTCCTCGGTATAGGGCTTCGGTGCTGCGTCACCGGCTTATACTTCCTCATCCAGCCAGGGATCGTCTCGCTTGAGGGCCTTGAATGAGCCGGTAGAGGCTCCGGGAATATTGTCCAGGAGCATTCGTTCCAGATGGCGCATCTCGTCATAGGCAGCATCACGGTTGCTCGCAGCCTCACGATACGCTTCCATATCCTCATTCGTCAGGTCCCGTAAACGCCTTCCCTGCAGGAGTTGCTTGACCCGTTCATCCCAGTATCGATACTGGTTCAGTGCTTCCTTGTGGGCCGAAAGCAGTGTCTCAGTAGGATCATCGGTCGCCATGCTCCACCTCTTGTAAAGGCTGATACCCCCGCCCACCGGGCTGCCGGCTGAAGCCCGCCGGCCCCCGTGTATACCGAACGACGTACAGGGGGCGCCCCTTGACCTCATTATAAATCCGGCCCAGATATTCACCGATTATGCCCAGCGAAATCAGCTGTACGCTGCCCAGGAACAGCACCATGACCAGCGTGGTGGCCTGACCCTCAAGAGGCTCGGCGTCGGTGAATGCACGCAGGTAGATTACCACCAAAATTCCCAGGGCGCTGAAGGCCGCAATGCCAAACCCCAGGTAAGTGGCCAGCTGAAGCGGGAAGTAAGAGAACCCCGTGATCCCATCCCAGGCAAAACGAAGCATCTTGCGTAGCGGATACTTGGTGGCACCTGAATAGCGTTTACTCCGCCGATATTCCACGCCGATCTGGCGGAAGCCCACCCAGCTTACCATGCCCCGTATGAACCGATGGCGTTCGCGCATCGATTCCACTGCGTCTACCACACTGCGATCCATTAAACGAAAATCGCCTGTGTCGAGCGGGATGCTCACGTCAGTGATCTTGTACAGCACGCGGTAGAACAAAGAGGCAGTAGCCAGTTTGAACCAGCTTTCTCCCTCCCGGTGGGCGCGAACCGCATACACAACTTCATAACCCTCTCGCCATCTGGCTATCAGATCGGGGATGATTTCGGGTGGGTCCTGCAGGTCGGCATCGATGAGGATAACAGCCTGTCCGCGCGCATAGTCCATCCCTGCGGTCACTGCGATCTGGTGACCGAAGTTGCGGGCGAAGTGAATCACACGCACATGTTCAGGGTCTTGCTCGTAAAGCGCATCCAGGGCGGCTGCAGAGCCATCCGAGCTGCCATCGTTAACCACTACCAGCTCCCACGTCTCGCCGGTTGCGGTCATTACAGCCTGAACACGTTCATACAGGACAGGAATATTGTCTACTTCGTTATAGATGGGTGCTACAATGGAAAGAGTAGGGGGAGCAGTCATTTTCGTAGGAAATTATGGGTTCAGAGATTCAACATATGCACTGTATTTTACCCCTTATGCTCAAAAAGCCTCACCGATTACCTGTTCGACAGCGCGCAGATCGGGCGTTATGATGCGCGCTTGCGGCACCGACTGGCGGGCTGCCGCGATGTCTTTGAGGCCGCTGCCGGTGCTGAGTATTACAACCACCGCGTCGGGATCAAAGGCTCCTGCCCCGGTCATCTGCAAGAATCCGGCGAAGGCCGCCGCCGCCGCTGGTTCTGCAAAGACGCCTGTAGCGCGAGCGAGCCGCGGTATCGCTGCCAAGATCTCAGCATCGCTGACGGCCACAAACATCCCATGGCTTTCTTGTACGGCCTTGATCGCCTTCACGCGGTCGCGTGGCAAGCCAGCGGCGATGCTGTCAGCCACCGTATTCGGCTGGATCCGTGTTATCTGCATCGGATCCAATTCCTCGCGCCAGGCATGATAAAGCGCTGCAGACCCATCGGCCTGCACCCCGATCAATCGCGGCAGCCGGTCAATCCAACCCAGCGCCAGCAGGTCACGAACCCCTTTGTAGACTCCACTTATGATATTGCCATCGCCCACGCTCACCAGGATCGCATCCGGCGCGCGGAACCTGCCAGGGCGACCGCTGAGTTGTTCGCAGATTTCATAGACAACCGTCTTCTTTCCCTCCGCAGTATAAGGGTTGTATCCCGTGTTGCGGCAGTACCAGCCGAACTCCCGGCTGGCCTGCAGGCAGAGATCGAAAGCATCATCATAGGTGCCATCTACCAACAATACCTGTGCACCATAGACCAGCAGCTGCGCGACCTTGGCTTCTGGCGCCGATGCAGGCGCAAAGATTACCGTCGGCAGGGCTACACTGGCTGCCATACCGGCCAGCGCTGCTCCCGCATTGCCGGTGCTGGCGGTTGTCACAATCCCACGCCCTTCCGCCAGCGCCCTCGCCACAACCAGGGCGCTGGCTCGATCCTTCAGCGATCCGGTGGGGTTGCGCCCATCATCCTTGATCCAAACCTCTCGAACGTTGGCCGCCTGCGCAAGTGCCGGTGCAGGATAGAGGGGTGTATCGCCTACGAGAAGCGGAGGGACACGTGCCCCGGGTTCAAGGGGCAGTAACGGCAGATAGCGCCACATGCCCTGTCGGCCAGAAGGCTTCGAGGTGGCATTCCATATGCGAGCGATCCCGGCATAGTCATACAGTACATCGAGGTTGCCATCATCCCCGTGTCGGGGGCAGACATACTCAAACGCATCAACCGCATAGCGCTGGCCGCAGATGGCACATTGTAGCCCGGTGATGGCACTCACAGTCAGCTAGTCCTCAATAAAAGCCTGGCCCAGGGCCTGCGGCTTGGAAACCCGAAGGGCACGCGCCAGAGGGCGTTGAAGCGGCCGCGGTGCGAATTCGATCAGCCGCTTACTGGTATCACTGCCTACGATCAGCAGAACGCCCAGCATCAGTAGCCACTGGAGCGTATTGAACAGAACGACCGGTACTTCAGGGAAGGACTGTTGAAGAACTGTGGCAATATACTTGGTCAACCCGAACAACAACGCTCCCAACGCACCGCGCACCGGATTCCAGCCGCCAAAAATGACGATGGCCAGTGCAATCCAGCCAATGCCCAGAATATGATTATCGCTCCACCCCAGCTTGATATCCAGCGAATAAGCTGCGCCCGCAATCCCGATCAGAGCCCCGCCAATGGCCGTGTACAGGTAGCGGGTGAAGGTGACGGCCACGCCCCGCGCAAACGCCGACTGCGGCCGCTCGCCCACTCCACGCAATTGGAGGCCGGGCTGCGTGCGGTACATCCACCACCAGGCGGTGGCTATGATCACGAAGGTGGCATAGATGAGAAGATCATGACCAAACAGAATAGGCCCCAGCAGAGGGATATCCTTCAAGATCGGGATAGGCATGAACTGTACGGAAGGGCCGGGGATATGGGTGTATTTCTGACCGACAAAGTTGGCCACGTCCGCCAGAAGCAGGGTCAGTACAAAACCGATGGCGACCTGATCCTGCTTCAGACGTATGCTGCCCCAGGCAATCAGCAGTGCAACCAGTACCCCGATCAGGGCGGCTGTGAGGAATCCGATCAGAACCGGCACCATGTTCCCCGTCATACCCGGCAGGCTGCTAACGTTGAGGGCAACCACGAAGCCGGCCATCGCTGAGACCATCATCGTGCCATCCAGGGAAAGGTTAATCACGCCCACCCGTTCCGTGATGGTCTCCCCTGTAACCGCCAGCATAAGCGGTGCACTTTGAGCGATGATCGACGCGATCACGATGACGATCTGTGACTCGTTCATTGATCCGCCTCTCTCTCACCGGGGGCTGGCCTGGACCGGAATAAACGGCTGTAGTCCCCAAAAAGGAGCACGAACAGCACCAGCGCTCCCTGGATAATTCCGCTCAAAGAGGAATGCAGCTGCGTCCGGAGCTGGACAATGGTCCCACCATTCAGGAGCGCCGAGAAGAACAGGGCTATCACCAGAGTCCAGATGGGGCGCATACCGGCTAACAGCACAATCAGGATGGCCAGGAAGCCAATCCCCCCCGATATACTCTGGCGCAGGCTATCAAACCAGCTCAGCACACGCACTGCGCCAGCCAGCCCGGCCAGAGCGCCGCAGAACATCATGGCCACCAGGGCTTCACGCTCGCTTGATACGCCAAGAATGAATGCCGAGCGCAGGCTGTGCCCGAGCGCCTTCAGCCTGAGGCCCCATTGGGTCCCACGGAGTGTGACTACCACCGCCCCCATCGCCGCCAGAGCCAATGCTAGCGACAGCGGGCTGAAGCGGGTTTCACCCAGTAATGGCAGTAGAGCCTGATCAGGAAAGGGCTGCGTGCCGCGGAAGGTCCCACCTTCTGGTGGCTGCCAGGGCCCTGAGATGAGATAGTTTGTGGCGATGATCGCCAGGCTATTGAGGGCAACCCCTCCAAAAATCTCGTGCACCCCGCCGCGGATCTTGAGCACAGCGGCCAGAGCTGCCCATAGCGCTCCTGCGGTCATTGCCGCAACAATCTCGATCAGGATGATCAGCCAGCCAGGGATGGCCGGGTTGGCAGCGGCAATCTTGAGCGCAACGGCGCTGGCCGCTATCGCTCCTATCACCATCTGCCCCTCAACACCGATATTCCACAGGCCGGCGGTAAAGGTCACCAGCAGACCTGTTGCACAGAGCAGCAGCGGCACCCAGAACGCCAGCGTACTGAACGTACGTTCAGCCGATCCGAAAGACCCGCTCCATAGCGCCTCAAAGGTAACCAGTGGTGAATCATCGCTGACCAGCACCAGCAGCAAAGTGACCAGCACGGCGGCCAGCAACACAGGCAGTGCGGGCCATACCGACCTCACAAGTTGCTCGCGCCTCATGTCTGCTCGCCTCCGATCAGGTGCCCCAACTCACTCACCGATGTGCTGCAGGCGCTGACGATTCGCAGCAGGGCGCCCCCGGAGAAAACGGCGATCCGGTCGCTGTGTTCCAGCAGTTCATCGAGGTCTGCTGATACGAACATGATCGCCGTCCCTTCACGGCGGCGCTCTTGAAACAGGCTCCATATCCAGTTTGCAGAGGTGACATCCAGCCCGCGAGTAGGGTGCTCAAGCAGCAGCAGGCGCAGGGGGCTTTTGAGCAGGGCGAGCATAGCACGCTGCTGATTACCCCCGGAAAGCTCATCCACCTGCGAATCGGGTCGGCCCACCACATTGAACTGGCGGATGCGACTGGCTACCGTCTCTCTGGCGCGAGCCCAGTCCACAAAGAACGAGTTGCCGGGCTCAACCAGAGCCATGTGCTCCGTGAGCGTAAGCCCGGGTACCAGCCCTTCTTCAAGCCGCCCCGCAGGCACATAAGCGCCTCCCTGCTGCTGAAACTGATGGTAGGGAAGTTGGCTTGTTAACGTAACCAGCACGACTCCAGCCAGCCAGACCCCAGCCGCGATGAGAGTGGCGGCAAAGACTTCACTTGCCAGCTCAAGCATACCTATCTCGCCGCGCACCCTGGCAGCAACCAGTAGGGCGATGCGCATCGCCAGAAAGACAGCAGCCAGCCACGGCAGCCAGAACACGGGTGAGCGCCGGCCCGCCATCACAGCGCCATCCAGCAGCAGACGGCCCTTGCGGACAGGTATCAGGCCGGCGCAGGCCTGAAGAAGCAAGCTCTGGCCGCTGCCCTCCAGACCGGCCAGCCCCAGCACCTCACCCTCATGCAAATCGAACGTTATGTTCCGCACAGTGAGTCGAAAGTCGCCGAATTCTGCATCCTGCAGGCGCAGAGCCGGGGCGCCGGTTTCAAACGTGTAAGGCGCTACCCGTTCGGCTTCCTCGCCGAACATCAAGCGGACAAGCTCTGCAGTCGGACAGGGAATGGAACGCATGCCCACTAGCTTGCCCTGCCGCAGAACCGCGACCTCATCGCACAACTCCTGGACTTCTTCAAGCTTGTGAGAAACCAGGATGATAGTCTTCTGCTCCTCATGGGCCAGGCGGCGCATGGTAGCGAACAGGATATCCTTTTGCTCGGCGCTAATACCGGTTGTAGGTTCGTCGAGAATCAGCAGACTTGCCCCCAGAGCTAGCAGCCGCAGCAGTTCCATCTGCTGGCGCTCGCCCAGCGTAAGGGTATCAACATGCACTGATGCATCGATATGAAACCCGAAGCGCGCGGCATACTCCTCCAGCGTGCGTCGGGCAGCGTTGAACTTCAGCACCAGCACGTTGTCGTAGGCGAGGAGATAATTCTCGATGACCTTCAGGGGCGGAAAGTCCGCCGGGTCCTGATAAAGCATCCCAACGCCCTGAGTCAACGCGTCAACCGGCGTTGAGAAAGCCACTGGACGTCCATCAATGCGGATCTGGCCGCTGGTCGGCGCCTGGTAGCCGGACAGTATCTTCATGAGGGTGCTCTTGCCCGCACCATTCTCCCCCAGCAGGGCATAGATACGACCGGGCTCAAAGGTCAGCGATATGCCTTCATTGGCATGGACAGGGCCGAAATACTTGTGGATGTCTTGCAGCTCGACGCGCATAGCACCTTCTTTAAGTATCGGGGGCAACAGATGCTGGCGGACAATCGGGCCGGATAACAGAGAGCGGCCACGACAGCCGCTCTCCGCTACCCCTGCCAGATACTACGCTCTGCCCTTCTACTCACTCGGGCCAGTCATACCTTCGAGCAGCTGCGGCAGATACCAGATCTGCACATCAGTCGCTGTTTCACCAGCAGCAATGTACTCGCTGCCATCCTGCAGATTGATGGGCCCGGTCCAGACATTGACTTCACCACTTGCCAGCTTGGCAATGAAGTCATCCAGATTGGCCTTCTGCTCGTCAGCGAGGCCCGGGCCGGTGACCCAGCCTACCGCTGTCTTGGTATTGTCGGTGAGCGCATCCCAGGCTGGCCCGTTCCAGGCGAACCCCTGCTCCCACGTCCCTTCCTTGACCTGGGTGGCATATTCCAGGTAAGCGGGGCCCCAGTTAAAATATGGCACTCCCAGACAGATGAAGGGCGCTTCCTCACAGGCCCCTTCAAAGTCATAGGGGATGGCAAAGACTTTCTCGTCCGCCGCTGCCCGCTGTCCGGCTACCACAATGCCTTCTGTGGTGTCGATGCCGCTGATGACAACATCAGCGCCGCTGTCGAAGAACTGGTTGGTGACTTCAGTGGGATCCAGGGTCACGCCGGGGATATTGAACCAGAAGCCGATCCAGGTAACTGTGAATTCCAGGTCGGCTGGATTCAGGCCGCGGTAGGCTTCATAGCAGTAGCGTGCGCCCAGATACACGGAGGAAGCAAGACGCCGCGTCTCGAAGTTAATCAGGGGACCTAGATAAGCCAGGCTGCCTTTCTCCGTCGCCAGCGCAGCAGCGCAGCCGGCAATAGCCTTCATGTCCTCCATGCGACCCATCACATTGCCCACGTTGGGGGGAGCTTTGCCTGCATCCTGGCCCTCAGCCCAGGCATCGTCACCGGACACCATTATAAACTTCACATCAGGGTACTTTTCAGCAGCCCCTATAGTATCTTCCTCAAACTCATCTGACGTGAGGAAGATCAGCTTCGCGCCCTGTGCGACCATGTCATCGACGACACCTTCAACTGTAGCTTCTGGCTGGTCTGCAGGGTTGAGCTTTTCAAAGACGATCATCCGGGCGCCAGGAAGGTTCTCCTCAACGTACTGGCCGCCCTCAAAATGTGCCTGGCTCCAGCCGCGATCATTCTTGGGCCCCACGAGGATCATGCCAAACACAAACTCTTCAGCCTCGGCAGGCTCCTCCTCAGCGGGAGCCTCGCCTTCCGTGGCGGCAGGGGCGCAGGCGGCCAGAATCAGGGCTACACTCAGCGCGGATAGAATCAGCCAGAGATGTCGATTGTGCTTCATTGGTCTCTCCTTACTCCTTGAAAGAACCGATCGCCATCGGAGCCATTGCATACTACCGGGCCGAGCACCACCTCCTTGCCAGTGCGAATTCAGGGCGTAATCCACGTTCCCGTCTGACCAGCCAGGGCCCGCGCAATATTCTCAGGGTTTGTGATCAGCGCCTGCCGGCCCCCCTGTTCAAGGAACGTTACGACAGCCTCTATTTTAGGCTGCATGCTCCCCCGGGCAAAGTGACCTTCATCCAAGTATTTGCGCGCTTCGTCAAGAGTCAGGTGATCCAGCCACTTCTGGCTGGGCTTGTTAAAGTTGAGAGCCACCCGCTCAACGCCTGTCGAGATCAGGAACATGTCTGCTTTGACACCAATGGCCAACAGCGCAGTGGCATGGTCTTTGTCAATCACCGATGGCGGAGCCGACCTGAGTTCCCCGCGATCGTTCTCCACGACCGGGATGCCACCCCCCCCAACCCCGATCACCACAAATCCCTGCCCGAGCAGGGCATTGATGGCATCAAGCTCCACAATTTGCCGGGGGCGCGGGGAAGCAATGACTCGTCGCAGCCCGCGCCCGGCATCATCGATAACCTTCCATCCTTCAGCTCGAAACTGATCTGCCTGTTTGGCATCCAGGTAGCCGCCGATCGGCTTGGTGGGATCGCCAAAAGCCGGATCATCACGATCTACCAGCACCTGAGTGACAACCGATACAACATTGCGGTCCAGCCTGCGTCGGCGGAATTCATTCTCTAACGCTTGTTGAAGCATGTACCCGATTGAGCCCTGTGTGTCCGCGCCTATCAAATCCAGAGGGACAGGGTGGACCTCGCTGGAAGCCAGTTCAGCGCGCCGCAGAATGAAGCCCACCTGCGGCCCATTGCCATGGGTAATGACCAGGTTCCAGCCCTGCTCGACCATTTCGGCAATGTGCGTACAGGTTTCCCGAACCGCATCCCACTGGTGTGGGACGTCAGGATAAGCACTATCACGGATTAAGGAATTGCCTCCAACCGCAACCGCAGCCAGCTTACGCTGCTGTAGGTTCATGGGATCCTCAACTCCTTTCCTGGTGCTAGCGCATGGTCAGAGCCATAGCAGCCTTTTGTACATGCAGACGATTCTCGGCCTCGTCGTATACCCGGCTCTGCGGACCCTCGATCACGGCATCGGTGACTTCAATATTCCGATCGGCGGGCAGGCAGTGCATGTAGATAGCATCGCGGTTAGCCAGCGCCATGCGCTGTTCGTCGCAGATCCAATCGATATACTGCTTACCAATACGCGCTGACTCTTCCTTGTCCGTGGTCGTCAGCAGAGCTCCCCAACTCTTGGGGTACACGATATCTGCGCCTACAAACCCGGCATTGAAGTCATGCAGCACTTCCAAAGAGCCGCCGCTCTGGCGCGCATTGGCCGCAGCCTGCTCCATGATCTCCGGCATCAATCTGTATTCTGGTGGGTGGCTCAGCCTGACGTTCATCCCAAAGCGTGTCATCATGAGGATGAGATCCTGCGGCACAGAGATTGGCTTCTGGTAGCTGGCAGCATACGCCCAGCTGACATTGATCGTCTTGCCGCGCAGATCACGGCCAAAGTTCTCCATGATGGTCATCAGATCGGCCAGGATCTGGAAGGGGTGGTAAATATCACATTGCATATTCAGTACTGGAACCCGGCTTGCTTCGGCAACCTCGCGGATGTAGCGGTTGCCGAAATCCCAGTCGCACTGGCGGATGGCGATTCCATCCGAGTACCGCCCGAGGATCTCCCCGATTTCGCGAGCTGTATCACCATGCGATATCTGTGTGGTTTCGCTGTCGATGAACATCGCGTGTCCACCCAGCTGGGCCATCCCTGCCTCGAAGCTGGCGCGCGTCCGGGTACTGGTGAAGAAGAACAGCATCGCCAGCACTTTATCGCGCAGGATCGGATGGGGTTCGCCTATCGCACGCTTGCGTTTGAGGTCCCAGGCCACATCCAGGAGTGTCTCAATTTCGTCCCGGGTCCATTCCTGTGTTGTGATGAGGTCACGTCCGCGCAGGTCGGTTTGCATCTCAGCGACTGCTCCTTGTCTTGGGAAAGAATCACTGCCTGATCCGGGAGACCAGGCCCGGCAACAAAGCATACCACTCTGTCGAGCGGACAACATCTTTCAGCGGAACCTGGTCAATCACCGTATGAGCATGGACCTCGTCGCCGGGGCCAAACCCAATGCTGGGGATCCCTGCCTTGCCCATCCAGTAGGTGCCATTGGTCGAGAAATCCCATTTACCTGTAGCAGGCCGAACTCCCCAGAGGATTTCAGCTGCCTGAACGCCCATCTGGACAAACACATCATCTTCCGGGAGCACCCAGGCAGGAAATATCTTGTCTACCTTGAACACAAAGCCCGTGTAGCTGGGTTCCTCATAGAAGAGGATACTGGCTTCAATATCCTGGCGATCGCCAATCACCTTCTTGACTTGCTCAAAGACCGCCTGGGGGTCTTCCCCGAAAGTGATGCGCCGATCAATGAAGATGCGCGCCTCGTTCGGCACCGCATTGATGCTGGGGGTTTCTACCTTCATATCCGTTATCGTGATCCGGCCATGCCCCAGAAACGGATCATCGCCCAGCATAGGCTCCATCTCGCTGATGGCCTGGATAACGGGCATGATCTTGTAGATCGCATTGTCGCCCAGGTAATTGCTGGCCGCATGCGCGCTCTTCCCCTTGGCGACTACTTGCATCTCAACGCGGCCTTTATGCCCTCGATAGACCTGCATCCGAGTAGGTTCGCCAATCACCACATAATCAGGGCGGATCCCTTCGGTCACCACCAGCGAATTAGGGGCAATTCCGTCACACCACTCTTCCATGTTGCCAAAGTAGTAGCCGGTAATCCCCTCCAACAGACCCAGATCACGAGCAGCCGCCAGCCCGTAGACCATCCCGGGGGTGCTGTTCTTCTCGTCGCATGCGCCACGCGCATAGAAGATCCCGTTCTCCACCTTGCCGGTGAAGGGATCCCAGGCCCATTCATCGGGGTCCCCGATGCCAACTGTGTCGATGTGGCTATCATAGAGCAGCTTCACCGGCCCACTGCCGATTCGCCCGATGATGTTTCCCATCCTGTCAAACCAGACCTCATCAAAGCCAAGTTGCTTCATTTCTGCTGCGGCGCGCTCACCAACTTCACGAATCTGGCTGTCATAGCTGGGAATGGCGCATAGATCCTTCAAAAAATGAATAATATCGTCGCTCCAGGCGCTGATATGGCTTTTGAGTCTGTCGACCACCAGCGGATCGATCATGCTTTGTTATCTCCTTGGGAGGAAAGGGGACAGCTCCAGCAGGGTGTCAAGCGCTCGTCGCTAACCAGGCGAACAGTATCACACAAACAGATCGACCACCTCAAACCGGTCCACATCCACCAATCCAACATCGGTCAGTTTGAGGTGAGGGATAACCTCAAGCGCCATGAAACTCATGGCCATAAACGGATCATGCAGCGGCGACCCGAGCTGGTGAGCCGCCGCCAGCAGGCTGTCCATCGCCTGACGCACCTCGCGCACCGACCGATCAGACATCAAGCCAGCTACGGGCAGCGGCAACTGGGCAAGCACCTGCTCACCCGCCACTGCAGTAAGGCCACCCCCCATCTGGGCTACTGCCCGAGCCGCAGCCATCATGCTGACATCATCGGCGCCGATTACCACCAGGTTATGATGATCATGCGCCACCGTACCAGCGATTGCGCCATAACGGAGACCGATTCCCTGGATAAACCCCAACCCTATGTTGCCGGTAGCGCGATGTCGCTCAATCACCGCCATTTTAAGGATATCGCGTCCAGGATCGCTCACCGCCTCTCCATTCTGCTCCCGTACGGATTCCACCCGATGATCGGTGATCAGCTGATTGGCGATGCTGCCAATAACCCGAACCCGGGCACTTTGAGCGGGGATTGAAAAGTCGATGCGATCCCAGCGAATGTTCATGGAGCTGCGAAGCCTGATATCGCGACCAGGTTCATTTACGGGAAGCATTTCGCCGCCGCGAGCCACACAATATCCCCCACGATACACTTCCTCCGCTACTGGATTATGGAGATCGGAGAAGATCACCAGATCGGCCCTTCGCCCGGGCGCGATCGCTCCGCGAT
>DAOTXW010000008.1:0-9120 GCA_034435035.1 Anaerolineae bacterium | reverse complement strand
CTCCCCGGCAACGGCAAGCCGCCCGCCGGCGCCTAGCGCCCCCGGCCCGGCCCGGCGCGGACTACACCGCCGGCGTCGCGCTGGAGGAGCTGCCCTTCATCGCAGCGAAGAGGGCCCCGCCGACAGCGCCCAGCACCGCGTAGACGATCAGACCCCAGCACATCGAAGTGAAGATCGCCACCACGCCGGTGCCGCCGGTTGCGGCCATCTGAGTGGCCAGCCCCGGCGGGATGTCGATGCCCGCCTGCTCCAGCTGGCTGAACGCCTGGGCGGTGGCCGCCACCCCCACGCCGAGCAGGGTCAACACCAGCCCGACCAGCCCCTTGGTCAGGCCCCAGGCCAGCCCGGCCAGCCCGCCGGCGATCGCCCCGCCCAGCGCGTAGGTGCCCATATCCGTCTGGCCGCCGCTCTGCTGGTCGAAGTAGCCGTAGGCGGCCCCGGCAGCCACGTACAGCAGCCAGCCCAGGCAGCAGCAGCCCAGCGAGATGATCGGCACGCTGCTGACCAGCCCCACCACCACGCCGACGCCCACCCCGACGCCGGCGGCCTTCATGAGTGCCTGCTGATTGAAGTTCACGGCGACTCTCCTTGAATTAACATGCGAAGCAGTGCGCGATGCGCGATGAGCAATGAGCAACCAGTATAGGCCATCCGGGCGGGCGCGCCAGCCGGGGGTGCTTCCCCGATCGGCCGATCTGTGCTACAGTGAAGTCAGCTACCCGCGCTGCCGCCTCATCCCCGCGCCTGCCGCCGCCGCCCCCCCTCATCGACCTGGCGCCCCTTGCCCCGCACCCAACGGAGGTCGCCGATGAAACGGGCCGCGTGCCGTCTCTCCCTGATCCTCGCTGTGTTCCTTCTGCTGGCCGCCCATCCGGCCCGCGCCCAGGATCGCCCGATCCGCATCATCTGGCTGCATCACTCGGTCGGCGCCGGGCTGATCGAGGGGGGCGGCGTCCGCGAAGGGCTGACCGCCCTGGGCTACGAGTTCTACGATCACGGCTACAACGGCGACGGCCTGCGCGACGCCGCCGGGGAGTACACCGGGATCAACTACGACGTGCCCGGCGATAACAC
This sequence comes from Anaerolineae bacterium, assembly GCA_034435035.1. Taxonomy (GTDB): domain Bacteria; phylum Chloroflexota; class Anaerolineae; order Aggregatilineales; family UBA3940; genus JAHEME01. The sequence continues at coordinate 8,046 of DAOTXW010000008.1, read as the reverse complement.
CGACCCCGACGGGCTGGCGGCCATCTTCGCCCAGCCGCTGCACGACCCGCCGGACAACACCTTCAGCCATCTGATGCAGTACGACGTGATCATCTGGAAGTCGTGCTTCCCCACCAGCAACATCGCCGATGACGCGCAGCTGGAAGCCTACCAGTCTTACTATCTGGCGATCCGCGACACGGTGGATCGCTACCCGGATAAGCTGTTCATCGCCGTCACGTCGCCGCCGCAGGTGCCCGGCAGCAGCAGCCCGGACGAGGCGGCGCGGGCGCGCGCCTTCAGCCAGTGGCTCCAGTCCCCGGAGTACCTGGGCGGGCGCTCCAACCTGGCCGTCTTCGACTTCTTCACGCTGCTGGCGGGCGAGGACAACTTCCTGCGCCGCGAGTACCGCGTCGATAACACCGACGCGCACCCCAACGAGGCCGCCAACCAGGCCATCGGCCCGATCTTCGTCGAGTTCGTCGATCAGGCCATCCAGGCGGCCGGCCTCCAGCCCGGCGCGGCGCCGCCTGAGCCCGCCGCCGAACCGGGCGGCCCGCCTGCCTCCGGCCAGCCGGCCCCGGTCAGCGGGCTGATCGATGGCTTTGAGACGCTCAGTGCCCCGTGGGAGGTCTACACCGACCGCCCGGAGTCGGTGATCGAGTGCGGGGCCGACCCGGAGTTCGCCTATGAAGGGACGGCCTCGCTGCGCATCCACTACCAGATCGCAGCGGCGGGCTGGGGGGACTGCGGCACCGTCTTCCCGGAGCCGCAGGACTGGCGCGGCAGCACCGGGCTGTCGCTGTGGCTGCTGGCCGAGGCCGAAGGCCAGCCCGTGATGGTGATCGTCAATTCCGCCGTGGAGGCCGGCAGCGCCCTGCCCTACGTGGTGCGCTTCCCGACCACGGCAGCCAGCGCCGCGGGCTGGACGCAGTTCAGCATCCCCTGGAGCGACTTCACGCTGGCCGAGTGGGCCGACCCGAACGGCCCGCCGCAGATCGACCTGACGCGCATCACCGGCTACGCCTTCAACTTCGAGGCGCCGGAGGAGGGGCTGGAGGGCATCTACTGGGTGGACAGCGTCGGCCTGACCGGGGAAGCGGGCACGGCGGAGCCGGCGGGCGAGGCGGTGGAAGCCGCCCCGGCGGAAGAAGAAGCCGCCCCCGCGGCGGAGCCGGAGCCGCAGACCGGGGCGCGGCGGCTGTGCCCCGGCGGGCTGATCGCGCTGCCGCTGGCCCTGCTGGGGGCCGGCGCGCTCCGCCGCCGGCGGGCAGTCTAAAGCGAGGTGAGCAGAACCGGGCGGGTGAGTGCCTGCCCGGTATCAGGGTTCTTCCGGTGCATCCGGCTCCCTCTCGTCTGGCTTCCGCAGAACGCGCACATGGCCGGGCTGCACAATCACAAGACAGCCAGCCAGTGGAGCAAGGTCATGGTCGCGCACAAACTCGGTGACAAAGCGATTCATCGCTCCTGGCCCGACGGTGCTCAGCCGGAAGACCACGATGCCCGGATGTTCGCCCGGTGCATAACTGCGAATGTCGCCCAGACCCTTATCCAGGGTGAAGAGCATCCGTTCATTGTGACCGGCGATCTGGGCGATGCGGGCATCGGGCTCCGAAGTCAGCCCTTCCTCGATGACCGTATCGACGTCGTGCCCCAGATCCTCCAGGATCGGCCTGAGTCGATAGGAGAGGCCCTCATCCAGTTTCACCCTCACGCTGCGCTCAATCTCCCCCCAAGCGCATCACGGCATCATACTCCTGCGCCGCCTGTACATCCTCCACGGTCAGCCGCGGATAGTGCCCCAACAGCTCCTCGACTGTCAGCCCTTCGGCCAGAGCGTCGATAACGACGGCGACGGGGATGCGAGTCCCGCGCACATGGGGCTGCCCGTTGAGAACGTCGGGGTCAACGACAATGCGCTCCTGTGGAGGCTCCACCGGGGTGTTTGGGCTGAGGAGGTCGGGGGAGTACTCGATCGATTGGCCCTGCAGCCGGTACGAAGACGCGCTGATGCTGCTGATGACATCCTGATAGTTGATGTAATAGCTGTGCCTGCCCTCGCGCGGATTGACTACCAGGCCATCGGTAGTTACACCAACGAAAGTACGTGCCTGCATGATCCCTACTCCTCACCTCTTGCGGGCGGCTGTTTGACCCAGAAGGGCAATGACGCTTGCTGCCCACCATCAATCAACAGGTTGACGGCGTGCTCTCCGTATCTTGTGAATTTCAGCATTGACAGGTTGAACACCAGATTCACAGCCGCGATCTTCGAGCCGTCGGGCATCTCGACCGTGAAAGGGGCCTCCAGCTCAGCGATCACCGTGCTGCCCTCGTGATCCACAATATGCAGCGCCAGCCGATGCTGGCCGTGCTCGGTCGCCGCGAAACGCATGCGCAGGGCAACTGCGCAGAATGGGTGCTTGGCAGGGAGTTGAGACGCAAAGATCGTATCAAACACACCCAGAATGCTCAGTCGGGCCTGGTAGTCTGCGGCCGCGTCGCACAGCGTGAAGATCTCGATCTCCATGCCAATCCCCCTGTCAGAATCCCGCCTGATGAAGCGGGACGCCCGCTCATCCAGAGTATATCTGCGCGGCCCGGATTGACAATGGCCCCCGATCAGGCCGATCATCACGCCGCAATCATCGCATCCGTCAGGTTACGTCCACCCGCTCCCCGCGGTAAGATGGGGGCTGGTGGCCGACACCCGCTGCTGACCGCCCTTTGCCCTTCGCTCCCTTCAGGAGAGTCGCTCCATGATCCGCATCGTCACCGATACGGTCGCCGGGCTGCCCCAGGATATCCTCGACCGCTACCGCATCCCGTGCGTGCCGCAGTACGTCATCTTCGGCGAAGAATCCCTCCGCGAATACGTCGATCTGTCGCCCGCCGAGTTCTACGCCCGGCAGGCATCGGTGGCCGAACTGCCGCACACCAGCGCCCCCTCCCCCGGCGACTTCGAGGTGCTGTTCAGCCGGCTGCTGGCCGAGGACCCCGACGCGCCCATCCTGTGCATCCACCCCAGCGCCGAATTCAGCGGCACGGTGCGCTCGGCCATCCCCGCCGCGCAGATGTTCCCCGCCGCGAACATCACCATCTTCGACACGCGCACCGCCTCGCTGGGGCAGGGTCTGATGGTGCTGGAGGCCGCCCGCCTGGCCGAAGCCGGCGCGGGCCTGGAGGCCATCCTGGCCCGGCTGGAGCAGATGCGCGCCCTGACCCGGGCATTCTTCATCGTGGATACGCTCGACTACCTGGCCAGGGGCGGGCGAATCGGCAAAGCGGCGCACCTGCTGGGCGCGATGCTGGACCTCAAGCCCCTGCTGCATATCGAAGACGGGATGGTCGCCAGCCACAGCAAGCACCGCACCCATCACCGCGCCCTGGAGGCGCTGGTGGGGATCGTCCTGGAGCAGGCGCAGGGCCGGGCCGGCCTGCAGCTCGGCATCGCCCACGCCGTCGATGAGCCGGAGGCCCGCGCTCTGGCCGACCGCCTGTGCGCCGAGCTGTCGCCCGAAGTGTTCCTGATGGCCGAGCTGGGCCCGGCCATCGGCGTGCATGTCGGGCCGGGCACGCTGGCCGTCTGCTGGAACACGCTGCCCGGCTGAGAACGTGCTGACGCCACCTGGCCGATTCCGGAGTATAATCGCCATATCCGGCACAAGCGCGCCGGGTTTCAGGCAAGTGAAAGCGGGGGGCCAGCGGGCATGCCTCCCGCTCTGCCTATCCGGGGACTGTCGGCGCGTCCGGGGCGTGTCTATCTGGAGGAACTGACATCATGAACCTGAGCCATCTCGCCAAGTCGATCGGGGAATCGGCGACCCTCAAGCTCAACGAGGAAGCAGCCGCGCTGCGGGCGCGCGGCGAGCCGGTCATCCACCTGGGCGGCGGCGAGCCGAAGGGCCCGGCCCCGCTGTCCGCCATCCTGGCGGCCACCACCAAGCTCAACACCGGCGATGTCAAATACGTCCCGGTGGACGGCACCGCCTCGCTCAAGAAGGCCATCATCCGCTACACCGAGGAAAACTACGGGCGGCATGTCAGCCCGGATAACATCATCGTCTCCACCGGGGCCAAGCAGGCGCTGTTCAACCTGCTCTACTCGATCCTGAACCCGCAGGAGGAGGTGATCATCCTCGCGCCCTACTGGGTGAGCTACCCGGATATGGTGCGCCTGTGCTACGGCGTGCCGGTGATCGTCGCCGCCGAGGATGGGAGCTTCTTCCCGACCTTTGAGGAGATCGAGCAGTGCGTCAGCTCCTACACCAAGGCGATCATCGTCAACAGCCCCAACAACCCGTCCGGGGCCATCGCGCCGGATGATCTGGTGGCGAAGCTGGTTGAGTTCTGCGAGAGCCGCGGCATCTTCCTGATCATGGACGACATCTATCACAAGCTCGTCTTTGACGGCCGGCATATCACGCCCGCCTACGCCTACACCAGCCGCGATCTGGAAGATTCCCACATCGTCACCATCAACGGGGTGTCCAAGCTGTACGGCATGACCGGCTTCCGCATCGGCTGGGTGGTGGCGCCCAGAGCGCTGGTCGAAGTGATGAGCAACATCCAGGGCCAGACCACCTCCTGCCCGTCCGCCGTCTCGCAGATGGCCGCCGAGGGCGCGCTGACCGGCGTGCAGAGCGGCGTCGAGGCCCTGCGTCTGACCATCGAGAACAACCGCAACGTGATGATGGAGGAGCTGGCCTCCTTCCCCGGCGTACAGATCACCCGACCGCAGGGCACGTTCTACTGCCTGCCCGACTTCAGCGCCTACAGCCGCAACTCGATCCAGCTGGCCGAGTTCCTGCTCAAGAAAGCGCTGGTAGTGGCCGTGCCCGGCCAGCCGTTCGGCGCCGAAGGCCGCCTGCGCCTGAGCTACACCGGCACCGTCAAGGAGATCAAGGACGGCATCAGGCGCATCAAGTGGGCGCTGGACCCCCATTCGCCGAACGAGATTTTCATCGGCGACCGCAAGATGATCCGCGACTGGGCCTAGTGTTGCGCGGCGGAAATGACGCCAGGGAGAGAGGTGACCGCGCAAAACACGCGGGCAGTTGGGCCGTCATCTTACCCTGTAACCCGAGGGCACCTTCGGCCCAACTGCCCTAGCCAGGGGAGGCAACCGACACCATGAGCAACCTGCTGAACATCAAGACCCCGGCCTTCGACCAGCGCAACGAGTACCAGAGCGATTACGGGCTGGCGAATCACGGCCTGACCAACCTGAATGCCGTGTACTGGAACCTGCCGCCGGAGGCCCTCTACGAGGAGATCGTCTTCCGCGGCGAGGGGCGCATCACCCGCGGCGGCCCGATCGTGGTCAAGACCGGCAAGTTCACCTCGCGCTCAGCGCAGGACAAGTTCATCGTGCGCGAGGCGGAATCCGACGAGCATATCTGGTGGGGCGAATACAACCGCCCCCTGGCCGCCGACAAGTTCGACGAGATCTACAACCGCCTGCAGGGCTTCCTGCAGGGGCGCGACGTTTTTGTGCAGGACTGCACCGTCGGCGCCGACCCGGCCTACCGGCTGCCTATCCGCATCATCACCGAATACGCCTGGCACAGCCTGTTCGCCCGCAACATGTTCATCCCGCTGGAAAGCCACGAAGCGTACCGCAACCACGTCCCGGCCTTCACGGTGCTGGTCTGCCCCGGCTTCAAGGGCTTCCCGCCGGTCGATTCGACCCGCACCAGCACATTCATTGTGCTGAACTTCGCCGCGCAGCTCGGCCTCATCGGCGAATCGAGCTACGCGGGCGAGATCAAGAAGTCGGTCTTCACGCTGATGAACTACCTGCTGCCGCTGCAGGGTGTGATGCCCATGCACTGCTCGGCCAACGTGGGCGCGGACGGCGATGTCGCGCTGTTCTTCGGCCTGTCCGGCACGGGCAAGACCACCCTGTCCGCCGACCCCCGGCGCCGGCTGATCGGCGACGACGAGCACGGCTGGAGCGACGAGGGCGCGTTCAACTTCGAGAACGGCTGCTACGCCAAAGTGATCCGCCTTTCCCCCGGCGCCGAGCCGCAGATCTACGCCACCACCCACCGCTTCGGCACCGTGCTGGAAAACGTGGTCTACGACCCGGTCACCCGGCTGATCGATCTGGATGACGACAGCCTGACCGAGAACACCCGCGCCTCCTACCCGCTGGCGTTCATCGACAACGCCGTGCCGGAGAAGATGGCCGGCCACCCGAAGAACATCGTGCTGCTCACCTGCGATGCGCAGGGCGTGCTGCCGCCCATCGCCCGGCTGACGCCCGAACAGGCGCTGTACCACTTCATCAGCGGCTACACGTCCAAGATCGCCGGCACCGAGGCGGGCCTGGGCGCGGAGCCGGAGATCACATTCAGCACGTGCTTCGGCGCCCCGTTCATGGTGCATCACCCGATGGTCTACGCCGGGCTGCTCAAGGACAAGATCCTGCGCTACGGCGCGCAGTGCTGGCTGATCAACACCGGCTGGGTGGGCGGCGCCTTCGGCATCGGCAAGCGCATCAGCATCCACCACACACGGGCGCTGCTCAACGCCGCGCTGTCCGGTGCGCTGCAGGACGCCCCCACCTACACCGATCCGATCTTCGGCTTCGAGGTGCCCCGGGCGTGCCCCGGCGTGCCGGAGGAGGTGCTGTACCCGGCGCGGTCCTGGGCCAGCGAGGACGAATACTGGAGCAAATACCGTCAGCTGGCCACGCGCTACCTGGACAACTTCAAGCGCTTCGCCGACGGCTGCCCGCCCGAAGTGCTGGCCGCCGGCCCCAAACTGTAGCCCGCCTGTCACAGCCGCGCCCCGGTCCCCGCCGGGCCCGTCCGGTGAACCGCCGGCGGCCCGGCGGGGTATGACTCGCGAGGGGTGGAATCGCCTGTCCGCCAACCGGATTTTTGCTTACGCCAAACCCGGTGTACAATGGGCGAACACGCTGCTGCCCACCGCCCGATTTCCGTCGGACGCACCGGGCGCAGATCGCCTGTTTGCCCACCCGAACAGGCGAAGAAGGGGGTGACGCGATCGAAACGGCTGGCCTGTCGAGGGGACGCCTGGGAGCCAGTCCGCCCCGGCATCCTGAAACCCTGTCTGGTATCAATTGCAGGAGGAGCAACCCATGCTGAACAAACGTTGGGCGCTGATCGGTGCGCTCATTCTGGTAGCGTCATTTGCCCTCGCGGCCTGCGCGGGCGGCGCTGTGCAGACCGTGGTGGTGACCGAGATGGTCGAGGGCGAAGTCGTCACCCAGGTGGTAGAGGTGACCGCTGCGCCTGAGGTTCCCACTCAGGACACGATCATCATCTGCATGAGCCAGGAGCCTGACAGCCTCTACCGCGTCACCAGCAATATGGCGGTGACCGTGCAGGTGCTGATGGCTTCGGATGGCCGCGGCTGGATCCATGACCGCGGCTACTTCTATGAGACCCAGATGCTGGTGGACAACGCCTTCCCGTCCTTCGAGAGCGGCGATGCCGTCCTGGAAGGCGAGGGATCGGATGCGGTCCTGAGCGTGACCTACCGCTTCAAGGACAACATCACCTGGTCCGACGGCGAGCCCTTCACGGTGGATGACATCCTGTTCGCCCGCGAAGTCGTCATCGACCCGGATTCAGGCGCCGTCACCCGCGGCATCCTGGATCAGATGACCTTCGAGAAGGTGGACGACTACACCCTGAAGATCAGCTACCCGCCCGGCGTCAAGGACCCGCTGTACTTCCTGCCGCCGCTCAGCACCGCCAACGGCATCACCGGCCCGCTGCCCGAGCACGTCCTGGGTGAGATGACCCCGGCCGAGATCGCGGAGAGCGACTATGCCCGCCTGCCCAACCCGGTGCTCGGCCCCTACGAGTTCGTCGAGTGGGTCGAGGGCGACCGCGTGGTCATGAAGGCCAATGAGAACTGGTGGGGCGGCGAAGTGCCCTTCCCCAACCTGATCTTCCGCATCATCACCGACACCAACCAGCTGCTGGCCTCGACGCTCTCCGGTGAGTGCGACTACGCCACCAGCGACGGCCTCCAGCTGACCCAGCTGCCCTTCATCCAGCAGTCCGCGGATCAGGGCCTGATCAACTACGA
>DAOTXW010000007.1:0-2301 GCA_034435035.1 Anaerolineae bacterium | reverse complement strand
CATCCCCGCGCCCGAGGCCCCGCCCACGACCCAACTCTTCGCCGAGGGCCCCACCCCCGGCAGCCGCGGCATCGCCATTCCCTGCAAGGTCGAAAATGCCGCCATCGTATTCGATCCCCCACGCGAGGCCTGGGGCCGATGGATCTACGCGCTCCCGTGACGGGCCACCAGCCAACGCCCCCTTCGTCAAACACGGGCCAAGACATCTCGCCGAACGTCGCGACGTCGCCCGCTGATCGGCAAAACCGACCCCTCCCTCTTGCCACGCTATTTCCCCCCAAATCCTCGCGTAAGCGGTCGGACACGGCGTGCGCGCGGCGTTTGGCCCCCGGTCGGGTTCCCGGCGCGATCGGCGGAGCCGGACAAATGGGCTTGGCCCAGTCCCCCGGGGTCGGCCGAGGCTGGCTGAAGGCCGGATTGTTGCGCGCTCTGGTGGCGCGGGCAGGGCCCGCGCGCGCCGCGCCGGTGCCCGCGGGTGTGTTGGTGCGTCCTTGGCCCGGCTTAGGCGAAGGCGGTGGCCTGGGTGGGCAGGTCGAAGACTTTCCAGATCGCCAACAGGCGCGCGATGGCCTGGCTGCTTGCGCGCAGGCGCAGCCGCAGCTTGCACCCGGAGCGATTCATGCGCCCGGCCAGGTGGACGCACAATAGCCGGTAGCGCTTGAAGCGGGCCGGGCGCTCCTCGGGCTCGAAGCAGAGCCCCCTGATGGCGCTGGCCAGGTTGTAGGCGATCAGGGCGATGGTGAACCAGGCCGCGTTGACCGCCAGCCTGTTGCTGGGCATGTGCCCTCCGCCCAGGGCGTTCTTGACCTCGTCGTGGACGTGCTCGACGGTGCCGGCCTTCTCCCGGTGCCAGCCCAGCAGCCTGGCGCCGTCCCAGTCCAGATTGGTGAGCACCGCGTAGTGCTTGCGCTCGCCCCCGTCGGCGAAGAGCAGCCCCTGCGCCTTGAGCAGGCGCAGCCCCACGTAGCGCAGCGGGCGGGAATCCTTCCGCCCGTAGCCCTGCGAGGGCACGAAATCCACTTCGGCCCACTGGCGCAATGTGCCGTCGGCCTCGGTGGCGTAGGTCTTCCATCGGTCCTCGGGCACCGCGGCCACCGCCTCGGCCAGGGAGCTCTCCATCACCGCGCTGATGCAGAAGCCGATCCTGCCGCCGGGCTCCGAGGCCCGGGCCGGATCGTCCAGCCAGCCGATCAGATCGTTCTCGTGGCAGGCGCTGTCGCCGCGGAAGAAGCGGCCCTTGACGCTCCCGGGCAGCGCGGCGAAGGCGGCCTGGGCGCAGCGCAGCGGGGCCTGCCGGGCCGGCACGTTGCCGTCGCGGAACTCGCTGGCCAGCACCAGGTCGGCCTCCGCCCAGTGGGCGACCATCGGCTGGTAGCCGCGACCGCCCCCGTAGTGGCCCAGCGCGGCGCGCTTGTGGCTCTCGATGATCGTCGCGTCCATGTCGACGGTGGCGATCTTCTGCGCGATGCCGGCCTTCTCGTAGAGCCTGGCGGTGCCCGCGACCAATCCGGCCTGCACCCCGTCGAGCCCCCGCTGCCCGTCGCTGGGCGGCTGGATGAAGCTCTTCTGCTCCTGGCGGGGCGGGCGCATGGCAGCCAGATCCTCCTGGTGGAAGCGCTCCAGAAAAGAGCGCACCGCCGTCACCTTCGGGGGCCGGTAACCCAGGCCCCGCTCCAGGCACTCGTCGTCATGGAGCAGACCGATGTCCTCGGGGCAATCCCCCCCGAGGGTCTGCAGCAGGATCAGGCTCTCGAGCACCTGGCCCTCGCTCAGGCCGCGCCGGCGGGACTTGAGCCGGAGGTTGGCTCCCACCAGGCCCTCGAAGTTCAGGGCGCGCAGGGCGCGCGAACTGGCCAGCAAACCGGCGTGGGGGCTGCCCATCTCCTCCAGCGGGCGCGGGTCCAGGGCGAAGGGGCTTTTGCGGAGCACGGGGATGTGGGCGGGCATGAGTCGTCCTATAGCACTGCTATATAATAATGTCAAGCGAAAAATGCCCCCGCGCCCCATGGGCCTTTCTCGATTCGCGAAATCTTACGCGAGGATCAGGGTCCAAAGCGGCGCTTCAACGCCGCACTCCAAAATTTTGGACTGCGGCGTCACCGGCGCCGCTTTGGCTCCCCCCAACCCCTCCAGACTTCGTAGTCATCCAGCACGTTGACCGCATCCGTCCTGAACCCATAGATCGTCTTCACCCGGGCAGGCGTCGCCGTGCGCTCAAACCAAGCCGCAGAGCACCACGGGTACTGATTGGCCACGAGAACAAGCCCATGCTTCACCGCGTTCTGGTGCACATAACTCAGG
>DAOTXW010000006.1:0-11857 GCA_034435035.1 Anaerolineae bacterium | reverse complement strand
AGGGCGCGGCGGCAAGTTATCTTCCTCAGAATCCGATTTGCCGCCGAACGGCAGCCGTGAGCGAATGCCTCCCATCAGGCCGCCGGGGCCGCTTTTCTGCTCCTCCTGAGGCGTGCCACGCTGGCCGGGCGCTGCCGGTTGGCCGCGCCCTGGCACGGGAGGCGCGCCACGCGTCGGTGAGCCGCCCTTGCCCTGCCCGGCGCCTTCGTCACGCCCTGCCCCTCCGGGCAGGCGGGAGCGAATGCCCCCGAGCAATCCGCCGCCGCCCTCTTCATCGGCTGGCTTGCTGCCGGGGCGCGAGCCCGGCAGTGGAGATGGGCCTCGACCTGGCGGGGAGCCGCCGGGAATCCCTCCTCTGGGCGGCTGGCCAGGTTTACTACCCTGAGCAGCATCCTGGTCGCGGCCACCCCCAAAAGGCAGCCGACCTCGAATGCCGCCCAGCAGGCCGCCACCCTGCCCTTCTTCTTCGTCATCTTCTCTGGCAGAGTCGCCTCGCCGCTGGCTGGAAGGGGCAGGGGATGGCCCTCCCCGCGCCGGGCCTGGACCTCCGGGCAACCCTCCTGTACGTGCAGGGCTACCGCGTCCGGGTCCGGCTGTCTGATCGCGCCCGCCACCCCCAAACGGGGGGCGTCCGCTGCTTCCACCGCGGGGCAAATCCTCTTCTTCGTCATCGGCGGGCAGACCTCCCGGCCTGCGCCCTACCGGAGGGGGAGCACCCCCGCCCGGCCGCTGAGCCGATCCACCGGGGAGTCCGCCGCCCGGCCGCGTGCCGGATCCACCCGGCAGCCCACCACCCGGCCGCTGAGCCGATCCGCCGGGAAGTCCGCCGCCCGGCCGCTGAGCCGATCCGCCGGGAAGTCCGCCGCCCGGCCGCGTGCCGGATCCACCCGGCAGTCCACCACCCGGCCGCTGAGCGGATCCACCGGGAAGCCCACCCCGTGGAGGCTGGCCGCCGCGGGCGCCCCCTAGCCCTCCAGCGAGGCCGCCGCGCGGCGGGGCGTCTTCCCAGTCGTCGCTTTCGTCGTCCAGATCATCATCAGCGCGTCCTCCCGCACGGCGTCCGGAAGGCGGCGGGGCACCCCGTCCTGCGGGTGCGCCGCGGCGGGGCGGCGCCTCCTCTTCCTCATCGTCATAGAAGGAATCGTCGTCATAGAAATCATCATCATTTCCGCCAGGGGGCGGAAAGCCACGACGCTGACCAGGATCATCTCTGCGGCTTGACATACGTCTTTTCCCATCTACCCTTAATGAACGGGTTCTTACCCACGATGCCCGCAACTAATCGATGATTTTCGGCTGCCCCATCTTAGCACAGATGAACAGGGATGACCAAACCATTCACAGACCTTCACTGCTCTGATATGCGGCTGATCGGTTACTGGGCGACGATAGGGCCCATCGCCAGCGTGTTTACCTGGCTAAGAGGTGATTAATCGTCAGGTATGGTTATGCGACAAACCCTGGTGCTGGCCATCTGTCTGTACAGTCTGATGGCAGGATGCAGCCCTGATTCAACCAGCCCGGTGAGCCCCGCGGCTTCTCCTCAACCACTGTATGCGTCTCATCCTGCTGTTTCCGCACAGCCAACACCCTCCGCGGTTCCGGCCACACGGACTCTGCCGGCCACCAGAACACCTGAGCCGACCCCGACGCCGCTCCCTGCGCAATGGACGCAGCTGGCTCCGGGAGTCCAGCAGCGATATGTCCCGGTTAATCGGGACTCTGATCCCGCGGTTACCTACTATATTTACGCATTGCGGCTCGATCCCGCGCAGCTTACATTTCGGGTTCAGTATGATCGCGAGATGCCGCGCAATATTGATTCTTGGCTGACCGACACAGGGGCAGAGGTTGTGGTAAATGGCGGGTTCTTTTCAGGAGACTACCGCCCGGTTGGCCGTCTGGTGTCGGATGGGCAGATGGCAGGCTTTCCCCTCAACTATGGTGACCGGACCATCGGGGTCGCAGGATTGTTTACCGTGTTGGATGGCAGGGTTCAGCTGTACTCACTGGGGCGCGGCAGCTTCAGCCCCCGCGCTATGCGTTTTGATGAGGCGATCGAATCCTATCCGATGCTGCTGCTCCCCGGCCGCCAGCCTGCCTACCCTATAGAGACTGGCGAGCGCGCACGGCGCACTGTGATCGGTGTTGACAGCGAGCAGCATGTCATCATTCTGGTTGTCGATCTTCCGATCTTTTCCCTGCATGAGCTGGCAAACTGGTTGGCCGCTTCAGATCTGAGACTCGATGCGGCGCTCAATCTGGACGGAGGACGTTCGTCAGGGTTAGGCGTCGCCCTGGGAGACGAATCGGTTATTATCCCGGCTTATGTTTCGCTGCCGGCAGTGTTGGCCATCTATACAGAGGACGGTAGTTAGATATAGCCGTGCGCAATATCGGACAGGAAAGTCGCGCTGGGGCCCAGCTGCTCGCGCAGCGTTGCGCGTGCGTGGAACAAACGCGACTTAACCGTGCCGACCGGGCACTCCAGCGTATCGGCAATCTCTTTCAGACTCAGGCCGTTGAGGTAGTGCAGGACGATCACCACGCGCTGGTTGAAAGGCAGCGCATCGATAGCTGCCAGGATGCGGGCGCTCATCTCGGCCTGTTCAGCGGAAGGCTCAGGGGCCTGGCGTGCAGGGCTGATCAACCGTTCGATGAATGCTTCGAGCGATCCCCACTGGTTTCGGTTGCGCTTTGACCAGGTGTAGCTCAGATTGACCGTGACGCGGTAAAGCCAGGGGGAAATGGGCAGATCAGGGTTGATGCGGTGCGAATATCTATGCACTCTTAGAAAGGTTTCCTGAAGGATATCCTCAGCCGCTTCAGTATCACGTGTGATAGCCAGTGCAGTGCGAAATATCTGGTGGCGGTGGCGGTCATACAGATCGCCCAGCGCCTCCAACTCGCCAGCTTGCAAACGAATGATCAGATCGCGATCGTCGCCCAGTGGCTCGGACATGGATTGCTCGCACGAACTCCACCAAAGTCCCTTCGATCAGCACTCTAACTATAACATAAGGGATGCCAGCGCCCCAAATGCCCCTGGCGGCGCTCAGGGAGTAAGGCCGGTGCTGCTGGCTCGTAAGCTAAGACCGAAGAGAAATGCGCTGGCCAGCACCCATATCAGGGTTTGGCGCCGGGGCTCCTGCTCGCGGGCATAGCCATAGGCAGCTGGCCACAGTACCACATTCAGCACCCCGTATAAGAAATGGATGCCACGGGCAGGCATTTGTCCCGCAATCAGCAGGATCAGCCCGATCAGCGACTGAACCACGGCAAGACCCTCGCCAATGACGACCGCACCCCAGAAATCGCCACCAAGGGGCTGGCGGCGAACCAGGCGGAAAAGCGCCAGCAGAGTGACCAGCAGAGCGAACAGCGAAAAGGCATTCGCCAGCATGCCGTGAACCGTGCTCAAGCCCATAATGGTTTTTCCCTTTGCAAAGGCAGGTGCCCACTACGCAGATGGCCGTTCAACCAGGAGTATAGCTGCTCGTCGGCTCGATTCTGGGCAGCGTGAAGGTGAATACGCTGCCCTGCCCTCTCTGGCTAAAGACCTCGACATGTCCTTCATGCTTCTCTACAACCTGCTTCACAATCGTCAGCCCCAGCCCCAGCCCATTGTAGGCGCGGGTGGTACTGCCATCGACCTGATAGAAGCGCCGCCAGATCTTATCATGTTCTTCAGGCGGGATCCCGATCCCCTGATCCCGGATCTCCGTCTGAAGTGAGTGGCCAATGTCCTTGATGGTGATGCTCACCAGCCCGCCAGCTGGTGAGAACTTGATCGCGTTGCTGAGCAGATTCTCGAAAACCTGCAGGATACGCTGCTCATCAGCCAGGATGCTCGGCAGGTCCGGCGGGCACTCGAGGACGACAGATATATTATGCTTGCGGGCGGCCAGCGCCATCGACTCCATCGCGGTTCTTGCGACATCGCTCAGCTGCACCGGTGCCCGCTGGAGGTCCTCCTCTGCAACGCTCTGCACGGTCAGAATGTCGCCTACCATGCGAGTTAACAGGCGGCCCTGCGTGGCAATCGTTTCCAGGACACTCCGCTGTTCCTCCGTGAGCGGTCCGAGGTCTTCGGCCAGCAGCATGTCCGTGTAGCCAATCACCGGCGCCAGAGGTGTTCTCAATTCATGCGAGATGTTCTGGATCATCTCATCGGTCGTGCGGTCAGCGTCTCTCAGGTCATTGTAAGCGGCTTCCAACTGGGCAGCGCGGCGTGCCAGTGCTGAATACAGGCGGCCATTCTCAAGCGCATTCCCTACCACATTGGCAATTGCCTGTGCCAGCGACAGATCGATCTCAGAGAATTCGCGGTGGGCGTCCGTATCGATCAGGTGAACCAGCCCGATAGCTTCCCCATGCGCTACCAATGGGGCGACCAGGATAGCGCCTCTGTCAAGGCGGGGTAAAGCTGCACGATCGGCGGGCGATAGGCGCTGATCAGACAGGCTGGCCGCGACTGCGGTGCGCTCCATCAAGGCCACGCGTCGCAGGCTCAGGTCATCAAGTGGCTGGCTTTCTCCCTGGCTGGCTGTCCACACAGCTTCGCCTCGCTCATAGATCACCGCCACCTGATCAGCCTGTGGATCATATGATAGTACCTTGCACCAGGCCGTTCCGGTTGCCTGGAGCAACTGAACGCTGAGCGTGTTCAGGCTTTCAACGGCATCCCACTCCCGGCCTCGAGCCAGGGATGAGTGCCAGCCCGTCACAACCAATCGGCAGCGGTCAAAATCCGCTTCCCCAAACAGCAGCTGGCTCGATGCATGATACAGCTCAACCAGGCCGACGCTGCGACCTTTGACCACCAGTGGTGCCAGCAGGACCGACCAGAAATGCTCGCCAAGCAGCGCCTGGCGCCGTAGCTGCTCAACATCCGGTGCGTCAATCGAAGTTGCTGCGGGCTCTCCCGTCTCCAGTACACGCCGGGTGAGTGGGAAGCTGTCGAGTGGGATGATCGTCTGCTGACTGGTGGGCCAGGCCATCTCGGCTACTTCTGCCAGCTTCACCAGGCTGTCACTGGAGTGATCCCATGAGGAGATCACACACCAAGTTACTCGCAGTGCATCGATTAGCTGCCGAGCTACAATTTGCAATACCGTCTCGATGGCCAGCGTCGAGGAAGCAGCCTCGCTGGCCTGCAGCAGCAAAGTCAGCTCACGCACCTGGCGCTGCGTTTCGCCAAACAGGCTGGCATTCTCGATCGCCACTGCTGCTGAGCGGGCCAGACTCTGCAAAGTCTCGAGGTCATCACTATCGAAGCGCCCGACCTGTTCGCTGACAACCTGCACGACGCCAACTGGCTCATCCTGTACCAGCACAGGCACAGAGGCTATTGAACGGGCCTTCAGGCCGGTCAGCGCGTCGATTTCGGGGAAGACTCGCGTATCTGAATAGGCATCCGAGATCAGGGCGGGGCGGCCATGTTGGACTACAAAACCCGCGATGCTGTTGTCCACAGGCACCCGGTGGCCACGCAATCGATCCGCATGGGAGCCTACTACCGAGTGATAAAAGAGGGTATTGGCGCCAGGCGGCCGCAGCAGTACCGAGGCAATCTCAGCATCCAGCGCGGTAGTTGCTTCATCCAGGATAATGTTCAGCGCTTCATCGAGCGTAAGCGACGAATTAATGGCCTGCGTGGCGCGGTTCAATGCCGATAGCAGGCGTGCTTGTCGCTCGACTCTGCCGTCGAGCGCTTTCAGCCCGCTCAACTCGGTCAGTGTTAGCAATCGCACCTGGCTGCCTGACGAGTCTGGCAGGACAGCATGGTAGATAGTCACCGCGGTGGGCACGAGCTGGCCCCCGGCAGCAACCAGATCGATTTCGATTTCCTGTGTGTCAGTGGCGTCCGACAGCAGGCGGCCAAGGGCTTCGCGCCCGGCGTGGGTCAAGAGATCGGCGATTGATGTCCCCTTCAATGCTTCGCATGCGTAGCCGCTTATGGATGCCATCTGTGGGCTTGCATAGCGGATCATGCCTTCCGGATCTATGAGCAGAACAGCATCGCGCACAGCCGTCAGGACTGCATCTAGAAAAGCGCGCTCTTGCTGGCTCTCGGCGTCAAGGGTCGCTACATGGCGGGCCATCCGGGTATAGTCAACCGCCATAGCGATTTGCCCTACCACGGAGGCCAGCTGCAGTTGATCGCGTGGTGTCTGAATGTCGCGCGGCTCAAACATGCCAAGCACTAACACACCGAGAGGACGTCCGCTGAGGTGCAGAGGCATCAAAGAGATGAAATAGAGGTTGAGGAGCTCACATGCCTGCAGAAGAATCTCTTCTGCCTGAGCGCGCAGATCGGCCAGCGACACATTGATCTCGGGGATTCCGGTAAGCACGCTTCGCACCAGCAGATTCGCATTCTTCAATGCGCCATCACGGTCCAGCCCGGCACTGACCACCGGTACAGGAAAGCTGAGGCCCGATGAATGCGATATCTTTTGCAGAAAACGGGCGCCTGCGTCCGGGCCGCCGGCAGCCGCTGCCGCGCGGCTGTCAAGCGTATCCCCTGCCTCGCTCAGAGTGAATACCCATGCCAGGCCACAGGGCAGCACAGTCAGTGTTGTCTGAAGCATCGATTCAAGCAGCGGGCTGGCTGGCACTGTCTGTTCGGAAGCGCTATCGATCAGGCTTTCAATGTGATCAACCATATCCTGCGGATCGGCAGCCCAGGTGATAATGTCGCTGGCCCCGGCGAGCGCGGCTTCCACACGCGCCGTGGCCGACTCCGACTCCAGGATCAGCAGGATCGGCGCTGTAGCGGTCGCGCGATCCGCTCTTAGCTGCCGGCATGCTGCGATCCCATCCGGTTCCACCAGAGCTGTGGTGAGCACAATCAGATCGGGCGGCTGCAGGCGCACTTCGCGGAGTAGATCAGGGCTGCCAGATACGATCTTTACCTGGTGCTGGCGCCGCAGCAGCAAATCCTGTAAGGCCGCTGTTCTTGAAGATTCGGGATCAGCCAAGACAATTGTGGCCATCTGAAGCAATAGACTCCATGCGGTAAAGCATGCACGTTACACGAAAGCAAGTGCTGCCAGCAGGTCTCTGAGACCAAGTATAAAGCGACTCTGTGGGCCGGTGAAAGTCCTGTGGGGTTATAGGGCGTGCTTCAAGATAATGAGTGCAGGGGGGCAGGCGGTGCCCTGCCAGGGCGACACCCCTACCGGAGCCATCCATCAAAGTGAAGCCCCGCTTGGCTGGAAGCCAGGCGGGCCCTGGAAGCAGGCGACACCCCTACCGGAGCCATCCATCAAAGTGAAGCAGGTCGGTTATGCTGCCGCCAGGCTAGGGCCAATCTGCCTGTGCTATACTATATCGATCCTCGATCCACTCCTGCGGAGCCGTGAAGTGGTATCGCTGACCATCTATGCTATCCCCTATATTCTGGGTGCTGTGCTGCTGATTGCTCTATTCAGTGCCTTTCAAAACTTTCGTCTGGCCGTGCAGGCGCCTTACTTTCGAATACGCCGCGACTCGGTGACAGCCGGCTGGCGCTGGATCGGGATCGCAGCAGTAGCTTCTGCGGGGATAGTGCTGGCCATCATTAGCCGGGGGGCAGTCCCGCCGCCCGGCGCCGTTGCTCTGCCTGCTCCCGGGGCGCAGACGTCTTATCTTACAGCTGCCACGCTTATGCTGACGCCAACCGCGTCCTTTGAGGGGGGCCTTTCGACCAAGGATATTCTGTCCGCCCCGCCAACGATCACGCCCACACGACCGGCTCCCAGTCAGACACCTACTCCGTTCATTGCCACGGTCGAATCACAGGTCACACCCCCGGTTGATGCGGTGCTGTCCATCACAGCGATTTCCAGCGGCATATCGCCCAATCTGCAACCGGTCAATGCGGATGACGAATTTCCAGCGGGGATCCTTCGCCTGTATGTATGGATCGAATATTCCAATATGGTTAACGGAGCTTCCTGGTCGCGCGTGCTGCTCATCGACGGGGATGTTGTACGAAGCGACAGCGAGGTCTGGGAGCGCGGTGAATCGGGCATCGCCTATTATTTCTTCGATGCACCGATCGGATGGCCAGCCGGGGTATATGAAGTGCAGTTCTACATTGGCGAGCGGCGCGTTGCTGCGCAGACCTTCTCGGTCATTGATTGAATCCTCTGTCAGCGGACGCGATCCAGGCGGGCCAGACCTACGCCCGCGCCGATCAGCCCCAGAGTGCCCAATATCAACCCCGCTAGTCCCGGTAATGTGAACCGCAGCCCGCCTCCCGGCGGCGCCATGGCGGCCTGCAGCCGGCCTTCACTTTCGGGATCATGCCGGGCGACTGCCACATAGACGGTAATCGCGGTATCCGGCAGCTCCTGGTCTTCAAACTGGGTCAGGACAACGCGAATCTCATGAACTCCGGGCTCAAGTCCGTTGAGTTCATATGTCAGGGCACGCAGCTCGGTTTTGAGGCGATCATCCACATACAGCCGTATGCGGTTGTTATAAAGCCCGAAGTCAAAGAATTGAACATCCATCTCCAATATAACAGGCTGGTCGGCTGCATAGGATGCACCATCCACCGGTGCCTTGAGTTCGAGCCGGGGCGCGGGGAGATCGATAGTAAAAGTGTAGCTGCCCGCTGTGAACGTGGAGCCACCGATGCGGGTCGCCGTATAGATGACAGTGTAGGTGCCTTCAAGCAGGGGGGGCAGCCCGACGCGGATTTCCAGCCGGTTGGCAGGATCGATCCTGGCGTTATCCGAATCCACCCGGCGGCCTTCAGCATCTACGACCCGGAGACTGGAGCCCTGATCGCTGAGAGCCTGATCAAACACCAGCACCACTTCCCCGGGAGAAAACAGCAGGACTTCGTCAGGGGCCGGGGATGCATCGATCAGCAGGGGCTGGGCATGCGCAGGTCTCGCCATGCACAGCGCAGCAAGCATACTCAGCACAGCTGGCAGGTGCCATAACCGCTTCATCAATGGTGTTTCCTGGCCGGATTATAGCATGAGCACAGTCAGATTCAGATCGACCTCGATGTTGAACAGCGCCCCACCCCGATCGAAAAGCACAGCTTCACGATAGGCTGGATCAAACAAACTTTGCTTTGTCGGTTAGTCTCCAGCCACATGTGCGCATCAAACAATAACCCGGCTCAGGAAAAGCGCTTCCTGAGCCGGGTGCAGGCTCCTGCGGCTGGATTCGAACCAGCAACCCTCCGGTTAACAGCCGGATGCTCTGCCGTTGAGCTACGCAGGAATACCGGGTGGGATTATAGCCTGCTGACTACCTGCCGTCAACCTAGGTGACGAACTCGGGGCGGCCGGCAAGCAGCGGCCTGGCTACAGGCAGCAGACCGCCGGTCTGGATATCTTCCACCGGGGATGCCTCATCAAACCAGCTGCGCGGGGGCACATGCCCCCAGAAAGTGGCGCGGCGCGGATCGCTGAGCTTCCACTTGATCGGCTCAAAGTCCGGATCGGCGATCAGGTAGTCGTTGGTGTACAGCTCAATGCGGTTGCCATCGGGATCGCGCAGGTAGACGAAGAACGCATTGCTCAACCCGTGTCGGCCCGGCCCGCGCTCGATGGCATCCGCCATTCCCATGGCGGCCAGGATATCACAGGCGCGAAGCACGCTCTGGGTATCCTGAAGCCACAACCCGACGTGGTGCAGGCGCGGCCCGATTCCGTTCATCAATGCCAGGTCGTGGATGTTCTGCTTGCGATGCAGCCAGGCGGCCCACAGCTGTTCGGATGGATCATCGGTGACCGTGAATTCGGAGATCGCGAAGCCCATCGCCTGCGTCCACCAGTCACAGGCGGCCTGCACATCGGCCACCTGGCAGTTGAAATGGTCGATCCTCAGCACATGCGCTCCCCGGTACAGGTCAAAGCGTTGGAGCAGTCGTGCGCGCTGCTCCATCTGGCAGTAGAACTCGACCGGCAGGCCGCCGGGATCCTGTGCGCGCAGTGCGCGGCCCTGGCCGACTTCCAGGCTGTTTGCCTCGATCCAGCGCGTAGGCAGGCCCTGCGCTGTGTAGACGTGCTCCAGTCGATCGAGATCTTCCGGGGAGGCGACTCGAAAGGCGATATGGCTCACGCCCGGGCTGTCTGCTCGGCGCATGATCAGTGAGTAGCGGTCGCGCTCCTCATAACCGCCAAGATACAGGCAGTTCGCATCAGCTGCCACCTCGACCATGCCCAGAGCCTCGACATAGAAAGCGCGGGCTGCGCTGAGGTCCGTGACACGGAACTCCGCATGGGCGCAGCGGGTGATATTGAAATCCGGCATCGCAGCCTCCCGTGACTGTCAGACCTGACGATCGTCCGCAGCTGCCCGGCGCAGGAACTCACGGACACGCTCCATGTACTCGGAGCGATCATGATTCCTGAACACGGCGCCCGCCATGCGCACCGGATCGCCAAAGAAAAAACGCTCGTACAGTACCTGGCGCGTGCCGAACGCCGAGATGGCAGTATCCCATGCCAGTCTGAACAGCGGGATGCGCTCCAGCGCTTCCTGCCGGGCGCTCTGGTAGTAGTGCCGGATATCTTCTGCCAGCGGACCTTCAACATCTGCCCGGGTGGGCATGGCCACCAGGCCGCTGGCTCCAATCTGCTGCACAATCTCAATCATCCGGGGGTAGAGGCGTGGGAACAGATTGCGTGCTGCATCCAACGGGTCCCAGGCAGGCGTCATCACCCCATACGCGTTAGGGGATGCATCAACTTCTGCGGCGCGCCGGAAGGCCTTCATGGTCTCCAGATTGATCCATATCTCAGCAGTTTTCTCATGGATGTGCTGAAATGACTCGATGGCAATGGAGTCAATGATGAGGGAAACCAGTCCCAGAAGGAATTCGGTCTTTGCGATGTTCTTGCATACGACCTGGTGCGCCATGTGTACCACTGCACCCGTGGCCGTGTAAGCCTCATTGCAGCGGTCAACATCGCGATACAGGAACACTCGCTCCCAGGGGACAAAGACATCGTCGAAGATCACAACAGCGTCCATTTCCTCAAAGCGCGAGCCCAATGGGTGATCGTAGTGACTGCGCCCGTAATCCATCGTCTCGCGGCAGATGAACTTCAGCCCGGGTGTGGCGTTCGGTATGGCAAACCCATATGCATAGGGGGCATCTTCTGGAACTGACCGCAGGAGGGTAGACGGAAACACCATGATCTCATCCGAGATGGGCAGCGTGGCCAGCATCCGCGCCCCTCTGATTACAATCCCATCGTCGCGCTCTTCCTTGATGCGGGCGCCAAGAAACTCGTCTGCCTGCTGCGATACCGGCGCTGCGCGGTTGGCCTGCGGGTGGATCAGGGTGTGCGTGAGGCATAGATCATCCTCACGAAGATACTGATGGTAGCGAACGGCATTCGCGCCAAATGCGGGATCTGCATCGGCCAGAAAAGCGGCACTGCCCGCATAGGCAGATAAAGCCCGGTTCAAATAGTCCGGTGAGCGCCCCATCATCCCGAAGCTCTGCCGGGCCCAGGTGAGCATCATGTCGCCGATGCTCATCAGCTCTTCCCGGGTCGCGGGGATCATGAAGGAGCGCCCTACCTGTTCGCCGGATGAAGGCGAGGTGAAGAGCATGCGGTCCGGGCTTTCCCACTGGGCATCGTACAACCTTGCCAGGCTGCGGATGCCATTGGCGATGCCGGGCTCAGCCGTAAGGTCGCGCACCTGCTGCCCGCGATGCCAGAGCTCAACCGGCTGCTCGCGGAGCCGGCGAATGACTGCTTCGCCCCGTCGTGCTCCCATTTTTTACCTCCCTGAAACCCGGTATTATGGTTCGGCCTGGGCCTGTGTGCCCGCCATTCTACTTGCGCTGCACGTGGCAGTCCAGCCGGGTAACGCAGGCGGCCCGCTCTAGAGC
>DAOTXW010000005.1:0-11173 GCA_034435035.1 Anaerolineae bacterium | reverse complement strand
GGCCGGGGCGGCTGTCAAGGCGACCGCCCCGGCCCGCCTGACGGACGCTCGCCGGCCCGCCAGCCGGCGAGGGTTCGATTCCGGCCGGCGGCGCCGCCGGCCCCTTGACAGACCCGCCGGGCGGGATTACCATGTTGCTAAATTAGACAAATATCTAATGCTGCCGCGGCTGGCAGAGAAATGCAGACCAGAATCAACAATATTCACTTTTAGATTGACAAAATAAATAACCTGCTTTATAATGTCAATCGCTGGCAGGATGGGAGCGCGAACATATGGCTGACGAGATGCTGGGCAGGCGGCGCAGCCGCTACAACTGGATCGGGCTGGTGGGGATGCTGATCGTGGCCGCCATCTGCCTGCTGTTCCTGCTGCCGGCGGCCCTCAGCGGCAACCTGCTGTTCTCCGCCGATGTGGTGCGGGGCGCGCCGGTCCAGATCGCGCTCTACTACCGCGGCCAGAGCTTCATCTATGAGCCGGGCGATCCGGAGTATGACCTCCTGCTGGAGGCCGCCAACGCCACCCTGGTGCACGAGACCGGCTTCTACGAGGGCTTCGGCTGGCGGGAGGAGCGCTTTGACCAGGCCCGCCGCGAAGGGGTGGCCGTCGAGCTGCTGTACGCCGAGCCGGTCAAGGTCCCCGGCCGCCGGGTTGACATCGCCGACCCGATCCGGCTGTTCTTCCCGCTGGAGGTCTTCGGGCATGAGGGCGAACTGGTCTTCCGCGGGGGCCGGACCGAGTACTGGGGCCTGCCCATCCGCGTGGATACGCTCGACCGGCTGCGCGACGCCGTCGATCAGGTCGTAAATGGGTAGGCAGCGCCGCCGGGGCCGACGGCGCCTGACCGGACAGGGGGCAGCCCGATGACCGCACCAACCCCCGCCCGGCGGGGCCTGATCACCTTCGGGGTGATCTGGGCCGGGCAGATGATCTCGCTGATCGGCTCCGGGCTGACGTACTTCGGGCTGGGCGTGTGGATCTACGAACGCACCGGCTCGACCACCCAGTTTGCGCTGAATCTGGTGGCGTACTTCCTGCCCAGGATCCTCTTTTCGCCGGCCGCGGGGGTGATCGTTGACCGCGTCAGCCGGCGCCTGATCCTGATCCTGAGCGATACGCTGGCCGGGCTGGCCACGCTGTCGATGCTGGCCCTGTACGCGGCGGGCCGGCTGGAGGTGTGGCACATCTACGTCGCGACCTTCGCCGCCGCCACCGCCGGCGCCTTCCAGTGGCCCGCCTACGGCGCGGCGACCACCCTGCTGGTGCCCCGCGAGCAGCTGGGCCGGGCCTCCGGCATGGTGCAGGCCGCCGAGGCCATCTCCCAGCTGGTCGCGCCCGCCATCGCCGGGGTGATCTACGTCCGGGGCGGCCTGGCGACGCTGTTCGCGCTGGACGGCGGCTCGTTTCTGTTCGCCGTTGGGACGCTGCTGGCGGTGAGCATCCCGCAGCCGGAGCGCACCAGCGATGCCCACGAGCACACCGGCCTGCGCGCCTTTCTGCACGAGGCGGGCTTCGGGCTGCGCTACCTGCGCGAGCGCCGCGGCCTGCTCTACCTGCTGATCGTCTTTGCAGTGTGCAACTTCCTGTTCAGCCTGGCTTACCCGCTGCTCACACCGATGGTGCTGGAGATGACCACCCCGGATGTGTGGGGCTTCATGGGATCGATCATGGGGGTGGGGATGGTGGCCGGCACGCTGATCATGAGCGCCTGGGGCGGACCCCGGCGCCGCCTCTACGGCATCGCCTTCGGCGACATCGTGACCGGGCTGTTCGCCCTGCTGACCGGCCTGCCGTCGCTGGCGCTGATCACCGTCAGCGGCTTTCTGATGCTCATGACGATCCCGATCACCAACGGCAGCAGCCAGGCGCTGTGGCAGAGCAAAGTCGCGCCCGACGTGCAGGGCCGGGTGTTCGCCGTGCGGAGCATGATCGCCTTCTCGATCATCCCGATCGCGCAGCTGCTGGCCGGGCCGCTGGCCGACTACGTGTTCGAGCCGCTGCTGCTGCCCGGCGGGGCGCTGGCCGATACGGTCATCGGGCGGATCGTCGGGGTAGGGCCGGGGCGCGGCATGGGGCTGATCTGGCTGATCAGCGGGCTGCTGTACACCGCCTTCTCGTGTATCCACCTGCTGCACCCGCGCATCCGCCGGGTGGAGCTGGAGCTGCCGGATGCGCTGCCGGCCGGGGGCGAGGCGGCGGCAGTGCCGGAGGCTGCGCCCGCCGCCGCCTGATCGCATCGTTTATCGCTCGCTGCTGTTTCCAGGGAGAGACCCGATGACCGCACACGCTGACGCCGCTTCGACGCCGTTCTTCAGCACCCGGGGGGGGCGCACGTTCCTGCTGATCTGGTTCGGGCAGCTGATCTCCGCGATCGGCTCCAACCTGACCGGCTTCGCGCTGGGGGTGTACGTCTACACGACGACCGGATCGACCACGCTGTTTGCACTCAACGTATTCGCCTACACGCTGCCGCAGATCGCCTTCTCGCCGCTGGCCGGGGCGCTGGCCGACCGCTGGGATCGCCGCGTGGCGATGATCGTCAGCGATACCGGCGCCGGCCTCAGCACGCTGGCGGTGGTGCTGCTGTACCTCACCGGGAGCCTGGAGGTGTGGCACGTCCTGCTGGCGACGCTGGTGAACTCGGCCTTCAACACGCTGCAGTGGCCGGCCTGGTCGGCGGCGCAGACGCTGCTGGTGCCCCGCGAGCAGCTGGGCCGGGCCGCCGGCATGGTGCAGATCGGCGAGGCGCTGGGCCAGCTGCTCGCCCCGGCCATCGGCGGCGTGCTGTTCGTCGCCATCGGCGTCGGCGGCATCGCCGCCATCGACTTCGCCACCTTCGCCTTCGCGGTCGGGACGCTGCTGGCGGTGAGCATCCCGCGCCCGGAGCGCTCGGAGGCCGGGGCGCAGGCCCGCGGCTCGCTGTGGCAGGAGCAGCAGTTCGGCTTCCGCTACATCCTGGCCCGCCGCCCGCTGCTGGGGCTGCTGATCTACTTCGCCTCCCTGAACTTCCTGACCGGCTTCATCCAGCCGCTGTGGGCGCCGCTGCTGCTGGACGGATCGACGCCGCAGGTGGCCGGCCTGGTCGCCTCGGTGCTGGGGGTGGGGATGCTGGCCGGGACGCTGATCATGAGCGCCTGGGGCGGGCCGCGCCGCAAGATCGATGGGCTGCTGGGCGGCGGGGTGCTGGCCGGCCTGGCGATCGCCGCCACCGGCCTGCGCTACTCGGTCCCGCTGATCGCCGGGGCCGGCTTTGTGCTGATGATCTTCATGCCGATCCAGAACGGCTGCAGCCAGGCGATCTGGCAGCGCAAGGTGGAGCCGGATGTGCAGGGGCGGGTGTTCGCCGTCCGCCGCATGATCGCCTGGTGCACCAGCCTGCCCGCCATCCTGCTTTCCGGGCCGCTGGTGGATCGGGTCTTCGGCCCGCTGATGGCCGCCGATGGGCCGCTGGCGGGCACGGCGCTCGGCGCGGCGCTGACGCTGGGGCCGGGCCGGCCCGCCGGCATGGCCTTCCTGGTGGTGGGGCTGCTGGTGACGGTCTTGTCGCTGGCGGCGTTCCTGATCCCGCCCATCCGCCGGGTCGAGCATCTGCTGCCCGACGCCGCGCCCGCCGCGCCCCCGGCGATCCTCCCGACCCTGGAGCCGGCGCCGGCCGGCGAGTGAGCGCCGGCGGCCCGCCGATCCGCCGCGGGTTGCGCCGGGGCCTCCCCGTGGTATGATCGCCCTGGAAGCGGAAACCGGATGTCTGGAGGAGGCCGTGATGCAGAATCGAGGGATCGGAAAGACGGGGCGGCGGGCGGGGGCCGTGCTGGCCGCTGCCGCGCTGGCCGGGCTGTTCGGGTCAGCGCCGGCGCTGGCCGCCCCGCCGGCGCAGGGCGCCAACCTGCTGATCAACCCCGGCTTCGAGCCGTTCACCACGCCCGATGGCAAATACGACTACCCTCTGTACGTGACCCCGGAGGGCGGCGGGCATATCGCCGAAGGCTGGAGCCCGTGGTGGTACAACGACCCCGGCCCCGAATACGCGGTGCCGGAGTATGACATCGCGCCCATCTACCGCGACCCGGTGCGCGTGCGCTCCGGGAACGCCGCCCAGCAGATCTTCCGCCCGTCCGTGATGTGGAAGGCCGGCGTCTACCAGCGGGTGGCCGTGCCCGCCAACGCGCCGCTCCAGTTCACCATCTACGGCCATACCTGGTCGGGCTTCTGCAGGCCCACCGGCGACGGCGGCTCGGACTGCGGCGACAACCACGACAGCAATTACGGGCTGGGCGCCAACCCCACCACCCTGCGCATCGGCATCGACCCCACCGGCGGCACGGACTGGGCCAGCCCGAACATCGTCTGGTCGGCGGATTACAACATCCACGATCACTTCGAGCAGCTGGTCGTCAGCGCCCGCGCCCAGGGCGGATTTGTCACGGTCTTCACCTATACCACCTTCCAGTACCCGGCGGTGATCAACAACGTATACTGGGATGACGCGGCGCTGGTGGTCACCGCCGGCGCGGCGGCCCCGGCAGCCCCCGTCCCGGCCCCGCCGCCCGCCGGCGGCAGCGGGCAGCTGGCACAGCCCACGATCACCATGAACGTCCGCAGCGGGCCGGGGCTGGAGCACCCGGTGATCGCCCAGATCTCGCCGGGCAGCAGCTTCCCGGTGACCGGCCAGAGCGGCCTGTGGTACGCGATCACCTACAACGGGCAGACGGCCTACGTCTACGGGCCGCTGGTGCTGGTCTTCAGCGCCAGCCAGCCGACCGGCACCAGCGTGGAGGCCGTGACGGGGCTGAATGTGCGGGCCGGCCCCGGCACCAACCACCCCGTCATCGGCGTGATCTTCCCCGGCGCGGCCTACCCGATCGTCGATCAGGCGCCCGGCTGGTACGCCATCACCTACCAGGGGCAGAAGGGCTGGGTTTCGGCGCTGTACGTCACGGTGCGGTAAGCGCCCGCCGCTGACAGAATCGGCGGGGCAGGGAGAGGGCGCATTGGCCTTCCCTGCCCCGCTTTGATTCGCCGGCTGAGCGCAGGCTACGGGATGCCCGTCAGCTGCACCGCGTCGATCTCGTTCCAGCCCGTGTGGTTGGTCTGGTCGAGATGCACGATCACCTTCGAGACCGGGAAGTCGATGCCCGCCTGCGTCACGTCGATGGTCTGCACATACGGGCACTCGCTGATCGGCGCGGGCTGGCCCTCGTACACCGTATGAGGCGCCCCGGCCGCATCGACGACCTCGACGCGCACCACCGCGCCGGGGTTGTACGTCTGGTAGATGTCGATGCGGGTGGGGATCACCGCCACCGGGTAGGCCAGCTCGATGAAGTCCACGCCGTCCGAGTTCGCCGTGGCCCAGGCCGTCTGGATGTCGCCGCACTGCGTGGTGTCCGGGGCGCCGGTGGCCTGCAGCGCCGACCAGCTGTCGGAGCCGTACTGGCTGCTGGCGTTGGCGCTGGTCGCCCACTGGCTGGCTTCCTCGGCCTGCGCCGGCGGAGTCGCTTCGATCGCGGGGGCCGCGGTGGGCGCCAGCGTGGCCGCCTCCGCCACCGCGGTGGCCGCGACCACGGCCTCGGTTACGGCCAGCTCCGCCGTGGCGACGGCGTCGGTGACCTGCTGCAGCGGGCCGCAGGCCAGCGCCGTCACCAGCAGGACGATGGGCGCTGCCGACAGCGCGGCAGCTCTGCTTCTGTTGTGGCTCATGCTTTCTCCCTGTCCCCTCTCTACCTGTGAGTGATGGGGGCGCAGCATGCAGACGGGCTGCTGCGCCGCCTGATGGTAATTGTACGAATCCGGGCGCCGCGCGCCAGCCGCGGGGGCGTCCGCTCGCCGGGGTGGGCATCGTCGGGACGGCTGTGCTATCCTCAGAGGCAGCATTCATTCACCTGTGGAGGGCGCACATGCCAGGGACAGACGGACGGTGGGTGCTGGTCACCGGGGCCACGGGCTACGTGGGCGGGCGGCTGGCCCCGCACCTGCTGGAGCGCGGCAGCCGTGTGCGCGTCCTGGCCCGCGACCCCGCCCGTCTGCAGGGGCGCTCCTGGGCGCGGCAGGTGGAGATCGTCCAGGGCGATGTGCTCCGCCCGGAGACGCTGGACGCGGCCCTGGCGGGCGTCAGCGCCGCCTACTATCTGATCCACAGCATGAGCCGCACCGCCGCCTTCCACCAGCGCGATCTGGAGGCCGCCCGCGCCTTTGGCGAGGCGGCCCGCCGCGCCGGCGTGGGGCGCATCATCTACCTGGGCGGCC
Organism: Anaerolineae bacterium; assembly: GCA_034435035.1. Taxonomy (GTDB): domain Bacteria; phylum Chloroflexota; class Anaerolineae; order Aggregatilineales; family UBA3940; genus JAHEME01. Next base: position 4,930 of record DAOTXW010000005.1, on the reverse strand, counting down.
TGGGCGACCCCGCCAGCGATCTGTCTGACCATCTGCGCTCACGCCAGCAGACCGGCGAGGCGCTGCGCGAGGCCGGCGTCCCCGTCACCGAGTTCCGCGCCGCCGTCATCGTCGGCTCCGGCAGCCTGTCCTTCGAGATGATCCGCTATCTCACCGAGCTGCTGCCCGCCATGATCTGCCCCCGCTGGGTGTATACCCGCACCCAGCCCATCGCCATCCGCGACGTGCTGGCCTACCTGACGCTGGCGCTCGATAAGCCGGAGACCGCCGGCCAGATCGTGGAGATCGGCGGGGCGGATGTGGTCACCTACGGCGAAATGATGCTCCAGTACGCGCAGGTGCGCGGGCTGCGCCGCCTGCTGATCCCCGTGCCCGTCCTCACCCCGCGCCTGTCTTCCCACTGGGTGCACTGGATGACCCCGGTGCCGGCCTCCATCGCCCGCCCGCTGATCGAGGGCCTGCGCAATGAGGTGATCGTGCGCGACGACCGGGCGCGGACGCTTTTCCCGGAGATCGCCCCGCTGGATTACCGGTCGGCGGTGCGGCTGGCGCTGGAGAGCCTCAATGCGGGCGAGGTCGAGACCCGCTGGAGCGACGCGCTGATCAGCAGCCAGGGCGACCGCCGGCCGTTCATCCTGACCACCCACGACGGCATGAACATCGAGCGCCGCCAGCGGAGGGTGCAGGCGCCCGCGGAAGCGGTCTTTGCCGCCTTCACCGGCGTCGGCGGCGACCGCGGCTGGCCGGGTTTCAACGGGCTGTGGCAGCTGCGCGGGGTGCTTGACCGGCTGGTCGGCGGCGTGGGCTTCCGCCGGGGCCGCCGCGACCCCGACACGCTGCGGGTGGGCGACGCGCTCGACTTCTGGCGGGTGGAAGCCATCGAGCCGAACCGGCTGCTGCGGCTGCGCGCCGAGATGAAGCTGCCGGGCGCCGCCTGGCTCCAGTTTGAGGTGGAGCCGGAGGGCGAGGGCGCCTGCCGGTTCACCCAGACGGCTTTCTTCGCGCCCCGCGGGCTGTTCGGCTTCCTGTACTGGTACGGGCTTTACCCGGCGCACGGGCCGATCTTCTCGCAGATGATCCGCCGGCTGGCCCGTCAGGCGGAATCGGCGGCCCGCCGCTAGCCCCGCTGCGCCGCCGCGAAGTCGGCGATGGCCTGCTCGGAGAGCGGGTGGTCGCCCAGCCGCAGCAGCAGGTCCAGCGGCAGGGTCACAGCCTGAGCGCCCGCCAGCAGCGCCGCGGCCACCTCCTCCGGGGATTTCAGGCTGGCGGCCAGCACCCGGGTCGGCGTGCCGCGCACGGCGGCGGCTGCGTCCCGCACGACGGCGATCCCGTCGCCGAGCTGGCGCGTCAGCCGGCTGACGTAAGGGATGGTATAGTCGGCGTCCACCTGCGCCGACAGGTACGCCTGCATCGCGCCGCTGACGGCGGTGATGGCGCAGCGCACGCCGTCGGCGGCCAGCGCGGCGGCCAGCGTGAAGTTCGGCGTGGTGGCCGGGATCTTGATCAGCACCCGGCCCGGAGCCAGCGCCGACGCCTCGCGGGCCTGCGCGTCCCGGCCCCCGGCGTCCTCCGCCGTCACCTGATAGAACACCTCGCCGGGGGTGATGTCCAGCAGCTCGCGCAGGATGTCCAGCCCCGGGCGGGCCGCCTTGGCCACCAGCGCCGGGTTGGTCGTCACCCCGGCCACCCAGCCGAGCGCCATCGCCCGGCGGGCCTCGTGCACGTCAGCCGAATCCAGCAGGATCATGGGATCGTCACTCCTCGGTGGGCGGCGGCGCTTCCTCGCGGGCCAGCGCGGCCAGGATCTGCGCCGCCGTCTCGATCATGTCCGGCGTCCAGTGGTAGTCTTCGGCGGTCCTGTCCAGCGCGTCGCGCCAGCCCGGCTCGCGGGCGATGGCCTCGCGGAGCTGCGCGGCGGCGGGGCGGCGCTTCTTCATGCGGTGCAGGGCCACGGCGTGCCCGGCGAAGGCCCAGTGCGGGGCGTCCGGCAGGCGGGTGCAGCGGCTCCACGATTCTTCGGCCTGGGTGGTGCGGCCCATCTGCAGGGCCACGAAGGCCCGGTTGTTGTGCCCGATCGGATCGGTGGGGGCCAGTTTGGCGTACTGGCTGAAGTCGCTGAAGGCGGCGGGCAGGCTGCCGCGGCTGTAGAAGGCGTAGCCGCGCTGCAGGTAGGCGAGGGCGAGCCGCCCGTCCAGCCGGATGGCCGCGCTGAGGTCGGCCACCGCGCCATCCACATCCTCGATCTGGTAGCGGGCGATGCCGCGGCGGTACAGGGCGCTGACGCTGGCGGGGTCGAGCGTCAGGGCGCGGTCGAAGGCGGCCAGGGCGTCGTCCATCTGCTCCAGCTCGGTGCAGGCCAGCCCGCGCCGCACCAGCCACGTCACGGAATCCGGCTCCTGCGCCAGGTGCGCGTCGGCCAGGGCCAGGGCGCGGGCGGGATCGCCGGCCTGCATGGCCTCCGTGAAGGGATCGGGGTTGCGGGCGTCGGGCGCGTCAGCCATCGGGGGACTCTCCGGGTCAGGGCGTGTGCGGAGTAAAGTGTACGGCGCGGCGGGCAGGCTGGCAAGGGGGGCGGCCCGCCCCCTCAGGATCCGTCTCTGCGGAGGATTCCCTGCACCCGATCAGCGGCAACCCGGTATACTTAATGCGTGCGGGCCTGCGCGGCCCGCCGGGCCGGTTGATTCGCTTCTTTCACAGGGAGCTTTGCTGAATATGGGTATTCTGTTGATGATCCATTCGATCCTGCGCTGGCTGCTGGTGATCGCCGCGCTGGTGGCGGTGGCCCACTACGCGCTGGGGCTGGCGCAGAGCCGCCCCTTTGGCCGGACAGCCACCAGCCTGTGGATGGCCTTTTCCGGGATGATGGACCTGCAGGCGCTGCTGGGCATCATCCTGCTGGTGTGGGGCGGGCTGGCCGGCATCGGCTTCCCGATGTATCGCCTGGAGCATGCGGTCACCCTGCTGGCGGCGGCGGGGATCACGCACCTGAGCGCCCGCTGGAAGAAGCTCGGCGACCGCAAACGCTATCGCAACCACCTGCTGCTGCTGATCGGGGTGCTGGCGCTGGTGTATGTGGGCGTCAGCGTGCTGCCGGGCAACCGCTGGACATTCTGAGCGCGGCGAGTTTTAATAGAGGGCGGCGGGCCGATCCGCCGCGCAGGCATGAACCCATGACCGACGACGACCGCAAACACGATTCCGCGCCCCACGAGGTCATCAGCGGGCGCGACCCGCTGGACGCCCTCAGCGACACCCAGCGCGCCCGCATCGCCGAGCTGCGCCAGTCGCGCCGGCTGGGCACGGGCGTGCTGCCCACCCCCACCACCCGCCGCACCGGCGACGCCGACCCCGGCTCCGGCCCGGCGGACTGGATGGCCCGGCTGGGGGCGACCTTCACCACGCTGGGCCGCGCCGAACATGCCATTAACTTCTACCGGCAGGCGCTGGACGGCTTCCGCGCCGCCGATGATCGCGCCGGCGAGGCCACTACCCTGGCCAGCCTGGCCCGCGCCTACTGGCAGCAGCAGGACGCCCGCGCCGCGCTGGAAGCCTACCAGAGCGCCGCGGCGGCCTACCGCGTCATCGGCGACCGGCGGGGGGAGGCGACCGCCCTCAACTGCATCGGGCTGGTGCACGATCAGCAGGGCGACCTGGAAACGGCGCTCGGCTTCTACGAGCAGGCGCTGGCGATCCTGTGGGACGCCGGCGATCGCAGCGGCGAGGCGGCCACGCTGGATGTGATCGGCATGGCCCAGCGCCGGCTTGGCCGCCTCCGCGAGGCCCTGGCTTCCCACAAACAGGCGCTGGCGCTGCGCCGGCAGATCGGCGACCCGGCGGGCGAAGCCAGCACGCGCCATGCTATGGCCCTGGTCTACGAGGACCTCGGCGAGCCGGACAGGGCCATCGCCTACTACGAATGGGCGCTGCGCCTGCGGCGCTCGGTGCTGGATCGACCCGGCGAGGCCGTCACCTGTTACAACCTCTCGCGGCTGTACGCCCGGCTGAACTACCTGCAGGAGGCCGAAGCCCTGCTGGCGCGGGCCGTCGAGATCGAACGCCTGACCGGCGATCCCGACCTGTCCCGCGATGAAGGGGAGCTGGCCGCCCTGCGCGACCGCCGCCGCGCCGCCGGGCTGCCCACCCCTGCCGCCGATACCAGCGGACGGATGCCCCGCGTGGTCGTCGAGGAGGAGCCGCCGCCCGGCCCCGGCGCGACGCGCCGCCGCCGCCCGATCGCCCGGCACTGAGGCACCCCCCGGAAACTTCGCCCCGGCGGATGCGTAGATTCTGATGCGAATGATGCGGGGCCGCCGCCGGCCTGCCGCCGGCGAGCCGGCCCCTGATCTCCTCAAGGAGAGAGCCGCATGGAAACCCCCCCTGTACCCCCGAAGCGCGATAAGGAAAGCCTGACCGAGTGGGAACGCTGGGCCGAGCTGTTTGCGGCGGTCGGCATCCTGCTGCTGTTCGGCTTCTTCAACCGGCATCAACAGCTGGATACCGGCTTCTTCACCGCCGGGTTCAGCCCGCTGGAGAAGCTGGCCCTGTACGGGCCGCTGGCGGTGGCGCTGGCGCCGCCGATCATCCGGATGTCCACCGGGCAGCGCAACCCGGCCCGCCCGGTGGAGGCTGCGGCCAGCCTGTGCCTGGCGCTGGGGTCGCTGCACCTGCTGCGCGTCTTCCCCTTCGACTACCGCTACCTGGGCGATGTCCTGCCGTCCCCGCTGAATCTGGCCCTGATCTGGGTGACCAACCCCGTGGCCCGCATCATCCTGACTCTACAGGTCATCATCGGCCCGATCACCGCCATCCTGAACCTGATCCAGTATGCCGCCGTGCGGGGCCGGCAGACCGTCCGGGCCGCCTAGCCGGGGCAGGAGGGCGCATCCGGAGGATGCGAAAAGGCGCGGCGAGGGTCGACCCCGGTCTGCCC
>DAOTXW010000004.1:0-2205 GCA_034435035.1 Anaerolineae bacterium | reverse complement strand
TTCAGCGCGATGTGCCGCACGAGGGCGAAGTTCTCCGGCGCGTTGCCCTTGCGTTTGCGCGACTCGTCCTCTCGGAAGGCCACATCCAGCACCCAGTGCAACGAGTTCTCGATGCCCCAGTGGCTGCGTATCGTCTGCGCCAGCCGCGCAGCATCCGCCGGGAGGCTGGAGATGTACAGCCGCTGCTCCGTGCTGCTGCCTCCCGAGACCGTTCGCGTCGCCCGAACCATGCACACCGACCGCAGTCCGCTCCACTGCCCGCGGCACCCCAGCCAGTCCAACTCCTCGGTCGCCCAGCACTCCCGGACTTCCAACCGCCCGTGATCCTTGTCGAGCTGCCGGTCATGGCTGACGGCCAAGCCGCCAAACTCGTTGCGCTCGGCGTCCCGAAACACCAGCTCCACATCCTCTTTCAGCGTTCCCTGGTTACCCTTGAGTGCCAGAACGTAATCCGCACCCTTCTCCACGATCTTCTGCGCGATCTTCGTCTGCGTCCCCATCGCGTCGATGGTCACCACGCTGCCCCCCAGATCCAGCATCTCCAGCAGCTCAGGAATCGCCGTGATCTCGTTGCTCTTCTCATCCACCTTCAGCTGTCCAAGGACCAGCCCGCTCTCCCGCGCCCATGCGCTGACGATGTGGATCGCGCTCTTGCCGTTCGCCGTGTCCCCAGAGCCGCGAAGGCACTTGCCGTCGATGTTGATCGTCTGTGCTCCCCACGAATGGACCGCTCTGACCCAGTCCAGGAACCGCTCCTTGAGCTCGGCGGGGTTCAGCGCCGCGAAGACCCGCTCGAAGGTATCCTGTGAAGGGATGCCGTGCGGAAGCCGCAGGTACGTGCGCAGCCACCGCTCCTTGGCATATCCGAACTGCTCGACGTCTTCCCAGTTCTCAGCGCTGCAGATCACGGCACAGATCGTGATGAAGACGATGTCGATCAACGGATGACGCCGGTTGTCCCGACGCGGATCCTCCAAGGTCCCGAAGTGCTCGATGATGGAATCTGCCAGCATGTACCCTCCCAGTCCACAGACTGAGAGAAGCCTAGCAGAAGAAAGTCATCGCGTCTAGTATGTATGATTTCTCATATACTAGACAGGTGTTTACCGTCAACTGCGCCTGCCCTGGGCCGCCGTGTCAACACTCATCAGAAATGTCCTAGTTCTTATCCCAACAGAAATGTCCTAGTTGCGGTGGCTCCGAGGACTCGGAGCTCCTCAACTGGCAAGTACCTCCTCTCTGCCGGCGACCGGCTCAAGCTCTACGAACGGGATCTCCTTGCCCTTCACCAGCAGGTGAATGCTCTCGTCCAGCCACTGCGCGACCGTCACCTTGGAGCCCGGTCGTGGCCGCGGCTTGGCATCGCGACGGATCTGGAAGCGTCGGCAGTCGTTCTGCACTACCCAATCGCGGCCCACCGAACGCTGCACCTCGTAGCAGAACACCGCGCGGAGATCCGTCGTGCCCAACGGCACGTGCAGATCGACCGCGGAAGCCGGTTTGCGGGCGAACCGACGGTTCAGCCCGTCGAAGAACCCTCCCGTCAACATCGCGTTCGCTTCCTCGATCGTCCTGATACCTCGCAGCCGTAGTTCCTTCACAAATCGATCCTGGTAGACCCCATGGTTGCGCTCCACCCGTCCCTTCGCCTGCGGCGAATGAGCCGTGATGATCTCAATCCCAAGCTTCTCGCAGGCCCGCCCAAACGCCGTCCTCGGAACCACCCCGGCCAGTTGCTCCTCAAGGGTCGGTTCGCGCTCGGTGACGTACACGCTCTTGGCGTCACAGTAGATGCTGGCCGGAATCCCGTACCGATCGATCCACCCCCACAGCGCCCGCATCGCCGCCTCGGTCGTCTCCTCCTTGCTCATCAGGCTCATCGTCCTGCCGGTCGCGTCGTCGACAAGGTTCATTAGGCAACTGCTCTGCCCCCGCTCCTCGAACCAGCAGTGGTGGCTGCCGTCCAGCTGCACCATCTCCCCAAAGTGCTTCTTGGGCTCCCGCCGCTGTCGGTAGCGACTACGAGCTCGCTGCCGACTCCACAGCCCTGCCTCCCGCAGCCACCGCCACAGCGTGTTGTGATCGACGACCAACCCCTCCTCGCCGAGTTTCTCTGCCGCCAACGTCGGGCCGAAGCCCTCGTAGCGTTCCCGATACCGGCGGAGCACCCGCTCCTTGAGCTTCCCATCGATCGCGTTGTTCGCC
>DAOTXW010000003.1:0-80381 GCA_034435035.1 Anaerolineae bacterium | reverse complement strand
GTCGGGGGCGCAGACACGAGCGGTCTATCTGCCGCGTGGCGCAGGCTGGTACGACTGGCATACGGGCGCGTATTATGCATGTGGGCAGGTTGTGACGCTCGATGCGCCGCTGAGGGGGGGAATCCGCGCTGTGCCGCTTCTGGCCCGCGAGGGTGCCCTCATCCCAATGCAGGCGGGCGAGGGCCAATACCGGGTATACGTTTTCCCCCACCGCGAGAGCGGCAGCAGCAGCTTCGAACTCTACGCGGACGATGGCGAAACAGCAGCCTATCGGCGCGGCGCGTACCGCATCATCGATCTGGGGCTTGAGACCGCGCCGCAGCGGATTCAGGTGACCAGCAGCGTAGAGGTGGTATGGCAACTGCCAGAAGGTGAGGGGCGAACAGTCGAGCAGGGTATCGCCTGAACTTTGCACAAGTGTGTATGTCTCAGGAGATCGCTTCGGGGTCTTGCGCGTAGCGCTTTATGAACATGAGCTATGAACATGAGGATAATGCGAATACTGTGCCTGGAAAAGACGAAAACCCCGCTGTAGTCGGGGTTTCTAGGCATTTACTGTCTTGTTGCCCCTAAGGGGATTCGAACCCCTGTTTCAGCCTTGAAAGGGCCGCGTCCTGGGCCTCTAGACGATGGGGGCGAGGCGCTCAGGATTGTACCGCATCCGGGAAAGGTGTCAAAACCGCCGCGTGGCTGCCCAGCCGGCCTGCTCACCTTTCCGGTTTGCCATGCTAGAATCTCCTGGCCCCGGATCAGATCGGGCAGGGAGACCTCTATGGGCATCGAACGCAAGACTGGCTGGCTCTCTACTGGCAGCATGGCTGCTGTGACGCTGGCTGCACTGATCGGCCTTGCCGGCGCGCCGGCGTCAGCGCTCGCCCGGCCGCCTGTGCAGGATGGCGATAATCTGCTCATCAATGGGGGATTTGAATACCCGTATGCGGAGGATTTCCGCTGGGATGGCGGCGGATTTATCGCACACGGGTGGACAGCCTGGTGGTACAACGATCCCGGCGGAGACTATGACGCGCCGGAGTTTAAGGATGCCAACATCGAAGTCGATCCCTCGCGCGTGCGCGACGGTGTGGCAGCCCAGCAGTATTTCCGGCCATGGGCTCGTCACATGGCCGGCGTGTACCAGCGGGTTAACGTCACTCCCGGTAGCCAGCTGCGCTTCAGCGTATGGGGTCATGCCTGGAGCACCTTCTGCGTTGACGACGGCAGCGGCACCCTGGATTGTGATCCTCGCAACAGCGCACACGGTGGTGTCAACCCGATCACCATGAAGATCGGGATCGACCCTGCCGGGGGCACCGACGCCTTCAGCCCGTCGATCGTGTGGTCCGGGGCACAGGCAGCCTATGATAACTTCGAGAAATTCACCGTCGAGGCAGTGGCCAGTAGCGACACCGTCACCGTCTTTGTCTACAGCGCGCCCGAATGGGCAGCCCCGGTGATCAACGTGTACTGGGATAATGCGGTGCTCAAGGTGATTGGCGCACAGCCTTCCACTTCTGCGCCGCCCCCGACCGCAATGCCTGGCGCTCCCACTGCCCCTGCCGGCGCACCAAGCATCCCCCCAACCCAGCCCGCCGCAGCCGATGGTTCGCAGCGGCACCTCGTGCAGCCCGGTGAAACGCTGACCGGCATTGCGCTGGCCTATGGAGTTTATGTGCAGATTCTGCGTGATCTGAATGCACTCAGTTCGGATACACTGTCGCCGGGTCAGGTGCTGATGATCCGCCCGGCAGCCTCCCCGGCCCCCACGCTAACCCCTGAGACACCGCCTGCCACCGACCCGCCAGCCTCGATCCTGCCGCCGACCGGGCAAATCTGCCTTAGCGTCTTTGAAGACCCCGATGCCAACGGCCTGCGCGAAGCCGACGATGAGGTGATACCCGGCGCAAAGGTTGCAGTCGTCGGGAGCGGCGTGGCCGTCGCAGCGGTCACCACGCTTGAAGAAAGCTGCTTCATCGGCCTGGCTCCCGGTGAGTACACTGCCAGCGCCGAGGCACCCCCCGGCTACTACCTCACCGGCCTGGCGAGTGTCCCCGTGACTCTTTCGGGATCGGTCAGCGTCAGCCTGAGCTTCGGCGCCGCGTCGGAGCCATCTGCCGCCGGCGAGCCGTCGAATGCCCCCCCGGCGGACGGGATGAGCACACTGGGCCTGCTGGCCGGCGGGGCAGGCATCATCCTGGTGGCCAGCGGAGCCGGACTGGCCGTCTACTTTTTGCTTTCCCGCCGCAGCCGCGGTATATCATAGCGTTGTTGTGCGAATGAGCGGATTGTGTCAGAGCTGCGAGGAGGAAAGCGCCGCCAGCCAGACAGGCGGCGCATCGTTATGTACATGATAGCTGCAAAGAAGCTGCTGCTGGCCGGGGCGCTGGCTGTGCTGATAGGGGCCACTGTGCTCGCGGGCGCCCCCGCGCCACAGGCCGCGCTGGCTGCGCCCGCCGCCCAGGGCGAGCTCCTGACCAACCCCGGTTTTGAGGAGCCGTACTACCGCATTGCCACCCAGGAAGGCGGCGGCGCGATCGCGACCGGCTGGACAGCCTGGTGGTACAACGATCCCGGCCCCGACTACTCCGTGCCCGAATACGAGATCGCGCCGATCAGCCGCGACCCGTACCGGGTGCATTCGGGCGCCGCAGCCCAGCAGATCTTCCGCCCCTCAGTATTATGGAAGGCAGGCGTCTACCAGCGGGTGGAAGTGCCCGCCAATGCCCGCCTGCGCTTCTCGGCGTTTGTTCATACCTGGGCAACTTTTTGCATCAAGCGCACCAACGAAGAGGGCAAAAAGGAAGACTACTGCGATCCACGGGACAGCAATGTGGGCAACGCGAACCCGTCCTATCTGCGCGTCGGCATTGACCCAACAGGCGGCGAGGACTGGCAGAGTCCCAGCATTGTATGGTCCCCCGAGTACAATATCCACGACAACTACGAGCAGATCGCCGTCGAAGCCACCGCGCAGGGCAGCACCGTCACCGTTTTCACCTACAGCACCTTCTTTTACCCGGCGGTGATCAACAACACGTACTGGGATGATGCCTCGCTGGTGGTCATCGGGCAGGGCGCTCCCGCCATCCAGGGCAATCCGGCTGCCACCACCGCCCCGAACGAGCCAGCCGGTGGGCCGGGCCGCGTGGCGACTCAGCCTCCTTCGGCGGACGGAACGCAGCGGCACATCGTTCGGCAGGGAGAGACACTGGGAGGTATAGCTGTTGCCTACGGTGTCACATCGCAGGCGATCCGTGATCTCAACGGGATCAGCGGCGACCTGATCTTCGTGGGACAGGATCTGCTGATCAAGGAGTCGGTGGCAACGCCAGTCCCCACGCCGGCGCCAACAGCCACCCCCGGAGTCGAGACGCCCACGCCTCTCCCACCGACTGAAGTGGCCGAAGCCCTCCCCGGGGGGCGGATCTGCGTTTCCCTGTTCCAGGACGCCAACCGGGACGGCCTGCGGGACGCCGATGAAGCTCTGCTGTCCGGCGGCCAGTTTAGCCTGGGCGGCCAGACATCCGGGAGCTACACCACCGACGGTACCAGCGAGCCGTACTGCTTCGCCGATCTGACGGATGGCAATTACACCGTTTCGGTGCAGGCTCCTTCCGGCTACGATCTGACTGCGCTCCCACAGGTCCCGGTGACGCTGGCCGGCGGCGGGCAGATCACGCTGAGCTTCGGGGCGGCAGCGGCGGAAGCGGAGCCTGCACCGACTGAGGAGTCGGCCCCGGTCGCAGAAGCTCCCGTCGAAGCCAACCCATCGACCGGAATGCGCAGCACCCTGTTGATCATCGGCGCCGTGGCCGGGATACTGGCTCTGGCCGCGGGCGGCGGCCTGGGTGTCTACCTGCTGCTTAACCGTCAGCGGCAACCCATCGAGTGACCGGCTCCGCCGCGGTTTTTCCTACAATTGCAAGCCTCAGCGGCGGCCAACCTCGTGATTGGCCGCCGCTGGCATTTTCGGTGATCGAAATCAGCGTGAGGGAGCAGCCTGCTTGATCTGCTCCACGTAGCGCAGCAGATCGCGGGCGTTCTCACGCGCAGACTCCGCCTCCGCGCCCAGCATGGCAGTCAGCTCCTCAACCCGCCCTTCTTCATCGAGCCGCGTGACGGTGGCCAGCGTGCGCTGTCCCTTCACATGCTTCTCGACCTTGAAGTGCGCATCGCCGAAGCCTGCCAGCTGCGGCAGGTGGGTGACTACCAGCACCTGATGCCCGTCCGACAGCGACCACAGCTTCTGCCCCACGATGGCGCCAATGCGGCCACCGATTCCCGAATCGATCTCGTCGAAGATCAGCGTAGGGGTCTGATCTGCTCGCGACAATACTTCCTTGAGCGCCAGCATGATACGCGATGTCTCTCCGCCGGAAGCGATGCGGGCAACCGGGTGCAGCGGCTCCCCCGGATTGGGCGCAATCAGGAACTCCACCCGGTCGATGCCTGTGGGGGTGAAGGCGACCCGGTAATCCCCGAAGGGCACACCGGTGGGATCATCGAGCTGATCGATCTGAACCGCAAAACGGGCATTCTCCATCTTCAGGTCGGCCAGCTGCGCTTCCACTGCCTGGGAGAGCGCGCCGGCGGCCTGGCTGCGGGCGTTGGACAGCGCCGCGCCCAGCCGCCCGATCTCAGATAGCAGCCGGGCTTCTTCCTCAGCCAGCTGCTGGAGGCGTTCGGTGCTGTGCTCAATAGCGGCCAGATCGGCGGCTGCACGATCCCGGGCGGCATGCAGGGCCTCGATCGTCTCGGCATTGTATTTCCGCTTCAGGTTGTTGATCAGATCCATCCGCACTTCAACCTCACGCAGGCGGACCGGATCCACTTCGATGCGCTCCAGATAGTCGGCCAGCGCCCGCGCCAGCTCTTCAACCTGGATAGAAACGCTTTCCGCCAGCTCGGCCAGCTCCTGTGAGGCCGGGTCAAACCGGGTCAGCCGTGATGCAGCCACCGCGGCCTGGCTGATCAGGTCGTTGGCGGAAGCACCCCCTTCGCTGGCCGCGCTGATGGCGCGGTAAGCCTCAGTTGCCAGGCTGGCCAGCTGCTCGGCGCTGCCCAGCCTGCGCGCTTCCAGGCGCAGCGCCTCGTCTTCTCCGGGCTTTAGCGCCGCGGCTGCGATCTCCTCAACCTCGTAAGCCAGCATCTCAGCGCGGCGCTTCAGGAGATCTTCATTTTCGGTCAGATGCTTCATTTCGGCACGCACCTGACTGATCGCAGAGACCTGATCGCTGACAGCCCGGCGCTGCTCCAGCAGGCCTCCGTAGTGATCGAGCAGGTCGATATGCGACGCAGGCTTCAGCAGAGTCAGGTGTTCACTCTGCCCGTGAATGTCAACCAGCCCTTCGCCGATCTCGCGGAGCACGTTGACGCTGACCGTATGCCCGTTGGCCCGGCATACGGTGCGACCGCCGCGCTTGATCTCCCGGGTCAGCAGCAGGTGCTCCGGCGAATCGCCCTCAGCTTCCTCGCGGACCAGGATCTGCTGGATGCGTTCACGCAGGGCGCCCGGAGGCAGGACAAAATCCGCCTCGAGCAGCGCCATCTCGGCCCCGCTGCGGACGACATTGGTATCGCCGCGCCCGCCCAGCAGCAGGGTGACCGCGTCCAGGATGATCGACTTGCCTGCGCCGGTCTCGCCGGTCAGGACGTTGAAACCCGGAGCGAATCTCAGCGTCAGGTTCTCGATGATGGCAAAATTTTTGATCGTCAGTTCGCTCAGCATAGGTGCGTTCGGATCTGCTGCAAGTCGGTGAATAGCGGTCAGGCTGGTCCAGGCCTCAGCGCCCCAGGCGCAGGCGTCCGATGGCCGCGCTGGCGGCGGTCCCCATGTAGATCAGCCAGGGGATCCACCCCCCTGCAAACAGGCCGAGGAAGAGCGTCACCGGCAGGGCCAGCAGGCCGCCCAGCACGACTCCTCCGGCAACCACCAGCCACGAATAGCGGCTGCGGCGGCGCCCGGCGACACGGTGCGCCAGATCGGCGATCAGCGCCCCGGCGGCCGAACCGGCCCAGAAGGTCAGAAAGAATCCCCAGAAGCCCAGCCCGGCGCCGATCAGGCCGATCAGGCCGGCGGCCAGCGTACTGAGGATCGTGCTCACACCGATCTGCACCACCGGATCGAGCGGCCTGGCGTTGTAAAAGACCTGCTGCTGGCCACGGACGCACTCCCGGCAGCGGTAGCCTACCGGGGTGCGCACCGCGCAGCGCGTGCACATCGGCCGACCGCACTTGTTGCAGCGCAGAGTCGTCTGCACGCCGGGATGCACGCTGCACGTGAGCACTTCATGGGGTGTGATGGTCTGCGATTCTGCCATAAGTTCAGGTTAATTGCTCGCGAGTGTCACCCTGCCGCGGCCCCAGCCGGGCCAGCAGAGCCTGATAGAAATAGGTATGCGGGCCAAGCCGCACGAAACGGCTGACGTGTTCGCTGCTGGAGACGATGATCCGATCCCCGCTGCGCATCTTGAACTCAAACTGCCCATCCACCGTCAGGATAGCCTGGTGATCTGTCCGCACCTGCACCTGCACGCTGGAGCCTTCGGACAGCACAACCGGCCGGTTAAGCGACAGGTGTGGCGCGATCGGAAGTACCAGGATGTTGTGCAGTTCCGGCGGAAGAATCGGCCCGCCCACCGCCAGCGCATAGGCTGTAGAGCCAGTCGGCGTCGCCAGGATCAGGCCGTCGGCAACGTAAGTGGTCAGGGTATCGCCATCGATCTCGGTCTTGAGATGCACCACGCGGGCCAGCGAGCCGCGACTGATCACTACATCATTCAGGGCGTTGTAGCGCCCGATCAGCCTGTCATCTCGCCAGGTGACCGCCTGGAGCATCATGCGCTCCTCAATCCAGCAGTCGCCTGCCAGCACGCGGGGCAGGCGTTCCCGCCAGTTGGCGGGATTCATCTCGGTTAGAAAACCCACCCGGCCCATATTCACGCCGAGCAGCGGGATCCCATAGGCCGCTGTCATGCGGGCTGCCCGCAGCAGCGAGCCATCGCCACCCAGCACGATCACCAGATCAGACTGCTGCACCAGAGGCCGGACCGCCGCTTCCTCCCAGGTAAGGCCCTGGTAGCTTTCTACCCCCTGATCCGCCAGCCACTGGCAGATTGCCTCTGCTTCCGGGCGCGTGCGGGCGATCTTGGGATGGTAGAGAACCATCACGCGATGCAGCGTCGGCGGGGCGGGCCTGGGCCGGGGAGGGCCTGCACTCACAGAGGTCGCTCCTGAGATAGGCGGATCGCAGTGCCGCATTATACCGTATCCCGGGGCCGGCTGCCCGCGGCTGATCCAGATGATAGCACGGATGTGCTATATTTGCACAGCCGGCCTGCCGCCCGGCGGCCTGCCATGCTACAATCCATGCAGCACAAGCGCAAGGACTGCCTGCTCATGGATTCCCACGATTCCCTTCCCACCCGTGAACATCTTCCCGCTGCGGAGCCATACGAGCCGCCCACCGTGCCCGCCATCGCGGTGAACGGAGACAGTCCGCCTGCCGGGCCTGCCCGCGGGGGACGCCCGCTGCCGCGGCGAGGCGGTCGCCCCCGCCGCGGCAGCGGCTGCTGGGGATGGGTGCGGGCCAGCCTGAGCATCCTGGCGATGGGACTGGCCGCGCTGGCCGGAACCGTGCTCATTTTTGCGCTGGTGGTGTATAACTCGCTGTCCGGTGAGCTGGCGGAGGACATGGCGACTCTCCAGTCCATGGAAGGGGTGGAGGACTTCGAGACTTCGCGCATTTTCGCCCGCGATGGCACGCTGCTGTACGAGATATTCAACGAGGGGCGACGCACAGAGGTGCCGCTGGATCGCATTCCCTTTGCCATGCGCTGGGCAACGATCGCGACCGAGGACGACAGCTTCTACGAGAACCCCGGCTTCGATCCTGCCTCCATCGCACGCGCCGCCTACGAGTGGGCGCGCGAGGGAGAGATCGTCTCTGGCGGCAGCACGATCACCCAGCAGCTGGTGCGCCAGATCGTGTTCAGCTAC
Source organism: Anaerolineae bacterium (assembly GCA_034435035.1). Classification (GTDB taxonomy): domain Bacteria; phylum Chloroflexota; class Anaerolineae; order Aggregatilineales; family UBA3940; genus JAHEME01. The sequence goes on along the minus strand of DAOTXW010000003.1, from coordinate 72,386 downwards.
GAGGAACGCAACGAACAGACGCTGCGCCGTAAGCTCAAAGAGGCCGCACTGGCCTGGGTGATGACCCGCCGCTACACCAAGGATGAGATCCTCACGCTTTACCTCAATGAAGTCTACTATGGCAACCTGGCCTACGGGGTTGAGGAAGCCGCGCAGGTCTACTTTGACAAGCCGGCCACCGAGCTGACGGTAGCCGAATCGGCGTTCCTGGCCGGTCTGGTACAGTCCCCGGCGACCTACGATCCCTACATCAACTTCGAGGGGGCCAAGATCCGCCAGCGCCAGGTGCTGGACCTGATGGTGCTGCATGGATATCTGACAGCGCAGGAGGCGGATGCAGTGTTCGCGGAGCCGCCGCTGCTGCCCACTGATCTGGCCAGCCCGGCTGTTTCCCTGCTGGCCCCGCATTTCACAGTGGCGGTGCGTCACGAGCTGGTGACGCTGCCAGGCCTCGACCCGGCGCTGATCGACCGCGGCGGACTGCGCATCTACACCACACTATCACTGGACTACCAGGCACTGGGTGAGCAGGCCATCGCTGAGCAGGTCGCCGCGATCCGGGATGAAGCCGATCTGAACAATGCCGCGCTGGTGGCTATTAACCCCAACACCGGCGAGGTGCTGGCGATGGTCGGCAGCGTTGATTACAACGATCAAACGATCGACGGCAACGTCAATGTCACCCTGACCCCCCAGCAACCGGGCAGCGCCATCAAACCGCTGACCTACGCCGCCGCGTTTGAGCGCGGCTGGACGGCTGCCGACATCGTATGGGATGTGCCGCTGGCCTTCGATGACGGGCAGGGGGGGCAGTACGAACCAGTCAACTATGATGGGCGCTTTCATGGGCCAGTGCGCCTCCGCGATGCGCTGGCCAATTCCTACAACATCCCGGCCGTCTATCTGCTGCGGGCTGTTGGCGTCCCGGGCCTGCTGGAGATCGCGCAGCGCTTTGGCGTGCAGAGTCTGGGCGATGACGCCTCACGCTACGGGCTGTCGCTGACGCTGGGGGGAGGAGAACTGACTCCGCTGGAGCTGACGGCTGCCTATGCCGTGTTCGCTAACGGCGGCCACCGCATCACCCCGCACCTGATCACCCGCGTCGAGGACAGCCGCGGGAATGTGCTGTACCAGGCTGCGGCGGAGCCTGGCGAGGAAGTTCTCGACCCGCGCATCGCTTTTGTGATCAGCAGCATCCTGTCGGACAATGCAGCGCGCACCCCGATGATGGGCCCTGAATCGCCGCTGCAGCTGGCATTCCCTGCCGCCGCTAAGACCGGCACGACCAACGACTTCCGTGACAACTGGACAGTGGGCTACACCCCGCACCTAGTTGTGGGAGTCTGGGCGGGCAATACCGACAATTCGCCCATGGCAGAAGGAACTTCCGGACTGGCCGGGGCCGCGCCGATCTGGCACGACTTCATGACCGGCGTCTATGCAGATGCCGATATGACAGCCCTGCTGGAAGGCCCGGGGCTGCCCGCCCTGAGAGCCGATTTCGCCCCCCCGGAACACATGGAGCAGCGCCAGATATGCGTCCTGGCTTCCCTGCGCGACCCGGCTCCCGCCGATCAGGGCTGCGCCCGGCTGCGCGCTGAGTGGTTCCTGCAGCCCACCGGCGAGGAACTGCTGCTCACCCCGACCCTCGCACCAACCCCAACCTGGACGCCGCTTCCAACGGTAGAGGGCCAGCCCGCGCCCGGGGTGCTGCCGCTTGTGAGGTTCGAGATTGAAAAGGGCATCTGGGCTGTCGGCGTGCTGCCGCTGGATGAACCCCGTCTGGCAGCCCTGGGGCCGGTGCTGCAGGCCCTGGCTGATGCGCGCCCCCCCGATAGCCCCGCGCCCTCCGCGCCGCGCTATTGCGAGGTTCCTCAGGAACGCGCCGACGCGGCAGGCATGACGCTGCAGCTATTCATCGCCCCGCCGCCCGATCCGGCGGATGCCATACGGGCTCGCAACTGGGCGCTGACCAACAATGTCCCCATCCTCCCCGGCATCCTCTGCCCCGGTGACCTGCTGCAGGCGCTGACGCCCACGCCCTCCTTCGATCCGTCTCTGGGGGCCACCTACTTTATCAGCAGCCCGCAGATCAATCAGGGCGTCTATGGGGTGATACCCATCCTGGGCACCGCGGCCTTCGACCCGGCCCGGGTGCAGTACTACAAGCTGGAGATCAGCGGCGGCTCGCTTTCGGGCTGGGTGACGCTGGGAGAAACCCACAGCCAGAGCGTGATCGACGGCGTGCTGGAGACTCTTCACGCCGATGCCCTTCCGCCCGGAGCTTACATGCTGCGGCTGGTGCTGGTGCAGATAGATGGCAACTATGTCCAGCCCACCTTTGAGGTGCCGATCTTCATCCTCTCCCAGCCGCCCACGCTGACACCCACCCCCTGACCGCAGACTTGCCAGGTCAGGCAGCCAAAAGCCCCGCTCCACACAGGGGCGGGGCCGGGTCGAAGCGAGTCGCAGCGGGCAGGGTGGAAACCGGGCGGTGGCTGGCCGCAGCCAGCCCGGGTCGGGCGCACCTGCCGGCGGCGCAGTCCGGGCTAGACCAGCTTCTCCAGATCGGTGACAGCACGGCCCATGTCAAGGAAGATAAGCCCCAGCTTGGCTTCCTCGCGGGCCAGCACGGTCAGGACGGCTTCCATGCCGACAGCCATCAGGATGACGTAGCCCTTCTCACCCTTGATGTAGACCTGGTTCAGCGAGCCGCGCCCCAGTTCGGTCGCGATTCGTTCGCCGAGGGAGAGCATCGCGGCGGACATGGCTGCCACGCGGTCTTCTTCTACATCGGCTGGCATCGAGGAGGCCATGCTCAGGCCATCGACGCTGACTATGGCGGCTGCCTCAATCGCGCCCTGTGAGCTGGCCTGCAGATCGCGCAGCCGCTGGATCATCTGTTCAGTGCGGGACTTGGCCAACGTGATACTCCTGGTGGTACTGGGTGATATTCATCCCCGGCGGCGCGGGAGGGTCTGCCCGCGGCGTGAGGCGGCTACTCAACCGGCACTTTCTCGATCTTGAACACGCAGTTCTGGTCGCCTTTGGCCTTGCACTCGGTCTCCTGGATGCGGAACTTCTTGTTGTCGCTGATCCAGGCGAATGCCGCCTGCAGCACACCAATCGCCAGGTGGCACACCGGCTCATCGGACTTGCGGCCCCAGCAGACCGGGCAGCGGGTGATCGTCCATATCCAGTGCTTCTCGTCTTCGCTGATCTCGACGACCTGATCGCTGACGGCATTGAAGAACTTGGAGAAGAATTCCAGGCCGATCTTGGCCTTGGCCTCCAGCGAGCCCACCTTCATGGCGATCTGCGCAGCCGCCGCCACGCTCTTAAACTGGGTCAGGCCGTCCTTGAAAGACTGCTCACCGGCCCGGGTAGCAAAGACGCGCGCGCCGCGGTTGCCGTACATGTCCCAGATCGCCTGCTGCAGTTGACCTACCCGCTCAAAGGTAAACTCTTTCTTCATATTGTCGGGCGGATAGTTACCAATGAATTCTTTCATATTGGCCATGTTCAGCAGGGCCATCACACCCTTGTCGCCCATGACCTCTTCTGCCGAGGTGAAGACAATGCGTGCCCATTTATTGGGGTAGTAATAGATAGCCCCTTTAGCCTCAGCCTTCTTGGCTTCAGCCGGCTTGGCGGCTTCGGATGGCTTATCCTCGGCAGGCTTGGCAGCCTCAGCCGGTTTGGCGGCTTCAGCCGGCTTATCCTCGGCAGGCTTGGCAACGTCAGCCGGTTTGGCGGCTTCGGATGGCTTATCCTCGGCCGGCTTGGCAACGTCAGCCGGTTTGGCCTCGATGGGCTTGGCCTCTTCTGGCTTCTTGGCGGCATCCTGTTCGGCGGTCTTTTCGTCGGACATTACTTCCCCCGGTTGAAAGGTCACAACCGCATCGGTGATGCTGGTAGCAGCAGGGCACGGCGCACAGCCTGCCTGCTGGCAAGATATTACACCCAAGTTGAAATCGGATCAAATCAGACTGCCCACAGCAGAGTAAGGCTGCGACCCGTATGTCGAGAAAGGGCGATCTGGACTATACTGGCAGCTGCGATAGGCAGCCGCGGAGGGAGGAAGCAATGACACATCTGCCGCTGCGTGAGATGGTGCTGTACAAGCATGGCGTGGGCTTCTTCCGCCGCGAGGGAGAGTTCGATGCCAGCGCGATCACCCTGACTTTCCGCCACGATGCCATCAATGATGTGCTGAAGAGCCTGGCCGCTTTCGACCGGGCAGGCGGGCAGGTACTGGGTATCCACTATCCTACCCCGATTGATAAGGCAGCGCGGCTGGCAGACAGTGCGATCCGGCTGTCCGATAACGCCAGCCTTTTCGACCTGCTGCGCGATCTGCGCGGGCGCGAGGTGACGCTGAGTGTAAGCGGCACGTCTGAGCGGGGGCGGGTGATCGGCCTGGACATTGCGCAGGGCGCCGAGATGGGGCCGCGCGATGCGCTGGTCAGCCTGGCCAGCGGCCAGGACGCTGTCCGGATCTTCCGGCTGGGCGAGATCGCCGGGGTACAGATCCATGATGAGCGGGCTGAGCATGATCTGCATTACTTCCTGGACACCAGCATGAGCGAGGACCTGCGCCGCACCGTCAGCGTGCGGCTGAGCGAAGGCCATCACGAGCTGGTGGTGTACTATATCGCGCCCAGCCCTACCTGGCGCGTCAGCTACCGGCTGATCGGCGAGATCGGGGAGAACGCCTCGCAGGGCCGGGCGCTTCTTCAGGGCTGGGGGCTGTTTGATAACCGGATGGATGAAGACCTGGAAGAAGTAGCGGTGACGCTGGTCGCGGGGCAGCCGATCTCCTTTATCTACAACCTGTATGCCTCCCACATCCCCAAACGGCCAGTCGTGGAAGATGAGGCGCGCGTCGCCCCCGGCCCGGTGGAATATCGGGCCGAGAAACTGATGCAAAACGTCAGGCCCATGCGCAGCGGCGGCGTCAGCGAGGACCGTCTGATGGCCGCGGCAGGGCGAGCCCTGATGGCGGCCCCGGCGCGGATGATGGATCTGGACGAAATGGAAGAGTCGCTGCCGGCCGCCGCGGAAGGCCGCGAATCGGGCGAGTTCTTCCAGTACGTGGTGACAGCGCCTGTTTCTGTTCGACGCGGCGAATCCGCCATGGTGCCGATCCTGAGCGCGCAGGTGCAGTACGAGCGTGAACTCTTATATAACCGCAGCAAACTGCCCGATCATCCGGTGGCGGCGTTGCGCCTGGTCAACAGCACCGGACTGACGCTGGAACGTGGACCGATCACCGTGGTGGAAAACAGCGAGTACCGGGGCGAGGCAATCGTGCCCTTCACGCGAGCCGATGCCGGGCTCTATCTTCCCTACGCGGTCGAGCTGGGGGTGCAGATCACGGAGCTTGAGGAGCATCGCACCGAGATGGCCGGGCTGAGCCTGCGCGAGGCTTACCTGATAGTTGAGGAGTGGCAGGTGCGCTCCGTGACCTACCGCATCGACAACAGCACCTCTCAGGATCAGATCATCACCCTGGAGGCGACGATCCAGCCCGGGTGGGAGCCGTTCGGCATGGACGAACCGGCGGCCAGTACTGCCTCGGAGCGGCGCTGGCGGGTGGTGGCGCCAGCGCATTCGCTGACGCAGTTTATTCGCCAGGAACGGCACCGCACCTACCGGCATGAGGAGGTCCGACAGCTGGATTACCGGCGCCTGCAGAGCTTCCTGGAAGGCCGCTGGCTCGATCGGGCGACATTCGACCGGCTGAGTGAGGTGCTGGACTACCTGGGTCGCATCCAGAATGCACAGGCCGAGCAGTCTGCCCTCGACAAGGAGAGCCAGCAGATCGCGCAGCGGCAGGCTCAGATCCGTGAGAACCTGGGCGCCCTCAAAACAACCGGTGACGAAGCGCAGCTTCGCAGCCGGATGCTGCGTCAACTGGAAGCCAGCGAGGATCGACTGGAGGCGATCGGCGCCCGCCGCGGTGAGTTGGCGCAGCAGATCGCAGACGCTGAGGCGAGGATCAGCGCCCTGCTGGCTGCGCTGGGCAGAGATAAGTCCCGGCGCAGGCGCTCACCCTAGCATATTTTCCCCATACGGGGGCGTCTGCGGCGCGCTACTGGTAGCAACCGGGGACGCTCTCTATACTCGTAAGCAGCATGTCCGGTGGGTTTAAGGAGCAGATCATGAGCGCCATTCCGCAGTACCAGCCTGCCAACGGCATCAGTGACTACGACCGGATGAAAGGCCTGATCGAGTTTCTGAGCGCCTATATTGAGCAGTACCATGGCGGCTGGGTCAGGCTGGTGGACTATCACGACGATGTACTGGAGATCGAAATGGGCGGAGCCTGTCTGGGCTGCCCGCTTTCGCCGGTGACGCTGCATGGCTGGATCGAAGGCACGGTGCGCCAGTTCTTCCCAGCGCTGAAGAAGGTGACTGCGACCGAAGTGGCCCGCTGATCAGCGCAGGCGGCGCTGGCGCGGCGGGCGGGCCGGCGCCCTGGTCGCCCGCGCCGAAACGCCGACTGGCTCACGCGGCGGCGGCTTGAGACGCGGCGGGGGGCCGTAGCGAAACAACGGCCCTTCCGCCTGCCCGGTCATCCAAAGCTGGATCAGGAGATCGGTTTCCGCTTCAATGGTCAGGTGCGTAGTATCGAGCTGCAGGATGCGGCTATCAGAGACAATCGCATGCTCGCGGCGCAGCCGGCTTAGCATGCGGTGGCGGATGGTCACATCGCGGTAGTGCTGCTCGCTGCTGAGATGCAGACGGCGCAGAGCCTCGCCCAGCTCGCATGCCAGACAGACGATCGTCCCACTGTCGCTGAGAAGATCAAAGTTGCGCACTTCCAGCAGGGCCGCCCCGGGCGCCACAATCACCGCGCGCCGCATCAGCGCCGCTTGACGGCAAAGATCATGCTCCAGAGCACGCAGCCGGGAATCCCCATACAGCTCGCGCAGCTTGGCGATGCTCATCAGTTCCCGCAGCTCGATCTCCTCATCGATGTCGAGAAAGTCAACCGCCAGCCGACGGACGATATGCCGCCCAATGGTGGTCTTGCCTACCCCCAGAAAGCCAGTCAGCACCAGGTTCTTATAGGGCAGGTCAAGCCGGGAGATGGTGCGCGGATCAGAAGCCATGCGGGGAGTGGATCACGAGGAGGTCGTCTCAACACGATGCGCGGTCACCCCGGCACGGTGCACGGCCCGGATAGCGAGCACCCGCAGATCGGCCGGGTCGCCCAGCGTAGTGAGGTGCTGCTGGATCAGGCGGCCCAGCGGCTGACCGAACAGCAGCGCCCCCATCAGCGCCAGGACGATCAGCGGGATGCGGGCGATCTTGCCGCCGCGCTCGCGCTCGGAGCCGGTCAGCGCCACGATCGTCGCAGCCGTCCCCAGCAGGGCCGTCGTCACCAGGTTGGTCCCGCAGTTAGGATGGATGGCCAGGCCATGCTCGCCGTTCTGCATCCGCTTGAGAGCCGCATTGACGCACGCGGTCACCTCGTCCGTGCTGATATTGCCGAAGAGCCAGAACCCCCCCGAATCCGAGCGGCCCACAATGTGCAGATCGCGCACACGGCTGGCCATCAGGTGAATGGTGGCATGTTCCAGTCCGTGGTTTCGCCGGATGCGCCGGATATAGGGGATGTCAAGGAGGCTATTCAGATTAGCCAGATGTCTTTCCATGCTCGGCCCGATTCAGGTGTCGCAGCAGCCACCCACAGATTGTATCAGCCGGCAGCTCCGCCGGCTCGCAGCGGATAGGGGTAGCCCATTTCCGCCGCCACGCTCTCGATGAACGCCAGATCGTCGGCGCTCAGATACTCCGTATATCCCCCGATGATGCCCTTGCGCACCTTGTAGGATTCCGGATCGCTGGCATCTCCCGGTTTCATGCGCGATTCCCGGAACTGGCCATCCGACTCCAGACGTCGCATGCTGGAGAAGCTGGCATATTCCACCGCCTGGGTGACGATCTCGGGGGCAATATCCGGCACCCCGATGAAGCCCAGCACGGCGCGGGTTGCCGCGGCCGCATCCGCATGAACATCCTCATAATGCAGCGGCAGGAAGGCGCGGGGGACATCCCGGTTATCATACCAGATGCGGGTAAAGCGGACATATTTACGGATGCCCAGCCGATCATCACGGATGAAGTCGGCAATCGGCCCGTCGAACTGATGGATTCGGCGGGTTGCCTGGAAGTAGCACGAAACCATCGTGTCGCGCGGATCACGGGCGAGATAGATGACCTTCTGCCTGCGGAAGCGCCCTTTGCGGGCTTCCAGCGTGGAGAAGTGCTGAGCAGCATTCAGGCTGGCATCATCATGTGTGAAGCGGGTCACAGGCAGGCCCGCAGCGGCCGTCAGCCGGGGGGTATTGAGAAGCAGTGATTCGGGCAGCCCGGCCCATCCTGCAATCGCGCGTCCGATCAGGACGCGCAGCCAGGTCCGCCCGGTCTTGGGATAGGAGATGATGTACACATCGGTCCCCGGATGGGCCCGGTTCTCCAGATAGTAGCCCGCCCGGTACAGGACTCGACGCAGCGGCCGGGGCAGCGGCATGATCAGGTCTTGCAGTGACGCCATTCAGCCCTTGTCCAGAAACAGAGAGTCATGTCTCGCGGGGGGCCGCCGCAGGAGCCAGCGCTGCAAGCCCACCCATTCCACCGACTGCCGCCAGCAAGCCGATCACCTGCCACAGCCGGATGCCATCCCCAACCACGGGGCTGTCAGCGCGCAGCGGCTCGATCAGCAGCAGAGCCGCCCCCAGCAGGATGGCCGTCAGCGCCGTATAGAAGCCGGGCCGCTGCGCCCGTATACCGGGAGGTAGCTTCAGCGGGCGGCCTACTATACTATGGAGCCCGCCCCACCGCCAGAGGACAAACAGGGCAGCCAGTGAAGCCATGATCCACAGCAGTTGGGTCGGCTGGCGGCTCGCGCCCCACAGGGGAATGCCCCAGGGCAGCATGGTTTCCACGCCGTATGCCTCACCGCTGAGCAGATTCGCCAGTCCCACGGCTGCGCTGAACAGGGCCGCTGCCGGGGCGAACGAGTCGGCGACTGGCAGCGCTGGCATCTGCCAGCGGCGAAGCAGCAGGATCGCCGCAGCCGCCGCGGCCAGCACGCCGATCCAGGCCACCTCCGTGCCTGGAGTCACCGCCGCAACAGCCAGCGCCGCCTGCGTCCAGGGGGACAGCCCAATGTACAGGGGCAGGTTGAGCAGCACAAACCCCAGCCGCGCGCCGGCAATCCCGCTCAGGGCCACGATGAAGCCGAGATTGTAGACGCGTTCGGAATTGAGGCCGCGCCGAACGGCCTCCTGCGATGCCGTCTCCAGGCTCAACCATAGACCTAACAGCAGTGCCAGGCCGGGCGTTGCCAGCGTCAGAGGGCCAAGCCGCAGCACAGGGAGCACAGTTTCGGGATCTCCGCAGGGCAGGGATTCACTCCCCCGCCAGAGCCAGATCACGCATCCGGCTCAACAGCAGCGGGGCATTCATCGGCCCGATGTAGTTCTCGGCGATCACGCCGCGGGCATCAATAAAATAGGTCGTCGGAAATGCCTGCACCCGGTATATCCGGGCGATTTCGCCTGCTGTATCCAGTACAACGGGGTAGGTCATTCCCAGCTCACGGGCAAAGCGCCCCACCGTAATTTCGTCCTCCTGTACATTCACGCCCACCACAACGGCCTCGCCGGCAGCGCCGCGCCAGGCAGCCTCCAGAGCCGGTATCTCGGCCCGGCAGGGGCCGCACCAGGTAGCCCAGAAGTTAAGGATCACTGGCCTGCCCCGGAACTGGCTGAGGCTGACGGGTTCGCCGTCCAGCGCCGAAAGCGTGAAATCGGGGGCAGGGTGCCCCCTATCCGCCGAAGGAGGTCGGCCGGTCGGGTTGAGTTCATCCGCCTGCACCCGTGTGGCGCCGATCCAGATCGTGCCCAGCACAGCAACCAGCGCTGCCAGGATCAGCCAGTCCGCTCGTGTTTGAGGCAATCGCATTGTGATTCAGTATATGCCGGTCAGCGCCCTCATGCTGGCGTATCCTGATGATATTCCTCGATCAGCGCCAGCAGAAGCGCGTCGGTGATGCGGTTGATCTGCCGCAGACGGTGCCCCCAGTCCAATGGAGTGCGCAGGCTGAGCATCTCGGCCATCTGGATCACGGTCTCGGTGAGCAAATCCCGGAAGAACAGGAACGCCCGCACCGAGTCGGCCAGCGAGATCTGCGCGGTATAGGAGAGGCGTGCATACTCCGCACCCATACGCCGAACTTCATCCATCAGGTCGCCATGCAGTTCGGGGTTTGCCAGATAACGGGTCAGCATTTCGAGCAAACGGCGGCCCATGGCGCGGTGCGCCTGGCGCGTGTCCTCGTCGAACTGGTCATACCAGGGCAGCCCGTGGAGTTGGCCATCACCGACTTCCAGCCGCGCACGCCCCAGAGCCGTCTGAAGCATGATCTGCGCCTCAGCCGGCTCGGTTTCGGCGACCGTGCGCGTATTGGCCCACTGAAGCAGATCGCGCCGCCGGAAGCGGCGATGCCCGCCCGGCGTACGCTGCGAAGGCAGGTCGCCGCTGTCCGCCCAGTGTCTCACGGTGGTGGGGTGTACCCCCAGGATGTCAGCAGCTTCCCCCAGACTGACCCACTCATGTTGATCCGACATTGCCAGCCTCCGCTGACCGCCTAGCTGACCGCCTGTTTAGTAAACAGGCTCATTGTCATTCTACTGGCAGGTCATGGACGCGTCAATCGCAGCCGGCAAGCTGCAAGCGAGCGCTGTGCCCGCCCGTCGGCTGGAAGCTGCCTGATGATCCGCTAACAACAGAAACAGCCTGTGCGCGACGATCACAGGCTGCCCCGGGCTGGCAGATTCTCAAGCGCGTGCGTCAGGCGGGCCGTTCCTTTGGCTCCACCTCGTGGCAGGCAACCCAGTGGCCAGTACGCACTTCCCGCCAACGCGGGGCTACCTGGGAGCAGTGCGGCTGAGCCATCGGGCAGCGAGGGTGAAAGCGGCAGCCTGACGGGGGGTTAAGTGGGCTGGGCACATCGCCACCCAGGATGATGCGCCGGCGCTCTCGTTCTTTAGCAGGATCGGGTATGGGAACAGCGGATAGCAGGGACACTGTATAGGGATGCAGCGGGTTATCGTACAGATCATCGCGGTCGCCCATCTCAACCATCACGCCGAGGTACATCACGATGACGCGATCGCAGATATGGCGCACCATGCTGAGATCGTGCGCGATGAAAAGGTAGGTCAGGCCGAAGCGATCCTGCAGGTCTTCCAGCAGATTGACCACCTGCGCCTGGATGGAAACATCCAGCGCCGAGATCGGCTCGTCACAGACAATGAAAGCGGGGTTCGACGCCAGCGCCCGTGCGATGCCGATGCGCTGCCGCTGCCCGCCAGAGAACTCATGCGGGAACCGGTTGACATGCCGGGCGTTCAACCCCACCAGCTCCAGCAGCTCGCGGACCCGCCGATCGCGCTCGGCTCTGGACGATACCAGCCGGTGGACGCGCAGCGGTTCAGCGACGATCGCGCTAACCGTCCAGCGCGGGTTGAGCGAGGCGAAAGGATCCTGGAAGATCATCTGGGCCTTGCGGCGGATGGCCATCAGTTCATCCCCCCGGGCGTGGTGCACCCGGTCACCTTCGATGAAGACCTCGCCGGCGGTCGCCGGGTACAGACCGAGCAGGGTGCGGCCAGCCGTGGTCTTTCCGCAGCCACTCTCGCCGACCATCCCAACGGTTTCTCCGCGTTGAATATCAAAGGAGATGCCATCGACCGCTTTGATCGCGCCGATAGCCCGCTGCACCAGAATGCCGCGAGTCACCGGGAAGTGCTTCACCAGATTATCCACGCGCACCAGCGGAGCGCTGTCAGCGGGGGCAGAAGCGGCACCGTTCATCGCAGTTCTCCTGTCCGGGCATCGACCCAGCAGGCCGCCCGATGATCAGGCAGCCCATCCGGGACGGGGATCAGCTGCGGCGTTTCCGCCCGGCAGCGATCCACAACGAAGTCGCAGCGCGGTGCAAAGGGGCAGCCCCGGATCTCGGCGTGCAGGCTGGGCGGCGCACCCGGGATGGATTTCAGACGCTCGCGGCGGGCATCAACGCGCGGCAGGGCGGCCAGCAGCGCACGGGTATACGGGTGCCGTGGGTCGTCATACAGGCTGTCCACCGATGCCTCTTCGACGATCAGGCCCGCATACATCACGATGACGCGTTCCGCAATGCCTGCCACCACACCCAGGTCGTGAGTGATCCAGATCACCGCCATGCCCATCTGCTCGCGCAGGCGCACAACCAGCTCAACGATCTGAGCCTGGATCGTCACATCAAGGGCGGTCGTCGGTTCATCAGCGATCAGCAGACTGGGCGCGCAGGCCAGCGCAATGGCAATCATCACGCGCTGACGCATACCACCCGAGAACTGGTGCGGGTAGTCTTCCAGGCGGCGCGGGGCATCCTGAATGCCAACCCACTCCAGGAGCGTGATCGCCCGCTGGCGGGCCTGCTCGTCGTCCATTCCCATGTGGGTCTTGAGAGACTCGGTGATCTGGCGGCCAATTGTGAGCACGGGATTCAGCGAAGTCATCGGATCCTGAAAGATCATGCCGATCTCGCGTCCGCGGATGTCCGCGATCTCCGCTTCCTGCATCGTCAGCAGATCGCTGCCGCGGTAGATAGCCTGCCCGCTGATGATCTCACCCGGAGGGATCGGGATCAGGCCGAGCATCGACATCATGCTCACCGACTTGCCGCAGCCGCTTTCTCCCACGACGGCCAGCGCCTCCCCTTCGTTCAAGTAGTACGAGATACCGTTGACGGCATGCACGGTGCCCTCGGGGGTGTGAAAACAAACCTTCAGGTCCCTGACTTCAAGCAGCGGCGTGTTCTTGCTCATCGAGGTCTCCGGGGTGTCAGGGGAGCGGGCTATACCGTGCGGCTGCGCGGATCCAGCGCATCGCGCAGGCCGTCACCGACGAAGTTGATGCTGAGCACGGTCAGGATGATCAGCGACCCGGTGAACGCCCACAGCCAGGGCGCCGAGTCGAGCTTGTCGTAGGAGCCCTCCAACATGTTGCCCCAGGTGGCAGTAGGCGGCTGTACGCCTAACCCCAGGAAGCTGATATAGGCTTCATTCAGGATGGCATTGGCCACGCCCAGTGTGGCCGCCACCACGATCGGCGCCACGCTGTTGGGCAGGATGTGCCGGAAGATGATATCGTGGACAGGCGTGCCGGTGGCGCGTGCCGCCAGGATAAACTCATGTTCCTTGATCGACAAAAACTCGGCGCGAACAATACGTGCCAGGTACATCCAGCTGGTCAGACCGAGGATCAACACAATGACCACAACACTCCCGCTGAACTCGCGCCCGAACAGCTCCAGGTTGGGAATCTTCCCCCCGAAGAACTTGGACATCACGATCAGCAGGAAGATCTGGGGGATGTTGATCATCGCTTCCGTGAAACGCATCAGCAGGCCATCGATCGCGCCGCCGAAATAACCCGCGATCGATCCGACCAGCACACCCACGATCAGCTCCACCATGACCGCCGTCAGCCCGATGACCAGCGAAACCTGCCCGCCGTAGATCGTGCGGGCCAGGATGTCCCGCCCGATGGCGTCCGTACCGAATGGATGCAGGCGGCTGGGGGGATCATAGGACTGCGCAGGATCGTTGTAGTTGGCGTAGGACTCCGGGACGAACAGGGCGCCGCCGAACGAATAGGCGAACAGCAGGGCTATCATGACGATACCAAAGACAGCCATCTTGTGGCGGCGGAAGCGCCGCCAGGCGAGCTGGGTCAGCGTCAGGGGCGGGGCTTCCAGCGAATCCGCTTCGCGCAGGGCCGCCGGTGGGGCGGTAAAGGTCTGTTCCATGGTGACATTTCCCCCGTGAGTGGCCTACTCATACCGGATGCGCGGGTCAAGCCACGCATAGGTGATATCGGTGAGTATCTGGAAGACCACCACCGCGACTGAGATCAGGGTCAGGATTCCCATCAGCACCGGGACATCCGAACGTCCTACCCGTTCCAGGAACAGCAGCCCCATGCCGGGCCAGCCGAAGATGCGCTCAGTGACCAGTGCACCGCCAAGCAGCAGCGGCAGGTCCAGCCCGACGACTGTGACAATAGGCAGCGAGGCGTTCTTGAGCGCGTGGACAAAAACGACATCCCGGCGGGCCAGCCCCTTCGACCAGGCGGTGCGGATATAGTCCTGGCTCATCACCTCAAGCATCGTGCTGCGAATGTAGCGGCTGTAGCCGGCCAGGCTGATGAGCGCAATGCTGAAAACCGGCAGCACCATATGCCACATGACCTGCAGAGGGGTCTCACCCACCTTGGGATCATACATGCCAATGGTCGGCAGGTAGGGAAGCCCCAGCCGCTTGAAGGTCACCCCGAACAGGAACATGGAAAGCAGGGCGATCATAAAAATCGGCATTGAATAGAAAACGAAGGACAGCGCGGTGACCAGGTTGTCGATGACGGAATACTGGTGAAGCGCCGAGTAGATGCCGATGACGATCGCCCCGGCGACAATGACCGCCTCGGCGGTTACCATCAAGAGCAGCGTGTTGCCGATGCGCTGGCCGATCACCTCAAAGACAGGCTTGCCGCGGTTCACCAGCGAGGTGCCGAAGTCCCCCCGCAGCACCCCCTTGAGCTGCCCCGCGCGTTCAGCCGTCCCGTCGCCATCGCAATCACGCGGGGGCATCCAGTCGTTGCCAGCCAGCCAGAAGATATACCTGAGAGAGACCGGGTAGTCCAGACCCAGCTGGCAGGTCAGACGCGCCCGGTCAGCCGACCGCGTGACCGAGCGTCCGCCCAGCGTGGCAATGGGATCGCCCATATTCTGCATCAGGACGAACAGCACAATGCTCACTATCAACAACAGGGGAATGGCCTGCAGGACACGACGCACAATATAGCGGGTCATGATGGCCCCCTCCGGGCTGCCCCTGCCCGATCCAGGAATACAGAGCGCTACTGACAGGGCCTGCTGTTCGAGTAGTATCTGCTGAGAGGCCGGGATAGGCAAACCGCCATCCCGGCCTCTGGTTTAGAACGCATCAGACGGAGCGTTCCGTTACGGCCCCTATTCGGAGAAATCCCACTCAGCGATGTTGAAGAACGGCGTCACGCCCGAGAACTTGACGTTGATCACGTTCGGGCTAACGGCAAACAGGTCGGGGTCGGGCCACAGGCCCAGCCAGTAGACCTGCTCGTTCATGATCTTGCTGATCTCCCAGAAGATCTGCTTACGCGCCTCGGGGTCTGTCTCGCTGGCCTGTGCCTGGAACAGTGCATCCAGCTCCTCATCGCACAGATACTGCGAGTTCACACCCTGCGGGTTCTCGTCGCTGGCGATCTCCGAGCACAGCCAGGTGTATTCATCCGGATCGGGCCAGGCCGGGTTGTCGGAATACTCGTAGAAGTCCAGCTCGCCGGTGTACTGCGGACCGCCATCCGCGTAGGTGGCGAAGAAGACATCCGACTCGTAGTTCAACAGCTCGATGCCAATACCGATCTCGGCCAGATCCTGCTGGATCACCTGCTGAACCTGCTTGCGGATCTCGCGCTGGTTCGTGCCGTAGTTGAGCACCAGCTCGATCCCGTCCTTGTCGCGGGTGCCGTCACCGTTGCTATCCACCCAGCCAGCCTCATCCAGCAGGGCCATCGCGCGTTCCGGGTCATACGGCCAGGGCTCCAGATCGGGGGCCTCGTAAGGCGTATTGGCCCAGAAGGAGTTGGCCGGCGTCACCACCCCGTTCAGCAGATCGCGGGTGATCGATTCCCGGTCGATGCCGAGCGCGATCGCCTGGCGGACCGCCAGCTCCCGCATGGCAGGATGCACATCCTCAGACAGCGAGAAGTACAGGCCGTCATTGTAACCGGACAGGCTGGTGTAGACCGGGATCCCGGCCGCCTCCAGCTCCGGGACCTCACTGAAGTCCAGGAACGTCGAAACGTCGATGTCGCCCGCGATCTGGGCGGCCCGCTGCGCCTCATTGTCGGTCACGAAGCGGATGAAGATCTCATCGATCTTGGCCGGCTCGCCCCAGTAGTTCTCGTTGCGGACGAACAGCGCATGGTCGCCCGACACCCATTCCTGCAGGATGTATGGCCCGGCGCCTACGTCAGGGGCCAGGTTCCACTCGGCGTTATCCAGCGTGCCCTCGGCTTCAAAGACCGGGCGCAGCACATGCTCCGGGATGATGCCGAACTGGAACAGGACAGCCTGCCAGGGGACAAACGGCTCGGCGAAGGTCACCACCACCGTGCGATCATCCGGCGCCTCGATGGACTCGATCTGGTCGTAGGGGTAGACCGAGGAAACCGAGTTGGCCGGGTCAATGTACATCTCGTAGGTGAAGATGAAGTCAGCTGCTGTGATCGGCTCGCCATCCGACCACACAATGTCATCGCGCAGGTTGATGGTGATGACGCGGCCATCTTCCGAGGCCGTCGGCAGTTCAGTCACCATGACAGGATACGGCTCGTTGTTCTCATCATACTGCCAGGGCCGCTGCAGCCAGAACTGGAAGGTGATGGTGCTGAAGTACATGTTGGTGTACAGGGGGTTCAGAGTGTCGAACTCCTGCACAAAGTTCATTGTGATGACTTTACGCTCGGCTGCTGGCTCCTCCGCGGCCGGCTCTTCGGCGGCAGGCTCCTCCGCAGCCGGCTCTTCGGCGGCAGGTTCCTCGGCTGCTGGCTCTTCAGCAGCCGGCTCTTCTGCCGGCGGAGCGGCCGGTGCGCAGGCCACCATCACGAGCGCCAGTGCCGCCATCGACAAAAGCAACACCCATGACAACTTGTTGGCACGCATATAACTCTCCTCCGTAAAAGGTGGATCAACCAGCGCCGCAGGGGCCCGGAGCGGCACACAGGTGATTCGGCAGGCCGCCCGGGATCCGGCGACTCCTCGCCTGTGGCAGATGCAAGATGCATCGACTTTTGCGATGATTCTATACTAATATATTTCCGGCAAAAGTAAAAGGTTTTCTACCAGGCATAGGCTTCCGGCGCAGGGCCACCCGGCCCCGGCCATATCTCATCGAGTCTCTGTCGGGCTTCCTCGCTCAACGTGATCTCCAGGGCGCGCAGGCTGCCGGTGAGCTGCTCCAGCGTGCGCGGGCCGATGATCGGCGCCGTGACGCCGGGCTGAGCCAGCAGCCACGCCAGCGCCAAATCGGCTGGTTTCTCTCCCATCTCACGGCAGAACGCCTCGTACTGCTCAATGCGCGGATGGTATTTTGCTATCTCCTCCTGTGTATCTTCCTCGGCGCGCCGGCCACCCTCGATCTTCTCCAGGATGCCGCCCAGGATGCCACCCCCCAGCGGGCTGTAAGGGATGATGCCCAGCCCGTAGGCCTGACAGGCGGGGATCACTTCCAGTTCGATGCTGCGTGCTGCCAGGTTATACAGACTCTGCTCCGAGATCAGGCCCATGAAGTGGCGGGCGCGGGCTGCCTCCTGCGCCTGGACGATGTGCCAGCCTGCAAAGTTGCTGCTGCCCACGTACAGCACCTTGCCATCACGTACCAGGATCTCCATCGCCTGCCAGATCTCCTCCCAGGGCGTTTCACGGTCGATGTGATGCATCTGGTAGAGATCAATGTGATCCGTCTGCATCCGCTTCAGGCTGTCCTCGCACGCTCGGCGGATATGCAGGGCAGACAGACGGCGCTCGTTCGGACCCTCGCCCATCCGCCCGTATACTTTGGTTGCCAGCACGACCTTCTCTCGCCGACCCCCTCCCCGGGCAAACCAGCGGCCGATGATATTCTCGGTGATCCCCTCGCCGATCTTCCAGCCGTAGACATTGGCGGTATCGAAGAAATTGATCCCGACCTCGAGCGCGTGGTCCATGATGGCGAAGCTGTCCGGCTCCGGGGTTAACGGGCCGAAGTTCATTGTGCCCAGGCACAACCGGCTGACCTTCATGCCGCTGCGGCCGAGATTGACAGTATCCATGGGTTCTCTCCAATTGGCAGTGAGGCGCAGGGACTACCCGGCATGCATCGCCTGTTCAGATATCATTCTCCAGGTCAGCCCTCTCCGTAACCGGTGTGCTGCTCGTGCGCGCCAGTTCAACCGTCATCAGATTGGTGGTGCCCGGCATAGTGTTGGCAACCCCGGCCGTGATCACCACCCGGCTGCCTTCCTCGATGTAGCCATGATGCACAGCCATAGCGATCGAGGTCTGCACCATCTCGGAGATCCGTCGTGAGTAGGGGCTGAGCATGGGAATGATGCCCCAGGACAGCATCAGCTGACGCTGCACCGTTGGGTAGGGCGTTGCCGCCAGAATGGGGCGATGCGGACGGTAGCGGGCCACCGCGCGCGCGGTGCGCCCGCTGGCGGTGGCAGTCATGATAGCGGCGGCATCCAGCGCCTCGGCGGTCTCACAGGTGGCATGGCTGACCGCGTCGGTGACATCGCGCCTGGACACCTGAACATGCGGCGGCGGAGTCCAGGGGGCGGAGCAGACAGCCTGTTCGACTGTCTGTGCGATCCGAACCATGGTCTCCACCGCCTCGATGGGATGCTGGCCGACAGCTGTCTCGCCCGATAGCATGATGGCATCGGAACCATCGAGGATGGCGTTGGCCACGTCGCTGGCCTCAGCGCGGGTCGGGCGAGGGTTACGCAGCATCGAGTCCAGCATCTGAGTGGCGGTGATCACCGGCTTGCCAGCCGCATTGGCAGCCCGGATCAGACGCTTCTGCTCCAGCGGTACCTGCTCCGGGGGAATCTCGATCCCCAGATCGCCACGCGCTACCATAATCCCATCGGCGGCAGCCAGGATCTCATCCAGACGATCCAGCCCTTCAGGCTTTTCCATCTTGGCGATGACCCGCGGCTCCTCACCCGGCTGGCAGCGATCGGCGATGAAGGCTTTCAGGCGCTGTATCTCATCGGGGCTGCGAACGAACGACAGTGCCACCCAGTCGATTCCAGCGTCAAGCACAAAGGCCAGGTCACGCCAGTCTTTCTCCGTAATGGATGGGACGGATAGGCGGGTGCCCGGCAGGTTGACTCCCTTGGAATCGGCAATGTGCCCTCCGGTGATGACACGACAGATGACCTCAGGATCGGCGACCTCAAGCGCTTCCAGCTCCACCAGCCCATCGTCGATCAGGATGCGCCCGCCCGGCCTGATGTCTTTAGTCAGATGTTCATACCGGATCGGGATCACGGCAGATGCTTCAGCGCCCTCCACCCGCTCACCAAGCACCTCCCGGCTGGTCAGGACAACCCGCTCCCCGGCAGCAATGTCGATCCCGTTCTGTGCGAGGCTTCCGACACGCAGTTTAGGCCCCTGCAGATCGGCCAGGATGGCAACCGGTTTGCCTCCCTCGTGCGCGGCCTCCCGGATGCGCTTGATGGTCTCGCCATGCATCTGATGGTCAGCATGGGACAGATTGATCCGTGCGACATCCATGCCCGCAGCGATCAGCCGCCGCAGCATCGCCGGCTCGCGAGAGGAAGGGCCGATGGTGCATACGATCTTTGTTCGGATCATCGTGACCTCCCACAGCAGCAGACTGGTGAAGCTATGGTAGCGCAGAAGGGATCAATTCGATAGCGGCGGCTTTGCCCACAGAGCCAGCTTCAGCTACACTGTGACCTGACCCATCCGACGGAGAGGAAACCACCATGTCCTTGCCTGCTTATGATGACGATGCCGATCTGCAGGGGGATGACGAGCCGATAGAAGCCTACTGTGTCACCTGCCGGCAAAAGGTTGAGATCCAGTCCCCTGTGCCGGTGTGGACGCGGCGCGGCACACCCGGCACCCGTGGAGAGTGTCCGATCTGCGGCACGGTGGTGTTCCGGATGGGGCGCACCGATGCACATCAGCGGTTGAGCAGACCGGAGTCCGGGCAGAAGATAGGCAAGACAGCCCCCGCCCTGCAGCGGCCCGGACGCACACGCTACACGGCTTACGTTGCGTGCAGCCGGGCCGATGCGGTCTTTGCGGCCCGGCTGGCCGAGGACCTGAGCCGCACCGGCATCCCTGTGTGGATCGATCCGGAATCCGAGACACGCGACAAGTCCCAGTGGGCCAGTGGCGTACACCCGGCGCTGCAGGAATGCAGCCACATGGTTGTCGTGCTGTCACCGGCAGCGCTCACAACCGGCGATGTACAGGAAAGCTGGCGCTTCTTCCGCGATCACCGCAAACCCGTGCTGGTCGCTCAGGTGCAGGCATGCGAGGTACCGGACGCTTTGAGGCGGCAGCCCCGCTTCGATTTCGGTATGGACTACAAGAACGCCTTCCGCATGCTGGTTCAGGCGCTGGCCGGATGATCGCCCGCGATCAGGGAAGAACGACAACCCGCTCTGCGTCGATGCTGGCCATGTCTGCAGCGTACACGCCATAGACTGCTACAACCATCTGTGGCTGCAACCCGGAGATATCCAGCGGCGTGCCATTGACCTGTTCGTAGCGGGTCTCGTCATCCACAAAGATCGGAAAAGGGCCATCGGGCGTGATCAGGTCGATCTGGCCCGCCTTCACTGACACGATGCGGCTGATCATCTGCGGGGGTTCGGTCAGGCCAGCCGGCAGGGGGCGTGTTGCGGTCGGGGATGGCGCCCGGGCGCCGGCGCTGTTGGTGTCCAGCCCGTCGCGGGTCAGGCCATACCGTTCCACATACACCCCCAGCGAGAAAGCGGCTACCAGCAGAATAATCTGCAGCAGGATCACCGCTGCCACAGCCCAGCGGCGTTCACCTTGATCGGATCGCGGCATCATCTCGTCCTCCTACCCTCACGGTTTGCAGCGTGACCTGTTCACCTTCCACCGCCAGAACCAGCGGATAGGCTCCCGGCGTGACCGATGAGGGAATCACTACCCAGTACTTCTCGACCAGCAGATTCCCCGGCTCGGGCTGCTGCTCCTGCACCGAGGGAGTCAGCAAACCAAAACCCGGCGCATGCGACTCCATCAGCATGGATCCCAGATAGGTGCTGATCGTCCGGGGGGGCAGGCGGTGAGCATCCCAGTAGAGAGCCAGCCGGATGCGCCCCCCGGGCTGCGCCAGCCCTGAATCCAGATCGTAGCCAACCAGAGTCAGCCCGGCGAGGCGTTCGTTCCGCACAATGGCAGGCTGCGCCGCCGGAATCAGCAGCACAGGCGGATCAGCGCTGAGACGGTACAGGATATTCACCCTCTGCTGGCGATAGAGTGACGCGAAATCACCGTCATCGGCTCGGGCCAGCAATATTGGTACGGCCCAGATATCATCCTGACGCGCCGGGAGCAGCGGCAGCGTCGAATAGACCGGCTGCCCGGCTGCCAGCCAATCTTCCGGACTGCCGGAGGACGGGGAAACTGTGACATCGGGGCGCAGGCCATACACCATCTGCCAGTGGAAGGCATCATAGCCGCCAATGCCCAGCCGCGAGAGCAGAACAGCGCCCGGAGGCAGCAGATCGTAGACGTTGAGATAGAAATCCCGGATGGCAACCTGCCGGCTCCGATCCTGGCGGGCCCAGTCGGCGCGGATCCGCACGGCTGCAGGTACCAGCATCAGGGGGATCGCAGCCAGTGCCAGCCAGCACGGCGCTCGCGCCGTAAAGGGCGCTGCTGCACCCGGAGGGCCGAGCCACCTGACGATCAGCCTCAGTCCTTCGCCTGCACCCACACCAAGGGCAATGGCGAATAGCAGATGCATCGGGATGAAGAAAACTGGCAAATCGGTGACCATATACTGGGTAAAGAACACCCCGTGTGCCAGCAGCATCGGCGCCAGGAGCCACCAGCGGCGCGGCTGGCGGACAGCCAGACCCCACAGACCGCCCACCCCGATGCCAATGCCCGCGAGGCCAAACTGCTGGCGCAGGAGATCCAGGTAGACGATCACTCTCACCGGCACATCAGCCAGCTCATAGGCGAAGCGCGCCCCATCGAAGGCTCCCAGCGTGTAGCGGTAGAAATCCTGCCAGTTATCAGGCATCGGATACAGGCTCATCGCGCTGCCAGGGCCTCCAGCCCGCAGGGGGAGCCAGATGTACTGGAGCATGCCGATGGCAAAGCTACCAAGCCCGACTGCCAGCGCCCGGGGGCTCACGGCGAAATGGCGATTGGTAATCCAGACGAAAAGAGCGTAGCCGGGCGCAAAGGCCAGGCTGCTGAGATGAGTCCCGCTGCTGAGCGCGAAGGCCAGGCAGACCAGCCCGAACGCGCCCAGTGAGCGCCGCGATGGTCCCCTGTGCGGGGTCGTCGGCGCCGCCGCCTCCAGGCGTGCCCAGCGCAGCGCCAGCGCCAGCTGCAGCGCAAGCAGGAAAGTATTGGATGTGTAGACTTCAGCGATCGTAGCCTGAGACCAGAAGGTCGGCGTCAGAGCAAAGAGCAGCGATACCCCGGCTGCCGAAGCACGGCGCAGCGTTCCCGGAAGCGACAGGGGTCTCAGCATGGTCCCGATCACCCCATACAGCAGCCCGATCGTGCCCGCTGCCATCAGCGCCGAGAGCAGGTTAAGGCGGTATGCGACCTCGCCCAGCGGCAGACGGCTGAACAGCCAGCCCAGCCAGGTAAACAGCGGATAGCCGGGCGGATGCACCAGCCCGGCCAGATAGGGCAGAGTGGCCAGTTCAGGGCCATCCAGGGAGCCGTAGCTTAACGTCGGGGCCAGTGTCGCCAGGTAGACAGCCAGCGCTGCCCCGGCCAGCGCAGCGGCAATGCCGCGGTCGATGTCCTCTGGCCGCCACCTATCCGTCATCATTGGCGTCAAGGGGCGCAGGAGCAAAGATCAGCCGGTAGGTCGGGGTTGAGGAGACACCCGCGGGCGTCAGGCAGGGCGAGCTGTCAATGCCAACCACCGGCTCGGCAAGATCCACCAGCGTCACGGTGTATACCGTGGACGGCTCCATCTGGAAATCCCCATACCCCCGATCGATCTCCGGCTTGAGTCCGGTGAGAAAGCTGTCCTGCTTCCCCTCCCATTCCACCAGCACGCGCACCCCGGGGATGCCGCGCTCCAGAGCATCGGCAACATAGACCTCGATACGCCCGGCGGGATACTCATCTTCGCAGATAGTTTCCAGCGCGATCAGATCCATCTCCGTCTCAATCAGGAAATCCGGAGTTGCCGTTGGCGTTGGGATGAGCCATGTCGGGATAGCTGTCGGGCTTTCGGGTGTGGGTGTGAGGGTAGGGATGCCTTCAAAGGTAGCAGTGATCGTGGGAGTAATGGCCGGACCTGCAGCCGGGTCAGTGCCCGAAAAAACTTCGGCGGCCATCGGGCTGGCGCCCAGCCCCTCGGCCAGGGCAGCCAGCGCTCGCACTTCGCGAGGGTCCGCGCCGTTGAGCAGCGCCCGATCGGCTTCCTGGCTCAGCAGCGCGGCGGCATCCCGCACCCGCAGCGTGGCCAGCCGGGCCTGTGCCCGATCGAGGTCGTGATCGTATAGATAAGACTCGCTGATCAACAGCAGATAGGCCCGTTGATCATCGACAACAAGCTGATGAGGGGCGATATCGATCAGGGTGACCGGGTTGAGGAACCAGGCATAAGCAAGACCGCCGGCAGCCCCGAGGATAAGGCCCAGCAGGAGAGCAGCCCATGGGAAGCGTGAGGGTGGATCAGCCATCGGTCACGGCGCAGGCAGGAGATAGGGCTGCATGGGCGGGGTCGTATAGCCAAAGCGCGCCGCCAGCCGCACCAGGTTGCGGATATCATCCGGACTCCGGCCTTCGGCGATATACTGCTCGGCGAGCAGCACCACATAGGCAGCGGGATCAGGCTCGGCCAGGCGGCCCAGGCGGCTCTGCGCCCGGTCCCAGTCGGCATCCTGCGCGTAGGCAGCGCCGACCATCACGGTATACTCGGCCCGGTAGTCGGGGTGCAGCCGATCCAGCGTGGCACCTACTTCATACACCGGCTGCATCCAGCCAAAGAGGGCGCCGCCCAGTGCGCCAAACCCGAAGCCGACCAGCAGAGTCAATAATGCGCGTCGCATGGCTGTAATTCTACTGCTTAGCACCCAGAAATAAAGAGGCTGGCGCAGGTTACGGCTGGCCAGCCCAGATACCGGAGGTGGGATTCGAACCCACACGCCCTTGCGGGCAGCGCATTTTGAGTGCGTCGCGTCTGCCGTTCCGCCACTCCGGCGGCGCGGGACAGTATACCATGGGTCGGTTGGGATGCGCCAGCATTTTCTGCTACAATCGTGCTCCCGGAGCGCCTGACCGGCACTTAGTCGCAGGACGGCGGTGCAGCACTAACACTAATGGATGAATCGGCGCTGATCCATGCCGCCCAGCAGGGCGATGTCAATTCCTACAACAGCCTGGTACTGCACTATCAGAACCAGGCATTCAATGTTGCCTACCGGGTGATGGGCGATCCCGATTCGGCAGCAGATGCCACACAGGAAGCCTTTATCTCCGCCTACCGGGCGATCCGTACCTTCCGCGGGGGTTCCTTCAAGGCATGGCTGCTGCGGATCGTGACAAATGCCTGCTACGACGAACTGCGCCGCCGCAAGCGCCGCCCGGATGCCTCGCTGGATGCGCTGTATACAGAAGATGATAGTGCGGCGACCGCCTCGCTGGCCTCCCGCACGGAAAACCCGGAAAGCTACGCACAGCGCATGGACCTGCAGGCGGCCATCACCAACTGCCTTCAGGCGCTGTCCGCTGATCAGCGGATGGTAGCGGTGCTGTCTGATATTGAAGGCCTGAGCTACGAAGAGATCGCTCAGGCCGCCGGGCTGGCGCTGGGCACCGTCAAGTCTCGCCTGAGCCGTGCGCGAGCCAGCCTGCGCGACTGCCTGCAGGGGTATGCGGAACTTTTGCCTGCAGCGTACCGTCTACATGCTGAGAACAGCTGATCGGCGGGGATCAGGGCAGAGCGGGGTATGGCCCTGATTGATCAGATGCCAATGACCGCTGCCCTGCCTGCCAGAAGGCAGGCCAGGGCTTAGCGACGAGATAACATGCGGTGACCGGAGCCCTACGCGAAAGCGACCTTATTCTATTGAATGCCTACCTGGACGGTGAGCTTGCCGCCGGCGAGCAGGCCGCCCTGGAGCAGCGGCTGGCACGCGATCCCGCACTGCGGCAGGAGCTGGAGGCCCTGCGCGCCACCGTAGCGGTGCTCAAGATGGCCGAGCGTGTGCGCGCTCCGCGCAATTTCACACTCGATCCAGCTGTTTATGACGCTCCGGTCAGCCGCACCCTGTGGGATCGGCTGATGGCCGGCAGCCTGCCACGGCTAGCTGCTGCAGGCGCGGTGGCAGGGCTTACCCTGGTCTGCGCGGCAGCGGTGATCCTCTCGCGGCAGGGGGGCCTGGGCACGCCAGCAGCAGCGCCCGAGGCCGCGATGGTTGCCCAGGATACCGCGCCGGCCGCCGCCGCCCAGCCTATGGAAGCCGCTGAAGCGGAACCCGAGATGGGCATGGCCGCCGAAGAGCCTGCCGCCGAGGCGCCCGCTGCTGAGCCGTTTGTTGAGCAGCCAGCTCCCGAAGCGGGCGCTGCCGAAATGGCCCCGGCGCCATCGCCAGGGATGGGTGGCGGCGCGGATGGCGCCGGGGGCGGCCCGATGGAAGGTGGCGCGGATGGCGCGGGCGGCGGCGGTGAAGCGCCGGCTCCGGAGGACAGCGCTAACGCCGCAATCCAGGGCGACCTGGCGACCAGCCAGCCTGCTGGCACGCCGGGCGAGGAAGCCAGCACCAAAGCTGCCGAAGCTGCCGGCGGAGGGGCAGCGGTCGAGCCGGGCGCACGCAGTGCTGAGCCGGCAGAAGAGTCCACCCTGGAAGCCTTCGCCGTGGAGCAGGAGCCGGAATCCGCGCAGACTGGCGGTGCACAGGCTGCCTACGCTGCACCCCTGGCGCTGCTGATTGCTGCCGTTGCGGTGCTGATCGTTGCCATGCTGGCAGCGGTCCTCCTCATTCGCCGGGCGCGTTCTCGCTGATCCCCCCATGGACCCCGCTGAGATGCGCTTCTGCCCGCGCTGCGGGCAACCCCTGACCGATGCGCTGCGCTTTGGTAAGCAGCGCCGCGTCTGCCCCGCATGTGGGTACATCTACTTCCGCGATCCGAAGGTTGCTGTGGTGGTCTTCGTCACTGACAGGCGGCGGGTGCTGCTGGTCAAGCGGGCAGTAGATCCCCAGAGAGGGCTCTGGGCAATGCCTGCCGGGTTCGTTGACTACGGTGAGGACCCGCGCGAGGCGGCCCTCCGCGAGGTGCGTGAAGAAACCGGGCTGGAAGTGAGGATCAGCGGTCTGATCGATGTGCTGGGAGGAGACCAATCTGGCGCGGCATCCATCGTACTGCTGTTTGAAGGGGTCGTAACCGGTGGCTCCCTGCTGCCTCAGGATGACGCAGAGGATGCACGCTTCTTCACACCCGATAATCTACCTTTGTTCTCGGAGATAGCGGATTTTACCAGCACACACCTTTTGCTGGCCCGCTGGCTGGAGGCCCTCAACCGGAGTTAGTCAGTTTTCTGGCGAGCAGCGATCTCGCCGAGATTGCGCGGGGGCAAGATCCGCCAGTATAGATCCAGCAGGCCGGGCGCTACGGGATTCAGCCAGGCGCCGAGGGTCTCTATCATCCCCACATGCACGGATGCCTGTTCAAGTATGATGCCCTCTGCGATGCGCCGGGCCACCCGGTCAGGTGGCATCATCTGAAAACCCATGCGGCGCCATGCCTGTCGGGCATGGGCGACCATATCGGTATCTGTGTAGCCCGGGCCGGCAAAAGTCACCCGCACGCCATAGTCGGCCAGCTCGCGGCGCAGGCTGTCGGTGAAGCCCAGCAGCCCGTATTTGCTGGCGCTGTAGGCCGCGAAGAAGGGCATCGCATGACGGGAAGCAGCCGAGCCGACGTTCACAATATGCCCGGCCCGTCGCTCGAGCATCCCCGGCAGCACTAACTGCGTGAGCAGCATCGGGCTGATGAGATTGGTTTCGATCTGCCGGCAAACCGACTCCGGCGAAACCCCGGCCAGCGTACCTCCCTGAATGATACCCGCATTGTTGATCAGGATGTCGATATGCCCGAAGCGATCCACGGCTGAGCGAACCAGCGCTTCGCGCTGTGCCGCCCGGGTGATATCAGCCGGCACGATCAGGATCTCAACATCCGGGCGGGCCGCCTGACAGGCCGCCGCTGTCTTCTCCAACTGATCCACACGGCGCGCGGTCAGCACCAGACGCGCGCCCGCCCGTGCCATCCGGATCGCCAGGCTCCGCCCGATCCCCCGGGACGCCCCGGTGATCACGATCACCCTGCCTGCCAGCTTATCCCTGCGGGCCAGCAGCAGGGCCCGGCGCAGCGCCCGCAGCAGCAACCACGCCCCGCAGGCAGCGACTACCGCCGTGGACAGCCCCTGAGCAGGGTTCACAGGCTGCGCTCCTTGCGGGCAATCGTGATCAGGTTCACACCCAGCGCAGGGGGGATCAGCGGCAGGGCTGTTAGCACCTGGATCAGGCTGGGCCAGCCGAACAGCGCAAACTGCGCCGGCGAAGGAATCAGCGGCAGATATGGCACATCCCACAAACCATCCCCCAGCTGGCGAAGGACGCGGAAGCCGGCAGCATTGGCCCAACTCAACCAGGTCGCCGGTGGATGCACATTGATATGCGTGGGATCTTTCGAGATAGCGTCGGGTGTGACTTCAATGTGCTTGAGGGGCCGCAGGGCATAATCCG
The DNA here is from genome assembly GCA_034435035.1 of Anaerolineae bacterium. Classification (GTDB taxonomy): domain Bacteria; phylum Chloroflexota; class Anaerolineae; order Aggregatilineales; family UBA3940; genus JAHEME01. Next base: position 44,717 of record DAOTXW010000003.1, on the reverse strand, counting down.
GGTTGGGAGTGGCGAACAGCAGCAACCCGCCATCGGACAGCAGGCGGTTGATCTGCCGCAGCGCTCCCTGCGGATCGGCCAGATGCTCGACAAGGTGCAGCGCCACCACCACGTCAAAGCTGGCATCGGCAAAGACCTGCAGATCATCGGCGGAGGCCACCAGAGCGGCTGCCCGGGGCGCATTCCGCCGGGTTTCAAGGGCGGCATACAGGGCGATATCCAGGGCGATGCAGTGGAATTCATCCTGGAGCAGGCCAGTCAGATGTCCCAGGCCCGATCCCAGCTCCAGCAGGCGCCCGGTAGCGCGGCGGCGGGGCGCGAAGCGCCGCGCTAGCCTCGCATAATAGCGGCGGGCAAACCAGTACATACTGAAGCGGCCCAGCGGCCGATCAGCATAATTGTAGGACTGGAAATAACTTTCCCCGTATTCATGAAGTGGGGCCTGCGGCGGAGAATGAGGCTGAGCGGTCATAGGCATCTCTGGCTGCGAGCAATATGCAGATTGTACCGCGTGCCCGGCTGCACACAATGCGCCCGTTGTGAGCGTGCCCTGCAGGGGGTATACTTCTGCCTGCAGGGCCGGGCGGTCTTGAGCCTGGCCTTTGCGCTTACGGGGTGAATCCGATAGAGGCAACAGGAGAAAGCCAATGGCCCCTGACAAAGTAGGGAAAAACGTTGTGGTATCGCTCCAGTACCGGCTGCGCATCGACGACGGCACGCTGGTAGAGGAAAGCGAGCAGGACGACCCGTTGATGTATCTGCACGGGCATGACAACATCATCCCGGGGCTGGAACGCGCGCTGGAGGGCATGCGCGTGGGGGAGAAGCAGGCGGTGATTGTCGAGCCGGAAGATGGCTATGGGGATTACGACCCCGAGGATATCGGAGAGCTGAAACGCAGCGACTTCCCCCCCAATGTTCCGCCAACCGTGGGGATGATCGTCCCGATCATCGACGATGAAGGCAATGAGGGCGAGGCCGAAGTGGTCGAAGTTGATGGGGATACCGTTGTGTTGGATTTCAACCACCCGCTGGCCGGCGAGCGTCTGCACTTTGAGATCGAGATCACAGGGCTGCGTGACGCTACATCGGAAGAGCTGGCGCACGGGCACGTCCACGAGGCCGGCGCCCACGGTCACTGAGCGAGGCCGGACCAATGCGCATGCGAACACGCTGCGAGTGGGCAGGGGATCTCCCCCTGTATGTGGCCTACCATGATGAGGAATGGGGTGTGCCGGTACATGAGGATCGCCGGCTGTTTGAGTTCCTCAACCTGGAGGGTGCGCAGGCGGGGTTGAGCTGGCTGACCATTCTGAAGAAGCGCGACAACTACCGCCGCGCCTTTGACGGGTTCGATCCGGAGGTGGTCGCCCGCTACGATGAAGCAAAAGTCGCTGCGCTGCTGGCCGACAGTGGGATCGTCCGCAACCGTCTGAAGATCGCCGCTGCGATCAACAACGCACGGGCGTTCCTGCAGGTTCGTGAGGAGTTCAGAAGCTTTGATGCCTACATCTGGCAGTTCACCGGCGGGGGTACCCGTCAGAACGCCTGGCGCTCGCTGCGCGAGGTCCCAGCCCGGACCCCCGAATCGGACGCCATGAGCCGGGACCTGCGCCGTCGCGGCTTCCGGTTTGTCGGCTCAACGATCTGCTATGCCTTCATGCAGGCCACTGGCATGGTCAACGACCATGAGACAGGCTGCTTCCGCCACGCAGAGCTGGGCGGCCAGTAGAAGGCCCCGGTCGCTGCGATCAGTGATGATCGCAGACATAAGAGGCAGCATCCACGCCAACCGGCAGGCGCTGTCCGCAGCGGCACACATAGCCGATCAGGCGAGCGGGGTTGCCTACCACCAGCCCGAAGTCCGGCACATCTCTGGTGACAACGGAGCCCGCACCGATCATCGCCCACCGCCCGATGGTGATGCCGCAGACGATGGTCGAATTGGCTCCCAGGCTGGCTCCTTCCCTGACCAGGGTGTGAGACAGCGTCCAATCCGTGGCGGCCTTGAGCGTCCCGTCCGGGTTGATGGCGCGTGGCTGCTTATCGTTGGTAAACACGGCATGAGGCCCAACAAACACGCCATCCTCAATGGTGACTCCTTCATAGATCGAGACGTAGTTTTGTACCTTGACGCGATTGCCGATCCTGACATGGGCATCAACGTACACTCCGCGCCCGAAGATGCACTCGCTGCCGATTCGGGCGCCGTTGCGCACCTGCACCAGATGCCAGATCTTCGTGTCTTCGCCGATCACAGCATCAGCGGCTACATCAGCCGAGGGGTGAATATAGGTTGCCATGTGATTGCTCCGGTTGATGGGTTGAGGATCATTGCTCAGTGATCATCCTGATAGCCGGCGATCACTGCCTGATAAGTGCGATTCAATGCCGCCGCCAGGTCGGCAGGCTGGTAGTGCTGGTCCATATGGGCGCGGCCCCTGCGCCCCAGCTCGTGGCGCAGGGACGGGCTGCTGATCAGCTCGGCCAGAGCATCCGCCAGCGTATCCGGCGAGGCATTGACAAGCGGCTCATCAGCATAATCGGCGGCCAGTGATGGCTTGACATAGCACACTACTGGCTTGCCCAGCGCCATCGCCTCCAGAGCCACCATGCCGCGGTCGCCGAGCACAAACTGATCCAGGATGATATCGGCCTGCGCCATTAACGCCAGGGCTTCCGTGCGCGGCCGCCCCTCCACCAGATGAAATGTAAAACGGTAGCGGGGCCGCAGTGCCTCCAGCGCTGCCAGCACCGCAGAAGTGCCCTTGGCTACCGGAGCAGAGGGGCTGTGGACGATCACAGGCACAGCCTGCTGCGGGTCGGGGTAAGAGGGGCGGTAGTCAGGCAGGACAATGCGCTGTGGGACCAGATAAGGATGCGGAAATAGATCGGGCTCGATGTACTGCCGCATCCCCACCGGGGTAGCGCAGGCAAAGCGGGCACGCGCAAAATGCGCCTGTCGCTGCCGCGAGGCGGCAGCGCTCTCCACCTGTCGATACTCGTAGCCCTGCCTGAAGGCTGCTGCATAGTACGGGTTTTCAGCCAACTCGATTTCGGGGTTGCGGATATCTGAGCCCTGCCACTCTACCAGACGCGGGATATTCAGGCGGCGAGCCAGCGCCAGCGTCGGCCACAGCGGGAGGATATCACGTCCGAAGAACCAGTGGATGACATCCGGGCTCAGCGCCCGCACGCGCTGCACAAAGCCGGCGAGCCAGCGCAGCCGGTACGCCACCCGCCTGAGGGAAGAGCGTGAGCGCTCGACCAGAGCCTCCACCCCATCGGATGACTGGATGGGCGAGGAGGTGAGGATCCAACCATCAGCCCGCATCCCGGCCAGCCGCAGGCAGCGCACCGAGTGCGACAGGAGCGATCCGTAGTTGACCGGCACATGCAGGGAGTGCATCTTGGCGTACCTAATCGGCTGCCACGTCAGTGATCCACTGCTCGGCGGTGATCAAGCGGTAGATCGCTGCGTCGAAGTTCGCCCAACCCTGCTGATGATAGCGCCACATCTGGCGCACCCGTCCGGGATCGAGCCATTCGCGGCGGATCACACGGTCAAACAGGAACGCCTCGATCTCGCTGCGCAGAGGCCCGCGGAGCCATGCAGCGAATGGAGTGGGGTAACCGAGTTTGTCACGCCGATCCACCACCTCATCCGGCAGCAGGCCGCGCACCGCCCGCCGCATGAACCATTTGGTCTCCGGCGGGCGTATCTTCAGCCCGGCAGGCACGCCGAGGGCGAACTCAACCAGGCGATGATCCAGAAAGGGCACGCGGGCTTCGATCCCGTAGGCCATGCTGTTGCGATCTTCGTAATGCAGCAGGCCCGGTATCGTGTCGCGCACGATAGTCTGGTACAGGTAGCTGTTGAGGCTATCAGCTCCCGGCAGACGCAGCGGTGTGATCTCGCGGCTGCGCCGGTGGGCCAGCCGGTCCGGCTCGTCGCGCAGCAGGCGCACCTGCTGGCCGCCTGTACGGAGGTACCCGTAAACGCGAAATGCGAACTCGCGCAGGCTGAGCGCCGCGTTAAAGCGCCCCCAGACGCTGGCCGCAAAAGCCGCCTGTTCAACGGCCCAGCGCAGGGGGCGGCGGCGCAGATTCCGAAGGTAGTGCAGGACATGCCGCAGGTAGCCTGCAAACAGCTCATCCCCGCCCTGCCCATCCAGCAGCACCGTCACGCGGCCCTGTGCCAGCTGCATCACGAAGTTCTGGGTATACACCCCGGCCCCGGCGGTGGGGATATCCTGGTGCCAGGTAATCTCCCCCAGCCGCTGAATGAACCCCTCTGGCTGTGGGGTGACACGATGGGCAATGGTGTTGAAACGCCCGGCGACCAGATCCACATAGCGGGTTTCATCCAGCCCCTTCACGGGATAGAGCGCCGAGAAGCTGTTCATGCGCCCCCCGTTGAGCTGTTCGGTCGCCAGCGCGACGATGGTGCTGGAATCCAGCCCGCCGCTCAGACAAGTGCCCACCGGGACATCGCTGCGCAGGCGCAGCCGGATCGAGTCGCGCAGCAGGCGCATGAGCTGATCTTCGGGATTATCATAGCGGTAGAGAGTCCGGGCCCGCTCCAGATCGACATCCCACCAGCGCATCGGCTCGCCAACCACCCCATCCTCGACCATCAGATAGTGGCCGCCGGGCAGCTCACGCACACCCTCAAAGAAGGTTGTCGGTGCGCTGTAGACCTGACCCTCCTGCAGGAACCACCACAGTTGGGTCATATCGGGTCGGCAGACCCCGGGCTGCATCACCCGCAGCGCCTTGATCTCGCTGGCGAAGGCAAAAGAGTCCGGGCCCACCGTGTAATACAGGGGCTTGATCCCCAGCCGGTCGCGTACACACCACAGCCGCCGGCGATCCTGATCCCAGAGGGCGAAGGCGAACATGCCGATCAGGCGCTCCAGGCAACCCGGCCCCCACTGCTGGTAAGCGCACAGCAGCACCTCGACATCCGAGCCCGTATGGAATTGATAGCCAAGCGCCTGCAGATCTTCGCGCAGCTCCAGGTAGTTGTAGATCTCCCCGTTGAAGGTGATCCACAGCCGCCCGCCATCCACAGTCATCGGCTCATGCCCGCCGGGGGAAAGATCGATGATCGCCAGGCGCCTGTGCCCCAGCACCAGATCCGGCACAAAACCGGCGGGCGCCTCCAATGGGGGATGGTGAATACCCGCAGGAGTATCGGGGCCGTTGCGCAGGCTGAATTCGCCGCTGGGTGTATGGAGCAGCAGATAACCCTCGCCATCCGGGCCGCGGTGGCGCAGCCGGCAGGCGGCCCGGTGTACCAGCCCGGGATCGATCGGGCAGCCCTGAAAGCCAAGCATACCTACAATGCCACACATGTCGGCTCTTTTACGCTCTCTTCGCCAGCAGGCGGCGACACAGATCAACCACCCGGGCCATTTCCACATCGGCGTTCAGCACTCTGGCCGCCTGGCGGGCGGCGGATCGCATGATCTCGATCTCGCCGGCTGTCAGCCGGTTGAGCATCCCCGCCACAGTGGCCGGCTCAAAATCCGGCGCGGCGAGGCCGAAGCCATATTGACGCACCAGATCGGCCATAGCAGGCGACGGCCCCACGATCACCGCCAGGCCGGCCATGATGAAGTCAAACAGCTTATTGGGCAGCGCCATCGCCTTGTTGTAGCTGGCCGGGCGCAGCAGGTAGAAACCTGCGTCGTATTCGGCGATGCGCGGAACGATCTGCGCTGGTGCGACCGGGTCGTGAAAAACCACACGCCCCGGCGCCAATCGATCCGCCAGCCGGCGCAGCTCCGCCACATAGCCGCCGCTGTCCACCAGGATGAAATCGAGTGAGAACCGCTGATCGGCCAGGGCCAGGGCCTCGATCATGTGATCCAGCCGGCGGTCGCGGTGCGCGCCGCCGTGATGCACCAACCGGATGCGCTCCGGATCGACCGCATGCGTGGGGGCCTCAACCGGAGCCGGCGCATTCAGCACCACCTGCGCGTTAAAGCCGAACTCCTGCCGGTAGCGCTGCGCAATGGGCTCGGCCACAGTGATGACCGCAGCAGCACGGGGACCATAGCGACGCAGAAAATACGTGATCATGGGCGACAGAAACGCCATCCATATGGCGTGCTCGGCCCGCTCCAGCGGGGAATACTCATGAGCGTCGTAGATCACGGGAGCCCGGCTCACCTCCGCAGCTGTCACGGCAATAGGCACAGCTGCCCATTCATTCGCGTAGAACAGATCGGCCTGCGCAGCCTGAGCCATTTCCAGCGCGTCTCGGTAATGTGGGCGCTGCCAGTAGCCGGTCTCGTAGAGGGATGGCGCCAGCCTGCCGCCCGGCAGCGACAGCGCATACATTGCCTGGTTGAGGTGCGCCGGGCGGCGTACCAGCGGTCGCCACGCTACGCCCGGCCAGGCGGGATCAGCATCTCCATACCCGATCACGATTAACTCATAATGCGGAGCCAGATATTCGATCTGCCGCAGCACACGGGCATCGCGCCGAATCTCCGAGAAGGAGAGGATGCAGACCCGCGGTTTCACCGGGGATTCCCCCGTCCGGCTGCGCTATGCGATCCCAGGATCTCCACGATGCGTTCGCTGGCATGGCCATCTCCGTAGAAATCCGGATGCTGAGGGGGCGCCGCAGCCAGCGCGTCTTCTACCCCGGCTCGAATCCGGGCTGCCTCCGCCCCCACCAGCCGGTTCCAGCCGGACTCGATGGTTTCCACCCACTCGGTCTCATCGCGGAGAGTCAGGCAGGGCACTGAGAGCGCGTAAGCTTCTTTCTGCAGACCGCCGCTGTCGGTCAGGATCAGCCGCGCGGTGCTGATCAGCGACAGCATCTCCAGATAGCCCAGCGGCGCGATCACCTGCACATTCGGCGGAGGGGTGATTCGGTGCTGCTCCAGCGCCCCGCGCAGCCGGGGATGGGCCGGCAGGATCACGGGAGCCCCGGGGAAGGCTGCCAGACCCTCCATGATGCCGGCCAGCCTGACGCGGTCGTCAGTATTGCCGGCGCGATGCACAGTGGCCAGAAAGTACTCGCCCGGCGCAAGGCTGTACCTCTGCAGAAGCCGGTCGCCGAGGCGTTCACGGGCGCGCTGCCGGTTTTGCAGCAGCGCGTCGATCATGACATCGCCCACAACAAACACCCCCGCCGTGATCCCCTCGCGGGCCAGATTCCCGGCGGCGGTATCGGTGGGACAGAACAGCGCCTCACTGATATGATCGGCCAGAACACGGTTATGCTCTTCAGGCATCGCGCGGTTATAGCTTCGCAGGCCGGCTTCCACATGCGCAACCGGGATATTCAGCAGCCGGCCTGCCAGCGCCCCGGCCAGCGTGGAGTTGGTATCGCCATAAACCAGCACCCAGTCTGGATGCTGCGCTGCGATCAGGGGTTGCAGGCCCAGCAGCATCCGGGCAACCTGCTCCAGGTTGCCGATCGCGCCGATGCCAAGATTAGCATCGGGATGCGGGATGGCGAGATCGTCGAAGAATACGTCCGACATCTCCGGATCATAGTGCTGCCCGGTATGGATCAGGTACTCCTCGTGCCGCTGCCTGAGCGCCCGACTCAGCGGAGCTGCTTTGATGAACTGCGGCCGGGCCCCCACTACGGACACAACGCGCATGGCTGCCTACTCCTGCCCTGCAGGCGATCTGGGTACTTTTTCCCCTATCGGCGGGCATCACAATACGGTACAGTACTAGCAGACGACCCTTTTTGCAATCCCGGCGGTGCTCGCTGTGCGCCCAATGTGCCTCTATCGATCGTCCGTCACAAGGATCCACCGGATAGTATGACTGCCGACCTTTTGCGTGGGATTGAAGACCAATCGATCCGGATCGGCGTGATCGGGCTCGGCTATGTCGGGCTGCCGGCGGCTGCGGTGATCGCCCGCGCCGGGTATCATGTCACGGGAGTGGACACCGACCACGAGCGTATCGCGGCGATCGCGCGCGGTGAATCACCCATCGGCGGCGAGGAGCCGGGCATTGCGGCGCTGATCGCGGAGACCGCCGCCTCGGGCCGGCTGCATGCCAGCACCGATTACGGGGATCTCCGCGATGCCAGCCTGCTGCTGATCTGCGTCGATACGCCGATCGAGCCGGACACCCACCGCCCTGCTTACCGCGGCCTGCGAGCGGTGCTGGCCTCGCTGGGACCGGTCCTCAGAGCGGGGGCGCTGGTGATTATCGAGTCCACCATTGCGCCCGGCACGATGAGCGGGCTGGTCATCCCGGAGCTGGAACGCGCCAGCGGGAAGCGGGCGGGCGTTGATTTCTTCCTGGGACACTGCCCTGAGCGCGTTACCCCCGGGCTGCTCCTGCACAACCTGACGACCGTCAACCGAACCGTCGGGGGGCAGACTCCCGACATTGCGCAGGTTATGGTGGCATTCTACCGTCGGTTTGTGAATGCCGACCTCGATCCGACGGATCTGCTGACGGCAGAGGTAGTCAAGACAGCCGAGAATGCCTACCGCGATGTGCAGATCGCATTCGCCAACGAACTGGCGCTGGTATGCGAGGCGCTGGGAGCCAACGTCTACGCAGTGCGCGAGCTGCTGAACAAGTCGCCGGGGCGCGCGATGCTGATGCCCGGTGCCGGAGTCGGCGGGCACTGCATCCCCAAGGACCCCTGGCTGCTGATCGCCAATCTCAGCGACGCCTACCGGGCCACATTGATCCCGGCTGCCCGCCAGATCAATGACAGCATGCCCCGTCATATGGTTTCCCTGCTCGAACGGGCGCTGAGCGAACGGGGGGCAGCGCTGAGCGGGGCGCGGATAGCAGTGCTGGGCTATGCCTTTCGTGAGGATACGGATGACGATCGCGACAGCCCCAGCCTGCACCTGCTGCGTGAGCTGGAAGCCCGCGGCGCGGTGGCAGTAGTGCATGATCCCTATGTGGCGGGCTACCAGGCGCCGCTGGATAGCGCGCTGGCCGGCGCCCAGGCCGCGGTGATCATGGTGGCCCATCGCGCCTATCGCGATCTCGATCTAAGACGCATCCGCGACCTGATGGCCCTTCCCGTCCTGGTGGACGGACGCCACGTGTTTGACTCCGCCGCCGCTCGTGCGCTGGGCTTCACTTATGCCGGCGTCGGCAACCTGGCTGGCTGATCGCATGCAGATCGGACTGCTTACCCAGTACTATCCCCCGGAGATCGGGGCGGCCGCGATACGATTGGGGCGCCTGGCACGCCTGCTGGCTGCCGCCGGCCATTCGGTACAGGTGCTGACTGCCATGCCAAGCTACCCGACCGGGATCGTGCCGCCGACCTACCGGGGTAAGCTGGCCTGCCGGGAAACGATCGAGGGGGTCGAAGTGCGGCGGGTGTGGTCATACACCTCGCCGGGTAAAAGCACGCTGGCGCGCCTGCTCAACCAGACCACCTTCATGCTGGCGGCAGCACTGGCTGGCCTCGCCATGCCGCGGCCCGATGTGCTGCTGGTCGAATCGCACCCGCTGTTTGTGTGCCTGACGGGAGGCTGGCTGCGGCGCCTGAAGCGCGCCCCGGTGGTGCTGAATGTCTCTGACCTTTGGCCCGAGTCGGCGGTGGCGACGGGCGCTCTTACGGCCAACAGCCTGCTGGTGCGAGGCGCCCAGCGGGTGGAGCGCTGGGCTTACCGGGACGCCGCGCATATTGTGGCGATGACAGAGGGCGTAGCGCAGAGCATCCGGCAGCTGATCGATGCCAGGGGGCGGGTAACCGTGATTCGGAATGCCGTCGATCTGGATCGGTTCCGGCCCGGGCGGGATCATGCTGTGCAGGTTGTCCGTCAGCAGTTCGCCCCGGATGACCGTCTGCTGGCAGCTTATATCGGCAATCTGGGGCTGGTGTACGACTTCGATACCCTGCTCGATGCCGCCGCTGCGCTGCCGGACATGGTGTTTCTGCTGGCGGGCGGCGGATCCCAACAGGAGTATCTGGAAGATCAACTCCGGGCGCGGGATCTGCACAATGTCAGGCTGGCCGGCGTGGTACCCCATGCTGAGGTGCCCGCGCTGTGGGCAGCGGCGGATGTCTGCGTCTTTGCCCTGAAGGATCACCCCCTCTTCGAGGGCACACTGCCGGCCAAGATGTTCGAGGCGATGGCTGCCGGCATCCCGGTCGTCGGCGCCATTCGGGGAGAAGCCGCCGAGCTGCTGATACGTACCGGCGCCGGGGTAGCCGTCTCGCCGGGCGACGGCCGCGGGCTCACCGCGGCGCTTGAGCGCCTGGCCGCCTCCCCCGCTGAGCGTATGCGCATGGGCGCTGCCGGGCGCGCCTACGCCGAAGCCAGCCTGTCGGCGCAGCAAGCAGCAACGTCATTTGATCATATTCTTCAGGCAGCTGCCAGACCCGGCCCCGCTGCCGCGCATTGATCCTGGTATTCTGGAGAAAGATCGATCCAGCCATGATACCCATTTCCAAACCCCAGTTCGGTGAAGAGGAGCTGGCACTGCTGCACGAGGTGCTCGACAGCGGAATCATCGCACAGGGGCCTAAAGTCGCCCGCCTGGAAGAGGAGTTCGCCGGACTGATCGGCACCCGGTTCGCCGTAGCGGTTTCATCAGGCACCACGGCGCTGCATCTGGCGCTGCTGGCGCACGGCATCGGCCCGGGCGATGAGGTGATCACCAGCCCATTCACCTTCATCGCCTCAGCCAACAGCGTGCTGTACACCGGCGCTGAGCCGTGCTTTGTCGATATCCGGGCAGATACCTTCAACCTGGATCCCTCTCAGATCGAGGCCGCGATCACGCCGCGCACGCGGGCGATTATGCCGGTGCACCTGTACGGGCTGATGGCCGACATGGATCCGATCCTGGAGATCGCGCAGCGGCATGGGCTGGCCGTGATCGAGGACGCCGCCCAGGCGCATGGTGCGCTGTACAAGGGGCGCCCCGCCGGCAGCTTCGGAACCGGGTGCTTCTCTCTGTATGCCACCAAGAACATGACCAGCGGCGAGGGCGGCATGGTGACCACCGACGATCCGGAGATCGCCGAACGGGTGAAGCTGCTGCGGGCGCACGGATCGCGGGTACGCTATTACCATGACCTGCTGGGCTTCAACTTCCGGATGACCGACCTGCATGCCGCGATCGGCCTGGCACAGCTGCACAAGCTGGAAGCCTTCAACCAGCAGCGTCAGGCCAATGCGATGTACCTGAACCAGCACCTGAAGAAAGTCATCACGCCGGTGGAGCCGGAGGGCTACCGGCATGTCTGGCACCAGTACACGATCCGCGTCACCCACATGGATCGGGATGCTGCTGCCGACAGGCTGAAGGAAGCAGGGATCGGCACAGGCATCTTCTACCCCGTCCCGGTCTATCGGCAGAAGCTGTATCTGGATCGCGGCTATGACCAGAGCCTTCCGGTGACCGAGGAAGTCTCCCGCCAGGTGATCAGCCTGCCGGTGCACCCGGCGCTGACGCAGGCCGATCTGGAGGCCATTGTTGCAGCGGTGGAGGGCCTATGAACGAGACACTGCGGGCAGCAGTCATCGGTGTGGGCGCGATGGGACAGCACCATGTACGCGTCTACCGCGAGCTTCCCGGCGTTGAACTGGCAGGCTTTGCCGATGCAGATGCCGCTCTGCGGGCGACAGCCGAGCGGCGCCACCATGTGGAGGGTTATGCCGATTATCGCGAGATGCTGGAGCAGGTCCGGCCCGATCTCGTGACGATCGCGCTGCCAACCGCCCTGCACGCCGAGGCGGCCCTGGAGGCGATCGGACGCGGCATCCATGTGCTGGTGGAGAAGCCCATCGCCGAGACCGAAGCGGACGGCAGAGCGATGATCGCTCTAGCCCGCGAAAAGGGGGTTGTGCTGGCCGTCGGACACATTGAGCGTCACAACCCGGCCATCAATCTGTTGAAACAGCACCTGGAAGCCGGCAAACTGGGGGCGATTTTTGAGATGCGGGCTGAGCGCATCGGGCCGTTCCCGGCGCGCATCCGTGACGTCGGGGTCGTGCTCGACCTGGCAACCCATGATATCGACGTCATGTGTCACCTCGCCGGCAGCCCGGCAGCCCGCGTCTACGCAGAGACCCAGCAAAATATCCACAGCACCCGCGAGGATATGGTCAGCGGGCTGATCCGATTCCAGAACGGGATCACGGGCGTGCTGGAAGTCAACTGGCTTACCCCCACCAAAAGCCGCCGTTTGACGGTCACCGGGGCAGGCGGTATGTACGAGGTTGACACCATCACCCAGGATCTGACCTTCTATGAGAACGGGCAGGCAGAGGAAGGGTTTGCGCAGCTGAAGCTGCTGCGCGGGGTCAGTGAGGGCCGGATGATCCGTGAGCGGGTGGACAAGCGTGAGCCTCTGCGCATCGAGCTGGAAGACTTCATCGGCGCAGTGCGCGAAGGCCGCAGCCCGGCTGTCACCGGCGAGCACAGCCTCAACGCGTTGCGGCTGGCGGCAGCGCTGGTGCGCGCCGGGCAGACCCATCAGGTGATCGATGTCAGCGAAGGCTGACCCATCTGTTCCTCCGGGTGGGAGGATGCCTGATTCCACCCGGAGGCTCCTGCCTCCATCACGACGCCTCCAGCCGGAAGGTCTCGAACCGGCTCTCGCACGGGTTGCCCCAGCACACATGCATTTCCTGGGTGGTCAGATCCATGATCAGAGTGGCGATCGTTTTCTGCCGATCAAGGGGCTTTTGCGTCGCATCGCTGTGTGAGCAGATGCTGTTCGGGTAATTCACGTGGTCGCTCAGGATGCCTCGCAGTGTGCCCACCGTGTGATGGCGCGTCTGCCGCAGCAGCCGCAGCGCCCGGTTCACCCGCACCCGCGATCCGATCAGATCCTCGGTCTTGTGCTCCAGCGGCTTCATGCGCCGGGTCAGGTAATTGTTGGTATGCGCCATCAGCCCATCCATCCCATAGATGGTAGCGAAATGCCGCGCTGAGACCTCCACACTGTACAGCTCACCGCTGGAGTGAGCGATCAGATGATTGTAGCCCGCTGCCCGCCAGCGCATCAGCGTTGTGCGGATCGCCTGCGCCAGCGAAGTCGCGGCCAGCACCGCGCGCGAGACGAACAGCCGCGGCACCCCGATCCGCACATCCGTCGGGTAGACTGAATCGCAGCACTGGGCGATCCCGGCGGCGTTGAATCCAATGTTCACCAGCAGGCCGCCGTAGCTGATGCCCAGGTAGGGCGGCTCGCCTTCCGGCGTGGCATGCACCAGGAAGGTATTCGGCTCATCTTCGGGCAGCCAGTCTTCGTTATGCGCTATCAGCACGTGCCCGTTCTGCGTCCGCTCGCTGCTCACGCCCAGACTTGTGCAGCCGAGGATCAGCGCATCGGACAGGATCGCTTCGGCGCAGTTAACCACCATCAGATCGTCCAGCGCCGCGCCAGACCCCTCAGCTATGCCGATGAGTTCTTCGATGTACTGCGGAGTATGCTCCTGAGCGAACGGATGATACTTGCGTGCCTGCAGAGTGGCGTCCTCCCACTCCAGCTCCAGATCGTCATAGGCCTCTTGAAAAGCCTGTTTATAGGTGTTCAGCATCCGATGGATCGCTGGAGCGCACGCCTCGCCGATCTGCTGGCCCATCTGGCGGTGGGTGCCGCGGACACGCACAAGTGGCATGGATGGTGTGGCTGTTGCCATAGACATCTACCCCGGTGAAAGACTATTGAGTCCTGCTGTTCTATCAGTGTGGAAAACGATGGCGCCCCTGCTAGCGCTGCTTGAGAAAATCGTCGTTTCGCCGACCCTCAGGCCGGAAGAATGTCTCGGGGTACGGCACAACCAGCGGCGCTGTGTCGCGCACTGCCAGGGTGTAGATCGCCGTCCCCGGGTAGAAATAGATGCCGTGCGACCGTCCGATGACAAATCCGTCGTGCTCAGCGCGCAGCACCCCCTCTCCCAGTGGGCGCCCCCAGACATCCCGCACTTCCGCGATCGGGTCGCCCGGGTGGATCAGGTCACCCGGCTCGGCCAGGTGCAGGATCACGCAGGCTTCCCGCGCCCGCGGGGTCGTCGCCCGGCGAACCGGAAAGCCGGGATCTATCTTCACAATCCCTTCGATGGGTTCCATGGGGCCATCCAGCATCCCCGCCCTCCTCATCACGTTGCGGGTCCCGGCGACTGACGCCCGCGTGATCGCCGGGTCGGGCATATGGCCTGTCCCCAGCTCGACGGTAAACCCGGGGATACCGGCCACCAGCAGCGCCGAGGATGATGTGGCCCGATGCAGATCTTCGGTAATGTACTTTTCGGGCGGGAACTCGATCACAACGGTATGCCCGTAGGCTTCCAGCATCTGCTCCTGTGCGGCAGACAGCGCCTCAGCGGCCGCGCGGTTCTCATCTGCGTGGGTATCAGCCCGATACAGCACCCGATCCCGGAAAGCGAATGAGATCGACCCCGTCCAGGCATTATGGTAGTCGATCAGCATGTCCGCACTCTGCTGCATCAGTTCAAACAACCGCCCGAAGGCGATCTCCAGCGAGGAGGGTGGGTCGCGGTCGTCATCAGGGGGGCTGGCCGGGCGCCCATCCGGCCACATCCGGTTAGGGTTGTAGGGAGCATGATAGGGGACATAGGTCATGGTCCGAAGCCCTGCCGGGCAAAGCGCCGGGAAGGCCACAATCGTCCCTCTCATCCGCTGCGCCAGATCCTCGGTCAGCAGATGGTACAGCACCGCCGGCCCGCTGTGCTCCGGGCCGTGGATACCCGCCGTCAGCCAGAGGCAGGGCCCCTCTTCGCGCCCCTGGGCGATGATAACCGGCATGAATTCAACATGCCCGGTCGGATGAGACAATGCGTCCCATTGCCCGTACTGGATAGATCCCGGGCGGGCAACGGCAGTGCCGATCTGAATTGGCTCGGGCATCTTGTCCTCCATGATCCTGCTGGAAGAGTGACAAAAAGCAAGCCTCTGGGTTTCAGCCAGAAGCTTGCTCGCTCAGGAAATCCGGCCAGTTCTGGCAAAATCCAATATTACACGACGCGTTCCAGGAACTGCCGTGTGCGCGGATCGGTTGGGTTATTGAAGATTTGCTCAGGGCTGCCGACCTCCACCAGCTCACCCTGATCAACATAGATCACCCGGTGAGCCACCTCGCGCGTGAAGCTCATCTCATGGCTCACGATCAGCATGGTCATACCTTCACGAGCCAGTTGATGCATCACGTCGAGCACCTCCCCGATCAGTTCCGGGTCGAGCGCCGAGGTGGGCTCGTCAAACAACATCACGCGCGGCTCCATGGCCAGCGCCCGGGCGATCGCCACACGCTGCTTCTGCCCGCCAGACAGGCGGATCGGATGCACGTCTCGCTTATCCAGCAACCCCACGCGCGCCAGATTGCTTTCGCCGATCGGGACAGCAGCATCCTGGCTCATTCCCTTGACCGTGACCAGCCCTTCGATCACGTTCTCCAGCACGGTCATGTGAGGGAAGAGATTGAACTCCTGAAACACCATCCCGGTGCGCAGGCGTAGATCACGGATCTGCTGGCGGCTGGGTTTCTCGCGAGCAGTCACTGTGGCGGTGATGCCATCAATCGTGATCCTGCCCGCCGAGGGCGTCTCCAGATAGTTCAGACAGCGCAGCAGGGTGCTCTTGCCCGATCCGCTGCGCCCGATCAGAACCACGACTTCTCTCGGCTGTACCGTGAACGACACTCCTCGCAGAACATGCAGCATCCCAAACCACTTGTGCAGGTTGCTAACTTCCACGATGGGCGGGCCACTGGCTGGCTGATGTCGTCTATTTTCATCGCTCATAAGCATGCGCCATCCGTTGCTCTAGCCGGCTCAGAATCCACGCAGATACGATGGTCAGGATCCAGTACAGCAAGGCTGCCAGCAAGAACATTTCCATGAATTTGCTGTCACGCCGGGCGAAGCGGCTGGCCCGGAACGTGATCTCCCAGACACCCATGATAGAGATGAGCGCTGAGTCCTTCTGCATGGCAATGAACTGGTTACCAATGTCAGGGATGATCACACGCACCGCCTGCGGGAGGATCACCCTGCGCAGCACCTGCCATTCGGTCATCCCCAGCGCATGGGCCGCCTCGGTCTGCCCGTGGCCGATCGATTGGATACCGGCCCGGAAGATCTCGGTCATGTATGCGCCATAGTTCAGGCTGAGCGCAAGGATGCCCGCCGGCACCGCCTGGAGGATCAACAGCTCGCCCAGGAAGGGGATGCCCATCGATGTCAGCTGCTGCCCGATCTGCGGCAGGCCGAGGTAGATCAGGTAGATCTGGATCAGCAGGGGAGTGCCGCGGATCACCGAAATATAGAAGCCAGCCAGGCCCTGAGCAATGGAGTTGTTCGACAGCCGGCCCAGTGCACCGAACAAGGCCAGCACGGCTGCAATAAGAATTGACACCACAGATACGCCGATGGTCGTGCCGATGCCTTCCAGCACGAACCCCGCATGCTCAATCATGTAACCCGGCTGGAAGCGCAGCTGCAGCAGCGCGCCAGCCAGAGCACCCACCAGCACCATCCACACAATGCCGACTTTGAACCGGGTGAAAAGCTGTCCCCGGCGCTGCTCCGCCATCAACCGCTGCCCCATCTCACGATCGGGGTCCTGTTCAAACGGAAGTGCAGACCGCACTGTATCAGCGCTCATGTTCTTTAGTTATCTCAGGGGCTATCTGCTAATGCGGCGCGGATTGTGCGCAATCCGCGCCGCATGCAGGATGCCGCGCAGGCGGCGAGAGTTACGGGAGCTGACCCAGGCTGTCAACGTTGAAAGTGGCTGCCGCCGCGGTCAGATCAAGGCCATAGTACTCCTCAGATAGCGCCCTGAGTGTACCATCAGCGTGCATGGCGTTGATCACTTCATTGACCTTCTGCACCAGCGATACGGGATCCTTGCCGGACGCTTTATCCACGGCGCCAGCAAGATACTCGAAATAGACCGGGTCGCCCAGCTGCTTGAGCGGCAGGCCGTCCGCGATCACGCCCTCGCCGGTTGGCTGTGCGGTCAGCACAGCATCCAGGCGGGTTCCATCCCCCAGCGCCAGGTCCTGCAGCGCCGAGGTATCTGTGTCATAGACCTGGATGGTCGCGTCATCCACAATGAAGTCGATGGTGACGCCCGGGATCTCCAGATTCTTGTTCAGATAGGATTCGTAGGTGCAGCCTGCGCACACGCCGATGGTCGCACCCGATAGATCCGCCGGGCCGGAGAACGACGTGTTGTCAACATGCACGAAGAAGGCCGCCGGAGTCGTATAGTACGGCTGCGTGAAGTACAGCGGCTCCATGCGCTCAGGTGTTATCGTCATCGACCCGATGCTCAAATCCCAGCGATCCGCCCAGTTCCCGCTGGTGATCAGGGTCCAGTCCGGCGTGACAAAACACGCCTCCAGCCCCATCCGCGTGGCGATCTCAACCGCCGTGTCGATATCGAAACCGCGCAGCTCGGCAGCGGTGCGCTGATCATCGGCGCACTTCGTATCAGCAGGCCGTGTGGCCCCTTCAACCAGCTCCGACTGAGGCGGGTAGGCCGGATCGGATGAGACAACCAGCGTCCCACGAGCCATGATCTCGGCCAGCTTATCATCAGCTTCCTCGCCGCCACCCCCTCCTGTCTCACCGGCTGCTGGTGCGCACGCCGCCATCACAACAGCCAGCGCAAGCAGTGCACAAGCGATACCTACCCTGCGAGTCAATCCGGTACGCATAATAGAACGCTCCTCCTTGTCCAGGATCGTGAAAAGGAAAAGACTGCTGCCGCGCCTGCGCCAATAAAGCGCGGCTCAGCTACCGCGTTAGCTGACAGCCTCAGTATAAGGTAGGTTTGAAATGACTGTCAAACAGGAGGCGGCATGGAAACAGCGGATGTTCGTCTGTTGACATCTGATGCAACCTGCCCCAGAATGACAGGACGATAGATCGGCGGAGTGCATGCATGCTCAAGCTTGTTGTGCGGCTGGTAGCTTTCCTCATCTTCTTCTGCATCACAGCGACTCTGATTGTCTTCATCCTGCTGGCCAGCCTCGGCTGGATTGACGCTCAGCGCCTGTTCCCTGGGCTTCCTGAGCCGCCCGCGATCGATACCGGCAAAATCCCCGGCGATCCATTTGGCGGGCTGGAGATCCCGGCAGATCTGCGCCCGGGCGAGATCGTACCTCTGCGCGGCCAGGTCAGGCCGTTTCCTTTGTTTGCCGCGGTGCCACTCCTCCGCCAGCTCTCTACCGACCCCCGCGTCATCGGCACCAACCTGTTCCTGGCCATTATCATGGCGCTGGTCTTTGGCGCGACATCCTCGATCCTCTCCAACATGCTGCGTGATGAGGAGCCGCGGGTGCAGGCATGGCTGCATGCCTTCGGCATTACCGGGCTGGTTCGCCGTCTGTCAGGCATGGCCTCCTGGACTTTGGGACGCGGCGTCCGCCGTGGCTGCCTGACGCTTCCCCTGGTCCTGTTGATCTTTGCTCTGTATGGGGTGATCTTCGCCTTCCTGGAGCGCGGCACATCCATCTTCAGCCGTGAGGGTGTGCTGCTGGCTGTGACCCTGGCTTTCAGCGTGGGGCTGGTCAGCTCAGCCGGAGACATTGCCCGCCGGATCGTGGCAGCGCTCTGGCGTGAGCCGTCGCACTTCAGCCTGTATCCGGTCAATCTGGCAGTCGCTGCCATCACTGTGGCGATCTCGCGGGTGGCCAATCTCTCTCCGGGCATTGTATTCGGAACTCCCGGCGGCGCTGAGGTCGGGGCAGCAGCGGATCCTCTCCAGCAGGCGCAGCGCGACCGCGCACTGGGGGCCATGACTCTGATTGTGCTTATAACGCTGGCACTGCTGGGTTGGGCGCTTACCGGGCTGGTTGTCTCTGCGCTGGATATCACGCTTGAATACCGCGTGGCCCGCCTCGCCGCGGCCGCTCTCACCAGCCTGGCCAATATCGGTCTGGCGGTCTTTCTAATCGCCCTGCAGACCACATTCTTCGAGATGCTACCTTTCGCCTACAGCTCCGGGCAGCCGATCTTTCGCTGGAGCAAAGCGGTGTGGGCCCTGGGTTTTGTGCCGGTTGCGTTCATCTTCAGCCATGCGCTGATCAACCCGCGCTATGGGTTTCTGGAGTCTTTTCTGGAATCGGATGTCCGCTTCCTGTGGTTCATCATGGTGGTGCTCGTAGCCGTCACCGGCGGCCTCTGGTTCTATTTCAACGTAATTGATGATATGCTTCAGGATTGGGCTGGCATCCGGCGCCGACCGGCTTCCAGCCCGCCCGAGCGCAGTAGAGGCGGCACAGGGTAGAAGCCCGGTGCGATCGGTGGATGGCATTGGCAGAGACCATCCCGGGGCTGTCACACCCCGCGGGCGAGGATGATCCGGGATCATAACTGTGTTTGATTTCACAAATCATCCATGCTACAATAACAAGGCTTGCCTGCCGGCAGGCACCTTGATTCTGCCGCTGCTGCCAGAGGACTATGATCGGGGACGACATACTGGACATGATGGATAGGGTGCAACCAGTGCCGCATGCGTACCACGATTCACGCAATACCGTGTTACACGAACTTCTGAGCCGGGCCGAGCGCCACGGTTACGTGACTTATGAAGACCTTGTCGAGGTTATGGCGGACGATCTCGATGAGTCAACCGTCGAGTCGCTCCTGGACGAGCTTCAGTCACTGGGTATTGAGGTTCGCCATCAGGAAGAAACCGTAACCGCGCTCGACCTGAAGACGCTGGAAGATGAAAGCATCGACGAGGATCCGATCGCCGATATCAATGCGGTCTCAGCTGACGATCCGGTTGGCCTTTACTTCCGTCAGATGGCGCAGGAGCCGCTGCTCACCGCCAGCGAAGAAGTGGACCTGGCCAAGCGGATTGAACGGGGACGCCGCGCGCGCCGGCTGATCGAAAACAGTGGCGAGCTTGGCCTGACCGAGCGGGCGGAGATGATCGCCCAGATTGAGCAGGCCCAGGAAGCCCGTGAGCATCTGGGGCGGGCTAATACTCGCCTGGTGGTGAGCATCGCCAAGCGCTATATGGGCCAGGGCCTCCCGTTTCCCGACCTGATTCAGGAAGGAAACGTCGGGCTGATGCGGGCCGTCGATAAGTACGACTATACCCGCGGCAACCGTTTCAGCACCTATGCTACCTGGTGGATCAGACAGGCCATCACGCGCGCTCTGGCGCAGAAAACGCGCACGATCCGCATCCCTCTACATATGACTGAGCGCATCCGGCAAATGTACCGAACGGCTCAGCTGCTGGAACAGGAGCTGGGCCGCCGACCGACGCCAGAGGAGATCGCTGAGGAGATGGATATCCCCGCCGAAAACGTGCGCGGCATGATGGACGCCAGCCAGCACGCCATCGCGCTGGAGCGCCCGGTAGGCGACGACGGCGACAGTGAGTTCGGCGACTTCATCGAAGATCAGGATACTCCGGAGCCAGGAGAGGCAGCCGCTCACCATCTGCTGCAGGAAACGATCGAGGAAGTCCTCTCCGAGCTCACTCCCCGCCAGGCCCATATCCTGCGGCTGCGCTTCGGGCTGGGTGGAGGCGAGCAGCATACCCTGGAAGAAATCGCCAACAAGTTTGGCCTGTCCCGCGAGCGTATCCGCCAGCTGGAGAAAGAAGCGCTGCGCCGTCTGCGCCATCCCCGCCTGGCGCACAACCTGCGCGACTATCTGGCCTGAAAGACAGGCTTTCCCCGCATCATGCCCGCGCGCAGCCTTTGCAGCTGCGCGCGGTTTCGTTTTTCATCCACGGGTATGCAGCGCGGACTGCGCCTGTTAGCGGCTAGCTGTAGTCATCCCAGTAATTGCGCTTGCCGCGCTTCTCAGCTTCGCCCTCGCGCCCGCGCTCGTGGGTCGCGTCAAAGCCTTCCGGCTTGATGGTCATGTGCCGTCCACTGGTCAGGCCCGCTACGCCGTTCTGAGTGCCTTCATCGCGGTAGCCTCCACGCTCAATGTAGCGCATCATGCGCTCCTCATCACGCTCGTAGGCGTCCTCCGGCTCCGTGTACGTGGTGATGAAGCCTTCATAGTTGCGCAGCACCAGGCGATTCGGGCCGCGGCTGATGACATACTCAGGCATGACGGGTATCTTGCCGCCGCCGCCAGGGGCGTCCACGATGAAGACCGGGACCGCATAGCCGGAGGTATGCCCGCGCAGATGTTCAATGATATCCACGCCCACTGAGACCGGAGTGCGGAAGTGCCCCGCGCCCTGCACCAGATCGCACTGGTACAGGTAATAGGGCCGCACCCGGTTGCGCACCAGTTTGTGCACCAGCTCAAGCTGCACCGCCGGGTGATCGTTGACCTCCCGCAGCAGCACCGCCTGGTTGCCCAGCGGGATGCCTGCGTCAGCCAATTTGGCCAGCGCCCGGCTCAGCTCCGGCGTGATCTCCCGCGGGTGATTGACATGGATGTTCAGCCACAGCGGGTGATATTTGCGCAGCATATCGCACAGCTCATCGGTGATGCGCTGTGGCAGGAAGACCGGCACGCGGGAGCCGATGCGTACAATCTCCACGTGCGGGATGGCGCGCAGGCGGCCCAGCAGATCGTCCAGCAGCTTGGGAGCCATTGTCAGCGGGTCTCCGCCGGACAGCAGGACATCGCGCACCTGGGGGGTGCGGGCGATATAGTCGATCTGGGCGTCGTGATCGGCTCGCCCGAAGTTGGCAGATGGATCGCCCACCACACGAGATCGGGTGCAGTAGCGGCAGTAGCTGGCGCACTGGGTAGTCGTCAGCATCAATACCCTATCCGGGTAGCGATGCACCAGTCCGGGGACCGGCGAATGCGCATCCTCGCTGAGTGAGTCTGCCATCATCGAGTCGAAGGGAACCAGCTCACGGCCCTTGGGGATCACCTGGTGGCGCACCGGTCCGTAGGGGTCTCCCCACTCCAGCAGACTGGCGAAGTAAGGAGTGATATCCACCCGGAACACACCGGATGCAGACGCCCCTTCGCGCTCCTCATCGGTCAGATCGATCACCTGCGCCAGCTCATCGACGGAGTTGAGGCGGTTAGCCATCTGCCACTGCCAGGAGTTCCACTTCTCATCTGGAACATCGGCAAACAGGGCGGGGCGCCGGGTATACTCCAGCCCATCGGCGCGAACTTCGGTCTCCAGCAGATAGCTCGATCGGTCACGGGGAATGGCTGCCATAGCTCCTCCGTTTCTGTACAAAAGCCTGTTGGGAACGCATCGATAGTCAGAGCATAACACAGCCACAGGGTTGCTACAAGCGTGCCGACTCAGCGGGCGCATTTCAGATCGGGGGAGATTGGCTGCGAGCTCGATCTTTCCATCGTCAGCCCGGCCATTCGATGGTATAATATAGCGCGCTAACGAAGGCCCCCATAGCTCAGGGGATAGAGCGCGGCCCTCCGGAGGCTGAGGCCCAGGTTCAAGTCCTGGTGGGGGCATCTACAACAACCGCCGGTAGTTGACCGGCGGTTGTTGCGTCTCAGAGGGGCAGCGTCCCGGGGCTGCGATGCCCGCGTGCCAGGCTCCCGATCTTATATCTCGTTGATGAAGGCAAAGACCATGGGTCTGCGCTTCGTTTCATTGTAGAAGAATCGATCCAGCGACCGCTCCACTTCATCGCGCAGGCGGCGGCTGGTCAGGTTGCCATCTGCGCCCAGCACAGCCCGGATCGATTTCTCCGCCCCGCTCATCAGGTCGCCAGCTTCGCGCAGATAGACAAACCCGCGTGAAATGATCTCCGGCTGTGCCACCAGCTGGTGCGACTCCCGGTCAATAGTGAGGTTGACAATGACAAAGCCATCGCGCCCGAGCACCTCGCGGTCGCGCATCACTTCCGGGCCAATGTCGCCCACACCCGACCCGTCTACATAGACATAGCCTCCAGGCACACGCTCACCGACAGTCATGCTGTCAGCGGTGAAGGTCAACAGGGTGCCGTTTTCAACGATGGCGACATTCTCAGGCGGGATACCCAGTTCAACGGCCATCTTACCGTGCAGATGCAGGTGCCGCAGTTCACCATGGACGGGGACGAAGAAGCGCGGCCGCACCAGGTTGATCATCAGCTTCATCTCTTCCTGCGAAGCATGGCCAGAGACGTGAACCGGCAGGATGGGGTCATAGAGCACATTGGCCCCACGCTGGATGAGCCGGTTGATGGTGCGATGCACCATTTCCTCATTGCCGGGGATCGGATGCGAGGACAGGATGATCGTATCGCCGGGCTCGATCTCCAGCCGGGGGTGGCGGCCGGTGGCCAGGCGGCCGAGCACAGCCGAGGGTTCGCCCTGTGCACCGGTGGCCATGATGACCGTGCGCTCCAGCGGCACGCTGGCGATCTGCCCCAGGTCAATGAGCATGTCATCGGGTATGCTCAGGTAGCCCAGGTTGCGTGCCATCTTGACATTCTCTGTCATGCTGTGGCCGGCCAGCGCCAGCTTGCGTCCGTAGCGGCGCGCCACGTTCGCCACCTGCTGAACACGGGCAATCAGCGAGGCGAACGTCGCCACGATGATGCGCCCCTTGGCCTGCCGGAAGACCTGATCAAAAGCGGCATCGATCACGGACTCAGACTTCGTCCAGCCAGCCACATCCGCATTGGTGCTGTCCGCAAACAGCGCCAGCACGCCGCGCCCGGCAAACTCGGCCAGCTTGGCGAAATCGGGCGGCCATCCGTCAACCGGTGTATGGTCAAACTTGTAGTCGCCAGTATGCACAATCAGCCCGACCGGGGTCGTGATGCCTAGCCCCACGCTGTCCGGGATGCTGTGACATACATGGAAGAACTCGATGACAAACGGGCCCATGCGGACGGTATCGCCAGCCATGACGGTGACCAGCGTCACCCGATCCTGCAGGCCAGCGGAGCGAAGTTTGACTTCCAGCAGCCCCCGGGTCAGCGGAGTAGCATAGACGGGCGCTGAGATATGCTCCATCACATGTCCGATAGCCCCGGTGTGATCCTCATGGCCATGCGTGATGATCACCCCCCGGATAGTATCCAACCGATCCATGATGAACCGGAAATCCGGGATGATATAGTCGATTCCCAGCATATCGTTTTCAGGGAACATGATGCCTGTATCGATGATGATGGAGTCGAGCGTGTCTTCCGTTTCATACTCCAGATACATCATGTTCTTGCCGATCTCGCCCAGGCCGCCAAGCGGAACTGCCCGCAGGATCCCTGCGGGAGGGGCAGCATCCTGGCGGCGATCAGGCTGCCACCGTTGTTTTGTTGCGCTCACGAGTTATTCATGAACTCCTTTCGTGAATTCACAGATTGATCACTCACTGCCCAATAAGCAAAATGGGGCTGAGCATCATTGCCTCACGCCCCATGCAAGTCCTCGGTCAGTTATCCGGGCCCTGCGTGACATTCCATTCCCGGAACACCTGCAACTGAAGCACCTGAGTGTGATACATCCTGCTTCGGAGGAGATTGTACCACACACAGGCCTGCGAGCAAAGCCCGTTGACACCGATCTGCCCCGATGCTAGACTGCGGATGGCGCTGACCTCGCGCCGCAGGAGGTCCCATGATCATCCCACGCGAACAGATGGAGGAGCGAGAGCGCCAGGTTCTGGCATCTTATGGCATGAAGAGCGCCGATTCCCGCGGCCGCCGGCACCCGGAGGCCGAGCCCAAACTGCGGACGGCCTTTCAGCGCGACCGCGATCGCGTGCTGCATACCACTGCCTTCCGGCGTCTGGAGTACAAGACCCAGGTGTTTGTCAACCACGAGGGCGACTACTTCCGCACGCGGCTTACCCACACCCTGGAGGTCGCGCAGATCGGCCGCACAATCGCCCGCGTCCTGGGAGCCAACGAAGACCTGGTCGAGGCGATCTGCCTGGCCCACGATCTGGGGCATCCTCCTTTTGGGCACTCCGGGGAAGCAACGCTGGCCCGGCTGATGCGCGATCAGGGAGGCTTTGATCACAACCGCCAGACTTATCGCATCGTCACCCTGCTGGAGAACCGCTACACCGAGTTCAAGGGCCTCAACCTGACTTACGAAACGCTTGAAGGCATCGTCAAGCATGAAACTGAGTACGACGTGAGCGACGCCGCCGGTTTTGATCCGGACAGGCGCGCAAACCTGGAAGCCCAGATCGCCAATATCGCGGACGAACTGACTTATACGGCCCACGATCTCGACGACGGCCTGTACGCGGGGCTGCTTTCTGCGCGCGACCTGGATGGTCTCGGGCTGTGGGAGCTGGGAATGCGGGAGCTGAATCTGCGAGTGCAGGACTTTGATGAACTGGCCCGTCACCGCCTGATCCGCCGGCTTATCGGGATCCTTGTCCGCGATGTCTGCAGGGCCACCCATGATCGGCTGGAAGCGGCTGCGCCCCGCTCCGTAGCCGAGTTGCAGCAGCTGCCCGTCAACGTCATCGGCCACTCTGAAGAGATGGCAGCTATGGTGCGTGAACTGAAAAGCTATCTTTATCAGCACATGTATCGCCATTACCGGGTAGTACGCATGGCGCAGAAGGCCGAGCACTTCATCACCAGCCTATTCCAGGCTTATCTGGCAGAGCCGGAGCAGCTGCCCCCCGGCGTCATGGCGCGCCCGGCTGAAGACGGCGATTCGCTCGCCCGCGTCGTCTGCGATTACATCGCCGGGATGACGGATCGCTATGCCCTGCAGGAATACCAGAAGCTGTTCGATCCGTTCACCCGACCCTGAGAGCAGCCCACCTGCGGCGAATTGTTGACAGATTGCGCGAAGTGCGCCATGGTTATTCCTTTCTGACGCCGGGGACCCTGCAACGCCATGACGGAACGCCGGTTCTGGGTTGCCTTCAGCATGGTGCCAGGCATTGGGCCTGTGCGCGTCCGGCGGCTGCTGGAGCACTTTGGCTCGCTGTCCGAGGCGTGGCACTCCCCCCTGGACAAGCTCCGTTCGGCAGGGCTTGACAGCCGCGCACTGGAGCAGATGGCACAGGCCCGGCAGGAGATCGACCCGGCCGCCGAGCTGGCGCGTCTGGATCGGCTGGGGATCGCCGTGTTGACTTGGGAGGATGATGTCTACCCCGGGCTGCTCGCTCAGCTGAGGGAGATCGATCAGGCGCCGCCGGTGCTGTATGTGCGCGGCAGCCTTTCGGAAGCCGATGAGTGGGCGCTGGCGGTGGTTGGCACGCGCTCAATCTCGGCCTATGGCCGGCAGGTGGCGCATACCCTGGCCGCCGACCTGGCCGCCAGCGGCCTGACGATCGTAAGCGGGCTGGCGCGCGGTGTGGATGCAGAAGCCCACACAGCAGCTCTGGAAGTCGGCGGGCGCACGCTCGCGGTGCTTGGCTGTGGTCTGGACCTCATCTATCCACCTGAACACCGCCAGCTGGCAGCCCGGATCGTGCAGCATGGGGCCCTGGTGAGTCCCTTCCCGCTGGGGACACTGCCGGAAGCCAGGATGTTTGCGCCACGCAATCGGGTGCTCAGCGGCCTGGCGCGTGGCGTGCTGGTGATCGAGGCTGGCGAGAAGAGCGGCGCCCTGCTGACCGCCGGGCATGCTCTGGAGCAGGGGCGGGAGGTGTTTGCCGTGCCGGGCAACATCACAGCCAGGGGAAGCAGCGGCACAAACCGGCTCATCCAGGAGGGCGCGCATCCGGTGCTGGATGCCCGCGACGTGCTGGAAGTCCTGCAAATGGAGCAGGTAGCGCTTCATGCGCAGGCCCGCAGCGAACTGCCGCCCGTCAGCGGCCCGGAGCGCGCGGTGCTGGAGTGCCTCAGCCAGGACCCGCTGCACATTGACGAGCTGACCCGTCAATGCGGGCTGCCCGTCTCTGTGGTCAGCAGCACACTGGCCATGCTGGAGCTCAAGGGAATGGTGCGTCAGGTGGCGGTGATGACCTACGTGCGCGCCTGAGATAAGCGAATAACAACGACGAGAGACGATATGACCTCGACCTATGCCTTGATCATGGCCGGCGGCGCAGGGACACGCCTCTGGCCCCTCAGCCGGCAGGGGCGCCCCAAGCCGCTGCTGAATCTGACAGAGGCGCAGCGATCGATGTTTCAGATCGCCATAGAACGCCTGTATCCCCTGTTCACGCCGGAGCAGATTCTGGTGGTAGCCAGCGCTGATCTAACCGCGCTCCTGCGCGAACAGGCCCCCGAACTGCCCGCCACCAATTTCATCATCGAGCCGATGGGACGCGACACGGCCCCGGCGGTCGGCCTCGGGGCTGTTCATATCCGGCACCGCGATCCCGATGCAGTCATGGTAGTGCTGGCGGCTGATCATCACATCGCCGATGTCCTTACTTTCCGCCGGGTGCTGGCAGCTGCATCACAGACGGCCGCCACCAGCGATGCGATCATCACCCTGGGCATCCCACCGCGGTTCCCCTCAACAGGCTTCGGCTATATCGAGCGCGGCGCGCGTCAGCAAATTGTAGATGGCATAGAGGTTTATTCCCTGCAGCGCTTCACCGAAAAGCCGGATCGGGCAGCGGCGGCTGCCTTTGTTGCCAGTGGCCGCTACAGCTGGAACAGCGGCATGTTTCTATGGACTGTGCAGCGGGTGATGGCGGAGTATGCCCGGCATGCTCCCGATCTACACGAAAGACTTGAAGAGATCGCCGCTTCAATCGGCACGCCGGCGTATGCTGACACTCTGGCCCGCGTGTGGCCGCAGATGCGGCGCATCTCCGTGGATTTTGCCCTGATGGAGCATATCCGCGAGAATGTCAGCGTCATCCCGGTCGAAATGGGTTGGAGCGATATTGGCAGCTTCGAGGCACTCTACGATATCTTATCCACAGAGACAGGCCAGAACGTTGCCTTTGGCCCCTCCCCCCTGCTGATAGACACTCATGGCACGCTTGTGTACAGCCAGCGCCAGGTGGCGATGATCGGCATTGAGGATCTGGTAGTAGTGGATACTGATGATGCGTTGCTGATCTGCCGGCGGGATCAGACACAGAAGGTCAAGGGAATTGTGGAGCAGCTGAAAGAGGGAAAGCAAGACAGGTATTTATGAGTGAGGAACTGACCGCCTATTGTGTGAAATGCAGGACCCGCCGGACACTGGATTCCGCGCAGGCTGTCTACACCCGCAGCGCACAACCGGCGACGCAGGGCGTATGCCCGGTTTGCGGCACAACCCTGTACCGCATGGGAGCCACCCGCGCCCACGCCGGCCTGACTCCTCCGGTGCCGGCGCCCGCCGAAGGGCGAAAGCGCCGCTCCAGCCGGACAGCCGCCGGCAGCAGAAAGAAGAGCGCTGGCAGGCGCAGGGCCGGCGCCCCCGCTGCGCGCTCCCCGCGTAAAGCGACAGCCACAGAGGCCCCGGTGCCGCCCTCACAGCGGCGGGGCAAACTGGTGATCGTCGAATCGCCGGCCAAAGCGCGAACGATCGAGAACTATCTGGGGCGTGACTACCGGGTGCGGGCCTCGGTGGGGCATGTGCGCGATCTCCTGAAGTCACAGCTTTCGGTGAACGTGGAGCAGGACTTCGCGCCTACCTACCGGGTGCCGCCTGATAAACGTGAGATCGTCCGTGAGCTCCGGCAGGCTGCAGCGCATGCCCGGGAGATCTACCTGGCGACTGACCCCGACCGTGAAGGCGAAGCGATCGCGTGGCACCTGATTGAGGCAGCCGACATCGACGAGAGCCGGGCGCATCGGGTGGTCTTTCACGAGATCACCAAGGAGGCCATCCGGGAAGCCTTTGAGCACCCTCGATCGATCGATATGGCGCAGGTGAACGCCCAGCAGGCCCGGCGCATCCTGGATCGGCTCGTTGGCTATGAGCTGAGCCCGCTGCTGTGGAGCAAGGTGCGGCCCCGCCTGTCAGCAGGGCGCGTACAGTCAGTTGCGGTCCGCCTGATTGTCGAACGCGAGCGGGAAATCGAGAGTTTTGTCCCTGAGGAATACTGGACTATCGACGCTGAGCTGGCCCGCACGGCCGAGCGCGATCTGCCCGCGCGTCAGAGCTTCGTCGCACGGCTGCTGCGGGTAAACGATAAACCGATCGAGCTGCCGACACAGGAAGCGGTTGCGCCCATTCTGGCGGATCTTGAGCAGGCAAACTACGTTGTGGAGTCGGTCAAGCGCGGGCAGCGCAAACGCGCCGCGCCGCCGCCCTTTACCACCAGCACCCTGCAGCAGGAGGCATCGCGGCGGTTAGGCTTCACCGCCCGCCGCACGATGCAGGTAGCTCAAGCGCTGTACGAAGGAGTCAGTATCAGTTCGCAAGAAGGCGAGATCGGCCTGATCACCTACATGCGAACCGACAGCACTCATATCGCTGCGCAGGCCCAGGCAGAAGCGGCCAGGTTCATCACCGAGTTCTACGGCTCCGATTACCTGCCTGACCAGCCTAATGTCTACGGCAAGAAGAGCAAGGGGGCGCAGGAAGCGCATGAGGCGATACGCCCCACAGGCGTGTTCCGCACGCCTTCATCCATCAAGAGCCACCTGACGCGCGACCAGGCCCGGCTGTATGAACTGATCTGGCAGCGGTTTGTCGCCAGCCAGATGGCACCTGCCGAATATGACACCATCAACGTCGATGTGCTGGCTGGCAAACCGGGCGAGCGCAAGCCGTACCTGTTCAGGGCTACTGGCTCAACCCTCCGCTTCGCCGGGTTCCTGGCGATCTATACCGACGTGTTTGACGAGGACAACCCCGCCGAGGAAGGGCTGGGAAGCATCTTCCCCGACATCAAGGCGCGCGATCCGCTCGATCTGCTCAGGCTGCTGCCCGACCAGCACTTCACCCAGCCGCCGCCCCGTTACACAGAAGCTTCGCTGGTGAAGGCCCTGGAGGAAAACGGGATCGGTCGCCCAAGCACCTACGCGCCGATCCTGGCGACCATTCAGGAGCGTGGATATGCCGAGCGTCAGAATAAGCGGCTCGTCCCGACAGAGGTTGGCGCGGTGGTCAACGACCTGCTGGTAGAGCGCTTCCCAGAAATTGTGGATGTCAGCTTCACCGCGCAGATGGAGGAGATGCTGGATCAGATCGCCACAGGCGAAATGGACTGGGTACCGGTCATTCGCGCCTTTTATGATCCTTTCAAGCGCGAGGTTGAATGGGCGCATCAGCACGTCCAGAATGTCGATTTAGGTGAGGAACAGGTAGGGCGCGACTGCCCCAAGTCAGGCCATCCGCTGGTTGTGCGCTGGGGCCGTTTTGGCAAGTTCATTGGCTGTTCCAACTTCCCGACCTGCCGATATACAGAACCCTGGCTGGAGCGGATCGGGGTGAAGTGCCCCCAAGACGGTGGTGAGATCGTGGAGCGCCGCACCCGGCAGGGGCGTACTTTCTATGGGTGCGCCAACTACCCTGAGTGCGATTGGACCAGCTGGAAGCGCCCGGCAGTCGATCCCTGCCCGCACTGCGGCGGATTGCTGGTGATCCAGAACCGCGAGTGGGCGCAGTGCATCGCCTGCCACGAACAGGTCCGGCTGGAGACACTGCCGTCCGCTGGCAGCCCGGCGGTCGAGTCGGCCTAAGGGGGTGGCCGGCTGAGTGTGCTGTCTGCTCAGTTGTGCCATCTTGACGAGTGGATACAATAGCATATAGGATACCGTTAAGTAATCGTTTGTCGGCATCGTCGAGAAGAGAACCCATCTCTGGGCGTTGATTCTTGCATCAGCGAGGAAGGGTCAATCTGCCATGACCGGACAGTTCTCGAGGGTAGGGCCCATCATCATCCTGCTGGCCGTGCTGGTTGTGGGCGCGGCGTTGGGGTACCTGTGGGCTGCCTCAGACGTGGAGATCGTGGACACAGGCCTCTGGCAGCTACAGGTGAGCTATCAGGGAATCTATGTGCAGGCAGTGGCTGATGCCTATGCGTTTGACGGCAATGACGCTCTGGCCTCCGATCGCCTATCTTTCCTGTGCCAGCAGAACGGCGGGCTGGAGGCGGCGCTGTCCGAGGCTGCGGCCCGTTACGGGGCTGATCCGGTCAAGCTGGCTAACCTCGATCAGTTAAGGACGCTCGTCGGCAGCGGGCAGGTTCAGCAGAATAACGCGGTGCAGGTCTGCAACAACCGCTCGCCGAACCCGCTGGTTCCTGCCATCGTGCCCGTCGCGCTGCTGGTGGTCATCGGGCTGGCGATTGTGGGCGCCGGGGTGTTCCGCCTGATCCGGGTCAGTGAAGAAGCTGCCGCGCCGGCCCGGCCCGCTGCTGCCACCCCTGCCACCGGGACGCCCGCCCCTGCTGGGGCGCCGGAGCGCCAGCGGGCTACTCTGCCTGGCATCCTGGGGCGCAAGAAGCCCGACACAGCCGGCGAGACCGTCCCCAGCGCAGCCGCCCGCGGCGCGCAGATTTCCGCCCAGGTGCAAAAGACCGACTTCACTGCCCAGGGCGCTGAGCCCCCGCTGGTGCAGTTCATGACCACCTACCTTCACGGCGATGATCTATACGATGACTCTTTCAGCATCGAGACCCCGGCAGGGGAGTTCCTGGGCGAGACCGGCGTGGGGATCTCCGAAGTGATCAGCACCAGTGACGCCAAGAACGTCACAGCCTTCGAGATATGGCTGTTTGACAAGAACGACATCCGCACCGTGACCAAGGTGTTGATGAGTGACCATGCCTTCAATGATGACGCCATCCGGGCGCGGCTGGCGCCCAAGGGCGAGGCCGTCAAAGCGGAGCCCAATGCGCGCCTCCTGCTGGAAACAGCCAGCCTGCGCGTCCAGGCCAGGATTGTGGATATCGCCTACTCGTCCGGGCCGCTGCCGCCGAGCGGCGTCTTCGAACGCATCACCATCGAGCTGGCAGCCTGGAAGCGCGATGGACAGGGCAGCCCGGCACCAGCAGGTGCGGCGCCGGGTCGAGTCAACCTCCCCGGTGCGCCGACTGGTGGCACGCCTCCCGCTGGCTCTTCCCCGTTCCCGGGCTAACCCGGCCGGGACCCCGAATCGAGAGGGGGCCTGTGTCCTGTGCGGCACGGGCCCCCTCTCGATTCAGCCGCCGGAGCACACTACTCGATCCGGACGATCCGGAATACGGTAGTGCCTCCCGGCGCGGAGACGCTCACGGTATCGCCCACCTTCTTGCCCAGCAGGGCGCTCCCCAGCGGCGATTCATTGGAGATTTTGCCTTCACGCGGGTTAGCTTCCACGCGGCCAACCAGCAGAAATGTTTCTTCAGCATCCTCACCCTGCTCCAGCACGGTGATGCGGCTGCCGAGTTGGACGGCCCCATTAACCGGCGCCTCTTCATCAATGACGACCGCGCCGCGGATCATCTCCTGTAGATGTTCGATCCGCCCCTGCAGAAAGCCCTGCTCTTCCTTGGCATTGATGTAATCTGCATTTTCCGATAGATCACCCATCTCAATCGCGATCTTGAGGCGCTGCGCGAGGGCTGGCTTCTCCACTTCGAGCTTATGCTTCAGTTCTGCTCGCAGCTCCTCAAGGGCAGCGGCCGTCATGGGGTATTCTCGTTTTGCTGACATAGTCTTCACCCGACAATCACTACAGGATCGTTCGCCAAATGCTGCATCTCAGCGCAGCCCTTCCAGCAGATGTACCACCATCACCTGCCCCTGCACATCCACTTTGCAGATAACCTCCGGGATGGCCGGGATCAGGATTTCCCTGCCTTCAGGCGTGGTGATCACATACACATCATTGGCTCCCGTTTCAAGCACGTCGGTCAGCCGGCCCAGCTCCTCGTCAGAGTCGGTCACGACGCGGATCCCCTCGATCTGAAACAGATAATACTCGCCGTCCTCCAGCGGAACAGCGTCGCTGAGATGAACGTAAACCACCTCATCGCGCAGGTCTTCCGCCATATCACGATCGGTGACCCCGGTGAACTGGATGATCATCCCCTGCTGATGCCGACGCATGCGCTGCACAGGCAGGGGCTGGCGCCTTTCGCCCACATACAGGGTGCGAACGCCCAGCAGATGACCGGGGTGCTCAGTCATCAGCTTCATGCCCACTTCGCCGCGCACACCATGCGGGCGGGCGATCCTGCCGACAATCAAAAACTCAGGCTCAGAAGAGCCTGATTGCTTATCCTCTGAGCCCGGGTGCTTCCGCCCTGCAGGCCGCCTGGGTCGACTTCCGGCTGAGGCCATAGGCATCCTGTCTGTCAGACTATCTCGAGCGTCACGCGCTTGCCTTTTCTGGCAGCGACGACCCGCAGCAGGGTCCGGATCGCATTGGCCACCCGCCCGCTGCGGCCGATCACACGCCCCATGTCTTCGGGGGCCACTCGCAGCTCCACGATCACCGAGTTGGCCCCTTCAATCTGGGTCACCTGCACCTGTGAGGGATCGTCCACCAGCGACTTTGCTATGTACTCGACCAGTTCCTTCATCAGTGCCTGCTTCCCGATGAGTGGATCGACAGCCCGAGCGGCCCCGGACGTATCCGATCAGGCGCGCCTGTGCAACAGGGGCTTACTATTCGGCGGCAGCTTCAGAAACCGCGTCCGCTTCGGCCTCAGCCGCGGCGGCAGGAGCTTCGGCCACCGCGGCAGCAGTAGCCGCCTCCGCCCTGGCCCGGGCCTTGCGGGAGACTTTCTGCGCCACAATATCATCGCGGCGCGTGCGGCGGTTGGCGGCTGGCTGCGCCTGCAGAGCCTGCTCGGCCTCTGCCACCAGCGCCTCAACAGCCTCTCCAGCACGGAGACGCTGATACCGCTCAGTGGTGCCCACGCGGTCAAGAATACGCTGAACCGCATCGCTGGGCTGCGCACCCACGCTCAACCAGTGGAGAGCGCGCCCCTCATCAATTTCCATCGTCGCCGGCTCGGTACGCGGATTGTAGAAGCCGATCTTCTCGATAAAGCGCCCATCGCGTGGGCTGCGGCCATCCGCCACAACGATACGGTAGCTTGGCTGGCCTTTAGACCCCACACGGCGCAGTCGGATCCGAATCATCTGGGTACATGCTCCTTCGTCTTATCCCGGTACGGGTGAATGCTATCGTCTGCTGCTATCGAAACAGATTTCGCAGGTCCGGCGGCCGCTTCTGGCTGGACAGCCGCTTCATCATCCGCTGCATCTGCTGGAACTGCTTCAAAACCTGATTGACATCCTGCACTGTTGTGCCGCTGCCGGATGCGATCCGCTTACGGCGGCTGGCATTCAGCAGCCGCGGCTGCCGGCGCTCTCTGGGCGTCATGGAGTCGATTATAGCCTCGACACGCTTCAATTGTCTATCCATGTCGCGCGGATCGATCTGGCTGGCCATCTGCCCCATGCCCGGGACCATCTCCAGGATCTGAGTCAATGGCCCCATCTTCTTGATCTGCCGCAGCTGTTTGCGGAAATCCTCCAGATTCAAGTCGTTGGTTTGCAGCTTGCGGGCCAGGTCTTGCGCTTCGGCTTCATCGAGCTCCATCGATTCTGCCCGCTCGATGAGAGACAGGACATCGCCCATCCCCAGGATCCGGCTGGCCAGCCGATCCGGGTGGAATATCTCAAGCCCGTCTACCTTCTCGCTGGTGCCCAGAAACTTGATCGGCACACCGGTCACTTCGCGCATCGAGATGGCTGCGCCGCCCCGTGCATCGCCGTCGATCTTGGTCAGGATCAGCCCGGTCAGGGTGACCGCTGAATGAAAGCCCTGCGCGATATTGACCGCTTCCTGGCCGGTCATCGAGTCAGCAACCAGCAGGACTTCGGCAGGCTTGACTCGCTCCCGGATGGTTTGCACCTCGGCCATCATAGAGTCATCGATCTGCAGGCGACCCGCCGTGTCGATGATCACTACGCTGGCGTTCTGCCGCACAGCTGCTTCTACACCGTGGACGGCGATCATCGGGGGCGCTGCGGTGACGCCTTCGTCATAGACCGGGATATCGAGCTGCCTCCCCAGCGCCTTCAGTTGATCAACCGCTGCAGGTCGGTAGGTGTCCGCCGCCACCAGCAGAGGTTTATGGCCCTCGCGGCGCAGATGCAGCGCCAGCTTGGCGGCGGTGGTAGTCTTGCCCGATCCCTGCAGGCCCACCAGCATGATCACATGGGGTGTGTTGCCAGCCAGCGCCAGCCGGCCAGGCTGCCCCAGAGTCCGGATCAATTCCTGATGGACGATCTTGACGACCTGCTGACCGGGGGTCAGGCTGCGCGCCACTTCCACACCGACAGCGCGTTCACGCACCCGCGCGATGAAGCTCTTGACCACGCCATAGTGGACATCCGCCTCCAGCAGGGCAAGGCGGATCTCGCGCATGGCAGAATCGACGTCGGCTTCGTTTAGCTTGCCGCGCTTACGTAGCTCACGAAAAATGCCGTCCAGCCTGCTGCTCAGGCTTTCAAACATCGGCATGACGGCTTTAACCTGCCTCCCCGGGCTGTATGGATGGGCTATTGTAGACGAGGGTGTACCTTTCGTCAAGGTAAGCAAAAGGTTCAGCCAGGGTACCCACAGATGCCTGCCGGCGGTTCGCCCGGGGCGCAGTCCACCCCGGGACGCGATCGGCTGCGAGTCTGCACATCGGGAGGGAATAAGGGGCCTCACCCTCACCCCCCAGCAAATGCACCCACACCTGGCTACCGTTGGAAAGCCGGCCTGACCGCATTACAATTAAGGGGCAGAAGTGCAGTCAGCCGGGCCTGTCGATCAGGTGCCTGTGCATCCGTCACAGGCTTCCATCCCTGAATCCCTGCATGCAGAAGGAGAACGCATGGCCAAGGAATATGACGTGATCGTGCTGGGGGCTGGCCCCGGCGGCTATGTCGCCGCGATCCGCGCCGCTCAGCTGGGTCAGAAGGTCGCCGTCGTGGAGAAGCAGTACTGGGGAGGGGTCTGCCTGAACGTAGGCTGTATCCCTTCCAAGGCGCTGCTGAAGAATGCTGAGGTCGCACATACGCTTCAGCACCGGGACAAGGAGTTCGGGTTTAGCTTCGAGAACCTCAAGCTGGACTACACAGCAGCCTACAAGCGCAGCCGCCAGGTGTCCGACCGGCTGGTCAAGGGCGTCGGCTTCTTGATGAAGAAGAACAAGATCGACACCTATAACGGCTGGGGGTCGATCGAGAATACCAGCACTATTAAAGTGTCCCTCAATGACGGCGGCGAGGAAACGCTGAACTTCAAGAACCTGATCGTCGCCACGGGTGCTCAGCCCCGTCTGATCCCCGGTGTGGAGATCGATGGTGAAGTGGTTGTCACTTATACCGAGGCGATCCTGTCGGACCGCGTGCCGAAGAAACCCATCATCGTTGGCGCCGGGCCGATCGGCCTGGAGTTCGGTTATATCTGGCACAACTACGGTGCTGAGGTGACGATTGTGGAGATGCTCGACCGGCCCGCGCCGCTGGAGGACGCGGAGGTCAGTGCTGAGCTCGCCAAAGCCTACAACCGGCTGGGCATCAAGGTTCTGACCGGCACCCGCGTTGAGGGAATCGAGAAGAGCAAGGGCAAGGCGACCGTCAGGGTGGCTACCAGCGATGGGCAGCAGACTCTTGAGGGCGATCAGGTCCTGGTAGCCATCGGCTTTGTGCCCAATGTCGACGGCTTCGGGCTGGACAGGATCGGCGTCAGGCTGGCTGACCGCACGCGCTTCATCGAGATTGACAGCCAGATGCGGACCAACGTGCCGAACGTCTATGCCATCGGCGATGTGACCGGTAAGCTGATGCTGGCGCATGTCGGCAGCGCCATGGGCATCGTCGCCGCCGAAGTGATTGCCGGGCACGAAACGATCGAACTGGACTATACCATGATGCCCCGCGCCATCTACAGCCAGCCCCAGATCGCCAGCTTCGGCTTCACAGAGGAACAGGCGCGGGCAGCCGGCTACGAGATCAAAGTCTCCAGGTTCCCCTTCCAGGCGAACGGCAAGGCGCTCGGCCTGGGCGAAGGGCATGGCTTCGTCAAGCTGATCAGCGACGCACGGTACGGGGAAATCCTGGGCGCCCACCTGATCGGCCCGGAAGTTACGGAACTGCTCCCGGAGTACACGCTGGCCCGCTACGCTGAGCTGACCGCCGAGGAGATCGCCCGCAATGTCCATGCCCATCCCACCCTCAGTGAGGTGCTCATGGAAGTCGCGCACGGTATCGTCGGGGCGCCGATTCACATCTGACCCACCTGAGGGTTGCTCTGTCAGACCGCAGGGCGGCGCGTCGTGCGCCGCCTTCGCGTTTCTGACCAGCGCCCGCCCCGTCAGCAACTTACCGGCAGGCGGCGCGTACTGTTGTGAAACACAGTGAATCGGCGGGAGATCGGAATGACTCATCTAATCGGCCAGGCGCTGCTGGGTTTTCTGAAAGGGCTTGCCGGGCTGCTGCCGCGCCCGGTGACGGAAGGGTTTAACTCAGCGGTGGACTTCGCCTATGTGCGTGTCCTGGGACTGCCGTTTATCGTGCTGGGCTACCGGCAGACCGGCAAGACCACGCTGATCGAATGGCTGCGCGAGGATATGTCGCTGCAGGACGCCTTTGAGCCAGAGCCAACCACTTCCGGCGGAGAGGCAGTACCGACATTCTCCACGCGCGTTGGCCATGAGCGCATGCGGCTGCGCCCCCGCCGCGATGTCGGCGGCGAATATGCTATGTGGGAAACAGACTGGGTGGACCTGCTGCGGGACGCCAGGCCCCGCGGCATCATCTTCATGATCGACCCTACCAACCCGGTTTCGCACAAGGATGCGCTGAACTTCACCCTCCAGATGCTGGATGAGGAAATCCTGGCCAGCAAGAACCTGAAGGCCTTTCTGCTGCTGGCCAATAAGTCCGACCTGTGGACAGAGGGCATGACCCTCGACAGTGTGCTGGAGGACTACCGCAACGAAACCCGTCGTCTGAAGTACCAGTCAGAGCGGCTGGGTTACCGGGTGTTTGTCCACAGCAGCAGCCTGAAGACCGGCGAAGGGGTCCGTGAGGCGCTGAGCGCCTTCTTCAACGCCATCCGCCCCCGGGCCGCGCGCGCAGCCTGAGCCGTGACCACCCGGCTAACGCTCGAATATGTGCTGGAGGGAAAGCAGCCGGGCTACACCCTGCGCGGCGTCGATGGACTCCTGAGTGAAGCACAGACCCGGGCTGTGTGGCGTCAGGCAATGCCCCGCGGACATGGCTGGGCTGCGCCCAATTTGCGCAATGCCAGGGCGATCAAGGTCTTCCCCATTGACGCGCACACCACCGCTGTCTCTGAGATTACCGTGACCGACCAGCAGGATGAACAGGGTCGGCGCGGCATCCGGCACGCCGAGATCGAGCTGTTTCCTTCTGCTGAAGTCCCTGCCCTCTTGAAACGCCGGCTGGCCAGCTATCCGGAAGCGCTGCAGCGGGAGGCCAGCCGCCATCTGACCCTTGAACTCTGGAAGAATCTGTTGAACAGCGGCCTTCCAAAAGCCCGCCGCAGCCCGCCGCAGATCATCCTGGCGCATCCTTATGACGGGCCGCAGGCATGGCTGCCCGTGGAAGCACTGGGGCTGCAGATCGCCAGCTGGTGGGCGCTCCATGCCATCCCGGGCTGGGGCCGCTTTCATTCCCTCACCACGCTGGCACTCACTCCCCTCGACGAATCGCGGATTGTGGCGCTGCCGCTGGAAAAAGCCACCAGCCTGACAACAGGGCTTCCCGTCATTGTGATCCCCTGAAGCCAGGCCAGGACAACAAGCACGGGCCGCCGAATGCGGCCCGTGCTCATGGTTGAAACAATTTCTCTCAGTCGTTTCCGATGCCCGGCAGCGCCGCCTTGTTGGCTGATACGACGCTGAGCATCTCGTCCACGTCGCAAAATTTCAGCCGGGGGCGGCCCACCGCAGCGCCGCGTTCAATCTCCATTCGATCCAGAGTCAGCCAGTCCTCATAGCTCACCACTTCAACTCCCCGGTCGCACAGCAGCCGATCGATCGCTTCACGCGAGGGATCTGTCGGGGTAAAAAGCCGCCCGGCTCGCACATCCTCCAGCAAAGCATCCACCGTCTCGACTGCATCTGGCTTGTTGGTGCCGATGATCCCGGTAGGGCCGCGCTTGATCCAGCCAGCCACATATTCGCCAATGACGGGCTCACCATCGTTCAACCGGGTGAGAACCCGCCCACGGTCATTGGGGATCGTGCCCCACGGCTCGTGGAACGGCACGCCGGGAAGCGCGACGCCCCGGTAGCCAACAGACCGGAACACCAGCCCTGCCGGGATCGTCTCGAACTGATCTGTGGCACGGGCTTTGAGACCCCCCCGACCATCATCGACGAGGCTGTTCCGGACCAGCCTGACAGCCTCGACTCGATCCGTGCCGATCAGTTCAGTAGGCGAAACCAGGAACTTGAAGATGATCCGCCTGGGTTTGCCTGTCGGGGCTGTGTTCGCATAACGCACCAGCGTCTCCAGATTCTTGATGGCAACTTTGTCCTCCCCGCGATCGATGATCACCTGGCTGAGCGGATCGAGCCGGACCTCATCGGGAGCTACAACAGGCTCGGCGATCGCCATCTCGCCCATCTCTTTGATTTCCGGGTTGGTGAAAGCCGCTTGAACCGGGCCCCGCCGCCCCAGTATGTAGATATCTCTGACCCTGCTGCGGCTCAATGCCTCCAGGGCATAGTCGGCGATGTCTGTTGCGCGCAGTTCATCAACGCTGCGGGCGAGGATGCGGGCGACATCCATGGCAACGTTGCCAATCCCTACTACCGCGACACTCTCCTGCGAGAGATCGAACTCCAGGTGGCGGAAATCGGGATGGCCATTGTACCAGGCCACGAACTCCGTAGCCGGGTGGCTGCCCGGCAGGTCTTCCCCGGGAATATCCAGCCGTTTGTCGGTCTGCGCGCCGGTGGCGAAGATGACGGCGTGATAGTGACGCGCAATGTCTTCAAGGGTGAGATCGGTGCCGAATTCGACATGGCCATAGAACCGAAAGCTCGGATGGGCAGCGATCTTGTCATATACCCTGGTCACCGACTTGATCTTGGGGTGATCGGGAGCCACGCCGCCGCGCACCAGGCCGTAAGGCGTCGGCAGGCGGTCAAATAGATCCGTCTCTATAACCAGATCCTGCTTCTGCAGATGCTCAACTGCGTAGAAGCCCGACGGGCCGGAGCCAATGATCGCCACGCGAAGAGGGTTGTCAGGAGTTCCAGGAGTTATCATGAATACCTTACCTTGGCGTGCTGGGAATATGAGGCTCAACTGTGGGCAGCGCGCTCAGGCGTGCGCCCCTATCTGTCAGTATACTCCATTTGTGCCGCCTATCACATATGTGAGACGTTAGTCGGGAGGCGCGACGGTAAACAGGCGCTCACTGCTGAGCAGACGCTGCCCGGAGGGGGTTATTCCTGCGGCATAGAGGGTATGCTGGCCCACCTCCAGCGGCCACCAGACTTCAAAGGGAGGATCGGTGAGTTCAGCCAGCGGCG
Organism: Anaerolineae bacterium; assembly: GCA_034435035.1. Classification (GTDB taxonomy): domain Bacteria; phylum Chloroflexota; class Anaerolineae; order Aggregatilineales; family UBA3940; genus JAHEME01. Next base: position 4,487 of record DAOTXW010000003.1, on the reverse strand, counting down.
CACCGTCCAGGTAGATGACTACCGCACGCAAATCCGGAGGCCCAACCGCAACAATCCGCAGTCGCTGGGCTTCGGCGGGAAGAGCCGGCGACAATTCGTAGATGGTATATGCATCAGGCGAGGCGATGACCAGCCCTTCCGGGGCGTTCTGCGCGCGGGCCGCTGCAGCGAATCCATCGGGCAGCAGCGGCAACCCTGCCTTCTGCGCCCAGGGGCCAGCCTGAGCCGGCAGATCGAGGAAAAGACGCTCCTGGCGTCGCTCAGGCGGAGTCGAGTCATCCGCTGGCAGGCCGGTAGCGAGGTCAATGACAACCCGCCGGTAAAACGTGTCATAGAGGGTCGGCTCAGTGCCAGCGATGAACCATTCCATCCGTGTATACGGGCAGGCGGGCGTGGGCAGGAAGCCGGACAGCGTGCACACTTCAACCTGCGTAAGGCCGGCGGGGCGCTCAAAAGGCAGCGGCGGCTGCCCGCGCAGGGCCACCCGCATGAAGTGGTGCCAGATCGGCCCTGCCCCACTGACCCCGCTGATGTTGACCATCGGATCATTGTTGGCGTTGCCCACCCATACGCCAACGGCCAGGTTGGGGGTATAGCCAACCGTCCAGTTATCTCGATAGTCGGTAGTTGTCCCCGTCTTGACAGCCGCGGGGCGCCCAATCTGCAGAATGCTGTGCGTTGTATAGGTGGGGGCGCGGGCGAGGTTGTCGCTCAGGATGTCGCTGATCAGCCAGGCCACCCGCGCATCGATGACCTGCTCGCCGAGGCCGGATGTCTGCTCATAGAGGATCGTGCCGTCCGGACCGACGATCTCCAGAATCAGGATGGGCTCTACCCGGCGGCCGCCGTTGGCAAAGGCGGCGTAAGCCGCAGTCAACTCCAGCAGACGCACTTCGCCGCCGCCCAGAGTGATCGATAGATCGTAACGAGATGGATCATGAAATGTGCTGATCCCGAGCTGGCCGGCCAGATCGAGCAGCTGCGGGACGCCGATGGCATCCAGCACAATCACTGCCGGGATGTTGTAGCTGGAAGCCAGCGCCTCGCGGGCCAGAACAGGGCCATGTTCGCTGCGGTCGAAGTTAATGGGCGCATAGGCGTACCCCTCGCGGGTGACAAACGAGGTATGCACATCCAGCAGCATGGTGGCTGCCGTCATCGGTTCGGGAAGGGATGGGTTGAAAGCCGCCGCATAGGTTAGAGGCTTCATCGTGGAGCCCGGCTGGCGGGGCGCCAGTGCCAGATTGATCGCGCCGCTGATGGACTCGTCAAAGTAATCCGGGCTGCCCAGCATCACCAGCACCTGCCCGGTATGCGGATCGAGCGCTACTACAGCGGCATCAGTCGCTCGGTGCGGCGGATCTCCCGGCTGTGGCGTATTCAGCAGCGCAAGCTGCCGGCGGGCGATTCGTTCCGCAGCCCGCTGCCAGTCCAGGTCCAGCGTGGTGCGCACTTCAAGCCCGCCGGCATACAGCGTCTCCGGCGGGACAATCTGCTCCAGATGCTCATAGACCCCCATCACGAAGTGTGGAGCTTCGATCTGATAGCGTTCGGCGGCAAAGGCCAGTGGCTGGCGCTGCGCCATCTCCGCCCGATCAGCCGTCAGCACACCATGCTCAACCATCAGGCCCAGCACCGTTGCCTGACGGTCGCGTGCTGCCTGCGGGTCAGTCAGCGGATCGTACTGCGCGGGCGCCTGGGGCAGCCCGGCCAGCAGAGCGCACTCCGCCAGCCCCAGTTCACGCGCCGATTTGCCGAAGTAGGCGCGGGCGGCAGCGTCAATGCCGTAAGCCAGGTTGCCGTAATATGTCTGGTTCAGATAAAGAGCCAGGATCTCATCTTTGCTGTAGCGGCGCGTCAGCCGATACGCCAGGATGGCCTCGCGCAGCTTGCGTGTTAGCGTGCGCTCGGCGCGCTCCCGCGGATCGAGCAGCAGGTTGCGCGCCACCTGCTGGGTGATCGTGCTGCCGCCGGAGATCACATCGCCTCCCTGCAGATTCCTCCACAGGGCGCGCGCGATAGCCCGGGCATCCACACCCGGGTTGGCATAGAAGTTGGCATCCTCCGTGGCAATGGTGGCCTGCAAGCACGCCTGCGGGATTTCCTCAAGGGGAATAACCGTATGCCGTCCTTCATCCTCCCTGATAACCTCATACAGCAGCCGCCCATAGCGGTCTGTGATGCGGATCGAAGGTCGGTGCAGGCCGCCGCTCAGATCGTCAACACCAGGCAAGCTGGCGAACAGCCAGATGTGCAGCCCGATGCCTGTACTGACTGCTATTACGAACAAGCCGGCCGCCCGGCGGATCGCCGGCTGCCGCAGAAGACGTCGGAGTATTGCCATTCTTCAGCACTCAGGCCGGGCGTGCGCGATCAGCTGTCGCGCAGCCTCTATCGCTTCCTCAGGGGAGGAAGCATGCAGCACCCGGGGGTAAGAGTCAAACAGGCCACCGCAGTCAAAGTTGAGCAGAATGACCGGCCTGCCTGCTTTGATCGCCAGGGCAATCTCAGAGATGGTCCCCGCGCCGCCTCCACATGCGATAACCACCTGGCTGGACAGCACGTTGATGACATTCCGGGCATCGCCCATGCCGGTCACGATGCAGATATCCAGCAGTCCAGAAGCGCGTTGGGCATCCCGGTCGGGCAGGATGCCAATGGTCAGACCTCCCTGCAAGCGGGCTCCGGCAGTCGCCGCGCCCATCACACCGGCCTCACGCCCGCCAGTCAGTAAGGCCCACCCCTCCCGGGCGATCAGTTCGCCCAGCCGGTAGGCATCGCTGACTGCCCGTTCGGTTGCCCCCTCGCCGCCGCCCATGACTCCGATCACGACCCACCCCATACCGGCCTCCTTTGCATGGCTGGCAGGCCCCTGCCGGGCAAGTCATAATTTACCGTGGCCCGGCGAACCTCGCGAGCGGCCACAGGAAAGGATCGATCGTGCAAAGGACAGAGCCGCCGCGCCCGGTCAGCCGAATACTGCTCATTGGCATACTGGGCATAATCGCTGGAGGGATAGCCATGCGCCTGGTGCTGCCTGGCGAGCACCCCTCCGGACTCTATCAGGACGAGGCGGTCAACGGTCTGGATGCGCTGGACGTGCTGGCGGGCAGACTCCCACTTTATTTTGAGGCCAATAACGGGCGCGAACCGCTGTTTATTTACCTGGTTGCGGCGGGCGTAGGGGTCTTCGGACGCACGCCGCTGGGCATCCGGTCAGCCGGGATGCTCGTTGGCCTGCTGACCCTTCCGGCCACTTACCTGCTTGGGGCGACGTGGACTGGCCGCCGCACCGGGCTGCTGGCAGCAGCCATCCTGGCCATGACCCTGTGGCATGTCCACCTCAGCCGGATCGGATTTCGCGCCGTGTCGCTGCCCCTGTTCTCTGCGCTGGCACTGGGGCTGGGGGCATGGGCACTGCAGGCACGCTCGCGGCTGCTGGCTGCGCTGGCGGGCGTGGCCTATGGACTCAGTTTTTATACCTATCTGGCCGTGCGCTTCACGCCGCTGGCCCTCGCCGGCATCCTGATCTACGGCCTGATCTGGCACCGGGCCTGGCTGCGCGAACGCTGGCCCCTGATCGGCCTGGCCGGGCTGGCTACCCTGATTACGCTGCTTCCGCTGATCGGAGTGGCTGCCGCCCGGCCAGAAATGGTGCTGGGGCGCAGCGATCAGGTCGCGCTGTGGTCACGGGCGGATTTCGCTCCCGCCCTGCTGTCCAGCGCTCTGCGCACGCTCGGCATGTTCACCTGGCGGGGGGACGGCATCTGGCGGCACAACGTGCCAGGCAGGCCGGTCTTCGATCCGCTGCTGGCCGCGATATTTGCGACCGGGGTGGCTGCAGCGCTCGCGGGCTGGCAGCGCCGCCCGGCGCTGGCCGTCAGCTGCATCTGGGTGGCGGTGATGTCTCTGCCCACTGTGCTGGCTGACGACGCCCCGCATTTTCTGAGGGCGGTGGGGGTACTGCCCGTCGCGGCGCTGATCCCCGCCATAGCGATCGATGACGGCCTGCGCTGGCTGGAGACCCACACCGGCGCCACGCGCCGCCGATCTATCATAATCCATGCTGCCGTGGTGGCCCTGCTGGCGCTGAGCGGCACGCTGACCGCTCGCGACTACTTCGGATGCCGCCCGTCCACCCGGGCCCGGCTTTCCGGCTTCAGCTATACGGGCTGCTACCGCAGCGATCCGGTACGGGGATACTTCTTCCAGGAAGCGGCGGCTGTCCTGGCTGGCGATATTAACACGGCGCCCGGCGCCGTCTACCTTGACCGCCGCTACTGGGAAACCTTCCCTTCGGTGCAGTTTCTGGTTAACCGGAGCGATTTGCAGTTGTACGGCAGCGACCAGCCGCCGGAGCTGGCCGGGCTGCCTGCCACTGTGTTTGCCTGGCCGCATGAAAATCTGGCAGCCGTGCAGGCGAGTCTGCCGCCCGCCGCGCTGATCGAGGCGCGTCCGGGGCCCCGGCCGCGCCGCGCCCCGGCGCC
>DAOTXW010000002.1:0-49230 GCA_034435035.1 Anaerolineae bacterium | reverse complement strand
GGGGCGGGGCCGCGCGGCCCCGCTGCTGCTGTACGGACACGTGGATGTGGTCTCGACGAAGGGCCAGGACTGGACGCACCCGCCTTTCAGCGGCGAGATCGCCGACGGATTCATCTGGGGGCGCGGCGCACTTGATATGAAGGGCGGGGTTGCCATGATGACCGCGGCCTTTCTGCGTGCACACGCAGAAGGAACCAGCCTGCCGGGCGATGTGATCCTGTGCATCGTGCCCGATGAGGAGATGGATGGCATCTACGGGGCGCGGTTCCTGGTCGAGGAGCATCCCGGCCTGTTTGCGGGCGTCCGCTACGCGATCGGCGAGTTCGGCGGCTACCCGATCTATGTCGGCGGGCGCAAGTTCTACACGATCACCGTGGGCGAAAAGCAGACCTGCTCGCTGCGGGCCACGGTGCGCGGACCGGGCGGGCACGCTTCGGTCCCGACCCGGGGTGGGGCGGCAGCCCGGCTGGGCGAGATGCTCACCGCGCTGGACCGCCACCGCCTGCCGGTGCACATCACCCCGCCCGTGCGCCTGATGATCGAAACCATCGCCCGTGAGCTGTCTCCGCCGGAGGCCGCTGCCCTGCTCTCCCTGCTCGACCCGGCCATGACAGACGCCGTGCTGGACTCGCTGGATCCGATGCTGGGGCGCGGGCTGGAAGCGCTGCTGCGTCACACGGTCAACGCCACCGTCTTTCACGGCGGGTCGCAGCTCAATGTCATCCCTTCCGAGATCGTAGTCGATATGGACTCGCGCCTGCTGCCGGGCTTTGCGCCGGAGGATATGCTGCGCGAACTGCAGGCCATCATCGGCGGCGCGATCGACATGCAGGTGATGGTCTATGATCCCGGCCCGGTCGAGGCCGACATGGGGTTGTTCGGGACGCTGGCGGACATCCTGCGCGAGGCCGATCCAGCGGGCATCCCCATCCCGTACATCCTGAGCGGCGTCACCGATGGGCGCTTCTTCTCCCGGCTGGGCATCCAGACCTACGGCTTCCTGCCGATCGACCTGCCGGACGGTCTGGATATCTGGTCAACCATCCACGCCGCCGATGAGCGCATCCCGGTGGAGGCGCTGGACTTCGGCGCGCAGGCGATCTTCCACGCCCTGCAGCGGTTTAGCTGAGAGATGCCGCATGCTCTGAGCCTGTTCATCGCGCTGATGGCGGGCTATCTGGTGGGCAGCATCCCCACCGGGGTGCTCCTGGCCCGCGCCTTCGGCTGGCCGGATCCCCGGCTGCACGGCAGCGGGCACACCGGCGCGCTGAACGTCTCGCGGCGGGTGGGGCGCGGCGCGCTGGCGCTGGTACTGGCGCTGGATGCCCTGAAGGGGGCAGCGGCGATCGGGCTGGCGGGCATCCTCTCCGATCATCCGTTCGCTGTGTCGGTGACCGGGATCGCAGCGGTGGCCGGCCACTGCTGGCCGGTATGGTTGGGTTTTGCGGGCGGGATGGGCCTGGGCACGACAGCCGGGGCGATGCTGGCCGCCGCGCCGCTGTCGGCGCTGGCCAATGGCCTGGCGCTGCTGGTCATACGCCTGCTGATCGTCCGCCATACCCCGCGGGCCGTGATCGCGACCTCGGCGCTGGTTGGGCCGATCCTGCTGCTGCTGCGCGTGAATCCGCCGGTGCTGGCGATGGGGATCGGGATCGCCGTCGTCGTGGCGCTGCGGCACACGGTGGACTGGAACCGCGCCTACGCTTCGAACCGGCTGCTGGAGTGATCGGCGCGGCGGCGGTTTGTGGCGGAATGCACAACTGCCTCTTGAAGAAAGCGTCGATCCACGCTACGCTATATGGCCCGGTAGGCCGCTCCGACCTGCTCGCGGCTGACCATCCAGTCCTTACCTGCTTGCCCGGCTCCAGCGGGCAAGTCCTGCATGTGGAGAACCACTCATGACCAGCCCCAGAACGTACCTGATCACCGGCGGCGCCGGATTCCTCGGCATTAACCTGGTGCGCTACCTGCTGGAGCGCGGCCAGAAAGTTGTGTCGCTCGATTTCGCCCCGTTCACCTACCCGAAGGAGAGGGAGCGCATCACGGTCATCGACGGCGATATTCGCGACCGGCCAATGGTGGATCACGCCATGCAGGGCGTCGATATCGTCGTCCACTGCGCGGCGGCCCTGCCGCTGTACTCGAAGGAAGACATCTTCACGACGGATGTGGACGGCACGCGCAACGTGGTGGATTCCGCCCTTCAGCATGGCGTTGAGCGGGTGATCCACATCTCCTCCACCGCCGTCTATGGTATTCCGGATCATCACCCCCTGTATGAAACCGATCCGGTCCACGGGGTGGGTCCCTACGGCGAGGCCAAGGTTCTGGCCGAGGAGGTCTGCCTGGAGTACCGCGCGCGGGGGATGTGCGTCCCGATCATCCGGCCCAAGTCGTTCATCGGCCCCGAGCGCCTGGGCGTGTTCGCCATGCTGTACGACTGGGCGCAGGAAGGGCGCAACTTCCCGGTGCTGGGCAGCGGCAACAACCCCTACCAGTATCTGGATGTGGAAGACCTGTGTGAGGTGATCTGGCTGTGCGCCACCCTGCCCGCCGACCGGGTCAACGATACGTTCAACATCGGCGCCAAGGTGTTCGGCACGCCGCGCACGGACTTTCAGGCGGTGCTTGACCACGCGGGCAAAGGCGGGCGGATCGTCTCGCTGCCGGTCAGGCCCGCTGTGATGATCCTGCGGATGCTTGAGGCAGTCGGCCTCTCGCCCCTGTACAAGTGGATCTACGAGACGGTGGACAAGGAATCGTTTGTCAGCATCGAAAAAGCGGAGAAGCAGCTCGGTTTTGCGCCCAAATACTCCAACGTGGACGCGCTGATCCGCAATTACGACTGGTATATGGCCAACCGGCATACCTTTGCCAACCAGACCGGCGTCAGCCACCGTGTGCCGTGGGGGCAGGGCATCCTGCGGTTGGCCAAGCTGTTCTTCTGAGCAGCAAAGCGTCATGGTCGGGGCGGGGGCGATCGCCGGCAGCGTTGTTCCGGGGTCTGAGGCTGTGCTACACTGACCGCAGGTTCGCTGCTGCGAAGGGCGCGCCGTGATGAATGACTTCTATGCCGAACTGGCCCGCTACTATGACTCGGAAAATGCCGGGCTGGTGGAAGACCTGACGGCTTATGATGTGCTGGCCTCGCGCTTCGGCGGGCCGGTGCTGGATGTCGGCTGTGGCACAGGCCGGGTGGCTCTCCACCTGGCGCGGGCGGGCTACCGCCTGGTCGGCATCGATACCTCGCCGTCGATGCTGGAGCGTGCCCGGGCGCATGCCGCCGAACAGAGAAACGCCGCCGACATTGAGTGGGTGCAGGCCGATGTGCGCGATCTGGAGCACCGTGAGCGCTTCGGGCTGGCGATCTTCGCGTTCAGTGGATTCATGCATCTGCTGGAGCACAGCGACCAGCTCCGGGCGCTGCGACGCATCGCGGCCCATCTCAAACCCGGCGGCGGAGCCGCCATTGACATCGCCAATCCGATCAGCATCTTCCGCGCCGATGACGTGGATTCACTGGTGGTTGAGCGCCTGTTCGTGGATGCCGAGACCGGGCATACGGTGATGCAGCAGTCGCTGGCCTCCTTCGACCGGGTCAGCCAGATCATGAGCCTGACCTGGGTCTACGACCGGATCGATCCTGACGGCCTGCTGCACCGAACGCTGATGCCGCAGCGCGTCCGCTACACGCTGGCCCCGGAGATGCGCCTGCTGCTCCAGATGGCGGGGCTGCAGCAGGTGGAGACCTACGGCGACTATGAGTTCAATTCCTATGAGGAGGCCAGCCCGCGTCTGCTGGCGGTCGCCACGCGCGGGCCTGAGTCGTAAATGAAAGCACTGCTGTCTGCGGCTGATTCCTGCCCGATCCGGATCGCTCTGTCCGGCGCGGCGCGGCTGACTGTGCTGTCTGCGGTACTGCTGGCAGCCTGCGCCCCCCCTCCCACGGCTGTCGCTCCCGGCGCGGCCCTGCCTACTCCGGCGCCGGTGCTGCCCACTGCCACGCCGCTTCCACCGACGCTGGCGCCCACGCCGCCGCCGACGCCCCTGCCGCTGGATGTGACCGCCTACTGGCACCCCAGCGGCGTATTCGCCATGAACCTGCCCGACCGCTGGGAGGTGCTGGACGAGTCCACCGACCAGCGGCTGCTGGTGCGCCTGCTGCCGCCGCCGGGCTACGGCAGCCGGGTGACGGTGGACATCACCCATGAGGGGCCGCTGACTGCTCAGCAGACCCGGGAGCTGGCCGAAAGCTACATTCGCCTGCACTACGAACAGGTGCCCGGCTACCGCGAGGTCAGCCGCGCCGACCTGCCCGACGGGCGGCTGCAGGTGGTCTTTCTCTATGACGACCTGCAGGGCGCCATCGGCCGCGAGACTCTGATCGTCCAGCAGGTTGGCCCGTACTTTGCCGCCCTGCGCCTTTTCCTGTCCGATCGGGACATCGGCAGCCTGGGGCTGGCACTGGACGGTCTGGCTGCCAGCATCCTCGTCGATCCGCTGGCCGGGTGGGGGACGGTGGTGGCGGCGATCAATCCTGCCGAGCTGTTGATCGATCACACGCTGCTGTGGCGCGACCGTCAGGGGGTGACCTACCTGGGCGGCGAGCTGTACAACGCCTCGCCGGCGGACATCACCGATGTTCAGGTGGCTGCCACCCTGTGTGATGAGGCCGGCATTGTAGTCAGCGAGGTGGCAGCCCCGACTGCGCTGTTTATCGTCCCCCGCGAAAGCGCCACTCCCTTCGGCCTGTCGGTGGAAAATCTGCCGGCGGATCTGACGATCTGCTCTTTGCAGGCCAGCGCCCGGCCTGCCGCCCCCGATCCGGGTTACACCACCGCAGCCGTGCTGGATGCGCAGGTGCAGTACAACCAGTGGCGGCGTGATCTGAAGTTCAGCGGGCCGCTGACCAACATCGGGCTGGTGCCCATTGACCGGATCGAGGTGACGCTGGTGGTTTATGATGCAACCGACCAGGTGATCGCCTACCAGCACCTGCCGCTGGATTCGACACTGCGGCTGGAACCGGGGCAGTCCACGGCGTTTGAGTCGGTCATTCCCGTGCTGGGCGGCGCTCCGGATCATGTCGTCACGCTGGTGCAGGCCCGCTACGTGCAGCAGCAGAACTACTCGCTGAACGCCACCGACTCCCCTTGATCCCGGCCGGACCCCGTCACAGGGGAGTCGGCGGCGGTGTTTACCTCAAGGATAGTGAGGGATAGGCGCATGCCCGGGCCGCCCCTGCGCGCCAGGGACGTGTTACAATCAACCGGGTTTTTCCTCCTGACTGTCATCGGAGCTGTCCGTTCAATGAACCTCCCCGACACCGATCTCTCCCTGGAGCCGCCGGAGGCTCCCTCTGTGCCGCGCCTGACGCCGCCGGGCGCGCTGCTGGGCGTACTGTTCCGCCCGCGGGTCACCTTCCAGACCATGCGCGAGGCGGCCAGCGGCCACTGGTGGCTGGTGGCGCTGCTGGGGCTGCTGGGGCTGCTGTTCCTCTCTGTTGCCACCGCGCCGGTGCAGTCGGCGATGATCCAGACGCAGTTCAATGCCCGGCAGGAGGCCGTTGGCGCGCCGGCGGATGACTCGCAGCAGGCTGAGCAGGCGCAGCAGATGCAGGCCATCGCCTCCTCTCAGGCGATGCTGGCAGCGATCGGAACGGCTACCGGGCTGGTGGGGCTGTTTATCAACTTCCTGCTGCATGCCTCGCTGCTGTTCCTGCTGGGGCTGGCCATGGGCGGTCGCACCGGCTTCCGGCAGGTCTTCCGGATGGCGGTCTGGACCATGCTGCCATCGGTGGCCCGCAACTTCGTGGCGGCCATCACCATTCTTGCGACCGGCAACCTGTCTGCCCCGGGCCTGAGCTACGCGCTGACCGGCGCCGAGGCGCAGGCCTCGCCGCTGCTGGCTGGCCTCCTGCAGACGGTGGATATCTACCGGCTGTGGATGCTGGTCCTGATCGGGCTGGGGGTGGCGGCCACGTTCCGGCTCAGCCGCGTCAAGAGCGCGGGCATCGTGCTGATTTACTGGGTGATCTACATCGGGGTGACCCTGGCCGCCTCGGCGCTCGGCCAGGTCATCGGTGGTGTGTTTGGGGGCGGGTAGGCGGCGTGACCTTCATCCAGATCAGCGGGCTCAAACGCTACTATTCGCTGGGCGGGGTCGTGGTCAAGGCGCTGGATGGGATCGATGTGTCCATCGAGCGCGGGGAGCTGCTGTGTCTGATGGGCCCCAGCGGCTCCGGCAAGAGCACGCTGCTCAACGTGCTGGGCGGCCTCGATACGCCCGATGAGGGCACGATCGTGGTGGATGGGCAGGATATTTCACGGCTGGACGAGAACGGCCTGGCGCTGTACCGGCAGCGGAAGATCGGGTTCGTGTTCCAGTCTTTTAACCTAATCACCAGCATGACCGCGCTGCAGAATGTGGAGTATCCGATGATCTTCGCCGGGATCCCGCCCGCCGAGCGCCGTGAGCGGGCGCTGGAAATCCTGCGCCAGGTCGGCCTGGCCGACCGCACCCATCACCGGCCCACCGAGCTGTCCGGCGGGCAGCAGCAGCGCGTGGCGCTGGCCCGCTCGATGGTCAACCGGCCCCAGATCCTGCTGGGCGACGAGCCGACCGGCAACCTCGATTCCCGCACCGGCGAGGAGATCCTGACCATGCTCCAGGAGCTGAACCGCCAGGGGCAGACGATCATCCTGGTCACCCACGACCCGCGGGTCAGCGCTCATGCCACCCGCACCATCCACATGCTTGACGGACGCATCGTCGAGGACCTGGCGGCTGCCGCCTCCCCCTCAAGGAATCAACGCCATGACTGACCGACCACGCCTCGCCGGGCTGATCCTGCTGGGCTTCATCGCTATCACGTTCCTGGTTTCCGTCGGCGTGCCGGCTGCCGGGACGGCGCTGGCCCAGACGTGCGACAACAACCCTGTGACGGTGACCAGCGTCCAGCCGGACGCCGTCCTCAACACGGCTCCCACCTTCGTCACGGTATTCGGCACAGCCTTTGATGCCACATCGGTGGTGATCCTCCAGAACTTCGGCAGCCTGGCCACAACCTTCGTCAGCCCAACGGTGCTGACGGCGTCCGTGCCGGCTGGCGTCCCGACCGGGCGCTATGATGTCGAGGTCCTGCGGCAGGACGGGGAATGCGGCGTGCTGGAAAACGGGCTGCGGGTGCGGACGGTGACGACCGCCGTCCCGACCGCCACGCCCGCCCCCACCAGCACGCCGATGCCGACCGATTTCGTGCGCCCGCTGGTCGTCATCCAGTCCTATGTCCCCAGCACGAACCCGCCGCTGTACCCGGGCCAGGAGTTCGAGTTCCGCATCACGCTGCAGAACGCCGGCCAGGTGGGGGCGCGCAACGTGATCGTCTTTTTCCCGGAGGGCGACGTGATCCCGCGCGACACGGGCGGCACCCGTGCCGTCGGCGACCTGGCTCCCGGGGCGACGGTGGCGTTCTCTCAGCCGCTGCGCGTGGACAGCAACCTGGGCGATTACGAGGCGGCCATCCGCATGGATATCAGCTACACCGACCAGTATGGCACGCCCTACAGCGAAACCTCCGTGCTGAGCTTCCAGGTATACCAGTATGCCGATACGCCGACCCCGACGCCGACGCTGGCGGTGCGCCCTCAGCTGGTGTTTGAGGGCTACACCACGACGCCCGCAGTCCTGAACCCGGGCACGGTCTTCACGCTGGATCTGATGCTCATCAACGTCAGCGGGGAGGCGGCCCGGCAGGTGGTGGTCAGCCTCCAGCAGAATGATCTGAGCCTGCGCTCGCTGGCGCCGCTGGCCAGCAGCAATGTCCGCTATGTGGAGCAGATAGCCCCGGGCGAGCGCGTGCCGCTGACCTTCGACCTGGCGGTCAATGGGGATGCAGCCGGCGGGCTGGTGCCGGTCGGGCTGTCGATCGCCTACATCGATAATTACAATGCCCAGCACAACGATACCGAAACGATCAGCCTGCCGGTGGTCGCCGCGCCGCACTTCTACATCGGGTTCTTCGAGCCGCTGCCGGAAGAGGTCTTCGTCGGGGATACCCTTGATCTGCCGGTGGAAGTCATCAACATTGGCGCTGCCCAGGCGAATGTCAGCATCATCGAGGTGACCAGCGATCAGCTGGTGATCACGGATGGCTCGCTGTACGTAGGGCCGCTGGACGCCGGGACGTCGGGCACCCTGATCGCGCAGGCGGAGGCAGCTCAGGCGGGCATGGCCGAGGTGCGGGTGCGGGTGCACTATCTGGACAGCTTCCAGCAGGATCAGGTGACTGAACAGGTGCTGCGGGTCGAGGTGCTGCCCCTGCCGCTCGGCGCGGAGCCGGGTGGCGAAGCCGACGGCGAAGGCGAGCAGGCCCCCGGTGAGCTGACCTTCCTCCAGCGCATCTGGCGGGCGGTGCTGGGCTTTCTGGGGCTGGGCAACCGCCCGGCGCAGGAGACCCTGCCGCCCCCGCCGACCGAAGAAGGAGCGCAGCCCTGATGACAGCCCGCGACCTGTTCCAGCTGGTGATCGCTAACCTGAGCCGCATGCGGGGCCGCGCTCTGATGACGGCGATGGGCGTGCTGATCGGGACGGCGGCGATCGTGGTGCTGATCGCGCTGGCTTCCGGGCTGCAGCAGAGCACCAACCAGAGCTTCGCTGACTTTGGCCCGCTCAACCAGATCACTGTGCTGCCCAGCACCCGGGGACGGTTCTTCGGGCCGCCGTCCGGCGAGCTGGAGCAGGAAGCGCTGCTCACGCCCGACAAGATCCGCGAGTTCCGGGAGTACAACGGGGTGCAGGCGGTCACCCCGATCATCTCGGTGAACGCCTCGCAGGTCCGGCTCAACCGGCTGCAGGGCTTCACAACCCTGACCGGCATCGACGCCCGCGAGGTCTCGGACATGGGCTTTGTCATGGCTCAGGGCACCGATAATATGGGGCGCTGGACGGTCCTGGCCGGGTCGCGGGTGGGCGAGAACTTCGTGGATGCGCGCGGGCGGTCGGTGGATGAACCGGTCGAGCTGTATGGCCAGACGCTGCTGCTCAAGCTGTCGCGGGTGGATGACGAGGGCAATGTCTCATACCGCACCATCCGGCTGCGGGTGGGTGGAGTGCTGGAAGGGCGCGGCGGCTCCGATGACAGCACCATTTTCCTGTCATTGGAAGACGCCGACGAGATTAACTCCTGGGTGGAAGGCCGCCGCATCAACTACGATCATGATGGCTACTCGCAGGCGATTGTCGTGTCCGATGACCCGGGCCTGATGCTGCTGGTGGAAGATCGCATCCAGGATCAGGGTTTCTTCGCCTTCTCGGCACGCTCAGCGCTCCAGCAGATCAACCTGTTCTTTGCGATTGTGCAGGCTGTCTTTGGCGGCATCGGCGCGATTGCGCTGGTGGTAGCGGCCATCGGCATTGCCAACACCATGATCATGTCCATCCTGGAGCGCACCCGCGAGATCGGGCTGATGAAGGCGGTCGGCGCGACCAACCGCGATGTCATGAGCGTGTTTGTGGCCGAGGCGGGGGCCATCGGCGTGCTGGGCGGGATCGGCGGGGTGCTGTTTGGCGTGGGGGCCGCCAAGATCATCGACCTGATCGCGCAGGCCTACATCGCGGCGCAGCTGGCCGCCTCCGGTTCAACGGATACCGATCCGACCAGCATTGCCTATATCCCGGCGTGGCTGCCGGTCTTTGCGATCATCTTCTCGCTGTTCATTGGGCTGGGATCGGGCATCTACCCGGCTCTCCGGGCGGTGCAGCTCGATCCGGTGGCCGCCCTCAAGTACGAATAGCCTGCCCGCTCCACCGCCAGCCGTCGCGTTGACCCCCACCGGATCAGCGCTTGGCGCGTCGGCAAAACAGTCGTACAATACCCCCACTGCTGTGAAAATTCGGAAGGCAGCGGAGCTGCAACAGCCCATGAAGCTGACAGTTGGCCACCAGAGCGATCCCGGCCCGCGCAAAGGCGGCAATCAGGATTCGGTCCTGGCTGTTGTATCGGAGCAGCGTCCGGATATGGCGCTGCTGATCGTCGCGGATGGGATGGGCGGCGCCAGGGGTGGCGAGCATGCCAGCCAGCAGGCCGTCGCGGTGATCCAGCAGCACCTGCTGGAAGGTGAGGAACTGACGGCGGCGCAGGCGGGCGCCCGCCTGCGTGATGCCATCGTCGCCGCGAACACTGCCATCCACCAGATGGGCATGAGCACACCTGAGATGGAAGGGATGGGCTGCACAGTGGTGGTGGCCCTGCTCCTGGAGGGTTCGTACTGGGTCGCCAGCGCCGGGGACAGCCGTGCCTACCTGATCCGCGACGGCAGGGGGCAGCAGCTGACGCGCGACCATACCTGGGTGAGCCAGCAGGTTCGTAACGGCGTCCTGACCGCCGATCAGGCGGCCCGCCATTCACTGCGTCATGTTCTGGATCGTGCCCTGGGCGCCGACCAGACGATCGAGGTCGATGTATGGCCGGATGCCCGGCTCCAGCCGCGCGATACCCTGCTGCTCTGCACCGATGGCCTCTACGGAGTCCTGAGCGATGACACGCTGGTCGAGGTTGCCAGCCAGCATCCACCTCAGGAAGCTGCTGACCGGCTGCTGAAGCTGGCGCTCAGCGCCCCGGCCCGCGACAACGTATCCGTGGTGATCGTTCGGGCCGAATAGCCCTGTGCACATCTCTGATCAGCGAATCAGCCGCCCGGCCTGTGACTGCTGATCCCTTCCCAATGGGACCGGAGGGACTCTGATGAGACGAATGAAACGACCGGCTGGCCTGCTGTTGGTGATTCTTACGCTGACCCTGGCGGCTTTCCTCGTCGGCGCCGCCCCGGCCCGGGCGCAGCCGCCCGCCGCGCTGACGGCCAGAGCGATCTTCGATGTCAATATCCGCGCGACGCCGGGGGTAAACGCAGCCGTGCTGGGCGTGCTGCCTCCGGGGTCGGATGCAGCGCTGCAGGGGCGCACCCCGGAGAATAACTGGCTGCAGGTGGAGTTCAGCGGCACCACCGGCTGGGTGGCTGCCTGGCTGGTGGTGTGCTCGGATAACACCCTGCTGCTGCCCGTGACCACCGACATCCAGCCGCCGCCGCTCGCCACCGGGGAGCCAGTCACAGCCATCTCCCCGTACACGGTCAATGTCCGGGCCGAGCCGTCCAGCGTCGGCGCGGTGCTGGCCAGGCTGGTCTACGGCACCGAGGCGGTCGCCACCGGGCGCAGCGCCGACAGCTCGTGGGTGCGCGTGCAGTACGATGGCGTGGAAGGCTGGGTGGCCGCCTGGCTGGTCATCCTGCGCAGCGACATCAATGGCCTGCCGATCGATGGCTCTGCCATCCCCACCCCGGTTAATGCGCCCACGGCCACGCCGCGAGTGCCGGCGGGCAGCACCCCGGCGCCCCCCCAGCCGACTCCGATCCCCGGCACACCCGCTTCGCCGACCGGGGTGACTATCCTGACGCCGTACCGGGTCAACATCCGCAGCGCGCCCACCGTGACCGCCCCCGTCCTGGAGATCATGCCAGCCGATGCGCAGGCGGCGGTCGTCGGGCGCAACGCTTCCAATAACTGGCTGCAGGTGCAGTATGGCGAGGCGCTGGGCTGGGTCGCCAAGTGGGTGGTAGTCGCCACGGACAGCACGGTCGGCGTGCCGGTGCGCTCCGACATCGTGGAAGTGGCCCCGCTGCCGCCCAATGCCACCATCACCGGCTCCAGCATCTACACCGTCGTGATGCGGGCAGGGCCAGACCTGAACTTCGGGCCGCTGGCCGAGATCCCGGCGCGCACCCAGGTTCCGCTGCTGGCCCGCACGCCCGACAGCGCGTGGCTGAAGGTCAACTACCAGGGCACCGAGGGCTGGGTCGCGGCCTGGGTGATGCTGGCCTCCGTGGACTACAACAGCCTGCCGGAGCAGCAGCCGTAGCGCCGATCCGCCGCATGCCGGGATCGACCGGGGGCGCGACCTGCGCCCCCGTTGTGTTCCGTCAGGGGTTCGGGAGCCCCCTACCGGGGCGCGGACTCCGCCAGCAGGGCACGCACGTCCAGCGGGATGCCCTTGCGCTCATCACGCACCAGGTGGATGGCGTCGTATTCGCAGTGGCCTTCGCAGACGCCGCAGCCCAGGCATTTATCCCAGTCCACCGAGGAAACACCGTTCACGTGGATGGCGTGGAAGGGGCACAGCTCCTCGCAGGTGCCGCAGGCGGTGCAGTGGGCTTCATCCACGGCCGCCACGTAGCCCGATGAGGTGACCATCGGCACGCCGTGATCGCGCATCGCCTCGATGCCGCCGCAGCAGCAGCCGCAGCAGTTGCAGATCGCGTAGAAGCGCCCCAGCATCACGTCCTTGAAGTAGGCCGCGTGCAGGTGGCCGCGGTCGTGCTCATCGCGCAGCAGCTGCAGGGCCTCCTGCTGGGTCAGCCGCCGGCTGATGGACGGGTGGTGCTCCAGGATGAAGTCCACAAAAGGCTGGCCCACCACCATGCAGACCTGGGTGGGCTGGCAGGGGTTCTCGCGGGCCATACGGCAGGGGCACTGGTAGGCAGCCACATCCAGCGGCGCGTGCAGCAGCAGTTCGCGGGCGGTGGCATAGGGGATGATCTGCTCCAGATCCTGGCGGTGCAGGTCCTGGTTGATCAGGATCAGGTTCTCGGCCTGCTCCTGGGTCAGCACCTTGCCGTGATACTGGTCGGCCCAGCGGCGCTCACCCTCGACCGGTTCCAGGGCGGGGAAGGTTTCGTTGATGCCGGTGCCGATGTACAGATCCGACCAGCGTCCGTAGACATACCCGTGGAAGAAATGGCCGTTGAGAATGTGGCGCCAGCCCGCTTCCCGGAGCCACTTCCGGGTGGATGGCAGCGCCAGATGCCCGCGCTCCCCGATCAGCCAGACGATCAGCACCAGCAGCAGCAGCTCGCCGGCGACGACCAGCAGCACCATTCCGAACATGTCGCACCTCCTCGCCGTCCCCTCGGCCGGATGGTTTGTCCTATTGTAGGGGCATTTGGCGGGCCGATGGTCACCCGGAAGGATGTCATTCATCCTGATCGGATGGCCTGCCGCCCAGGGCGCGGCGCAGGTCATCGGCGGAAAGCGGCCCTTCCCGCACCACCGTCAGGGAGCCGGCGCTGACATCCACCACCGTCGAGGGCACACCGCCGGCGCAGGGGCCGCCATCCAGCACCAGGGCGACAGCGTCGCCCAGCGCCGCCGCGGCCTCCTGAGCTGTCAGCGGGCTGGGATCGCCGGAGCGGTTAGCGCTGGTGACGGCCAGCGCCCCGCCGCAGGCACGGATGACCGCGCGGGCCGCCGGATGATCGGGGATGCGCACGCCGACGGTCGGCAGGGAGGAGACGATGGGTGGCAGATGGGGCAGGCGCGGCACCGCGAGGGTCAGCGGGCCGGGCCAGAAGGCTTCGGCCAGCCGCCGGGCGATCCCCGGGACCTCTGCGGCTACCTGCGCGATGTCCTCTATGTCGGCCAGCAGGATCGGAATCGCCCTGTCGGGCGGGCGGGTCTTGGCGGCATACAGGGCCGCGACGGCGCCCGGCTGCCAGGGGTCGGCGGCCAGCCCGTAGACGGTATCGGTGGGCAGGATCACCAGCCCGCCGCCCGCGATCACCTGTGCGGCGCGGGCAGGGGCGCCGGGATCATCGGCGGGCATCCAGGGGGTCACGGCGTCACCGCCGCGATGCGATCCCGCCCGGCTTGATCCCGCAGCACACGCACCGCGGCGTCCGGGAAGGCGGCGCGGCACAGGTCGGCGGCCGGCGCGCCCTGATCGTGCCCGATCTCCAGGAAGACCGCGCCGCCGGGGGCCAGCCGGGGTGGGGCCTGTGCCAGCAGCGCGCGGATCGCGGCCAGCCCGTCGGGGCCGCCGTCCAGGGCGGCGCGAGGCTCCCAGCGGGCGACCTCCAGCGTATCGACTGCCGCGCTGGCGATATAGGGCAGGTTGGCTGCGATGAGATCAAACGGGCCGTCGAGACCGGCCAGCAGGTCGGTTTGTACAAAGTGGACGCGCTCTGCTACTCCGTGGCGGGCGGCGTTGCGCCGGGCGACGGCGAGGGCGGCGGCTGACGTGTCAGTTGCGGTGATTTGAGCCTGCGGCAGATGCACGGCCAGGGTCACCGCGATAACGCCGCTGCCGGTCCCCGGATCGGCGATCCGCAGGGCCGCTCCGGGGCGGGCCTGCGCCCAGACCAGCGCCGCCTGCACCAGCTCCTCGGTCTCGGGGCGGGGGATCAGCACGTCCGGGGTGACTTCAAACGACAGCAGGAAGAACTCGCGCTCGCCGATCAGGTAGGCCAGCGGCTCGCCCTGCGCGGCGCGGCTCAGCAGCTCTCCCCAGCGGACAGCGGCATCCCCGGGCAGGGGATCCTCAGGGTGGGCTATCACGCTCGCGCGGCTGCGCCCGGTCAGGCGGGCCAGCACCACCTGGGACACAAGGCGCTCCACGCCGAGAGCCTCCGCCTGCGCCAGCGCCTCGCCGAGGGTTGATGCCGGATCAGCGGCCTGCCTCATGCTGCCGCCGGGCGCTGGCGAGGGCCGCCTGAATCTGGTCAAACGTGGTGAGCCCGCGCACAGTGGCCAGATATTCGGCCAGTGAGCCGCTGTAATAGCGCAGATCGCGCAGAGCCGGGCCGATGGGATCGGCGCCGGTCGCGCCCGGCTCATCTGCGTAGGAGCCATAGAAGGCGAAGTAGGCCTGGTTGAGCTTGCGGATCGCATATCCGTTTTGGACAAAGATCCGGCGGCGCGCTTCCATATAGCGTTCGGCCTCCTCGATCTTCCCTTCAGCCAGCAGACGCTCAGCTTCGATGCGGGTGGCTCGCATCTCGGCGCGGAAGTCGAAGCCAGCCGCTTCCTCCGGCGCAGCTTGCTCAGCCGGCGGCCGGGGGGTGTAATCCGGCGGATCGCCGGCCAGGTCCGGGTAGTAGCGGCTCAGGACCGCCCAGCCGATCTCTTCGCCGACGATGCTGGCGACCGTCTCGTTGATGGTGTACAGCTCAGGGGTGCGGCCGTAGTTCAGGCCCAGCGGGAAGAAGGCCAGCAGATGATGAGTCCATTCATGGGCGCCGACGGTGAACACACTGGGGAGATAGCCGGTTTCCACCAGCATGGCGGGGTACACGGCCAGCCCGCCCAGCGGGACGATCAGCGAGGAGACGTCCAGCTCACGGTCCACGCTGCCCTCGATGTGCGTCATCTGGTCCACCGTCAGGCCGTGCTCCAGGGCGTAGGAGCCGGTGCGTTCGATGCGGTCGCGCGGCGAGACGATCAGGATGGTAGGCAGGCTGGTGAACCGGATCGAAACGGGGGGCAGCACCTGGCCGCCGATCCCCAGCCCGTAATCGACCAGGGTTTCGGCGATCTGCGCCTCGATGATCGACTCGGCCAGGGCCTGCTGCTCGCGCTGCCGGGCGCGCAGCCGGTCGCGCTCAGCCCGCAGGGCGGCGCTGGCAGCATCGGGGTCGCGGATGTCGGGGTTGATGTAGATCTGCTCGACAGCCAGCTCCAGCGTGTCGATATCAGTGACCAGCTGCAGGTAGTCGCGGACGTAGCGGGCGCGATCGATGTCCGAGAGATAGCGCTGCGGCCCCACCAGGGCGATGGCGGTCTTATCGGCCAGAGTGCTGGCTTCCCAGGCGACGAAATTGAACAGATGATCGCGGGCCAGCCCCAGCGCTGCGAAGTGGGGATCGCCGCGATCCGGCCGCGGGCCGGGCACAGCCAGCGTCAGCACACCGACGACCAGCGCCAGCCGAAAGCCGCGCCAGAAAGACTGGCCCGCCTGAGACCAGTCAGTATCGGACAGAAAATCTGTGATCTGTCGCATCAGAGTCATAGGTGATTCAGAGTATACCGGGAGCATAAGAGCCGCTGCCACGCTGCGTGTCACCCCGGCGCCGACGCCAGGGCGGCCACCAGCGCCAGATGGCCGGTGACCCATGTGGCGGCGGCCAGCCAGCGCAGAGACCGACCCGGCCCCTGCACCGGCGCGGAGCGCAGAACTGCGCCGGTCAGCGCCGCGGCGGCTAACCCGCCCGCCAGCACGACGAATCCACTGGCGATGCCCAGCACCAGCAGCGCCAGGCCGGCAGTGATCCCATTCTCCAGACGGGCGGCGGCCCCGGAGGCTGTTCCCGCCGCCAGGATCAGCCCCCCGATCAGCAGCGGGCCGCCGGCGGTTGAAGCGGCGCGGCTCAGCCCGACGATCACGATCAGGAAGCCGGCGCCGCCGAAGATGAGCGCCCCGAACCCCGCCGCCAGCACGCTCGGCGGTGGCGGGGTCGGGTCGGCGTCGTCGAAATCATAACGCCCGAACAGGCCGCTGACAGCCCACAGGCCCGCCAGCCCGGCCAGGTACAGCGGGCGCGGGATGGCGCCACGGCCTGCCGGGATCAGCCCGGCTGCCAGCGCCAGCATCACCAGCGCCGCGGGCAGCCAGGCGAGCGTCGCGCAGGTCCACGCAGCGGTGCGGTGCAGGGTGCCGTCGGCATCTTCGCGACGGAAGGCAGCCATGCCGGCGGGATCGAGCAGCAGCCAGCGCAGCACCTGAGCGTGATCGCCCGGGCGCAGTGGGGAGAGCCGGCGTGGGGTTGCGGGATGCATCGCGTCAGCCGCCCGCCAGCAGACGCCAGCCGCCCAGCAGGGTGACCCAGGCGAGCAGAGCGTTCAGCACGAGGATCCCCGCCAGTGTGGTGGCGCCGAGCAGGGCGATCCCGGTTGTCAGACCCTCTTCCAGCGCCGCTTCGACGACGAAGGAAGCCAGGTAGCCCGCGATGAACGGGATCACGTAGGTGACGCCGATGGCGAGCAGCCCGGCTCCCGCCACCGCAAACAGGATCAGGAAGGGGCCACCCACGCTGCCCAGGATGAAGTCCTCCACGTAGGCGTTGACGAGGGGCGCGATGAACACGAAGGTTCGGTAGGTCACGCCGGAGCCAACCACGAAGGTGGCTCCCAGAGCGAGGTGCTTCGCGGCGGCGTTGGCTTCCTGCCCGGCCAGGGCGGCGGCGACGCCTGCCTGCACCAGGAACCCCAATCCTACCAGTATGCCGGTGGAAAGCCCGGCGGCGCTCAGGGTGAGCAGCACCACACCCATGCTGGCTGCCGAGGCCAGCATCAGGGCGGCAGGGGCCGCATCGTGGGTCAGCAGCCAGCCGCCGACCGCCCACAGCGCGGCCAGCGCTGCGACAATGAAATAGAAGGATCTGCCTTCGGCGGTCGGGATCGGCCCGGCCGCCATCGCCAGCGCCGGCAGCAGCAGCGGCAGCCAGAGGAGGGTGCTGGTCAGCCAGCCGGCCACGCGCATCACCTGGTCGCCCTGCCCGGCCCGATGGTAGAGGCTGAGGCGGGCTGGCCGCATGAAGAACCAGTACAGCACAGCCGCGTGATCCAGCGGGTTGAGGGGGGAAAGCGGCGGCAGCAGGTGTTCCGCAGGCGGCCCGCCGGGCGCCGTCTCGGCTGGACGCACAATATCCAGCGGCGGGACACTGGCTGCGCCGCGCGCCGCCGTCTGGAGTGGGGGCAGCGGATCGGCAGGCGGCGCTTCCGGCGCCCCGGCCTTCATGGCCGCGATGAAGGCGTGCAGCGCCGCAGCCTGCTGGCCTGAAGGCTCGCCGCGGGCATCCGCCTGCAGGAGATCCCTGAGCAGCGACAGCAGCCCGTCCGCCTGCGGGTAGCCGGGGACCAGCGCCAGCGCATCGCTCAGGGAGTCGCGGGCGTCGCGCCAGCGCCCTCGCTCGATGTAGCCCAGCGCCAGCTTGAAGCACTGGTTGGCATCCTGCAGGTCGGCAAAGGTCGGCCCCTGTCGGTTTGCGCCGCCGAGGGCGGGTTCGTTGCCACTGAATGAATCGGTCATGGTCCTTTTTCTGCAGGGGGATGCGCACACGTGCCATTATACTCGCCGGTGCGTTTCCGGCGCCGTCGCTCATCCAGTATACTGGGGTACGCACAGGATGCCGCCGGAGGGGAGATGAAACGGGACTATCAGGCGATCGTGCTGGGGCTGGGAAGCATTGGCAGCGGAGCCGTCTACTGGCTCGCGCGGCGTTTGGGCAGCGAAGTGCTGGGGCTGGAGCAGTTCGAGCGCGGTCATGTGCGTGGCAGCTCACACGATCACTCACGGATTATCCGGCTCTCTTACCACACTCCCTACTATGTGGAGCTGGCCAAGCATGCCTACGCGGCATGGGCGGAGCTGGAGGCGGATGCCGGCGAGCCGTTGATCGTTCGCACAGGCGGGCTGGACCTGTCGCCGGCGGACGCCACGATCCCGATCGAAGACTACACCCGCAGCCTGGATGCTGCCGGGGTGGCCTACGAGATGCTCGATGCCGCTGAGGTGATGCGGCGGTTCCCCCCGTTCCGCCTGCCCGATCACGTGCGGGGGCTGTACCAGGCTGATGGAGGGATCGCCCCGGCAGCGCGGGGGGTGGCGGCCCACCAGCGGATGGCGCAGGCGCACGGGGCTGTGCTGCGCGATGACGCGCCCGTCACGGCCATCCGGCCTGCCGGCGATGATCTGGAGGTTGAGGCTGGCGGCGAGACCTACCGCTGCCGTCGGCTGGTCGTGGCTGCCGGGGCGTGGACGAATCACATCCTGGCGCACTTCGGGCGGCGCATCCCGCTGACCGTCACCCAGGAGCAGGTGACCTATGTGGCTTCACCCCGCTTGGAGGACTTCCAGCCCGGCCGTTTCCCGGTGTGGATCTGGATGACCGAGCCGTGCTTCTACGGCTTCCCGGTCTATGGTGAGCCGGCCATTAAAATCGCGCAGGATGTCGGTGGAGATGAGGTGACGCCAGAGACGCGCAGCTTCGATCCCAACCCGGCGACCCAGCAGCGCTGCCTTGACTTCGTCGCGCGGTATCTACCCTCCGGCGCGGGGCCGCTGCTCTATTCCAGGACCTGCCTGTACGACATGCCTCCCGACCGCGATTTCATCCTTGACGCGCTGCCGGAGCACCCCGGAGTGCTGGTGGCCTGCGGGGCCGCGCACGCTTACAAGTTCGCTTCGCAGCTGGGCCGTATGCTCAGCGAGATGGCGCTGGACGGCAGCACGCCGCATGACACGGGCCCCTTCCGCATCAATCGCCCGATCCTTCTGGAGGAAAACCCGCCGCGCAGTTTCATGGTGTGATACTACGGATGGTTGTGCCCTGTTCAGGCAGCCGTATACTAGGATGTTACATCAGCCAGAGAAAAAAGGAGCGTGTGATGAGCCGTTCACGCTGGTACATGGTCCTGCTGACGATCCTGATGGGATGCCTGCTGGCCGGCTGCGCTCCCGGCGATCAGCCTCCGGCGGCTGGCGAGCCGGCTGAGCCTACCGGCGAGCCATCTCAGCCGGTGGAACAGGAAGAACCGGAAGGCGAACCCGTGGTGGTGCGCATTGGCTGGCCGGGCAGCCCGGATACGCTCAATCCCGGCGCCGCGGTGCTGGCCGAGTCCTACACCATTTTTGAGCTGGTCTACGACTCGATGTTCCAGCTGGAGCTGGATGGGAGCTTCTCGCCGGACCTGGCCGAGAGTTTCACCGTCTCGGAGGATGGCACGGTCTGGACGTTCACCATCCGCGAGGGGCTTTCCTGGCATGATGGCGAGCCGCTGACCGCCGCTGACATCGCCTTCTCCTACAACCTGTACAAGGAGCACGCGGACTTCCCCTACCTGAACAGCTACACGGCCTACTTCGACAGCATCGAGGCGCCGGATGACCGCACCGTCGTGATCACCCTGACGGATGCCATCCCCAATATGGAAAGCCAGCTGGTGTTCCTGTATGTCGTGCCTGAGCATATCTGGAGCGAGTACGAGGGCGATGCCGTCGTCGAGTTTGAGAACACCGAGATGATCGGCAGCGGACCCTTCCGCATGGTTGAGTATGCGCAGAACGAGTTTGTCCACCTGGCCGCCACCGGGACTCACCACCGCTACAACCCGGTGATCGATGAAGTGGTCTTCCAGACCTTTGACAACCAGGATACGCTGGTGCAGGCGCTGCGCACCGGGCAGGTCGATATGGTCACCGAGATCCCGACCACGACGGTGCCGGCTCTGCGCAACGATTCGAATATCGAGGTGGTCAGCGGGCCGGGGCTGTCCCCCGGCGTGACGGACATCATCTTCAACCAGGTTGACCCGGACTACTGCGAGGAGATCGGGGGGGTGTGCTCCGGGCACCCGGCCCTGCGCGATCGGCAGGTGCGCCTGGCGCTGGCGCACGCCACCGATAAACAGCAGATCATCGATATTGTGCTGCTGGGCCTGGCCGATCCGGGCCTGACGCTGATCCCCAGCGGCCTGGGGCCGTGGTACAACAGCTCGCTGGAGGATTACGCCTACGACCCGGCGCTGGCCAACCAGATCCTGGATGACGCCGGCTACCTGGATGCGGACGGCGATGGCATCCGCGATATGCCGGATGGCAGCCGCCCGCTGACCTTCCGCGTGAACTGGCCGAGCGACAGCATCACCGCGCCGCGCATGGCTGAGCTGCTGGCCGAGATGTGGGCCGAGATCGGGGTGAGCACCGAACAGCAGGCCGTCGATCCCGACGCCCTGACCGCGGCCTGCTGCCCGACCTTTGACTACGACATCATTCTGTGGGGCTGGGTGTCCGACCCGGACCCCAACATCCTGCTGAGCGTAATGGGCACCGATCTGATCGAATCCGGCTACAACGAGTCCGGCTACTCGAACCCCGAATATGACGCGCTCAACGCGGAGCAGGCCATCACCCTGGACTTTGATGAGCGGCGCGACAAAGTCTGGGAGATGCAGCGCATCGTGCATGAGGATGTGGTGTACATCATCCCCTACTACGAGCAGGCCGTGCAGGCGTATCGTGCCGACCGCTTCACCGGCTGGGTCACCGATCAGGGCAAGCTGGTGCTGGAAGATATCAGTTCGCTGGCCGTGATAGAGCCCGTCAACCCGTAACCTGATGGGTGGGGCCTCCCGCCCATGACGGCGCGGGAGGCCCCGCCGCTATTCTGGAGGCTCCGGTGGGGCGTTTGAACCTGCTGCTGCGCAAGGTGGGGTGGTCGGCGTTCACTATCCTGTTTGTGATCGTCCTCAACTTCTTCCTGTTCCGGGTCCTGCCGGGAGACCCCGCCCGCGCCGGGACGCGCGACCCCCGGCTGACCCGTGAAGCGCAGGAGGCGATCCGCGTGCGCTTCGGCCTGGACAGGCCGGTGATCAACTGCTTCCAGTCGCTTAACCCCCTCAGGGCCGGCGACTGCGCCGTCAACCCGCTGGAGACGCAGTTCTTTATCTACGCGGGCAATCTGCTGCGCGGCGACCTGGGGATCAGCTACCATACTAACCAGCCGGTGGCGCAGGTGCTGACCGAGCGGCTGTGGAACACCATCCTGCTGATCGGCGGGGGGCAGATCCTCTCGATCCTGCTGGGGATGGCGCTGGGCATCGTCGCCGCCTGGCGATCGCGCACGGCGATCGACTATGCCGCCCTGCTGGGCAGCCTGATGGTGTGGAGCCTGCCGACGTTCTGGCTGGGCATCATCCTGCTGTTCTGGGCCAGCCAGAGCCTCAACCTGCCGGTCGGCGGGCGCGTGACGCCGGGCATGAGCTTCGCCACGCCGCTTGAGGAGTGGCTGGATATTGCCCGCCATATGCTGCTGCCGACCCTCACCTACACCATCATCTTCCTGGGCGAATACATGCTCATCATGCGCAGCAGCCTGCTGGATGTGCTGTCGGAAGATTACATCCTGACGGCCCGGGCCAAGGGCCTGAGCACGTTTCAGGTGCTCAAAGATCATGCGCTGCGCAACGCGATGCTGCCGATGGTGACGATCATCGCGCTCAATCTGGGGTTCACCGTGGCGGGGGTGATCCAGATCGAGTCGGTGTTCTCCTGGCCGGGGCTGGGCGGGGCGATCTACGAGGCGGTAGTCCGGCGCGATTACCCGCTTCTGCAGGGCGCCTTCCTGCTGATCGCTGTCAGCGTGATCTTGGCTAACCTGATCGCCGAACTGCTGTATTCGTCTCTGGATCCCCGCGTGCAGGCAGGCTGACAGCATGAGTCAACAGATAGCAGCTCACGGATTCTGGCGGAGCTTCCGGCGCAGCCCGATGGGGATCGTCGGGCTGGGGATGCTGGTCATCTCGCTGCTGGTGGCGGTCTTTGCGCCATGGATTGCGCCCTACGATCCGAACGAGGCGGTGCGGGTGACGATGGAGGACATCTATGCCCCTCCCGGTCCGCAGCACCTTCTGGGCACCGACGATGCGGGCAAGGATGTGCTGTCCTCGTTCATCTATGGGGCGCGGGTGTCGCTGATCGTCGGCTTCTTCGCCTCGCTGATCTCGATCGGCATCGGCGGGGTGATCGGCATCACCGCCGGCTTCTTCGGCGGGCGGATCGAGAACCTGCTGATGCGCTTCACCGACGTGATGCTGGTGATCCCGGACCTGCCGCTGGCGATCGTGCTGGTAGCGCTGACCCGACCCAGCCTGCTCAACATCATCTTTGTGATCGGCATTCTGGACTGGACAGGCACGGCGCGGCTGGTGCGTTCCCAGACGCTGGCGGTCAAGCAGCGCAAGTTTGTGCTGCGGGCACGCGCCATCGGCGCGGGCAACTGGCACATCATCCGGCAGCATATCTTCCCGCTGGTGCTGCCGCTGGTGGTCGTCAATACCGTGCTGGTGATCTCGCTGGCGATCCTGTATGAAAGCACGCTTTCGTTCATCGGGCTGGGCGACCCCACACAGCTCAGCTGGGGGCAGATGCTGAACTTCGCTTTCAACCGCGGGGCTATGAGCGCCGGAGCGTGGTGGGCGATGGTGGTGCCGGGTTTCGGCATTGTATGGGTCGTGCTGGGCTGCACCCTGCTGGGGCAGGGCCTTGAGCAGGTGCTCAATCCACGCATCCTGACCCATCATCTGGCCGATACCTCGGCGATGGTGCAAACGGCGGGGCGGACGGCCTCCAGCGCGGAGGCCCCTGCCGGCAGGTAGTGTCCCGGGCGCCGCCCGGTGGCAGGCAAGGAGGAATCCCATTAGCGGCTTCAGCGATGAGTCCATTCTGCTCGACGTGCGCGGGCTTTCCGTCGATTTTGTCTCACCCGGGCAGCCGCCGGCGCACGCTGTGCAGGATGTCAGCTTCACACTTCACACCGGTGAGATGCTCGGGCTGGTGGGGGAAAGCGGGTGCGGTAAGACCACCCTGATGCTGGCCCTGCTGCGTCTGCTGCCGGCAGCCGGGCGCATCACTGCCGGCCAGGTCTTCTTTGATGGCCGCGATCTGCTCCAGCTGAGCGAGTCCGCAGTGTCCGCGGTGCGCTGGAAGGAGATCGCCATCGTCTTTCAGGGCGCGATGAATGCGCTCAACCCGGTGCGGACGATCGGCGACCAGATCGCAGAAGCCATCACTCATCACCAGCCCCGGCTGGAACGCCCGTCGGTCAACCGGCGCGTGGTTGAACTGCTGGATCTGGTCGGTATCGGCCCGGAGCGCCGGGATCAGTACCCGCACCAGTATTCGGGCGGGATGCGCCAGCGGGCCATGATCGCCATGGCACTGGCCTGCTCGCCCCGGGTGATCATCGCCGACGAACCCACCACCGCCCTCGATGTGATGATCCAGGCGCAGATCCTGGAACTTCTGCACTCCCTGCGTGAGAAGCTGGGCCTGGCCATCATTCTGGTGACGCACGATCTGGGGGTGGTGGCGGAGCTGTGTGACAGCGTGCTGGTCATGTACGGCGGCGTCACCGCTGAGTACGCCGACGTGGACACGATCTACAACCAGCCGCAGCATCCCTACACCCGCGAACTGCTGAAAGCCTTCCCGGATATCTCGCGCCCCGGCGCGTCGCTGGCTGCGATCCCGGGTTATCCTCCGCGGCTCGATCAACTGCCGCCGGGCTGCCGCTTTGCGCCGCGCTGCCCGGATGTCTTCGCCCGCTGCCACAGCGAGCCGCCGCGGCTTCACGCGGTCGCGGCCGGGCACAGCGCCAGCTGCCATCTGGTGGAGCCGGCTTTCCGGGAGCATCCGCGATGATCCTCGACGACCCGATCCTTGAAGTGCGCAATCTGCGTAAGCTGTTTCAGGTGCGGCGCGGGCTCTTTGACCGGCGCGACCGCGCGGTGCATGCCGTGGATGGCATCAGCTTCGCCCTCCAGCGCGGCGAAGTCCTGGCGCTGGTGGGTGAAAGCGGCTGTGGCAAGTCCACGACGGCGCTGGCGCTGATGGGGCTGGAGAAAATGACCGCCGGTGAAGTACTGTTGGAGGGTCAGGCCCTGACTCGCCTGGATGGGCCAGGGCTGAAGCGCTGGCGCCGCCATATTCAGATGGTGTTTCAGGATCCCTACGAGTCGCTCAATCCGCTCATGACCATCGAGGAGTTGGTGGCCGAACCCCTGATCGTGCATGGGCTGGCCTCTGACCCGGCTGAACGCCGCGAGCGCGTCGTGCGCGCCCTCGAGGATGCCGGCCTCAAGCCCGCGAGCATCTTCCTGGATCGCCTGCCGCACGAGCTGTCCGGCGGGCAGCGGCAGCGGGTGGTCATCGCCGGGGCGCTGGTGCTGGAGCCGGCGGTGCTGCTGGCCGATGAGCCGGTCTCGATGCTCGATGTCAGCATCCGCGCCGAGATCCTCAACCTGCTGACCGACCTGCGGCAGGCGCGGGGCATCACCATCCTGTTCATCACTCACGATCTCAGCACAGTGGCCTCCTTTGCGGACCGGGTGGCGGTTATGTATCTGGGGCGCATCGTGGAGATCGGCCCCACGAGCCAGGTGCTCAGCCATCCCCGCCACCCCTATACGCGGGCATTGCTCTCGGTGGTGCCCGTCCCCAACCCCCGGCTGCGGCGCCAGCGGATCATCCTGCAGGGGGAGACGCCCAACCCGATCGATCTGCCTGCCGGCTGCCGCTTCCATCCGCGCTGCCCGCTGGCCTACGATCAGTGTCCTCACCACGATCCGGACCTGTACCCGGTCGGGGATGGCCACGCGGCGGCCTGCCTGCTGGTGGAGCCTGCCAACAATAGTTAGGAGTTCGTTTGAGTCAGCAGGCCGCGATAGCCAGGGGGGCGCGAATCCGGTATACTGGAGGTGTTGCAGGCGTTCCGCTCTGAGCGGAGTCGGGGGCTGAGAGCGATCTCCCGCCCCTTTTTTGTGGTAAGGATGTGAGATGTACCGATATATCCAGAAAACCCTTGACTGGGGCGTCAAAGTGGCCAGTCTGGCCATCACCGGCCCCGCGACGTGGGTGGTCGCGACTCAGCTTTTCAGCGACATCCAGATCCCGGCGCTGCTGTTTGCGATGCGCTTCGCGGCGGTGTTCCTCATCGAAGGCGTGCTGCTGTCTAACTGGCTGCTCCTGGAGTTCGATAAGAACGCGACTCCGGAGATCAAGGCCCGCTATGGCATCACCGCCCTGGCGATGTACGCAGCCCTGGCGGTGATCGGCTGGCGACACGAAGGGCCGACCGGGCTGGTCTTCCGTGTGGCGCTGCTGGCGGCGCTGATCGGCAGCGGCTGGGACACCTACGTGTATACGTGGCAGAGGGCAACCTCCCGGATTGATCGCTCGGCAGAGAACGCCGGGCGCGTCCGTCGCCACGCCCGCAGGCTGTCGATCCGCGAAGCGATGATGCGGCGTGAGGCGGAGCACCGTGAGGTGCTGGCCCTGATGGAAGTCGAGAACTCGGCGGCGCTGGAGCGGACTGCACTGTATGGCGAGCGTCTGCAGACCCATATCCGCGTTGAGCATCAAGCCGAGAATCTCAAGCTGATGGCGCAGGAAGATCATCTGCTGGCAGCCGGTCCGAGCAACGGAAAAAAAAAGCCTCTACCAGCCCTCCCCAAGCTAGCCCAATCCCGCGCAGCGGGAGCAAACGCGGCTATACCAAGCAGCCGGAGCGGCAGCCAGAGATTGCCCGACCTGCAGCGGACACTCAGTACCCCGGACGGTTTCGGAAGCGCCCCTGATCTGCTTGAGGTGGAACCCGTCGAACTCGACGAAGAGGGCAACGGCAAACGCCCGCGCCGCAGCAGCAACGGCCGCCGCCGCTGATCCCCCA
The DNA here is from genome assembly GCA_034435035.1 of Anaerolineae bacterium. Lineage (GTDB taxonomy): Bacteria > Chloroflexota > Anaerolineae > Aggregatilineales > UBA3940 > JAHEME01. The sequence continues at coordinate 23,179 of DAOTXW010000002.1, read as the reverse complement.
CTGACGACCATGAACGCCGGGCTTTCTGAGGCCCGGCGTTTTGTTGAGTCCGGTGGATGGCTCCGGCCGGCACCGCTACAGCAGATGGCGTGGGATGCTTTCCAGCCAGGATCGCTGAAAGAACAGGCTGCCGTTGAGCCGCACCCGCAGCGCGATATCCACGTGAAAGTGTGACAGCGAGCCGCGGATCGTCCCCACCGACTCAACTTCGATGGTATAGCCTGCTTCTGTCAGCCGGTAAACCCCCTCGTTATAAAGCTGCGCGTGAGCCGGGTCATCGTGGAAAGTCGTCAGGCGGATATGCTCTGAGGCGAACAGCGAGGTGCTATCCGGCAGCACCGTCTCGCCTCCCTCGTAAGACTCGACGGTGACACTTCCGGCGATCACATCCTCGCTGATGCGCCACACCGGCGGATCCTCCTGCCCGTCTCTGCCCACGGCGATCATCTCCGGCGGGGTCGTCTTGAAACGGGGCGGCGCAGGCAGGTCCGGATCCGGCCCCACGACCGGCAGGATCAGCCGGGAGGGCGTCAGCCCGCCGTGATGCAGGGCATTGTCAGCCGGGTACGGCGAGGGGAAGATCACGGGCCACCAGGCGCTGGCGACGCTCAGCCGGATGCGGTGGCCGGCCAGGAACCGGTACCCCGCCGCCTTGAGGATCACCCGGATCGGGTAGACCTCTCCCGGGGTCAGCGGTTCGGGCCGGTCGTGACCGTTACGATGTGTCAGGTTCAGGACGCCGCTGGTGACGTGGGCTGAGGTGCCGTCGGGGGCGACGTCGGTCAGGCGGACAACGACGTGCGCCACGGGGGCGCTGCTGCTGAGGTGAAGCACGGCCTCTGGAAAGCCGATGATGTCCAGCGGCTCGCTCAGCGGCGGGCCGGTGTAGGTCAGGCTGAGCGCCTCGTCCGGGCGCAGGTCCCGCGACAGGCCGTTCGGCGCGCCGCCCGCCCCCCAGCACAGGGAGGCGTGCGTGCCGAGTGTGGGCCGGTGCGGATAGGGATCGGCACTGCTCGTGGGAGCCGGTTCCGGCTCAAGCGTGCCCGCGCCCAGATAGTAGAGCTCGCAGCGGGTGCGTGCGATCGGGTAGCCGGCCTCGCTGTGCCACGCGCCGTTGAAAGTCGGCGGGAAGGCTGCCGGCTCCGTGTACTCGCGCCGGAAGAGCGTCAGCGGCGGCTCGTCCATCACTCCGTTGTCGATCCCGTGCAGCCAGTAGTCAAAGAAGCGCACCATCTCGTGCAGCCAGTCCAGGTTGGGTCCAGGATAGCCGGTGTCGGGGTACAGGTGCGACCAGTTGCCGATCAGCGTCCTGCGCGGTGCGTTGACGCAGGCTTCGTGCATCCGCAGCGCCGCGTTGGTGTAGCCGTCCGCCCAGCCGCCGATGCTGAAGATCGCGCAGGTGATATCCTCATAGCCCGGACGCAGCGATCCCTGCCGCCAGTAGGCGCCGTCATGCTGGTGGCGCAGCCAGCTCAGCAGCCAGGGGGGCGTTTGCTCCAGGCGCTCCTTCCAGCGGGCAGCCCAGTCATCGGTGCTGCGTGCGGAAGGCGGCAGGGCATTCATCGCCACCATGCTGACGGCGTACTGGGCCAGCTCGCTGGCCGTCTTGCACCCGCCGAGGTAGTGCACATCGTCCAGGTAGCGATCGTCGGTGGCGTACATCGGGACGATCGCCTTCAGATGCGGAGGGCGCAGTTTAGCCACCTGAATGGCCGTGAAACCTCCATAGCTGATGCCCCACATCCCCACGCGCCCATTGCACCAGGGCTGCGCTGCCAGCCACTCCACAGCATCGTAGCCGTCCTGTGTCTCGGCGGCAGTGTACTCGTCGAGCGCGATGCCGGGGCTGGAGCCTGTCCCGCGGACATCCAGGCGGCAGCAGGCGTAACCGCGCCGGGCCAGATAGTCCATGCGCGAATGGTCGCTGTTGTAGCGCCAGTCATCCTTGCGATAGGGGATCATTTCCAGGATAGCGGGGAAGCGTTCCTCAGGGCGGCGGGGCACAGGCAGCCACAGGTTCGCCGACAGCGCCAGGCCATCCCGCGCCGGGATGGTCACATGGTGCTGCACGGATACGTCGTACAGCGGCTCGGTGGGCATGGCGTCGCTCCAGCAGAGGTGAGGACCCGGACGGCAGGCTAATTGTACGCGGTCAGGCGTCGGGGGGAAAACTGACTTCTGGTGAGGTGACAACTGTCATTTCTGCCCGGCGCCCTGTTCACCCGGCAGCATTTCTGCCTTATACTTGGTGGCAGGATTCGCGTGCGGCCTCCGGGCGAGCGCGCCGCCAGCCGAGACCACTTTGCAAGGGAGAAGCCATGAACGACCTGAGAGAGCGCCTGCGCATTCCCTACAGCCAGCTGGATGCTATCAACAATCTGATTGGCAACCCGGACAGCGAGGTGATCAGCGCCCTGCTGGACGTGGTGGCGAAGTACGGCACCCCCGAGGAGATCAACGCCAAGGCCCGCGAGGCTGGCAGGCTGGAGAATCTGATGGCCCGGCTGCGCGCCAGCGGCTCGCCCTACCTGAAGGATGTTGAGTGGCTGATCGCGCAGCGGGACGCCGGCGCCTTCATCAGCGTCGATGCCTACCGCCGCCGCGTGCTTGGCAGCCGCTTTGAGGGCATGACCTTCCATGACGGGATGGCGGTGACGCTGGAGATCAGCGCCGCGCAGTACTTCCCGTGGCTGCGCGTGGAAGCCGAGCAGTCGATCGCCAATGGCGAACTGATGCCGGGCCGCTTCATCCGGGTGCGGAAGATGAAGGAATCAGAGGCCGATGACGGCGACATGCTGGCTTTTGCCGCGGCCATGCAGGTGATGGGCGCCAGCTACGTCGAGACGCTCGATACCAAAGGCAGCGATGGCTCAAACGTTCATCTGGGCGGGCCGGCCACCATCACCGGCTACTTCGGCGGGGTCGGCCAGCCGAACGACTACCCGCTCAAGTGGGTGGACGAGTTCCTGTACTACTACACCAACTACGGCACGCGCCAGGTTCTCAACCTGAACCCCGGCACCGTCTTTCTGGGTTACATGCTCTACAAGCTGGGCATTGACAATGAGTTCAAGATCAGCGTCTTTATGGGCAACGACAACCCCTATGCGGCCCTCTGGACGTTGATCGGGGCCAAGCTGTTCGCCCGCCCCGATGGCACCAGCCCGCTGATCGGCTTCAACTGGAGCAACTCGGTCAACAACCAGACCATCGAGATCACCGCCCAGTTCCGTCGGGAGTTCGGGTTTGAGGATGTGGTGCGCTTTGAGCACCACATTGTGGAAACTTACCGCAGCATCGTGCGCCAGCCGTATGATCGGCGTGCGGAACTGCTCGACCTGGCCCGCACGGTCAAAAATATCTCGGCCAAGCATGAGGGCGGTGATGTGGAGACTGAGCAGGCGCTGGAAGCTGCCGGCGGCCATACCTCGGACATCCTGGACTACTTCCGCGAGAAGCAGGAGGTGATCGCGTCGGGGGACTGGGACAACCTGCTGCGCAATTACCTCAACAAACACGCCGCGCTGAATCACACGGCGCAGGCGCTGACCGAGTGTGGGCTGAGCTTCGTGGCGGCGCCGCTGCTGCACCGGCGCTGATCGGCCCAGAGGCAAAAAGCAGGGCCGCGAGCGCCCCTCGCGGCCCTGCGGATTCCCCTCTGGATCAGCCGAACTGCTCCTGCAGCTTCTCGTATTCCGCGTCGTCCAGCCCGAAGTAGTTCTCCGGCTGCGGGAAGCTGCCCTCGGTGACTTCCTTCACGTACTGCTTGAGGCCGTTCAGGATGACCTCGCCGGCGTTGCCGTAGACCTTGGCCATGCGGGGCTTGAAGCGCGGGAACAGCCCGAACATGTCGTGGTAGATCAGCAGCTGACCGTGCGCCTTCGGGCCGGAGCCGAGGCTGATGATCGGGATCGACGCGCGGCGGCTGATGATCTCGCAGACGCGGTCGGGGACCAGCTCGAGCAGGATCGAATACGCGCCGGCTTCTTCCAGAATCCGGGCGTCCTCGATGATGCGGGCGGCCTGCGCGGCTCCCTTGCCCTGCACACGGAAGCCGCCCAGCGCCGAGGCGCTCTGCGGGGTCAGGCCCAGGTGACCCATCGCCGGGATGCCGGCCCGCACGATCCCCTCCATGCGGTCGGCCATCTCGCGCCCGCCCTCCAGCTTGATGGCATCGCAGCTGGCTTCTGCCATGAAGCGCCCGGCGTTGAGGATGGCCGATTCCACCGACGCCTGATAGGTCATGTAGGGCATATCGCCGATCAGCCAGACGTGCGGCGCCCCGCGGCGTACTGCCTGGGCATGCCGGATCATATCGGTCATCGTCACCGGAAGGGTGCTGTCGTAGCCCAGCATGGTCATGCCCAGGCTGTCGCCGACGAGCACCATGTCGATCCCCGCCTCATCCTGGAAAGTGGCGGTGGGGTAGTCGTAGCAGGTGAGCATCGTGATGGGCTCCCCCCGCTGGTACTTGTCAAACAGCGCCGGCAGGGTAACTTTCTTGCGATCCGCCATCGGTATCTCCTTTGTGGATCAGACGCAGCCCAGCAGAGGCGATGCCCCTGCTGACGCACCTCTATTGTACGATACTCCGGGGCCGCGCCGGAAGGGCTGAACTGCACCCTGCCGGTGTAACAAAAAGCCGCCCCCGGGGGACGGCTGCAGGCTGCTTGAGCGGGGCGCCGGCTACGGGCGTTCCGGCAGAATCTGCGGGTTGACGACGTTGCGGTAGTCGCCCCGGAGCAGGGCGTCCACGATCTGCCGGGCCGCATCCACCGCGACGGTGATCTGCGCATCATGGGTGCTGGCGGCCAGGTGCGGCGTGTGAATCACATGGGGCAGGCCCAGCAGCGGGTGATCCGGCGGCGGCGGCTCGACGGTGTAGACATCCAGCGCTGCCCCGGCGACCTGTCCGCTGGCCAGCGCCGCTGCCAGGTCGGCGTCCACGATCAGGGCGCCGCGGGCGGCATTGATCAGGTACACGCCGCGCTTCATGCGCCCCAGCGCCGCCGCGTCGATCATGCCGCGCGTCTGCTCGGTAAGGGCCGGGTGCAGGGTGATGATATCGGCGCGGGCCAGCAGCGCATCCAGGCTCACCAGCTCCACGCCGAGCGCGTCGGCCAGGTCATGCATCATCGCCGAAGTGAACGCATCATGGGCGATCACGGTCATCTCAAAGGCGCGGGCGCGGCGGGCCACGGCCTGCCCGATGCGCCCCAGCCCGATGATGCCGAGCGTCTTGCCCCGCAGCTCCACGCCCATGAAAGCCCCGCGATCCCAGCGCCGTGCCTCCAGCGAGGCATGGGCAGCCGGAATCTGACGCAGCAGCGACAGAATCAGCCCGAAGGTGTATTCCGCGGTGGAGATGGTGTTGCCATCCGGGGTGTTCATCACCACCACGCCGCGCCGGGTTGCCTCGGCCAGATCGACATTGTCCACGCCAACCCCGGCGCGGCTGATCACACGCAGACGCGGCGCGGCGGCGAGCAGTTCCGCGTCTGCCTGCGTGCCGCTGCGGATCAGCAGGGCATCCGCCTTACCGATCTGCTGCAGTGTCTCCTCGCGGGACATCGGCGCGGGGCCGATCACGTTCAGGCCGCTGGCGCCCTGCACGATCTCCGCGGCGGCGGGGTGTACACTTTCGGGGATCAGCACGGTGCTCGCCATGGTCATGCCTCCGCTGCCCGCAGGAACTCGTCCAGCCCGCCCAGGAATTCGCGCAGGGTGGCGATCTGCAGGTCGCCCATATGCGGGATGCGGAACGTCTCGCCCTTCAGCTTGCCATAGCCGGTGTCCATCGCAAAGCCCTTCTCCCGCCGCATAAAGGTAGACATGGCTTTGGTATCCACCCGGCGCGTGTTGGCGACGGTCGTGACCGTGGGGGAGCGGTAGCTCTCCTCCGCGAACAGCCCAAAACCCTGCCCGGCGGCCCACCCGGCGGTGAGGGCCTGCATCTGGCGGTGACGATCCCAGCGGGCTTCCAGCCCTTCGGCCAGGATGTCGGCCAGCTGGCGCTCAGCGGCGTACAGCAGCGAGATGGCCGGGGTGGCCGGGGTGTGATGGTCCTCCAGCGACTTGGCCAGCTCGATGAAGTCGAAGTAATAGCCGCGGTGAGGGACCTGCGCCGCGCGATCCAGTACACGCTGGCTGATGGCGGCGAACGACAATCCCGGCGGCAGCGCGAACGCCTTCTGCGATGAGGTCAGGGCCACGTCAATCCCCCAGTCATCCACGCGCAGCTCAGCCCCCAGAAAGCTGCTCACGCAGTCCACCAGGTACAGAGTGTCGGGATGCTGGCGCACCACCTCACCGATCTCCTGCACCGGGTTCAGCACGCCGGTGCTGGTCTCGTTGTGCGCCACGGCGACCGCATCGTAGGATTGGCGGCTCAGCGCCTGCGCCACCATCTCCGGGTGGATCGCCTCGCCCCATGCGACCTCCACGACATCCACCTGCTTGCCATTGGCTGCGCTCACCCTGGCCCAGCGGTCGCTGAACGCCCCGTTGACCAGATGCAGCACGCGCCGGTCGTCGCGCACGCAGTTGCGGGACGCGCCTTCCCACAGCCCCGTGCCGGAAGATGTGCTGACGATCACGCGATTCTGCGTCAGAAAGGTCCGGCGCAGCCCATCCTGAACGCTGGCGAACAGCGTGACAAAATCCGCGGTGCGGTGGCCGATCATCCAGCGGGTCTGCGCCTCCAGAACTTCGCGGCGCACTTCCACCGGGCCGGGCAGCACCAGCCGGATATGCCTGGGATCAGTCACGGTGAGACCTCCTTCTGAATGCGGGGAGACTGGCAGACAGCCGCCGCGGATTGTAGCAGAAGTTGTGAAGCCGTGCACAGGGCGATGAATCAGGGCGGCAGGTGCATTATAATCCAGCTATCGCAGATGCCGGTCGGCTCCGGCGCGCCACAAAGGCTACTATCATGACTTTCTTCGAGGTTTACCTGATCACCCTGGGGATCATCATCGGCTATATGGCGATCCTGTGGATCGCCAGCCTGATCCTCCGGAATGCCAGTATCGTCGATATTTTCTGGGGGCTGGGCTTCGTGATGGCAGGATGGGTGTATTTCGCCCTCACCGATGGCTTCGGGCCCCGCAAGCTCCTGCTGATGGCGCTGGTCACCGTGTGGGGCCTGCGGCTGTCGCTGTACATCTTCAGCCGCAACCGCGGCAAGCCGGAGGACTTCCGCTACCAGAAGTGGCGTGCCGAAAATGGCGCGCGCTGGTGGTGGGTGAGCCTCTTCCAGGTCTTCATTCTGCAGGGACTCCTGATGTGGCTGATCTCCAGCCCGCTGCTCAAGGCTCAGTTCGATGCCAGCCCGGCCCGCCTGACTCTCCTCGACTATGCGGCTGTCGGGGTGTGGGCGGTGGGTTTCTTCTTCGAGGCGGTGGGCGACGCCCAGCTGGCCCGCTTCAAGGCCGACCCGGCCAACAAAGGCAGGGTGCTGGATCGGGGCGTCTGGCGCTACACGCGCCATCCCAACTACTTCGGCGATGCGGCGCAGTGGTGGGCCTACGGCTTGATCGCCCTGGGGACGCCGCTGGGCTTCCTCACGCTGTACGCGCCGCTGATGATGACGTTCCTGCTGGTGCGAGTCTCAGGGGTGGCACTGTTAGAAAAGACGCTGGCGGTGGAGAAGCCCCAGTACCGGGACTACATCGAGCGCACGAGCGCCTTCATCCCCTGGTTCCCCCGAAACCCCCGGAACTGACCGGGGCCGGTGAGGCGGGGGCGGCGCAGGCCGCCCCTTTTTGCTGCCCGCCCGCTTGATCTTTGCGCAGGAAAGGTGTATCCACAGGGCGCACACAGGAGAGCAGAGCCGCCATGACCCAACCCGATCTGTCCGCTCACCTCGGCGACTATGGCGGGGCTGTGGAGTCCGCGCTGGCCGAGATGGCCCACCGCGACATCCCCCGCCGCATCTGGCAGAAGGATCACACCGTCTGGAAGCCGGAGCCTGCCGAGATCGCCAACCGGCTGGACTGGCTGGTCATCGCCGATCAGGTGCGTGTCAACATCCGCGACATGATCCGCGAGCTGCGGGCCGTCCGTGACGCCGGCTATCGGCGGGTGCTGCTGCTCGGCATGGGCGGGTCCAGCCTGGCGCCGGAGCTGTTCGGCCGGATCTTTGGGGGAAAAGCCGGGCTGAGTCTGGCCGTGCTGGACAGCACCGATCCGGGCGCGGTGCTGTCGGCCCTGGAGGCGCACGATCCCCGAAAGACCCTCTACATCGTATCGAGCAAATCCGGCACTACCGTCGAGATGCTTTCGTTCTTCAAGACCTTCTACAATCAGGTGGCCGAAAAGGTCGGTCGCCGGCGAGCCGGTGATCATTTCATGGCCATCACCGACCGCGGCAGCTACCTGGCCGGGCTGGGCGAACAGATCGGCTTCCGGGCCACCTTCCTGAACAACCCTCATATCGGCGGGCGCTACTCGGCGCTCTCCTTCTTCGGCATCGTGCCGGCAGTGCTGGCGGGCGCCGATGTGCCCATGCTGCTGGATCGGGCGGCGGCGATGGCGGCGGCCTGCGGGCCGGATGTCCCTGCGCCGGACAATCCGGGGGCCTGGCTCGGCGCGGCGCTGGGTGTGCTGGCCCGGGCCGGGCGCGACAAGCTCACCCTGATCCTGCCGCCGGGCATCGAGAGCTTTGGCGACTGGGCGGAGCAGCTGATCGCTGAAAGCACGGGCAAGGAGGGCGTCGGCATCCTGCCCGTGGTGGGCGAGGCGCCCGGCGAGCCGGGAGTCTACGGCCCCGACCGGGTTTTTGTCCGCATCCAGCTGGGTGGCGATCGCGCCGACGAAGAGGCAATCGCCGCCCTGCAGGCGGCCGGCCACCCCGTCATCCGCATCCGGCTGGACGACGCGTATGACCTCGGCGGGCAGTTCTTCCTGTGGGAGATGGCAACGGCGGTGGCGAGCCACCTGCTGGGGATCAACCCGTTCGACCAGCCGGATGTAGAATCGGCCAAGAAGCGGGCGACGGCGATGGTGGCGGCCTACCAGCAGACCGGGCAGTTCCCCGCCGGCGACCCGACTCCGCCGGATGGGGCCGCGCTGGCGGCACTGATCGCCGGCCTGGAGCCTGGCGGCTATCTGGCGATCCAGGCGTTTCTCAAGCCCGACCTGCTGACCAGTGTCCGCCTCCAGGAACTGCGGCATGCCATCCGCGATGCGGCCCGGCTGGCAGTGACTGTCGGCTACGGGCCGCGCTATCTGCATTCAACCGGACAGCTGCACAAAGGCGATGCCGGGCGCGGGCGCTTCCTGCTGCTGACCGCCGATCACCCGCGCGACCTGCCGATCCCCGATGAGGCCGGGTCCGACCGGTCTTCGATGACCTACGGCGTGCTGGCGCTGGCGCAGGCGCTCGGCGACCGGGACGCGCTGGAAGCCGCCGGACGGCGCGTGCTGCACGTCCATCTGGGCAGCGACATCCCCGGCGGGCTGGAGAGGCTGGCCGCCGGCCTGGGCTGATCGCGGCCTAGCCCAGCGCCTTGAGGGCCAGAGCGACGCTGTCGTTCGGGCTGACCTTCACATGAGCGTCAGCGATGCGGCCCTGTTCGTCGATCACGAAGTGGCTGCGGATGATGCCCATGTACTTCTTGCCCATCATGGACTTCTCGCCCCAGGTGCCGTACTGCTCGGCGATGCGGTGATCGGCATCCACCAGCAGCGTGAAGGGCAGAGAGAACTTGCTCTTGAACTGGCGGTGGCTCGCGGCGCTGTCCGGGCTGACTCCCAGCACGACAGCATTCTTCTCCACGATCTCGGGGTAGTGATCGCGGAACCCGCAGGACTGCGTGGTGCAGCCCGGCGTATCATCTTTGGGGTAGAAGTACAGCACGACCCGCTGGCCGCGGTAGTCGCTCAGGCGCACGGTCTCGCCGGTATCCGTCACCGCCTCAAAGTCGGGTGCCATCTCGCCGATGGCCGGTGGAACGCTCATCAGGTCCCGCCTCCTTGCAGAGTATGCATGCTGAAGATAGCGGCGCGTCCCGGCGCCTGCAACCTCAGCGCAGCGCCGAATCGAAGAACCCGGCCAGCGCGGTGTACAGGCGGCGCTGGTTGGTCGGCTTGACGATCCCGTGCCCCTCGTCCTCAAATACCAGCAGGTCGTAGGCGATGCCGTGCGCCTTCAGGCGCTCGACCACATCGGTGACATTCTGCGGCGTGACGTTGGGATCCATCGCACCCTGCACGATCAGCAGACTTCCCCGGATGTCCTGCACGAAGTGGATCGGCGAGCGTTCCCGGTAGCGATCAGGGACCTGCGCGGGGGAGCCGCCCATCATTTCCTCGCTCAGGGGGCGCAGATCGGGGCGGGTTGTTTCGTAATCGACCACCAGATCGGTCATGCCGCAGATCGGCGCGGCGGCCCCGATGATCTCCGGCGGCTGCCGGGTGATGGCGCACCAGGCGCTGTAGCCGCCGTAGGAGGTGCCGGTGATGCCCACCCGGCCCGGATCGGCCAGCCCCGCGGCGATCAGGGCGCTGGCCCCGGCCGCGATGTCGTCCTGCTCACGCCCGCCCCAGCCGTCGGCCTTGATCGCCAGCCGGAAGGGCTTGCCGAAGCCGGTGCTGCCCCGGTAGTTCACGTCCAGCACATTGAAGCCCTGCGAGACGAGATACTGGATCTGCGGATTAATGCGATCTTCCGAGTGCCAGGTGGGGCCGCCGTGAATGTACAGAATGGCGCGGCGTGGATTAGGGCTGGCACGGTACAGCCAGCCCTGGATCTCCAGTCCATCCGCTGACCGCCAGCGGAAATCCTCCGCCGGCGCCAGATCGCCCCGGCGCAGGGGGGTGCGCTCCCAGACCTGCGTCAGCGAGCGCAGGTCGCCCGGCGAGCGCGGCTCGCCGCTGAAGCTGACGATCTCCTGCGGCCACGACGATGAGTCGTATTCGGCCAGCCAGCGGTCATCCGGTGTGCGGGCAAAGGGGATCAGGTTGCCGTCGATGGGCAGAAAGGCCGTCTCCTGCTCGCTGTCCGGGTCCAGCCTGGAGGTGTGATGGCGGGCGCCCCGGACCTCATCGACGACGATCAGCCCGTCCGGGCTGATGGTGATTCCCTCCAGCGTCCGGGTGGGATCGTCGATCAGCCAGCGGATCGCGCCGTCAGCCAGGTGGTACAGGCCCAGGCTGATATGATCCTGCGCCCGGCCGATGGCCGTCGCCTCGCTCAGAAAGGCGATGCGCTGCCCGTCCGGCAGCCACAGGGCGGTGATGACCTTGACCGCGTCGCCAAAGTGCAGGATCTCGCGGTCCTGCTGCCCCTCTACATCCACCAGCCAGATCTGTATGCCGGCGGGGTGGCGGTCGCGCCGCTGGTAGAGCACATGCGTCCCCTGCCGATTGAGACGGGGGATGGTGTAAGATGGGCGAGCGGCCCGGGCCAGCGGGACGCGCTGACCCGTCTCCAGATCATGCCGGTAGATCCACGGCGGTTCAGTGACCTGCCCGGCTGCCGTGTCGTAGTTCATCGCGTAGAACAGGTCGCGTCCGTTGGGGTGCAGATCGCCGCCGCGCAGGAAGTAGGGCGGGCGATCCTCCGTCAGCGGGATCATCACGCCCGGCGCATCAATAGCGACGCGGAACAGCCGCGCCCGCTCATCGCCGTCGTGATCTTCCTGCACGATCACCGCCCGCGAGTCGGGCGTCCAGCTCACCAGCTCGGTCAGCTCCGGGGTATGGGTGAGCGCCACGGGCGGCGCCGAGCCATCCGCGGGGACGAGGAACACATCCATGTTCTCATGCACCCGGTACCACTCAAAAGCCACCCACCGCCCATCCGGCGAGGGCTTGGGCGAATAGCAGGTGGGCAGCGCCAGCAGGGAGTCCAGGAACGGGGTCGGGGTCGGATCGGCCATCGAGCGTCCTCCGGGTGTGGGGAAGGATCACGGCGCAGCCCGCAGGCTGGCAGCCAGCGCCCGCGCCGATTCTACCCCCCCGCCGGCGGCGCGCACCCGCGCGCTGCCGACGATGAAGCCATCGACCAGCCCATCCATCAGCCGGGCCTGATCGGGCGTGCTGATGCCGAACCCCAGCACCAGCGGCAGGTCGGTGCTGGCGCGCACCCGGGCGATGAACTCGCCCAGCCCCGGCGGCAGATCGGCGCGGGCGCCGGTGACGCCGGTGAGCGACACCGCGTACAGGAAGCCGGTGGCCTGCCGGGCTGCCAGGGCGATGCGCTCCGGCGTGCTGGTTGGCGCGGCGAAGAACACCAGCGCCAGGCCGGCTTCGGCGCAGGCCGGGGCGAACCGCGCAGCCTCTTCGGGCGGCAGGTCGGGGATGATCAGGCCATCGGCCCCCGCCTGCCGGGCGGCGCGGACCAGGCGCTCCGGGCCATAGGCCAGCAGCGGATTGAGATACCCCATCAGCAGCATCGGCTGGCCGATACCCCGCGCACGCAGAGCCGCCACGGCATCGAGGCAGGTCTGGACGGTGACGCCGTTCTCCAGCGCCGTCTGTGTGGCGGCCTGGATGGTCGGGCCGTCGGCCAGCGGATCGCTGAACGGGATGCCGATCTCGAAGCCGTCCGCGCCCGCCGCTGCCAGCGCCGCGATCACGTCCAGCGACTCTTCATAGGTCGGGTAGCCGATGGGGTAGTAAGGCAGGAAAGCGGCGTGCCCCCGTGCCCGCGCAGCGGCGAACATCGCCGCGATAGCCTCGCGGCCGGACTCCGGCCGGCCCGGCGCCGTCATGGCTCAGCTCCGGATTCGCGCATCACGGTGTCCAGATCTTTATCCCCCCGGCCCGACAGATTGACCAGCAGGATCGCGCTGCGGGGCAGGGTGGGCGCCCGCCGGATGGCCTCGGCGATGGCGTGGGCGCTCTCCAGCGCGGGGATGATGCCCTCCAGCCGGCTCAGCAGATGGAAGGCGGCCAGCGCCTCGGCGTCGGTGGCCGAGGTGTAGAAGGCGCGCTCGGCCTCGCGCAGATAGGCATGCTCCGGGCCGACCGAGGCGTAGTCCAGGCCCGCCGAGACGCTGTGCGTGAGCGCGATCTGCCCGTCGGCGTCCTGCAGCACGTAGGAGCGCGTCCCGTGCAGGACGCCGGGCCGCCCGAGCGCCGGATCGGCGAAGCGGGCGGCATGCTGCCCGGAGGCGATCCCGCGCCCGCCGGCTTCGACGCCGATCAGTGCCACCGCTTCGTCATCCCGGAAAGCATGAAACAGGCCGATGGCGTTGCTGCCGCCCCCCACGCACGCGATGCAGGCATCGGGCAGGCGGCCAACGGCTTCCAGCATCTGCGACCGCGCCTCAAGGCCGATTACGCTCTGAAAGTCGCGGACGATCAGCGGGTAGGGATGCGGCCCCAGCGCCGAGCCGAGCAGGTAGTGTGTCGTTTCGACGTTCGTCACCCAGTCCCGGATGGCCTCGTTGATGGCATCCTTGAGCGTCCGGCTGCCGCTGTCCACGGCGATCACCTCCGCGCCCAGCAGCTGCATCCGGAAGACGTTGGGCTGCTGGCGGGCCATATCGACGCGGCCCATATAGACCTGGCAGTCCAGCCCCAGCAGCGCGCAGGCGGTGGCGCTGGCAACTCCGTGCTGGCCCGCGCCGGTCTCGGCCACGATGCGCTGTTTGCCCATGCGCCGGGCCAGCAGCGCCTGCCCCAGCGCATTGTTGATCTTGTGCGCTCCGGTGTGCGCCAGGTCCTCGCGCTTGAGGTAGATGCGCGCCCCGCCGAGATGATCGGACAGCCGGGCGGCATAGGTGATCGGCGTCGGGCGGCCCGTGTAGGTGCGCTGCAGATCGGCGAGCTGCTGGCCAAAGGCCGGATCGGCCAGCGCGGCGTGGTAGGCCGCCTCCAGCGCATCCAGCGCGGGGATCAGTGTCTCGGGGACGAAGCGCCCGCCGTAGGCGCCGAAGTAGCCGCGGGAATCAGGCAGTGTCGATGTCATGGGTCTCGCTCAGCGATTCATCAGGATAATCATACCATTGCCGGCAGAGCCGCGCGGCGCTTCCGGCTGAGCTGCCAGAAAAGGGCAGTCATCGCGCTTCTGTTTTGCCGGAGATCGAACGGGCCGGCAGCATAGCGCCGGTCCGTTCAGCGGGAAGCAGCCCGCGCCGCCTGGACGAACGCTCGCATCTTGCCGGCATCTTTGCGGCCCGGCATGGCGCCCTCCACGCCTCCCGCCACATCCACGCCCCACGGACGGATCGCCTGCACGCGCCCGGCCACGTTGTCCGGTGTCAGGCCGCCGGCCAGCATCAGGCGAGGCACGCGCTCGCGCAGCGCCAGCGCCACCCGGGTGTTGGCCGGCTCGCCGGTGCCGCCGTACAGCGCGGGATGATAGGCATCCAGCAGCAGCGACGGCAGGCGCCGGTCGGATGGGCCGTGCGGGGCATACTCTCCGGACTGCCGCAGCGCTTCAGCGATGTTCCGGGGCCGGATGGCCTTGACGGCACTGCCGCCCAGCCGGGCCAGCAGATCGGCGGGCTCGTCGCCACTGAGCTGGATCAGATCAAGCCCCACAAACATCTTCACCGCAGTGAGGGTCTCCCAGCTTTCGTTGACAAACACGCCGACCAGCAGAGGGCAGGCTGCGCTCAGTTCAGCACGCAGCGCCGCCGTCAACGTCTGCGCTGCCGGCCAGGCGATCGCGCGCGGACTGGCCGGGTAGAAGTTGAGGCCCAGCATGTCCGCCCCGGCTGCATGGGCCGCCAGCGCGTCCTCCAGCACGGTGATGCCGCAGACCTTGATGCAGATCATGCCCCGCCTCCGGGGCGCGGCTGGCTGCTGAAAGCCCGCAGGCGTTCCGGCAGTGCCGGGCCGGCGCTTACCAGCGCCTCGCCCACCAGGACGGCGTGCACGCCCACCTCGCCCATGCGGCGCACATCCTCGGCGGTGTGGATGCCGCTTTCGGCCACCAGTGTCACGCCGGGCGGCGCCAGCCGGGCCAGCCGGACGGTGGTTTCAAGGTCCACCTCGAACGTTCGCAGATCGCGGTTGTTGATGCCGACCAGGACAGCCCCCACCGCCAGCGCGCGCGCCATCTCGGCCCCGGTATGCACTTCCACCAGCGCGGACATGCCCAGCGCGGTGATCAGGCCGTGCAGTTCAGCCAGCCGGGCATCGCCCAGCACGGCGGCGATCAGCAGCAGGGCGTCCGCGCCGGCTGCGCGCCCTTCAACGACCTGGTAAGGATCGATGATGAAGTCTTTGCGCAGAACCGGCGCCTCAACCGCCTGTCTCACTGCTTTCAGATGGTCAAGGCGTCCCTGGAAGAAGCGCTCGTCGGTCAGCACCGAGATGGCCGCCGCGCCGCCCTGCCCGTAGGCGCGGGCGAGCGCCACTGGGTCGAATGGGTCGATCAGCACACCCCGGCTGGGGGACGCATGCTTGACTTCTGCGATCAGGGCGATCGACTCCCGGCGCAGCGCGGCGGCCAGGTCGCGGGGCGGCGGCGCGAGCCTGACTGCTTCTTCCACCTGCGCCAGGGGGACGCGCCGGGCCTGCCCGGCGACCTCCGCAGCCTTGTGCGTCACGATCTCGTCCAGGATGGTGCCGGTGCGGGTGAAGCCGGTCATCAGTGGGCGACCTCATGGCTGAAGCGAATCAGCGCATCCAGCCGGGCCAGCGCCGCGCCGCTGTCGATCGACTCGGCGGCCAGCCGGATCCCGTCGGGCAGGTCGGCGGCCTTGCCAGCCGCCAGCAGCGCCGCTCCGGTGTTGAGCAGCACCACATCGCGCTTGCCGTTCTGCAGCTCTCCCGTCAGGATGCCGCGCAGGATGGCCGCGTTCTGGGGCGGGTCGCCGCCCAGCAGCTCGGAGATGTGCGCGCCGCGGAAGCCCAGGTCGCGCGGGTCCAGATCGTAGGTGCGGACGGCCTGCCCATCGAAGTGGCTGATATGGTTGGGGCCAGTGGTGGTCAGCTCATCCAGCCCGCCGTAGCCGCTGACCACTACCGCCCCCCGCGAGCCCAGCTCCATGAGCACGTGCGCCAGCAGATCGGTCAGGTCGGCGGCGAACACGCCCATCAGCTGCCGCTGCGCCCCGGCGGGGTTAGTCAGCGGCCCCAGGATGTTGAAGATCGTCCGCAGCGCCATCTCGCGGCGCGGCCCGATGGCGTGCTTCATGGCCGGGTGCAGCCGGGGCGCGAACAGGAAGCCGATGCCCACCTCATCGATGCAGCGGCCTGCCTGTTCCGGGCTGAGATCGAGGTTGACGCCCAGCTCGGCCAGCACGTCGGCGCTGCCGCAGCGGCTGCTGGCGGCCCGGTTGCCGTGCTTGGCGACCCGGACGCCGGCCCCGGCGGCCACGAAGGCGACTGTCGTGCTGATGTTGAATGTGCCGGATTTGTCGCCGCCGGTGCCGCAGGTATCCAGCAGATCGCCGTCGGCGCCGGTTGGGACGGCGTGGGCGTTGGCCCGCATGGCGCGGGCGCTGCCCAGAATCTCGCTGCGCGTTTCCCCCTTCATTCGCAGCGCCATCAGGTAGGCGCCGATCTGGGCGTCGGTGGCCCCGCCGCTCATGATCTGGTTCATCACGGCTTCCGCCTCGAAGTCCTGCAGGTGTCCGAAGCGGCTCAGAATCTCGATCGCCCGCTGAATGTCGGTCATGGTAGCTCTCCTCCCCGGAAATACAAAAGTCCCTTCCCGTCAAGGACGAGAAGGGACTCCCGTGGTGCCACCCTGATTAAGCCGCCGGCAGGCCGGGGCTTCACTCTGCCGGGCACAGCGCCAGCCGGTGCGGCGCGATACCCTGCGCTGTGATAACGGTGCGCGTTCCGGTGTGGGCTACCGGGCCGGGGCCGTTCGCCCGCACGACTCGCTGGCCCATTCCGCGCCGGCGCCTGTGCCGCCTTCGCAGCTGCCGGCGGTTCTCTGAACACCGCTTCGGCGCGTACTCTTCCAGGTCTCAGTCGATGTGTGGTTCAGTTGTGAGCGGGATGATAGCAGCCCCCGGCGGCGCTGTCAACTGCGGGCGAAGCGGTGACGCAGCGCCACCCGCAGCGTGTCCTTGATGTTGCGCAGCACCCGCATCTTGGTCTCGGTGGGCTTCAGATCGTAGCGCAGCACGAACGGGACTTCGCTGAAGGTCACCGGCGTGAGGTGGCTGAGCTGGAACAGGATCTCGACCATGCAGGCGAAGCCCTGCTCGGTGATGAAGCGGTCGCCGTAGGTGTCGTAGGCACGCTGGAGCAGGCCCGCCCGGTAAGCGCGGTAGCCGCACGAATAATCACGCACGCCGCGCACCGGGAAGGCGGCCTGGAACAGCACGCTCATGACGAAGCTGTACAGCCGCCGCATCAGCGGGACGCCGTGGACCTGTGCGCCGGCGCGGAAGCGCGAGGCCACTACCACATCATCCCCGGCGCGGATGCGCTCGACCATCTGCACCATCACTTCAGGGGGCTGCGTGTTGTCGGCGTCGAGCGTCACGATCACATCGTCGGGGTGCGCGTCGTCCAGCGCTGCGCGGAAGCCGGTCTGGATGGCGGCGCTCAGGCCGCGGTTGCGCTCGTGGCGGGCCAGGCTCAGCCAGGAGGCGTTCTGCGCGATCCGCTGCACCACGTCGGCGGTGGAGTCGGTGCTGCCGTCGTCCACCACGATCACGCGCAGGTCGGGCAGAGACTCGCGGCGCACCGCCGCAATGGCATCCAGCAGGGGAGGCAGCGCCTCTTCTTCATTGTAAGCAGGCAGCACAACGGTGATCATGGCGCTTGTCCGGGCGAAGGCAGAGCAGCAGTTCGGGCGGAGTATACCACAGGCGGGACGGCGCGAATCGCCACGCGCCCTGCGCCTCCTGTCTTGAAATACCCCCTTCGCGCTGGAATTGACGCTGCCCGGCAGCCATGTTATACTGACACGCAGTTTGACATTCCCGCATACATGGTTATACAGTAACAGCACCTGGCCGCCCGCTGGCTAACCCCGGCGCCGTAGGTGTGTATCCCATTTTCACAACACTCCTGCCCCTGAGCTCACACTGTGCCCGCCCGGCGGTGCGGGAAACCTGGCTCTTTAGTGATGAGCCGGCCTGGTTATTCTGGATTGTGCTGCTGCCCCGCGGCGCTGCGGCGCCCGGCAGCTTTCACCTGAGGGTGTCCCGCACCGATCGCTTCTTCCCGATCGCAAACAGCCTGCGAGCGCGGTGTGGATTCACAGGACAAAAGTACAGGTATGCCGGATGACTGATTCAGCATTTTCCACAGTGCCGCTGGGCCGCAGCGAGATCACCATCAGCCCACTGGGCCTGGGAGCCTGGTCGTGGGGGGACCGGTTTTTCTGGGGCTACGGGGATGGGTACGGCGCCGCCGAGGTCGCGCAGGCTTATGAGACGTCGCTGGCTGCCGGGATCACCTTCATCGATACCGCCGAAGTTTACGGATTCGGCCAGTCCGAGCGGCTGCTGAGCCGGCTGCTGGCGGGCAGCGCCATCCGCCCGGTGGTGACGACCAAGTTCTTCCCTTACCCGTGGCGGATCGCCCGGAGCCAGATGCGGGCGGCGCTCCGGGCCAGCCTGAGACGGCTGGGGCTGAAGCAGGTGGACCTGTACCTGATCCACTGGCCGTGGCCGCCGGTTCCGGCCATGAGCTGGGTGGAGGGCCTGGCCGACGTCGCCGAGATGGGGTTGACCCGGCTGGTGGGTGTCTCGAACTTCGACGCGGCGCTGATGCGCCGGGCGCATGCGGCGCTGGCCGCGCGCGGCATCCCCCTGAGCGCCAATCAGGTGGAATACAGTCTGCTGCAGCGCGCCCCGGAGCGCAATGGCGTGCTGGATGCCTGCCGCGAGCTGGGCGTCACGCTGATCGCGTACAGCCCGCTGGCGATGGGGCTGCTGACCGGCAAATACACCCTGCAGAATCCCCCGCCGGGCATGCGGCGGAGCCGCTACAACGCCGCGCTGCTGGAACGTTTGCCGGCACTGATCGGTCTGCTGGGCGAGATCGGCGCCGGTCACCGGGTTAACGGGGCCGGACGTACCGCGGCGCAGGTCGCACTCAACTGGGTGATATCCAAAGGTGCTGTGCCCATCCCCGGCGCCAAGAATGGACGCCAGGCGGCCGACAACGCCGGGGCGCTGGGTTGGACCCTGACTCCTGACGAGATCGCGGCCCTGGAACGGGCCAGCGATGTCGTTCTCCA
This sequence comes from Anaerolineae bacterium, assembly GCA_034435035.1. GTDB lineage: Bacteria > Chloroflexota > Anaerolineae > Aggregatilineales > UBA3940 > JAHEME01. The sequence continues at coordinate 4,071 of DAOTXW010000002.1, read as the reverse complement.
GAGAAATTAACTGTCATCATGAACAACAGCCAGCCCTTATCCGAGGAATTCACAGGACGATCGGTCATGGATATGAATATTGCCGACCTGGAGGAGATGTCGCTCACCCAGCTCCGCGAACTGGGCCGTGACGCGGGTATCGACCGCTATACGCGGCTCAAGAAGCAGGACCTCATCCTGTCGCTGCTGCGGCATAAGGCCGAGCAGCAGGGGCACGAACTGCGCGGCGGCGTGCTGGAGGTGATCGAGGACGGCATCGGGTTCCTGCGCTCAGATCACTACCTGCCCGGCCCGGACGACATCTATGTGAGCCAGACGCAGATCAAGCGCTTCGATCTGCGGACAGGCGACATGGTGATCGGTCAGGTGCGGCCTCCCAAAGACACCGAGAAATACTACGGGCTGCTGCGCGTCGAGGCGGTGAACGGGCTGGACCCGGAGGTGGCCAAGCGCCGCCCGAGCTTCGACCAGCTGACACCGATCTTCCCCGAACGCCGCTTTGACCTGGAGACCAGTGCGCGTGTCCTTTCCACCCGCATGATCAACCTGGTGTCGCCGATCGGGCGCGGACAGCGCGGGCTGATCGTCTCGCCGCCCAAGGCCGGTAAGACAACCGTGCTGAAGGAGATCGCCAACGCCATCAGCCAGAATTACCCGGAAGTGCATCTGATGGTGCTGCTGATCGGCGAGCGCCCGGAGGAAGTGACGGACATGGATCGCTCGGTGGAGGCGGAGGTGATCGCCTCGACCTTCGACGAGACCTGGACGAGCCAGGTGCGCGTCAGCGAGATGGCGCTGGAACGCGCCAAGCGGCTGGTGGAAAGCCACAAGGACGTGGTGATCCTGATGGACAGCATCACGCGGCTGGCGCGGGCGTACAACCTGGTGGTGCCGCCGAGCGGGCGCACGCTGTCGGGCGGCCTGGATCCGAGCGCCCTGTACCCGCCCAAGCGGTTTTTCGGGGCGGCCCGCAACATCGAGGAAGGCGGGTCGCTGACGATCATCGCCACCTGCCTGGTCGATACCGGCTCGCGGATGGATGATGTGATCTACGAGGAGTTCAAGGGCACGGGCAACATGGAGCTGCACCTGTCGCGCAAGCTGCAGGAGCGCCGCATCTTCCCGGCCTTCGACATCGAGCGCTCCAGCACGCGGCGTGAGGAGCTGCTGCTGGGGCCGGACATCCTGCAGCGGGTGTGGCTGATGCGCCGGATGCTGGGCCACATGCTGGGCGCACCGCCGAACGGGGCCGGGATGGACATCACGGCCGCCACGGAGGCGATCATCGACCAGCTGCGGCGCACCGAATCGAACGTGGAGTTCCTGGAGATGCTGACACAGGGATAACCCCCCGCCGGGCGGGGCTAGCAGGGCACAGGTCAGCAGTACGACCTGTGCCCTGCTGTTTGATTGACCTCTGCGGGGATTTGACACACCCGGGTGATCTGGCTACAGTTCCCGGAGTTTTCTCACGGAAGAAGGAGATTCTATGCGCGAAATCACCGTTGCCACTGTGCAGATGAAGCCGGATCTGGGGGAGATCGAGGACAATCTGGTGAAGATGTCCGACTTTGTCTCCAAGATCGCCACCCAGCAGAAGGTCGATCTGATCGTCTTTCCCGAGCTCATCACCAGTGGCTACGAGCTGGGCGTCAAGTTTACACAGGTGGCGCAGGTGATCCCCGGCCCCACCGTCAACCTGCTGGGGCAGCGCGCCCAGCAGATGGGCGTCTACATCGCCTTCGGGATGGTCGCCAAGGAGCGCGTCGAGAGCGTGCTGTACGATGCGGCGGTGCTGATCGGCCCGGACGGGGAGCTGATCGGGGAGTACCGCAAGACGCATCTGAAGGGCGAGGAGCGGATGGCGTTCCGCGAGGGCTACCGGCTGCCGGTGTTCGAGACGGAGTTCGGGCTGGTGGGGCTGATGCTGGGCTGGGATATCGCGTTCCCGGAGGTGGCCCGCAGCCTGGTGCTGGACGGCGCGGAGCTGCTGTGCGCGCTGGGAAGCTGGGAGCGGGACGAAGTTGACGAGTGGAAGACGTATCTGAAGGCGCGGGCCTATGAGAACGCGGTCTTCATGGCCGGGGCGAACCGCGTCGGCACGGACGTGACGCTGAGCTTCGGGGGGGAGAGCGCGATCGTGGGGCCGCGGGGGCGGGTGCATGCTTCGCTGCCGGGCGAGGAGCCGGTCCCGGAGAAGAAACCGGCCAGGCCGGAAGCCAAACCGGCGGACGCGGGCCAGGAGTCCGAGGAGAAGGACGCGGCGGCCGCCCGCGACCGGGACAAGAAGCCGGCGATGCGACCGCTGGAGGGCTTCGTGGTGGCGCGCATCGACCTGGACGAGGTGAAGAAGCACCGCGAGGAGCGCCAGACTATTCAGGCTCGCCAGCCTACTGCCTACCGCGCTCTGGTGCGCAAGTACTAGGGCGGGGTCCGGTGCGATCAACGGAGCGGCGGCTGGAGCAGCCGCCGTTCTGCTATAATACCGGCAGCGCCCTGCACCGCTGAGGAATCCCCTCCATGGACTGTATAGACCTGCGCAGCGATACCGTCACCTGGCCCACGCCGGAGATGCGCGAGGCGATGGCCCGCGCCCCGGTGGGCGATGATGTGTTTGGCGACGATCCCACCGTGAACCGGCTGGAGGCGCTGGCCGCCGAACGCACCGGCAAGGAAGCCGCCCTGTTCGTCTCCAGCGGGACGCAGGGCAACCTGATCGCCATCCTGACGCACTGCCAGCGCGGCGGCGAGATGATCATCGGCCGGCAGGTGCACATCTTTCAGGACGAGGTGGGCGGGGCGGCGGCGCTGGGCGGCGTCCACCCGGCGACGCTGCCGGTGCAGCCGGACGGCACGCTGGCGCTGGACGACATCCGCGAGGCCGTGCGCGACCCCGGCGACGTCCACAACCCGATCACGCAGCTGGTGGCCCTGGAAAACACCGTCAACCTGATGGGCGGGCTGCCGATCACCCCCGCCTATACGCGCTCGGTGCGGGCGCTGTGCGACGAATACGGCCTGAAGCTGCACCTGGACGGGGCGCGGCTGTGGAACGCCGCGACCGCCCTGCAGGTGGATGTGCGCGAGCTGACCGGGCCGGTGGACAGCGTCTCGTTCTGTCTCTCCAAGGGGCTGTGCGCCCCGGTGGGCGCGATGCTGTGCGGCCCGCGGGACTTCATCGACCGGGCGCGGCGCATCCGTAAGATGCTGGGCGGCGGCATGCGGCAGGTCGGGGTGCTGGCAGCGGCCGGCCTCATCGCCATCGAGAAGATGACGCTGCGGCTGGCGGAGGATCATGCCAACGCCTGCCGGCTGGCCGAGGGGCTGGCGCAGATCCCCGGCATCACGCTCGATATGAGCCGTGTGCAGACCAACATGGTGTACTTCTCGCTGGATGAGACGATCCCGCTGGATACCGGGGACATCTATGACCGGCTGGCGAGGGAGCACAACGTCAAGATCAGCCTCCGCGACCGGCGCACCTTCCGCGCCGTGACGCACTACTGGATCACGCCCGGACGCGTGGACGCGGCCATCGAGGCTGTGCGGAGCGTGCTGGGGAGCATTCGGACCAACGCATGATCTTCGATCTGCCGGACGATGATGACCTGGAGGCGGGGCCTGCCAGTGATGTCGATGCGGAGGAGCCTGGCTCGCCCGCCGACTTCTCGGCGCACTTTCTGCTGCCGCTGTCCTTCGGCGGGCCGGCTGGCATCGAGACGCTGGATTTGCGGCTGCCGGCGATCGATGCGGCGCGCGCGTTCCGGCCTGGGCCCATCAGCCTGCCGCTGCTGTGGATGCCGCCGCCGCTCGATCCAGACAGCCTGCGGCTGACCCCGCCGCCGGGGGTATCGGCGCCGGCTCCCCCTCCGCGGGCCAGCGAGCTGGGCGCGGGCGCCGCGCGCATCCCGTTTCCGGTGGCAGCGGCGCCGGGCTTCATCCGGCCAGTGGAACATCCGGCTGGCCCGCCCCCCGATGCCGTTTCTGCCCGCCCCCTGCTGCTCAAGCCGGCGCCGGATGCTCCCCCGGCGGCCGCCGCGCCCGCCGCCGCACGGCCAGCTGCCGGGCGGG
>DAOTXW010000001.1:0-7610 GCA_034435035.1 Anaerolineae bacterium | reverse complement strand
GGCGAAGCCCGCCGCCTCCGCGTCGCCGGCGGCGCGGGCCTGGTCGGCCAGGGCGGCCAGCGCGCCGCGCCATTCGGCTTTCTGCGCCGCCGCCGGGCCGAGGACGGCGGCGGTGTTGTTCAGGATCTGCCCGATCTGCTCATCGGTCAGGGCGCGCAGCGCCCAGTCCGGCACGTCCGTCCCGGTCACCTCGCGCCAGAGGGCGTCAAACCCCTCGATCCGGGGGCGCATCTTGCGCAGGGTGCGCTGCGTCACCCCGATATCCGCCGGCAGATTATGGCCCTGGAAGTACTGGAGCGCTTCCCACATCAGCCGGAGGGCCTCGCGGGGCCGGGCCTGGTCAAGCCGCAGCTGCGCGAACATCACCTTCATCACCGCTTCGTCGCGCGGAGAGTCAATCGCATGGTAGAGGTCGGCCGCCTGCTGAAAGAAGGAGGCGGCGGCTTCCGGGTCGCCCAGCATCCGATGCACGTCGCCCAGGCTCTTCAGGCAGTTGGCTTCCCCCAGCCGGGCGCCGATGGCGCGGTAGAGGGGCAGCGCCTCTTCGTAGCGCTGGCGGGCCGCCGGCAGTTCGGAGAGCCTCAAGTGCACGTCGCCCAGCGCCAGCAGCATGTTGGCCTCGCCCCGCGGATACCCGGCCCGCTCCGCCGCCGCCCGCGCCGCCGTCAGCCGGTCGCGGCGCTCCCGGTGCGGCTGGCGGAAGTCCATGTAGTGGTTCAGCGCCCCGGTCAGGTCGCACGCCCGGCGCGGCTCGTGGGCCAGCCCCCAGTCCAGCGCCGCCCCCACGTTCTGCCAGTCGGCGGTGATCAGCGGGTGGCGGTTCAGGCGGTGGTCCTGGTTGGCGTCATAGTCGCCGTGGGCGCGCTCGTAGTGGGCGAAGTGCCGCGCGGCGGCGGCCTCCTCCTCGCCGGCGCGCTGCAGCAGCGCCCGCGCGTAGGCGCGCAGCAGCCCGTGCTGGCTGTAGCGCCCCGCGCCCGCCTCGCTCAGCAGGGAGGCTTCCACCAGCGCCGCCAGCGCCTCCCCGGCGGCCCGCCGTCCGCCCGGCGTGCCCGCATCGTCGCCCCACACCCCGGCCGCCGCGGCGGTGTCAAACGTCCCGTCCGGCGCAAACGCTCCCAGCGCCCGGAAGCGCCGCGGCAGGTCCAGCCCATCGGTGGGGCGCGGGTGGTCCGGGTCGGGCGCCAGGTCGTCGTAGCTCAGCCACAGCGCCCGCTCCAGGTTCTTCTCCTTGTCCTCCACCTCAATGATCAGGTCGATGAACGGGTTGTCGCTGTCCTGCTGCTGCTGCAGGCGGCTCAGCAGGTCGGCGGCTCTGCCCACGCCGCGCTTCTGCAGCCAGCTGGCCGCCAGCGCGATGGCCTGCGTGTGCCCGCCCAGGAACTCCACGATGTCACGGAGGATGGGCCAGACCTCACCCCCCGGCGGTGAGGTAACCAGCCCCAGCCGCCCGGCGATCAGCGCCACGCCCTCCTCCGGGCTCAGAATGCCCAGCTCCACCGTCTGATCCGGCCCCAGGTTCAGGTCCGTGGCCAGCCTGGTTTTGCGGGTGGTGATCAGCCAGCGGCAGCGCGGGGCTTCCACCAGCAGGGCCGCCGCGTGCCGGTAGTCCCATACGTCGTCCAGCACGAACAGCGCCCGCCGGTCGCTCAGCAGCCGCTGCAGGCGGCTCCGGCCGGCCTCCTCGCTGACGTACTCCTTCGGGTCGTCTCCGAACTCGCGCCCGATCAGCGCCTGCTTGCCGGCCACGTCCGGCCTGCGGCCCAGATCGATCCAGAACACGCCGTCGGGGAAGGCCCGGCGGGTGGCGCAGTCGCGCGCGAACAGCGCCGCCAGCACGCTCTTGCCCAGCCCGCCCGACGCCGTCTCGACGCCCACCCCCAGCCTCCCGCTGATGGCGGCGGTGGTGGTGTCGGGGCGCAGCAGCCGCTGCAGCGCCGCCAGCTCGCGCCGCGTAATGGCCCCGACGGGCGGCTGCAGGATGGCATCGCCGAGGAACCGCCCGGCCCGGGTGGCCGGCTCCCGCAGGCGCCTGATGAGCGCCGCCAGCCGCTCTGGGTATTCGTAGCCGGGCTGATCGGCGCGGAAATCGAAGTACAGCGCGCCTGCCGTGCCGCGCCAGTCCTCCGGGATCAGGCTCTCATCGCCCAGCCGCAGGATCGGCGTCACCGTCTTGCACTGGGCGCGGGCGTGGTTCCATTCCAGCTGCACGTTGGGGCGCTCCAGCGCCCGCGGGCCGATCACCGGCACGAAGCGGTCAGCCCCGTCGATGGCGTTGCGCAGCTCCTCGCGCAGCGGGCCATCGCTGGGCAGGTCCTGTTCGTCCTGCCAGACGGGGATGCCCGCTGCGGTCAGGTCGCGGCACAGCTGATCGACGAACGGTTTGTCATCGCCCCAGGCGTGCGAGACGAATACCGGGGGGTGGGTTGAGGAAGCGGGCTGCTCAGCCATCGGGACCTCCGGGGGTGGGTCAGGCGTCGGGCGCGGCGCGATACCTTCATTGTAAGGCCATTTTCCCCGCGATCAATGCCCGCCCCGGCGCCTCCCGGCGACAATTTGGTGGCCCGGCGCATCCCCACTATAATGGAAGCCCTATCTGGCGGGGGGTGCCCCTCCCGCCGCCCCGCGCGAGGAGACCCATGAGCGACCTGTCCGTGCGCCCCGTCACCACTGAGGCCGAGAACCAGGCCTTCCTCCGGATGCCGTGGGCTGTCTACCGTGACGATCCGGCCTGGACGCCCCCCCTGTGGGCCGAACACGTCAAATTCTTCGACCCGCGCCACAACGTCGAGCTGGCGCACATCGACCTGCAGAAGTTCGTCGCCTGGCGCGGCGCGGCGCCGGTCGGGACGATCATCGCGCATATCAACCACGCCTACAACGACTTCCAGCGGCAGCAGGCGGGCTGGTTCGGCCAGTTCGAGCTGCTGGACGATGCCGGGGCCGCCGCCGCCCTGCTGAAGACCGCCGAGGACTGGGTGCGCGCCCGCGGCATGACGAAGATCATGGGGCCGGGCACCTTCAGCACCAACAGCGAGATCGGCCTGCTGGTGGACGGCTACGAGCACCCGCAGATGATCCTCACCTCGCACGCGCCGCGCTACTCCCGCGGCTTCGTCGAGGCGGCCGGCTACCAGAAAGCCATGGACCTGTGGTGCTGGCACTTCAACGGGCAGGACTGGGGCGGCCGCCGGGCCGACCGGCTGCCGGAGAAGCTCACGCGGGTGATCGAGAAGATCCGCCAGCGCCGCCACTTCACCGTGCGCGAGGTGGATATGCGCCACTTCGCCGACGAGATCGACCGCGTCAAGACGATCTACAACCAGGCCTGGGCGCAGAACTGGGGCTTCATCCCCCTGAGCGACGCCGAGATCGACAAGCTGGCCGCCGATCTGAAGCCGTTCGTCGATCCGGCGGTGACGCTGTTCGTCGAGGTGGCCGGCCGGCCGGTGGCCTTCGGGGTGCCGCTGCCGAACATCTACCAGCCGCTGCGTCAGGCCCGCTGCCGCCCCGGCGAGCCGGAGATCGTGCAGCTGCTGCGCTTCGTGTGGCACTGGAAGGTGCGCCCGGCCCGCGAGCGCAGCATCCGCGTGTGGGCGCTGGGCGTGCTGGAGGAGTACCGCGGCACCGGCGTCGATGCGCTGCTGTACTACGAGATGCTCAGGCGCGGCCTGCCCCGCGGCTATACGGACATCGAGATGTCGTGGATCCTGGAAAACAATGACATGATGAACCGCTCCATCGAAATGATGGGCGGGCGCATCTACAAGACCTTCCGGGTTTACGAAAAGGCCCTCTAGCGCATGAACGCGCCACCGCTTGCGGGCCAGGAGCGTCCCCGGCTGGTGCTGGTGGATGACGAGCCGGAGACGGTCAACCTGATCCGCATGTTCCTGGAGCTGTTTGATTTCGACGTCGCCACGGCGCTGACGGGCGAGGGGGGCCTGGAGGCCATCGCCCGCCACAAACCGCAGGCGGTGATCCTCGACCTGATGCTGCCGGACATGGACGGGCTGGAGGTGTGCCGGAAGATCCGGGCGACGCCCGGCACGACCCGCCTGCCGGTGATCATGCTGACGGCGCGGGCCGGCAAAGAGGAAGTGCTGCAGGGCTACGAGGCCGGCGCCACGCTGTACCTGAAGAAGCCGGTCGATCTGGATCGGCTGGTGAAGTCGATCCGGCAGGTGCTGGCGACGGGCCGGCACGTCACCCGCCCGCTCGACCAGCGCATCCTGGACGCGGAGGAGCGGGCCTCCGACAAGCTGTAGCGCCCCCGCCCCGGCGCAACCCCTAGTGCCGGTCGTCGGCGGCCTGCAGCAGCGCCAGCAGCCGGTCGGCCTCGTCGCGGGGAGCCTCCGGCAGGGGATCCTGGTGGCGGCGGGCCAGCGAGGCGGCCCGCGGGCTGGCGCCGGCGGCCAGCATGTCCTCCGCCGACCAGGCCGGGTGCTGGGCGGTGATCACAAAGGGGCGCCGCCAGCCCTGCGGCTGCCCCTGGCTCCAGGCGCGGTAGCGGCGCGGCAGCAGCCGGCGCGTCAGCACCGCCAGCGTCCGCCCCAGCAGCGTCATGCCGTAGCGGGACTTGCCGCAGTCGTGCAGCAGGGCGGCGATCAGCAGATCGGGGTCGTGGCAGCCGGCGGCCTGCAGGCGGCGCATCACGCGCAGGCTGTGCAGCTGCTCGCTGCGGGCCATGCGCCTGAACAGCGCGAACAGCGCCGGGGAAAGCGCCGCCCGCGCCGCGGCCTCGTCCACCGGGGTGGCGAAGGCAAACAGGGCGCGCAGCCCCTGAACCAGCCGGCCCCCCGCCCGCGCGATCACAGCCCCATCAGCAGCCGGAACAGGAAGGTCGTCGGCGCGCCGATCAGCCAGCCCAGCACGTTGATCACGCCCAGCGCCGGCGAGATGCGCGTCAGGTTGCCGCTGAAGAACGACAGCAGGATCAGCCCCAGCAGGACGTAGGTGCTCTGCTGGCGACTGCGCTCCCACCAGATGGCCGCCCGCGGCGGCAGCGCCGAAAGCGCCACCGTCCAGCCGTCCAGCGGGGCCAGCGGCAGCAGGTTGAACACAAACAGCAGGATGTTGAAGAATACCATATCGGTCAGCAGGCGTTCCGGCGTGGGCAGCAGTCCGCCGAGGCTGCCGCCGAAGGTGGGCATCAGCAGCCGGAAGCGGAAGGGCAGGGCGAAGACCGCCGCCAGCAGCAGGTTGGAGACCGGCCCGGCCGCCACCGCGATCAGCATCCCCAGCCGGGGGCTGCGCATCCGGTAGGGGTTGACCGGGGCCGACCCCAGCACCGCGAAGCCGAACAGCACACCGATCAGGTAGCCCGGCCAGTAGACGTTGGCGCGCGGGTCGAGCGTCATGCGCCCGGCGCGCTCGGCGGTGTCGTCGCCCTGGGTGTAGGCCGCGTAGGCGTGCGCGAACTCGTGGACTACCACCGCCACCAGCAGGACAATAGCGCGGGAGATCAGCCCCGCGGGCGTCAGGTCACCCAATGTTTCTCTCCCTGTCAGCGACTCTCAGCCGCCGTCGTCGGCGGCGCCGGCGCACGGCGACGGCCCCTCCACCATAGCGTCAATCCGGTAAGCGAGCAACTGGTCATCCTGGTAAACCGGCTCGACGGTGAAGTAGGACGGCAGGAACTCCCAGATGTGCCCATCGTCGGGGTCGCGGTGGACGATGATGTAGCGGAAGCCGTCATCGGCCAGCGCCTGCAGATTGGCGGCGTAGTCCACGCGGCGGCAGTTGAGCGGCTTTTCGCGCACCCAGCGGTACAGCAGCGGGTTGCCGTCGAAGTAGGCATACGTGCCCGGCATGGCCCGGCCCGGCGTGCCCTCGATGATCGGGCGTCCGTGGATCGTCTGGTAATACATGTAGCGCTTGGAAAGCTGGCGGCCCATCGGCAGGTCGATGATCGCGAACTCACCCGGCTCGGCGGCGATCTGCGCGTAGAACGGCGAGGGGCGGGTATCCTGCAGGGCGAAGCGCCCGCTCCAGGCGTCAAACAGGATGGCGGCGGTCGCCAGCGCCAGCGCGGCGGACTGCCGGGCGGGCCGCTCGCGCCACCGCGCCAGCCAGACCCCCGCCCCCAGCGCGGCCAGGGCGGCCAGCGGCAGGGCCATCCCCAGGCTGAGGATCTGCGGATCGACGCCGCGGATGAAGGGCAGGAGCTGCGCCAGCCGGGCGGGCATCGGGACGGCGGGGTACTCGACGCCGCCGACGGTCAGGACCGGCCCCAGCGCCAGCAGCAGGAACACGCCGCCGGTGATCGCCCAGGGAGCCGCCTGCCGCCGCGTCCGCCGGGCGGCCAGCGCGGTGATCGCCAGCGCCAGCGGCACGATGCCGACGAAGAAGGACTGGGGTTTGCTGTCCCGCAGGAAGGGCAGCAGCCGGTAGTAGACGCCGTGGTAGCGGCTGGGCGTCAGGGGGGCCAGCGCATCCATCGCGCCGCCGGCCAGCTGGAGCGCGCCGCCCAGCGCGGCGGTATCGCGGAAGATCGGGACCAGCCGCGGGACCAGCAGCAGGGCGCTCAGGGCGGCCAGCAGCGCCATCGTCCGCCGGAAGGCCGGGTCGCGCCAGCGGCCCCCCTGCAGGGCCAGCGCCGCCACCAGCAGGCACACAGTCAGGGCCAGCACCACCATGATGTACAGACTCGTCCAGGCGGCGAGCGCCACCACGACGGCGCCCCAGACCGCATCGCGGGCCTGCCGGCGCTCGGCGGCCAGCCAGGCTGCCAGCCCGGCCAGCGCGATCCACTGCGCGTTGGACAGATCGGGCCACGGGCCGCTGTAGCCGTTGCGCAGCGGCGTGAAGGCGAAGATCACCCCTGCCAGCCACGCCTGCGTCCGGCTGCCGGTCAGCCGCCAGCCCAGCAGATAGCCCGATGCCGCGCAGGCCAGCGTGATCAGCAGCGTGACCAGGTTGTAGGCCCCGATGTCGCCGAAGATCGGCGCCAGCGGCAGCCAGGCCAGCGCCGTCGTCCAGCTGATGCTGTGGAAGCGCAGATCGGCCCCCAACGGGTGGAAGAAATAGGGCGTGAAGTACGGGCGCTGCCCGGCCAGCAGCACCTGCTCCAGCCACCAGCTGTCCCACAGCTTCATCCACACATCGACGTTGCGCCCGCCGACGTAGGCGCTCCGGAAGACGTGCAGCGGCAGGGGATAGCTGATCAGCGCGGTGAGCAGCGCCAGCCCGATCAGCGCGGGCCAGTGCGTCCGCCAGCCCGGCCAGCGCAGGAGGCGCTCGAACAGCGCCTTCATGGGGATGACCTCCGGCGGCGCAGGGCGAGCGAGCCGGCGGCGGCGAGGGACAGGGCGGCGGCCGCGGCGCTGATCAGGGCGCCGGCGGCGGCGCTGGCGGGGCGGAAGTCCATGGCGATCTCGTGGGTGCCGGGCTGGACGACGACGCCGCGGAAGGCGATGTTGGCCTGCCAGAGGCGGGCGGGCTGGCCGTCCACGGCTGCCTGCCAGCCGGGGTAGTAGACTTCGCTGAAGACGACCAGGGCGGGGGCGCTGACCTCGACGCGGGCGCGGATGCGGTCGGGGCGGTACTCCAGCCACTGCGCGGAATAGGTGAAGTCCTGCGGCGGGGGCTCGGCGGGCAGGGGCGGCGGGCCG